>CAVDRM010000001.1:0-210688 GCA_963611355.1 Anaerovibrio sp.
AATACAAAGCAAGAACCTCTTCCAGTAGAGCAATGTCCAAACTGATGCTGGATTGCCTCCTTGAACCTGTTCGTCTGTCTTTGTTCCTTTAAATAAAATTGATTTCCGTGCTTTCGTAAAATATTTTCTTGCATCCTTTCCTCGATTAGCGTATGATAAAAAGGACAGCTTGAAGGCATTTTTCGGAAAGGAGGATTTGCTGACATCCATGAATCGATATTCTCCCATCGGGATATTTGACAGCGGCGCGGGCGGCATCAGCGTCCTCAAGACGGCGGTGCGTCTGCTTCCGAAGGAAAATTTTCTTTACTACGGCGACACGCTGCATGCACCCTACGGCACGAAAAGCAAGGCGCAGGTGCTGCAGCTCGTTCGGGACGTCGCGGAAAAGCTGATGAACGAGGATGTGAAAGCCATCGTCATCGCCTGCAACACGGCGACCGCCGCCGCCGCCAAAGAACTGAGAGACATGTATGCCCTGCCGATTATCGGCATGGAGCCTGCGCTGAAGCGCGCCTCCGAGCTGCGGGAGGACGGGCTGGTGCTTGTACTGGCCACGCCCGGAACGCTTAAATCAGAAAAATATGCCGCGCTGTATGCCAAGTACGGCCGGCACGCCGTTTCCCTGCCCTGTCCCGGCCTCATGGAATTTGTCGAGCGCGGGGAGATGGACACGCCCGCCCTGCACGATTACCTGAGCGCCGCGTTCCGACCCTTCCGCCGTCAGCGCATTGACGCGGTCGTGCTGGGCTGCACGCATTATGTTTTTTTAAAAAAAGCCGTTGCAAAACATTTTTCTGAAGAAACGGCGATTATCGACGGCAATGAGGGGACGATTCATCAGCTGATTCGCCGCCTTGAAGCGCTCGATTTACTAAATAATCAGGTGGAAAACGGCCGTATCACCCTGCTGACCTCCGGCAATGACGAGGCGTTCGGCGTTTTGCAAAAACTTTTTAAGGAAAATCTTGAAATGTAGTCGGTTATCTGGTAAAATAATGGTCGTATGCGATAATTCATCGTAATGATGGCATTGTATCAAATATAAATTCATTTTTAGGGGGAACCACCATGGCAGACTATCAGACCAAGGACATTCGCAATATCGCACTGCTCGGCCACGGCAGCGAGGGCAAAACGACGCTGACCGAGGCGATGCTTTTCGCTGCCGGCTTAGTTGACCGTCAGGGCAAGGTAGAGGATGGCACGACTACCTCCGACTATGACCCCGAAGAAATCAAGCGCGCCATTTCCATCAGTTCCGCCGTTGCGCCGATTGACTGGAAGGGCACCAAAATCAATGTGATTGATGTGCCCGGTTATTTTGACTTTATCGGCGAGACCTTCGGCGCCCTGCGCGTGGTGGAAACTGCCGGCATCGTGGTCGGCGCCGTCTCCGGCGTGACCGTCGGCGCGGAAAAGGCATGGGCAAACGCAGGCAAGAATAAGGTCTGCCGCATGTTCATCGTCAATCAGATGGACCGCGACAACGCGGATTACAGCAAGGTGCTGGAAGCGCTGCGCGATAAATTCGGCACCAGCGTCGTGCCGCTGCTCCTGCCAATCGGCTCCGGTTCTTCCTTCAAGGGCGTTGTCAACGTTCTGGAAAATAAGGCGTATGAGGGCGCGGGCAAAACGCTCAAGGAAATCCCCGTGCCCGGCGACATTGCCGACAAGATTCAGAAAGCCATGGAAGAAATCACCGAAGCGGCCGCCGGCGCTGTGGATGATTTAATGATGAAGTATCTGGAAGGCGAAGAGCTGACCCATGACGAAATTTTGGAGGGCTTCCGCGCCGGAATGCGCGACGGCTCCATCGTCCCCGTCGTTCCCTGCTCTGCCGTGACGGGCATCGGCGTGGCCAAGCTGCTGGACACCATCGCCGGCTATATGCATTCCCCCAGGCACGCCAAGGCCGATGGCGTCAACCCCAAGACCGGCGATGCCGTCGAACGTCCCTGCGCCAACGACCAGCCCTTCTCCGCTTTCGTCTTTAAGACCATCGCAGACCCGTTCGTCGGCAAGCTGTCTCTGGTGCGCGTCTGCTCCGGCCAGCTGACCCCCTCCACGGCGCTCTACAACGCCAATGCCGAGAAGCCCGAAAAGGCCGGCGGCCTGTTCTTCCTGCGCGGCAAGAAGCAGCAGAACGCCTCCGTCATCAATGCCGGCGACATCGGCGCGCTGTCCAAGCTGCAGCTCACCTCCTCCGGCGATACGCTGTGTGACCAAGCCAACCCCATCAAGTATGCCCCCATCGATTATCCCGAGCCCTGTCTCTCCAAGGCCATCTCCGCCGCCAAGCAGGGTGAAGAAGATAAGGTTTTCTCCGGTCTGTCCCGTCTGATGGAAGAAGACCCCTCCATCAAAGTGGAAAAGAACGTGGAGACTACCGAAACGCTGCTCTCCGGCCAGGGCGAGCTGCATCTGGATGTCATCCGCAACAAGCTGCAGTCTAAGTTCGGCGCTGCCGCCGTGCTGAATGACCCGAAAATTCCGTATCGTGAAACCATCCGCAAAACCGTTTCCTGCCAAGGCCGCCACAAGAAGCAGTCCGGCGGTCACGGCCAGTTCGGTGATGTGTGGATTGAGTTCTCCCCCATCGGCGACACCAACATTCAGTTTGAATTTGAAGATGCGGTCGTCGGCGGCGCCGTCCCGCGCAACTTCATCCCCTCTGTTGAAAAGGGTCTGCGCGAGAACATCACCAAGGGCGTTCTGGCGGGCTATCCGATGGTCGGCCTCCATGCCAAACTGTATGACGGCAGCTATCATCCGGTGGACTCCTCCGAAATGGCGTTCAAGACCGCGGCCCGCATTGCCTATAAGAAGGGATGCGGTGATGCCAGCCCCGTGCTGCTTGAGCCGATTATGCACGTCGAAGTGTTCGTTCCGGATGAATACATGGGCGACATCATGGGCGATATGAACAAGCGCCGCGGCCGCATCATGGGCATGGATCAGGTGGACGGCCTTCAGCGCGTGACCGCCGAAGCGCCGATGGGTGAAATGTTCAAATATGCGACCGACCTGCGCTCCATGACACAGGCTCGCGGTTATTTCACCATGCGCTTTGAACGCTATGAGGAGATGCCCTCCGATGCCGCAAAGAAAATCATCGAAAACGCGGTCAAGGACGAGGACGAGGACGAATAATTTTAAGCATAATACGTTTGGGCGGGGTGGATTTCCATCCCGCTATTTATTCATATAGGTTACTAGTGCAGCATCATCGGGAAGTCGGGCGTTCCAAAGTTTTAAAAAACGCTTGACAGCATATCCTCAATGTGGTAATATATCTACGGCTCAAAAGGAGTCTGTGCCGTAGACAGCAGGCGCGTGTCAACGCTTAATTTGCCCGCCGAGGTAACAAGGATAGCGTCATTCATGCCCTTGTGCCTTCACGCACAGGGGTTTCTTTTAATCTTAGCCGGAACACAGGTGAAACGAAACATGAGCAAAAATCTGGAGATTAAAAAGCAGGTCGTCGCGGACATCACCGAAAAGTTCAAGAATGCGCAGAGCGTCATCGCCGTGCATTATTCCGGTCTGACGGTGGAGGAAGCGACCAAGCTGCGCGCCCAGTGCCGCGAAGCGGGTGTGGACTACTGTGTGCTGAAGAACACACTGGTACGCCGTGCGCTGGACGACATGGGCATCAGCGGCTGGGACAATGTGCTGGAAGGACCGACCGCGTTTGCGTTCGGCATGAAGGATGCCGTTGCGCCCGCCAAAATCGTTTGCGACTTCATCGACAAGTCCAAGAATGAACATATGTCCGTCAAGATCGGCCTGATGGGTAACGAGGTGTTGGATGTAGACGCTATCAAGGCGCTCGCCGCACTGCCGTCCCGCGAGGTGTTGCTGGCACGCTTGGTTGGCAGCCTGAATGCCCCGATCAGCAAGCTGGTCTATGTCTTGGAGGCTATCCGCAAAAAGCAGGCAGGCGAGGAATAATTTACGCCGCCTGACAAATTACTTTTGAATCTTTCAAATTTGGGAGGGAATATTTCAATGACTCACGAAGAATTTATCTCCGCGATCGAGTCGATGACTGTCATCGAACTGAATGATCTGGTGAAGGCTCTTGAAGAAAAGTTCGGCGTTTCCGCCGCTGCTCCCGTTGCGGTTGCCGGCGTTGCCGCTGCCGGTGCTGCCGCTGCTCCCGCTGAAGAGCAGACCGAGTTCGATGTCATCCTGAAGGATGCCGGCTCTGAGAAGATCAAGGTCATCAAGGCCGTCCGCGAAGTCGTTGCCGGTCTGGGTCTGAAGGAAGCCAAGGAATTCGTTGAATCCTGCCCCAAGACCATCAAGGAAGCTGTTCCGAAGGCTGAAGCTGAGAAGATCAAGGAAACCTTTGCTGCCGTCGGCGCGACCGTTGAAATCAAGTAATGATTCGGGGTGTCAAATTTTGACACCCCTTTTACAATGGGAGGCCGATATATTGGTCTTTCATGGGCGCATGGGCTGATGCCTGTGCGCTTTTTATATCCTGAATTGGATGCAGATAATATTACTTCTCATTGTCCTCGTCTGTATACAAGGCGATGCATGCATTGAGTTTTCCTTTTTTGCTGACATTCAGGATGCCGTCGTATCGGGCGCGGCCAAAGCGCCGCACGGAAATAATCTGACCTTCCTTGAGCTGATAGTCTGGCCGTTCGCATTCCGCATCGTCCACCAGTACCCGTCCCTGACGAAAAAGCGCCTGTGCGTCATCGCGGCTCAGATGAAACAGATGAGCAATCACTGCATCCAGCCGCGGCGAAGATACCTGTACGCGCACGGGAACAGTATGGTGAAGTGCGCCCTCCGGCGGCTCTGCACGAATGCACCGTACATCCGTGCGGCCGATTTGCAAAAGCTCGTCCATGATATGCTGCGTCATTTGCTCCATGCAGAAAATATACGCGCCCTCCGGCCGAACGCAAATATCGCCAATCATCTCCCGCTCGATTTGCAGCCCCATCAGAGCGCCAAGCACATCCCGATGCGTAACCGGCGCGGCAAAACGCGCATTTTTCGGGGAAGCCATCAGACAGGCAATCGGAAATTCCGCCTCGTCCGGCGCTTCATCCGCACCGAAGCCCAAAATTCGCCGTTCGCAGTCATCTTTCCCGCCGAAGAAGCGAAACGCCGCGACCTCTTTTTGCGCCGCAATCTCCCCCATTTTCTGCTCGGACAAATTCAAAAATCTACTGAACAGCGGAATGCCTCGTTTGACTGCCCGCTGTGCCAGCTCCCTGAATGCTTTTTCGTCCATATGCTGTCCTCTTTCCGAAAATACAAGCCTATTGTAGCAAAAAAGCCAATCACAGGCAATATTTTCGCTACACATTCACACTGATTTTTCAGTTTACATCGAATATAAATTGTGCTAAAATATCTTTGAAACCAATTTGAAAGGATTGACATAGATGGAGCAGACACCGACCGTTCAGGCAAGAAAAAAGACCCTTTATTCGGCCATTCAGCCCTCCGGCAGTATTACGCTGGGAAATTATATCGGCGCTATGCGCAACTTTACTTTGCTGGAAAAGGATTATGACTGCCTGTTCTGCGTGGCGGATCTGCACGCGCTGACCGTCCGGCAAAATCCCGCCGACCTGCGCAAGCGCACCCAGATGCTGATAGCGCTGTACATTGCCGCCGGACTTAATCCGGAAAAAAGCATCATTTATTGCCAAAGCCATGTGCACCAGCATGCGGAGCTGGCATGGATTTTAAACTGCTTTACCTATATGGGTGAGCTGTCCCGCATGACCCAGTTTAAGGACAAGAGTGCCAAACACGCCGATAACATTAACGCAGGGCTGTTCACCTACCCAACGCTGATGGCCGCTGACATTCTGCTGTATCAGGCGAATTTGGTGCCTGTTGGCGCGGACCAAAAGCAGCATCTTGAAATCTGCCGCGACATTGCGGTGCGCTTCAACAGCGTCTACGGCGATGTTTTCACCCTGCCGGAGCCGTACATTCAAAAAACGACGGCACGAATCATGAGCCTGTCCGATCCGTCCCGCAAGATGAGCAAGTCTGACCCGGAAGACAGCTTTGTGGCCGTTCTGGATGAGCCGGACATCATCCGCAGGAAGTTTAAGCGGGCGGTGACGGATTCCGAGGCGGAAATCCGCTATGACCCGGAGAACAAGCCCGGTGTATCCAACCTGTTATCCATCCTCGCGGCGCTTCAAAGCATCACGCCGGAGGAAGCCGCCGCGTCCTTGAACGGACTTGGCTACGGTGCGCTGAAGGAGGCCGTTGCAGAAGCAGCTGTCAAAACGCTGACCCCCATTCAGGAGCACTATCATGCGCTGGTCGGCAACAAGGAGCTGATTGCCAAAATCACCTCCGAAAACGCCGAACGCGCTCAGTATCTGGCTAATAAGACATTGCGCAAGGTATACAAAAAAGTCGGTCTCTATCAATTTTAAGGAGAAGCAGCGAATGAGTACCAAGGAAATCGTTACCATCACGGATATTCCGGGGCGCGATTCCCTCAAGCTCACCGTATGGAAGCCGGAGGGTGCGCCGAAGGCTGTTGTTCAGCTTTTGCACGGCATGGCGGAGCATATTGAACGCTACGACTGGATTGCCCGCCGTTTGTGCGAGGACGGCTATATTGTGGCCGGACATAATCACCGCGGTCACGGGCCGGAATGCAAAAAGGAAGAGCTCGGCTATTTCGCGAAGCAAAACGGCTGGCTCTGCCTCATCGAGGATGCGCATCAAATCAGCGCCCGTCTCAAGGATATGTACCCTGCGCTGCCGTTCGTGCTGCTGGGTCATTCGATGGGCTCGTTTGCTGCGCGGGAATATGCTGTCCGATACGGCAATGAGCTGAATGCGCTGGTGCTGTCCGGCACAGGCTTTTATTCCGCTCCGCTGTGTCTTGCCGGACAAATCGTGTCCAAGCTCAGTGCGCAGAAAAAGCCCGCCGGATTGGTAGACAAGCTTGCTTTTTCCGGCAACAACAAGCCATTTGAACCTGCCCGCACTTCCTTTGACTGGCTTTCCCGTGACGAGCAGGAGGTGGATAAATATATCGCGGACGACCGCTGCGGGTTTGTCTTTACAGGCAGTGCGTTTGCAGACTTTTTCGGCGGTCTCCGCCGCTTGACCGATGTTGAACGGCTCAAAAAAATGCCGTCCGATCTGCCTGTTTACTTTCTGTCCGGCGACCATGACCCTGTCGGGCAGATGGGCAAAGGCGTTCTGAAGACCGCCAAGGAGTTTGAGGAGGCAGGTCTCAACGACATCACGGTCAAGCTGTACGCGGGCGGACGGCATGAGATGTTTAATGAAGTCAACCGCAGGGAGGTGGCTGAAAATCTGGCCGAATGGCTGGACAAAGCCATTCTCCGAGGGAAACAGCGGAATGCAGGAGGTGTTTTTGAAAAATGAGCATTCAAATGTTTCCGGGCGATATTACCCAGGTACACGGCATTCGTGTCGGACAAAAGGAAAATGAACAGGCGCGAACGGGTGTCACCGTTGTCCTGTGCCGTCAGGAAGGCGCTGTCGGCGGCGTGTCCGTGCGCGGCGCTGCGCCGGGTACAAGAGAGACGGATTTACTCCGTCCCGGCAATTTGGTCGAGCGGGCGCACGCTGTCGTGCTGTCCGGCGGCAGTGCCTACGGTTTGGAGGCGGCGAGCGGCGTGATGCGCTGCTTGGAGCAGATGGGCATCGGCCTTGATATGGGTGATGCCCTGATTCCGATTGTTCCCTCCGCCGTGCTGTATGATTTAGGCATTGGGCAGGCGCATATAAGACCCGACGCCCTGATGGGGCGCTCTGCCTGCATGGCAGCCGGAAAGGGCGTTGTGCAGGGGCGTGTGGGCGCCGGCGCGGGAGCGACTGTCGGCAAGCTCGTACCGGGTGCCGTGCCGCAGGACAGCGGCATCGGCAGCGCCTCCATTACGCTGCCTGAGGGCGTGACGGTCGGCGCTATCATTGCGGTCAATGCCGTGGGTGATGTCTACGACCCGCGCACGGGTGAAATGATTGGGTGTGCGCATATGCCGGACGGAACCGAGATTTCCGCCGAGGGGATGCTGTGGGGTCACGCCCCCGCGCCGCAGCAGATTCGCATTCCCGCACCCGGCTCGAACACCACCATCGGCGTGGTTGCGGTGGACTGCAAGCTCACCAAGGAGCAGGCAAACCGTCTGGCTGATGTGGCGCATGACGGTTTGGCGCGCACCATTCGTCCCGTTCATACCCAAATGGACGGCGATACGCTGTTTGCCCTGGCAACGGGACGTGTGGATACCGAGGTCAATTTTGTCAAGCTCTGCGCGGCAGCGGCCGAGGTCACGGCCCGCGCTATCGTCAACGCCGTTATCGCATCAAAGGCATGATTATCGGCATCGGGCTTGATATCTGTCAAATTTCGCGCATGGAGGAGAATCTCCGAAATGCGCATTTTTTGCTGCGTTTTTTTAGCGAGGAGGAGAGAGCCTATATCGCCGAACGCGGCAAGCTGGCAGCCTCCTCTCTGGCTGCCATGTTCGCCGCCAAGGAAGCGCTTGTCAAGGCACTGGGAACGGGCTTTCAAAGCACAAGCCTCGATGAAATAGTCATTCTGCACGATGTCTGCGGCGCTCCGTATTATGATTTGCGCGGAACAATCAGGCAAAGCGCGGAGCAAAAAAATGTAAAGAACGCCTTTTTGAGCATCACGCACGAGGCAGGGCTGGCAGCCGCCATGTGCGTATTGGAGGGGTAAAGCCATGCAGTATGCCGTTTCGCCGAAACGAATGCGGGCGCTGGAGCAGCACGCCTTTTCCATGGGCGTTTCCGCGCTTCTTTTAATGGAGCAGGCTGCACAGGCCGTTGTCGAGGCGCTGGAAAATGCCTTGAACGGTGTCAAGAATAAGCGCATTCTGATTGTCTGCGGTGCGGGCAACAACGGCGGAGACGGGTTGGCCGCTGCGCGTCTGCTGCTGAATAAGGGCTGTAACGTTACGGTTTGGCTGCTTGGCGAGCCGAAAACCGAGGAAGCGCGGATAAATTTAGCGTATCTTAAGGCCCTTGCGCCGAACTGCGCAAGCATTATCATATCCGTTCCCGATATAACGGGCTTTGATGCCATTGTTGATGCCATATTCGGCACGGGCTTTCACGACGTTCCCGACGGGCTGAATGCGTCAGCAATCAACCAAATAAACGTCTCCGCCGCACCCGTCAGGTTGAGTGTGGATATTCCCTCCGGCATGAACGGCGAAACGGGTGAAGCCACGCTTTGCGTTCATGCGACCCTAACGGTTACGCTCGGCTTTGCAAAAATCGGGCTTTATTTAACAAATCAAAAGGCTTTTGTGGGAAGGCTGGCCGTTGCTCCGCTTCAATTGCCCGCTGTCTGTGCGCCGAACGGCAATTGGCCGGGCGCATATGCCGAAATCATGGAAGAAAGCGCGTTAAAGGCGCTTCTCCTGCATCGATCGCCGGATACGCACAAAGGAACGGCCGGACGGGTGCTTCTGTATGCAGGGTCAATGGGCATGGCAGGCGCGGCCGCAATGGCCGCAAAGGCTGCTCTTCGGGCAGGGGCGGGACTGGTCACAGTCGCCTGTCCGAAGGAGGTCATCCCCATTTTGCAGCAGACCGTTCCGAATGCCATGTGCATGGACATTCATGAAGCCGTTCAGCATCCGCCGCGCTACGATGTGCTGGCGGCCGGCTGCGGCCTTGGGCAAGGCGAATCGGCACGAAGCACTCTGCTGAAGCTGCTTGCAAATGAAAAAACACCTGTCGTCCTCGATGCAGACGCGCTGAATATGCTGGCGGAAATGCCATTTGCTCTGCCTCAAAATGCAGTCCTGACCCCCCACATCGGCGAAGCGGCGCGGCTGCTTTCCGTTTCCGTGGAGGATGCAGCCCGTGATATGTTCGGCACGGCGCAGAAGCTTTATCAAAAATACAATGCACTGATTGTGCTGAAAAGTGCCTGCACCGTCATCTATGACGGGAAAACCTTTGCGCTCAATGTCGGCGCAGCGCCTGCCTTAGCCAAGGGCGGCAGCGGTGATGCTTTATGCGGCATCCTGTCCGCACTGCTGGCCGACCAAACGCTGTTCCTTTCCCCCATGCGCGGTGCGCAGGCCGCCTGCCTGTGGCACGGCATGGCCGCACGCTTTGCCGCAGCGCGTTTAGGGGAACGTTCTCCTTTAACGGGCGATGTCATTGATGCGCTCGGTCAATGCCTGCTTGTTTAATCCATCACTTCCGCAATTTGACGGTGACACTCAATGTGCCTTTCAGTTGACTTATCTCAATCTGTGATAGCGTCATTGGCGCTCTGCCTTCGGCAGGCTCGGAGACTCTTTCGGGGTTTCAATCGGCGCGTATTTGTTTCTTGCAAAAATCTCAATTTACAGCAAATAACTCTTCGATTTTTGCGTTTCGCATCCGACAAAAAAATGTATTGTTCATTATGACTGTACTCTGCGGCCTTTTGTCGGAATCCTGATAATAAATGTCGTTCCGTCCATTTCATTGCTGAAAACCCGCACCGTTCCCTTATGCATTTGGATGATTCTTTTTGCAATGGATAGCCCCAAACCGAAACCCTCGCTTGTGCGGTTCATTTCACCGCGATAAAATCGGTCAAATACATGGGGCAGCACTTCTGCGGGAATGGGTGTGCCTGTATTGTTGACGTACAGCTCGCACCGTTCCTGTTTCTTCGCAAGCGTAACCGTAACGATTTTTTTGCAGCCTGCGTACTTGATGGCATTGTCAAGGAGAATCATCATCATTTGTCTTATATGCGTTTCACTGCAGACGGCCGAGACATTTTCTTCGATGTCGGTGTTCAGCGTCACGCTGCTTTCAAAGGCCATCGGCTCAACAGTCATGATTGCTCGTTCCAGCAATTCGGAAAGGTTGACTTGTGAAAAGGCGGCTGCCTGCTGTTCGTCTTCAGTGCGCGCCAGCAGCAGCATTTCTTCCACCAGCTTTCGCATTTGCTGTGCTTCCTCTTGTGTGCTTTCAACCCAGCTCTCGCAGTCTTCGATGGTCTTATGCCTGTTTTTCAGCAGAATGGACAGGTTGGCGAGAATCACTGTCAACGGTGTTTTTAATTCGTGGCTTGCATCGGCAATAAAATTGCGCTGGGCATTCCAAGCATTTTGAACCGGCCTGGTTAATTGGCGAGACAGAGGCAAAGCAACCAAGGCAAACAGCAGAAGCATAAGCACAGGAATCAACAGCAGCGAATAGAAAAGCTGCTGTTTTTGCTGTGCTGCATCCTCTGCCGTGCTGATGAAGGTCACACGGGAATAGCCTTCGGCGTCCTTGCGGATGAGATAGCGCATCTGCCAGTCGCGCAGGACTCCGCTTGTATGGCCGCTGTGTATGGCTCTTTCGGCGGCACGGGTCGCCTTTTTTTCGTCAATTTCATAGGCGTATCGATAGACAGAGGTCACGCTGCCGGACGGAGAGAAGCGCACGGCAAAAAAAGGTATATCGGCGGAATTGCTCTCCGTCTGCTGCTCGTTGTAACGGTGCGTCATAGGCTTCAAAGCGGCACTGCGCAGATTTTGCTTCTGGCGTTCCGCTGTCTGTTGGGCGCTGATGGCGCTCGTGCAGCCGATTACGCCGACAATCAGCACAAGAAACACCGCCATCAGCATCAGCACAATGCGCCGACGGAGTTTATGCAGCATCATTCGTTTTCCTCCAATCGGTAGCCGACCTTGCGCAATGTTGCAATGACGGTGCTGCTTTTCAGGTAACTCAGCTTCTTGCGCAGGAAGGAAATGTATGCTTCCACGCAGTTATCGCCTGCCTCTGTCGCCATATCCCATGCGCGCAGCAGCAGTTCATCCTTGGACAGGTACCGCTTCGTATTGGTCATCATCAGGCGCATGATTTGAAACTCCCTGCTGCTCAGCTGAATGCTGCGTTCCCCGCATACCAAGTCATGCGTGTTTACCATCAGCCGCAAATCAAAAGCAGTCATTTCATCCGCCGCGGCATTGTCGCCCCTGCGCAGCAGCGCACGGATGCGGGCCAATAATTCTTCCGGTTCAAAGGGTTTGGTCAGGTAATCATCTGCGCCCGCATCCAGACCGTTCACCTTATCCGCAATGGCGGATTTGGCCGTCAGCATCAGAACCGGCACACGGTTTTGCTTTTGCCGCAGCGCCTGCACTACGGAAAAGCCATTCATGCCCGGAAGCATCACATCCAGTATGAGCAAATCATAGGCGCCGCTCTGCGCATAGTGCAGCCCATCATCGCCTGTATAGACGGCGGCAGCTTCATAACCGGCCTCCGTCAGAATATGCTGCAGCGCCTTGGCAAGTCTGCGTTCATCTTCAACAATTAAAACCTTCATGCTGTCCTCCTGCGCGGCGTACTCCTATATCATAGCATCTGCAACGTCCATTGTAAATCATATGCCTGAAAGAAACCTGAAAGCAAATTTTCAGCTTTTTTTCAGGCGGACTCTGTATGATGTTTATGGGCGCTTTGCCGAAAATCGCCGCCCATGAAAGGATGAAGTGTTTTGAAACGAATCATATGGCTGCTCCTCATCATGGCCTTAGTATGCCCTTTGTGCGCTGCCGAGGCGTCTTTGCCAGATGTTTCCGCGTATTATAAGGCGGAAAACATTACGCCCATCAAGCCGGAGGAATGCAGAACAATGATAGAATTACACGATGGTGTGAATACCATTTCTCAATCCGGCATATTTTTAGTGCAGGGAAGCTGCACCGGTCAGCTTATAATTGATGCGCCGGGAGCAAACGTGCATCTTCTGCTGGATGCTGTCAGCATCACCTCTTTGGATGGCCCTGCTGTGTATATTAAGGCGGCGGACAAAGTGGTCATGACCTTGGCTGAGGGGAAAAAGAGTACGCTTGCCGACAGCCCGCTTTATACTTTGCCCGATGGCGAGGATGAGCCAAACGGCGCACTGTTTTCCAAGGCCGATTTGTTTATAAACGGTACAGGCACGCTGCAAATGACCGCACAGTTTAAAGACGGTCTCGTCAGTAAGGGCAGCCTGACGATAGCCAATGCCAACATCATCATTGAAAGCAAGGGTGACGCCATTCGCGGCAAGGATTCCGTCATGCTTTATTACGCAACGGTTTCTGCTGCTGCCGAGGCTGACGGCATCAAAGCCACCAATCAAAAGGATGCAGAGCGCGGCTGGGTCTATATGCTGAACAGCAGCCTGACCGTCAACGCCCAACAGGATGGCGTTCAAGCCGAAACCGACCTGTACCTCAATGGCGGCATTTACAGCATCATATCCGGCGGCGGCTGCCTGCCTGAATATCGGAAGGAATTATCAGCGCCTGTCCGCAAGGCTGACCGCCTTGTCCGCTCAAATGATGAAGAAGAGGATGCGGACGGGAATGAGGACGAGGCAAAAAGCTGCAAGGGCATGAAGGCACAAAATATACATGTGCTGGCCGGCATGTTCAACCTCAACAGCCGCGATGACGCGCTTCACGCGAATGGAAGCATCACGATTTCCGATGGCTCTTTTGAACTGGCAAGCAATGATGACGGCGTTCATGCGGATGATACTTTCACCATGAACGGGGGGCAAATCATCATCACGGAAAGTTATGAAGGCATTGAAGCCGCGCATATCCTGTTTGCCGGCGGGAAAACGAATGTAACCGCCATTGACGACGGCTGGAACGCCGCGTCAAAAGCCGCCGCCGAGATAGAAAGCGGAAAACGCAAAAGGAAAAGCTATGACTTTGATATCACCGTTTCCGGCGGAGAACACCATATCTTAGCCGGTGGGGACGCAATTGACTCCAACGGCAGCATCCTGATATCCGGCGGCATAACCTTTGCTTCCAGCAGCAATGAGATGAAAGAAGTGCCCATTGATTATCCGAAAATCTGTGAATGCCGCATTGCCGGCGGTACAGTGGTCGCATCGGGCGGCTACGGCAAGAATACACAGACATTCAATCAGACGGAAAATCAAGCCTGTGTCACTTTGAAATGGAAAGATCAGCAGCCGAGCGGCACATCGGTCACTTTGTTTGTTGATAATTTACAGACACTGGATTTTGTTCCTTCGGCAGCGTTTAAGAGTATCATTGTCAGCACACCGGCACTGCAGATAGGCCAAACGCTGACTGTGCTGACAAATGCAGCTCAGGCAAACAGCCGTGAAATCAGCGAAAACATCATGTTTTTTCCCGTTACCCAGAGCAAACTGACAGAAAAAACAAAACAGGTAAAACAAACAAAACAAACAAAGCAAACAAAGCAAGCAAGGCAGACGGAGCAGCCGGAATTTCCTGCCGCGGCGGATGCCATACTCGTCTCCTTCGGCACAATGACGGCACACCCCGCATCCGGTCATATGCCGGGCTATTGGCTCTACACACCGAACAATATCGGAAATGACACGCTTCCGCTGATTGTCTATCTGCACGGCGGCAGCGGCAAGGGAAGCGACCTTTCTCTCATTGCCAGGGCTGATGGGTTCCCTCAATATGTACAGAACGGCAGGCTGGGCGATATCCGCGCCTATGTCCTGTTTCCGCAGTGTCCGGAAGACGAGAAAGGCTGGCAAAGCATCAGCGAGCAGGTATTTTCGCTGATTGATGCCGTCTGCACAATCCCCTCCGTTGATGGAGAACGTGTCATTCTGACCGGCCACAGCATGGGCGGAACCGGCACATGGGCGCTGGCCGCCCTTGAGCCGGAACGGTTTTCCTGTATCGTCCCCATGAGCGGCAGTGTGCAGTTTACGCAGAAAAAACAAGACGCTCTGTCTAAGCTGTCCATATGGGCTTTTGTTGCGGAGAACGATAAAATTGTCGATCCCGCCTCATCCATCGATTTTGTTTTTGAACTGAACGCCGTCAATCCGGAGGCAAAATATACCTGCTTTAAAAATGCCGGTCACAGAGATGTTCCGGCGCTGGCATGGCTTGATGAAGAATTAGGACTGCTGGACTGGATGCTTTCACAGTAAAACGGAGGCGGTGCAATGACGGACATACAATATACGTTCCGCAGATATGAGAAGAAATATCTGCTGACCCGCGCACAATTCCATGAAATACGCGAAGCGCTTTCGCTTTACATGACAGATGACGAGTATGGTCTGCACACAATCAACAACATCTATTTCGACACACCGGACTTTTTAATGACTCGTTATTCCCTGACACACCCGAAATATAAGGAAAAATTCCGGCTGCGAAGCTATGGCAAAACGGAGACGGACTCTCCCGTGTATGCCGAAATCAAGAAAAAATACAAGCATGTGGTGTACAAACGCCGCATCTGTGTTCGGCACTGCGATCTTTACCGCTTTTTTCAGGGGGAAACGATAGCAGACGCCGACCTTCAGACCCAGCAGGAAATTAGCTGGCTTCTGTATCACTGGCAGCCGTTCCCGCAGGTTTACATCGGCTATGACCGCATTGCCTGCTTCGGCACGGAGGATAGAAATCTGCGCATCACTTTTGACCAGAATCTTCGCTGGCGCATCCATGACCTTGATCTTCGGTGCGGAGACGCGGGTCAGCCGATATGGGAGGAAGACAGAATCATTATGGAAATCAAATTTCCCCAAAGCTCCCCGCTGTGGTTGGCTTCCATGCTCAGTGAACAAGGTCTCTTTCCCGTTTCCTGCTCCAAAGTGGGCAGCTGCTACACGCAGCATTTGGCCGAAAAAGCAGCCCATTTTCCTCAAGTTGAAAGGATGAAGCTTTCATGTTAAACAGTATTATTCAACTTCCCCTGACGATCGGAACACTGCTGACAATCCTGCTGACCGCTGTGGTGCTCGGTATGCTGACCGCCCTCGTGTTTCTGTTCAAAAACCGTCACTCATCCGGTTTTGCGCTGACACTGGCGCTTCTGCCCGTAGCGGTATCCCTGATTATCCTCTTGGTTAACGGCAACATGGGCGCAGGCATTGCTGTAGCCGGGGCATTCTCGCTGGTACGCTTCCGCAGCCTGCCCGGTACAGGGCTGGAAATTGCCGCGCTGCTCTGCGCAATGGTCATGGGCCTTGCGCTGGGCATGGGCTATATCGCCGCAGCGGTCATCTTTTTCGTGATTGTCGCCGTGTTTATGCTGTCGATGACGTTGCTGCGTTTCGGAGCGGCTGCTCCGCGTGAGCGAACGCTGCGCATCACCATCCCTGAAAATCTGGATTATAACCATCTGCTGGACGATGTGTTTAAAGAATATCAAATTCATGCCGAAATGGAAAAGGTCTGTTCCGTCAGCATGGGAACGCTCTTTGAGGTGCACTATCATCTGACCTTCCCGACCACCGAAATTCCAAAAGGCTTTATGGACGCGGTGCGTGTGCGCAACAGCAATCTGAGCGTCATCATCGGGAATTCGGAGCGGCGTGAGGCTCTGTAATGAAGGAGGAATTTATTTTGAAAAAAACTGTATTGGGTTGGGGTGTCGCTTATGGGGTCGTATTGATGGCATTTACGGTCTATCTGCTGCTGGACACCTTCGTCATCACACGAACATATTCCATGGCCGAAAGCGGCTATTCTGAAGGATATGCCGCCGCTGAAGCCGAGCCTTTGTCACTTGTCGGCATTCTCCATGAATATGACGATGGTGACATTGCCGTTACCGTAACGGCTTATCGCGGCTTTGATTCTGATATTTATGTCGCGGAGATTCAGCTGTCCTCTCCGTCACAGCTGAAAACGGCCTTGGCAAAGGATGCTTACGGCAAAAATATTAAGGAACAGCCTTCTGTGATGGCCGAGCGAAACAAGGCGATTCTTGCCATCAACGGCGATTATTACGGGGCGCAGGAAAGGGGCTATGTCCTCCGCAATGGTGTAATTTACCGTACAGCCCGCTCAAAGGGTCAGAAGGATCTGGTCATCTATCGGGACGGAGCTTTCGGTATCATCAATGAGCAGGAGACGTCGCTGCAATCCCTGCTGGAGGACGGCGCTGTGCAAGTGCTTTCATTCGGACCTGCGCTTGTCGAAAACGGCGAGGTGGCCGTGCGGCAAAATGAGCTGCGCGGCAAGGATAAGACGCGTAATCCGCGCACAGCTATCGCTCACACGGATGATCTTCATTATCTGTTTGTTGTTGCGGACGGTCGCACAGAAGCCAGCGATGGCTTAACGATTCCGGAATTGGCGGAAGTCATGACGTATTTTGATGTGGAAATTGCCTACAACTTAGATGGCGGCGGTTCGTCCTGCATGGTTTTTAAGGGTGAAATCGTTAATTGTCCGACAGCTACCGGAGACAGAACAAAAGAACGCGAGGTGAGCGACATTGTCTACATCGGCCGATAATTCACGACCATTAAAAATCGCACTGGTCTATTTAATCGCAGCTGTTTTTTGCGCAATATTCGGTGCGGTTTACGAATTGTTCAGCTATGAGGTTTATTCGTATTTCATGCTCTATGCATTTGCTTTTCCGTTATGCGGCGGTACATTGCCGTACTTGATTTACAGTTTATTTTCAGGGCTAATCATTCCGAGCCGGTTTGACCGCTTGCTCGGACACGCCGGAATCGCAACGCTGACGACCGGCAGTATCATTTCCGGTGTTCTGGAAATATACGGAACAACCAATTTGCTGACAGGCATATATTGGTTTACCGGCAGTTTGCTTTGCCTTTGCTTTGTTTTCAGAATCTTCGGCTGTTTTATTCGGGGCGATGCAGATAGCAGGATCAGCGCGGAACAATCGGTTAATCGTTAATTCTATTCACAGAAAAAACAGCGGCGTATTTTCTGATTTGCCGAACCGAACGCAGGTGGCTCGAAGACACGGCAGAATTGAGGGCGGCGCTAAGCAACCGTGGTGTTACTTTAATTTTTCCTCCGCCTGCCGCTTGGAATAAATGCAGCCGCAGTAATTTTGGCGGTACAGATGGTAGACGGCCGACAGACGAATGGAACGCAGATAGCCGTCATTCTTCTTGAAATCAGAAAATAGATACTCTACGCCGTATTGCTCCGCCAGTTCGCCGCCAAGCGCGTTTAGCTTGGCGGCATTTTTATAAGGGCTGACCGACAGCGTGGTCGTAAAGTAGTCAAAGTTCTGCGTCTTGGCGACCCGCGCCGTTTCCTCCAGCCGAAGGCGATAACAGGCAAAGCACCGCGCTCCGCCCTCCGGCACATCCTCCAATCCTTCGGCAAGCGCATTGAATTTTTCCGCGTCATACGCGCCGACCAGCACCGCCGGCCGCTTGGGAAGCGGCATTTCGCAGGTCAGCCGTTTCAGCTCGCGCACACGCTTTTCAAACTCCTCATAGGGCGAAATATTGGGGTTATAGTTATAGCACGTCACATCAAAATGGGCGCACAGATATTCCAGCACCGAGCTGGAGCAGGGCGCACAGCAAACATGCAGAAGCAGACGCGGGCGCTTGCCCGCCGCCTCTTCCCTGCGCACAATATCCTCCATGACGCGTTGATAATTGACCGTCCGCAAGCCTTATCCCCTCCCTATGAGGCTTTATATTCAACGATTTCCTGCCGAATTCCTGCCTTCTTTTTCCGGAAAATCCTCTTTTCATCGCGCCTAAAATGCTGTATAATGTTTATGGGAGATGAAAAAATGCGTCTTGGAATCTTTCTGGGTATGTTCGATCCGATTCATCGCGGGCATTTGGCTGTGGCTGCAGCCGCACTGGGGCAGGGCATATCCGAGGTGATTCTGACACCGCTCGCCGCGCCTTTAAGCGGCGGAAAGGGCTTTGCGTCCGGCGCAGACCGGCTGCAGATGTGCCGTCTCGCCATCGGCAATACAAAACACCTGCATGTGTCTCCCTGCGCGCTGGACGAAGCACGCCCTTTGGCGGAGGTTGTGTCGGATATTCGATGCACCTTTCATGCGGAAGCTGCCACGCTGATTGTGGACAGCCGCCGCCTTTATGACCTGGTCAGCCGAAACGACCGTCTGAACGAGCTGTGCGATGTGCTGTGTTATCCCTGTCTCCCAACGGAAAGCATTGCCTCCGGCTGGCGGATTCAGGAGCTGAGCATGCCCGGCGAATTGGCTGATTCGGCAAAAATCCGTGCCCGCCTCGCCCGCTATGAGGATGCACAGGAGCTTTTTTCCGAGGAAGCCGCCTACATTGCCGAAAACGGTCTGTATCACGATGCCGCCCTTTTATCCGTGCGCAAACGCATGAATGAAAAGCGCTTCCGCCACACCTTGGGTGTTCGGCATGAGGCCGTCCGTCTTGCCCTGCTGCACGACATTTCCATGCAAAAGGCGGCTCAGGCAGCTATGCTGCATGACTGTGCAAAGTGTCTCCCCTTTTATGAAATGCTGCGTTTGGCGCAGGATGCAGGCATCACTGACAGCAATGTGCTGTCCTCCCCCGCCATGCTGCACGGTCCTGTCTCCGCCTACCTTGCGCGGACGGAATACGGCGTCACGGATGCGGATGTGCTGAATGCCATCACCTATCACACCGTCGGTCGGGCACACATGACCGCCTTGGAATTGTGCATTTTTGTTTCTGATGCGACCGAGCCGGGACGTGAGCATTATCCCGGCCTTAAACGTCTGCGGAAGTTGTCCGAGCAAAGTCTTCCTGCCGCCGCGCTGCTTTCCTTAAATCTGACCAAGAATCATGTTTTATCCAATGGCGGCACATTCAACCGCCTGTCCGAAGCGACCGCCGCATGGCTGCAAACCGTTGTTCCGGCAGCGCTGCTGCCGCTGACAAAGCCATAAAACCGTTAGGATATATTGTCAAAGACTCATCAATATAAAAAAAGGAGGCATCCCATGGAACATCTCATCCTCGCTCAGCAGATCGCCAAGGTTTTAAGCGACAAGAAGGCGCAGAACATCGTCATTCTGAATGTCGGCCATCTGACCGTCATCACGGACTATATGGTCATTGCCACCGGCCGCTCCGTTCTTCAAACACGGGCGCTTGCGGAAGAGGTGGACGACAAAATGGCACAGGCGGGCATTCCGCTGCGCTCCCGCGAGGGGCTTCAGGAGGGTCGCTGGATTGTTCTGGACTACGGCACGGTGCTTGTGCATATTTTCCATCCCGATGACCGCGAGCATTACAACCTTGAACGCCTCTGGGCGGATGGCACAAACAGCATCCCGCTGCCGCCGGATACCGATGGGGACGAGGCATGAACATCCAAATCTACTTTTTTAAGAAAAACTTTGATGTGCAGAAGGCCGAGCGCTTCTTCAAAGAACGCAGGATTTCATATCAGCTGGTGGATATGAAAAAGCACGCGCCCGGTCTTAAAGAATTAGAGATCTTTGCCTGCGCCGCCGGCGGCGCGTACCGGCTTGTGGACAGGAACAATATTGCCGCTCTGTCGCATCCCGTTGCGCATACCGATGATGCCCGGCGCATTATAGAATACCTTGCGGAATGCCCGCAATTCATGCTTACCCCCGTCGTCCGCAACGGCCGTCAGGCCACCGTCGGCTCGGCGGATGAAAAGGCGTGGGGAGAATGGGTGAAGCAAGGGTAAAGAGCAGCGTTTTTGCAGGTAATGTCTGCATTCAAAATAATCGGAGAGGACAATCTCTGCACCGTATATCGTTTTCTAATCGCTGATCAATAATTTTCTGATGAAAGTGCGAGAGGAGATTCTTTGCGGGGCAAAGAATCTCCTCTCGCATATACATATCTGCTGCATCACAGAATCATCACAAAAGTTCCTGCGGCAATCAGCGCAATGCCGATGGCTGATTTGACCGTGATTTGCTCATGCAGAAATAAGGCGGCGAACACGATGGTCAGCACAATGCTGAATTTATCAATCGGCACGACCTTAGACACCTCGCCAAGCTGGATGGCCTTATAATAGCACAGCCAGGATGCGCCGGTCGCCAGACCGGACAAAATAAGAAACAGCCAGCTTCTTTGGCTAATGGAGCTTAACCCCTTCTGCGCATTCGTAAGAAATACGATGCCCCACGACATCACCAGCGCGACCGCCGTGCGCACAGCCGTTGCCAGATTGGAATTCACGCCCTCGATGCCGACCTTGGCCAGAATGGACGTTGCCGCTGCAAACACGGAGGATAAGACCGCAAGTGCTGCCCACATGGACACTCATCTCCTTTTAAATCGTTCTTCAGCGCCTATTATAGCCTTCCCCTGCGCTTTTGTAAAGCGTAAGCCTCCGTCTTAACGCTCAGCTTTTCACAGCTTTAACCTTTTATTTTTCTACCCCCTTGACAAGCGGAATGCAGCGTGCTATGATTTCATCGCAATCCCGATAAAAAAAGTCGGGATTGAAGGAGGAACAGTCTTGAAGCTCTCCACACGAGGAAAGTACGGGCTGTATGCAATGGTGTTTTTGGCTCAGAAAGCTGGAAATGGGCCCCAGCCGCTCAAGGAAATTGCTCAGCTCGGTCTTCCGGAAAACTATTTGGAACAGCTCTTAGGCGCGCTTCGCCGCGCCGGGCTTGTGCGGACAGTCCGCGGGGCGCAGGGCGGCTATGAGCTGGCCAAAGAGCCGAAGAGCATCACCGTAGGCAACATCATTGATGCGATGGAAGGGCCGCTGGCACTGTCCGAATGCTTGGAGCCGGGACGCGAGGCTGCCTGTCCGCGCTGTGAGGGCTGCCGAACGCGCACCGTCTGGGAGTACCTCACGGAACAAATCAACAATCTGCTGGACAGCATCACTTTGGAAGATATGCTCTCCGGCAACATAAAAGGAGACCTGTGACATGGATAGAATTTACATGGATAACGCCGGCACAACCTGCGTCGCGCCTGAGGTCGTTGAGGCCATGCTGCCCTATTTCACCGAATGCTACGGCAACGCCTCCAGCATTCACGGCACGGGGCGGGATGCCCGCCGTGCCTTGGAGGATGCCCGTAAGCGCGTCGCCGCCTGCATCGGCGCAAAGCCAAACGAGATTTACTTCACCTGCGGCGGCTCGGAAAGCGACAACTGGGCGCTCAAGGGGTTTGCCTACGCCAATCGCCGCAAGGGAAATCATATTATTACTTCCGCCATCGAGCATCATGCCATCCTGCATACCTGCGAATTTCTGAAGACGCAGGGCTTTGACGTGACCTATGTGCCGGTCGATGCATACGGCCGCGTATCGCCCGCAGATGTGGAAAAGGCCATCACCGACCAAACCATACTGATTTCTGTCATGGCCGCCAACAATGAAATCGGTACGATTGAGCCTGTCAAGGAAATCGCTGCGGTCGCTCATGCTCATAAGATCACCTTTCACACCGATGCGGTACAGGCGATGGGCGCGATTCCCGTCAATGTCAACGATTGGGATGTGGATATGCTGTCCATGTCCGCGCACAAATTCCACGGTCCGAAAGGCGTTGGCGCGCTGTACATCCGTCAGGGCGTCCGCATGGAAAATTTCATGCACGGCGGCGCACAGGAGCGCGGCAAGCGTGCCTCCACGGAAAATGTGCCGGGCATCGTCGGCATGGCCGTTGCGCTGGAGCGGGCTGTCAAGCATCAGCCGGAGACCGCGGAACGCCTTTCCCGCCTGCGTGACAAGCTGATTCACGGCATCCTGACCACCATCCCCTATACGAGGCTGAACGGCCACTCGACCGAGCGTCTGCCCGGCAATGTCAATGTCTCCGTCCTCTATATCGAGGGTGAGGGTCTGCTCCTGCGGCTGGATGTGGAAGGCAGCATTGCGGCCTCCTCCGGATCTGCCTGCACCTCCGGCTCGCTTGACCCAAGCCATGTCTTGCTGGCCATCGGCCTGCCGCACGAGGTTGCGCACGGCAGTCTGCGCCTGTCTCTGTCCGATATCAACACCGAGGAGGAGGTGGACGAGGTGCTGCGCGTGCTGCCCGGCATCGTTCAAAAGCTGCGCGATATGTCTCCTGTCTATCAGGACGCAATGAAGGAAAAGGAAGGTAAATAAATTATGTACAGCGAAAAAGTGATGGATCATTTTTCCAATCCCCGCAATGTAGGCGAAATCGAAAACGCGGACGGCGTTGGCACGGTCGGCAACGCCAAGTGCGGCGACATCATGCGGATGTTCCTGAAGGTGGATAACGGCATCATCACCGATGTCAAGTTCAAGACCTTCGGCTGCGGCGCGGCCATTGCCACCTCCTCCATGGCAACGGAAATGGTGAAGGGAAAGACGCTGAAGGAAGCGCTGAAGCTGACCAATCAGGCGGTTGCCGAGGCGTTGGACGGCCTTCCGCCCGTTAAAATGCACTGCTCCATGCTGGCTGAGCAAGCCATCCATGCCGCTGTGGACGATTACATGAAGAAGCATCCCGACGAGGTCATTTAATGCCGGAAATACACGGAAACACGGAGGGCATTCGTCAGAGCGCCCTTCGGCAGCTTCAAACCTTATATGAATACCCCTTTGAGGCGGATGAATTCGCACCGGCTGAGCTGGTGCGAATTCTTGCGCGTTTTTCAGCCGCCGTCAACCGCGAAATTGCGCTGTATGTCAGCCGCGGCGGAGATGTGCTGGACATTATGATTGGCGGCCAGAATCAGGTATCTCTCCCCTCCTTGCGGCTTCGCCGAAGTGAAAAACGGCTGTCGATGGTGCGCATCCTGCACACGCATCCCCGTGCAGGCGCGGAATTGTCCGATGTGGATATCACGGCGCTCCGCTCACTGTATCTGGACGCAATCTGCGCCATCGGGACGGACGCGCAGGGCGAGGTTACGGGCGTTTCCTGCGCCTTTCTCGGCGAAAAGCAAAGCGGCGTCCCGATGCCGATTGTAACACCTGTCGTGCCTCTCCGCCGTCTGCCGCAAAGCGCTTGGATGGCGCAAATCGAACAATCCGAGCGGCTGGTGATGCAGGGCGGGGAGCGGCAGGAAGCCGAAATGGAACGGGCACTGCTCGTTTCCATTGATTCCGAGCGTTCCTTGGACGAGCTTGCCGCACTTGCGGAAAGCGCGGGAGCGGTCGTCGTCGGTCGGCAGCTTCAGCATCGCCCGCATCCAGATACAGGGACATATGTCGGCTCAGGCAAGGCTGCGCAGCTCACCTTGGACGCGCAGGCGCTGGAGGCCGACCTTGTCATCGTGGATGATGAGCTGACCGGCGCACAGCTTAAGAACTTAGAGGACATCATCGGCGTCAAGGTTATTGACCGAACGGCGCTCATTTTGGATATTTTCGCCCAACGCGCCAAGTCGGGCGAGGGCAAGCTGCAGGTCTCCCTGGCACAGCTCAAATACCAGCAGAGCCGCTTGATCGGTCAGGGGCTTGTCCTGTCCCGTCTGGCGGGCGGCATCGGCACACGCGGACCCGGCGAATCCAAGCTGGAAATGGACAGGCGGCGCATTCGTGCGCGAATGACGGAGTTGAAGCGCCAGCTTGCCGATATGGAAAGCCAGCGCGCTTTGCGCCGCAAAATGCGCGAAAAAAACGCTGTCCCGACCGTCGCCTTGGTCGGCTATACCAATACGGGCAAGTCAACATTGCTCAATTATATCACGAATGCGGGCGTTTATGTGCAGGATCAGCTTTTCGCCACGCTGGATGCCGTATCCCGCAAGGTCTCCCTCTCGGACGGCACGGAATTTTTACTTACGGATACGGTCGGCTTCATCAGCAAGCTGCCGACAGACCTGATTGAGGCGTTCAAATCCACCTTGGAGGAGGCGGCGCGGGCTGACCTCCTCGTCATCGTGAACGATGCCTCCGACCCGGAGATTCACGTCCGGCATCAGGTGGTGGAGGACGTCTTGAAGGGGCTTCACGCGGAAACCCAGCCGCGTATTGACGTGCTGAACAAGTGCGACTGCATGGGCGATGTATCGGACACGCTGCTGCCCGGTGCGATCAAAATCAGCGCAAAAACAGGGGAGCATGTGGATGCCCTGCTCAATATCATTGCCGAAAAGCTGCATGAAAAATCACGGCCTGTTACCGTGCTTGTCCCCTTTTCCGATTATCAAATGCTGAATGACCTGCGCTCACAGGGGCGCATTGTATCGCAGGCGCATACGGACGAAGGAACGCAGGTCACGGTCATGCTGTCCGATGAAGCCCTCGGCAAGCTAAAAGGCCGCTGGGGGACAGCGTTTTGACAGTGTAAAAAAATCCCGCTGAAGGGATGTATTTCAGACGTTTTTGCGTTATAATAGCGGCAGTGCCCTATGATGCGCCTCTATCCTTTTTGAAAGGACCAAGAAACGATGCTTTCCAAGCTTCTCGCCCTGCTGCTGACCTTTTTGACGCTCGGTCAGACGGCCGTCAGCGACTATACGAATCAGATGTCGCTGGGCGGCAATCTGTTTTTGATCAACCGCGATTACCGCATCAGCGCTGACTATATACCGGACGATTTGGTCATGCCTAATGTCAAACGCGGCGGCTCAGGCGTAAAAATGCGCAGGGAAGCGGCGGAGGCGCTGGAAAGGATGTTCACGGCGGCCAAGGAAGAGGAAAACTATACCCTGCTTGCCATTTCGGGCTACCGCAGCTATCAGACCCAGAACAACATTTACAGGCGCAAGGTCAAAAATGCCGGTGTCAAGCAGGCGAACCTTTTGGTGGCGCTGCCCGGTACAAGCGAGCATCAGCTGGGACTTGCGATGGATGTCGGCTGCAAAAACAATACAGGTCTGACAGGCAGCTTCGGCAAGCTGCCGGAGGGTAAATGGGTGGCGGAAAACTGCTACCGCTTCGGTTTTATCATCCGCTATAAAGCGGAATGGACGGAGACCACCGGCTATGCCTATGAGCCGTGGCATATCCGCTATGTCGGCGTTGAACACGCCTTGCGCATCAAAGAGCTTGATATTCCCTTGGAGGACTATGTACAGACCCTGCGCGAGGCGCAGGAGTTTCTGGCTCTCCAAAATGTCGGAAAGGAGTGATTTCTCATTCGCCGTCTGCTGTGCTGTCTTTTTTGTTTCCTGCTGATGAGTTCCGGCCTTGCGCAGGACCTTTCCTTTCCTGAATGGACATATCCGCTTGAGCCGGAAATTTTGGAAAATAAGTCCGGCTATATTACCTTGGTCAATCAGACAAATCTGCTGGATTCCTCCTATATACCGAATGACCTTGTCACCATCACGATGAAACACGTGTCGGAAATAGGCGGAGGCCAGCTGCGCAAGGTGGCGGAAAAAGCGCTGTGCGATATGTTCGATGCTGCAGCAGAGGATGGCTGCATTCTCTATGCAAAGAGTGTCTACCGCGCCTATTCCAAGCAGTCCTACATGTACAAAAATCGGCTGGAAAAGGTCGGACGTGATGACGGCGTCGTCGCTTATCCCGGTTCCAGTGACCATCAAACGGGGCTTGGCGTGGATGTGCTGAACTACGAATGGACCAAAAAAAGCGGCATGACCGCCGCCTTCGGACAGACCAAAGAGGCGCAGTGGATGGCGCAGCACTGTGCGGAATACGGCTTTATCATCCGCTATCTGGAGGACAAAGAGGACATCACCGGTATCATTTATGAGCCGTGGCATCTGCGCTATGTGGGTGAAGAGGCGGCGCAGTACATCATGGAAAACAACCTCTCGCTGGAGGAGTTTGACGCCGAATGGCATGCCTATATTGCCGAATGGGAGGCGCAGGGCGGCGATTTTGAAGTGCTTTTAGAGGAGCGCGCCAAGCCCAATCCCGTGCTTGTGCTGGAAGTGACGGAGGACGGCGACGAAGAAGTGTCGCTGTTCTACTGATGTATGGCTTCCCTGCGTGACCGCCTGAACGCCTACGGCGCACAAAACGCACAAAAAAAGATGCAGCGCCCTGCGGCGGAGCAGCAGAAGACAGACTGTTACCGTGCTTTTGACAAGACCCCGCGCAGCGATTATCCTCTGCCGGATGTTGTCAGCGGTGCTTCGCTTCAATCGCTGCTGGACATTTCAGCGGGCGACATTCCGCTTGACCGAATGCTGTTTCTGGATACGGAGACGACAGGGCTGTCCGGTGGGGTCGGGACACTGGCGTTTTTGGTGGGGCTTGGGTATTTTGAAAGCGGCTCGTTTGTTGTCGAGCAGGATTTAATGCGCGATTATGATGAGGAGTGCTTTCTTCTGCATCATGTGCAGGAGCGGCTGCAAAAGGCGCAGCTTCTTGTCACCTTCAATGGGCATACCTTTGATATGCCGCTGCTGGCCAATCGCTTTCTCATGCAGCGGATGCACCCCGCTCCCCTTCCCCCGCACGCGGATCTGCTTCGCAGCGCCCGCTCCGTCTGGCGGCTTCGCTTAAAGCGCTGCTCACTGTCTGCGCTGGAGGAAGCTGTGTTTCATCAGCCGCGTAAGGATGACCTGCCCGGCGCATTCGTGCCCAAGCAGTATTTTGACTATCTCCAGTGCCGGGATTTCGCGCTCTTAGAGCCTGTGCTTCGGCACAACTGTCAGGATATCAAGACGCTGCCGCACCTGTTTTTAAAGCTCCTGAGCCTGTACGAAAAACCGCTTTCCAGTCCGCATGCGCAGGACATTTTTTCCG
The DNA here is from genome assembly GCA_963611355.1 of Anaerovibrio sp. Taxonomy (GTDB): domain Bacteria; phylum Bacillota; class Clostridia; order Christensenellales; family Aristaeellaceae; genus CAVDRM01. The sequence continues at coordinate 27,394 of CAVDRM010000001.1, forward strand.
TCGGACGGGTCATGGAAAAGCGCGGGCAGAAAAACTTGGCACGCAAATGCTACCGAGCTGCGGACAGTGGCTCAATGTCGCTGCTTTCCAAAATGACGCTGGCGGACAGCTACCGCAGGGAGCGGGAATTTTCATCGGCCGCTTCCGTCTACGAAGCAATGATTGCGGACGGCTTAGGCGGCGCTTTTCCCTATATTGCGCTGGCCAAGCTCTGCGAGCATCGCTTAGGTGACCCGGCACGGGCGCTGGCTCTCACGAAAAAGGCAATCTTGCTCACCGACCCCTATGACGATACGGCGCTCATAGATGCGCAGAAACGCGCCCTGCGTCTGATAAAAAAACTGGAGGGATAAAAAACAATGGGATTCTTTGACTCACTGAAGATCCGCAAAGCTATCATGATGCACCAGAAGGGGCAAACGGAGGAGGCCAAGGCGGAATACAAAAAATTCTATGAAGCGGGCATCCTCGAGCCGAGCTATCTGCTGCCCTACACCGTGCTGCTTTTGCGCGACGGCGGCACGGAAAATTATGAAAAGGTGAAAGAAATCCTCAAAAAGGTGGATAAGCTGAAAACGCTGTCGCCCGGCGACAAGCGTCAGGTGCATCTGAATTATGCCTGTGCGCAGTACAAGCTGGGCAACCTGAACGAGGCCATCCACCTGATGGAACTGTCCCATCAGAAAAGTCACTGCGGCAACACTTATGGCGCGCTGGGCTTCTTCTATGTGGAGGCTGGCGATGCCGAAAAGGGCTTGGCCTATAACTTGGAGGCGCTGGATTACGATGATGAAGACCCCGTTGTGCTGGACAACTTAGGCCAGCTTTACTACCGCGTCCTCGGCGACAGGGAAAAGGCGCTGGAATACTTCAAAAAGGCGCACGAGCTGAAGCCCTCGCAAATCGATACGCTGTACTTTCTTGCCCAATACGACCTTGACAACGGCGATAAGGAAGCCGCCGTTCAGAAATTGGAAACTGCCTTGGACGGACGCTTCTCCCCGCTCAATTACGCCAAGCCGGAGCAAATCCAAGAAGAGATTGCGCAAATCAAAGCAAGCATGTAATGTATCTATATATTAAAAAAGGAGTTGCTTTCGAGTAAGGCAACTTCTTTTTTGATACAAGGCGCTGTTTTTAAAATTTGAAGTTAAAAGCAGACGCTCTTCATGCTTTGCTGACGGCAGAGGATGAACCGCTTCTCAGTCCCCTCACTGCTCCAACCTTTTTTTCACCTTATCATACCACCTTGGGCGCTTGCGTCTGCCCGTCTCCCAGCCCATCCGATAATTGATAAAATAAAGGCGTTCCTTGCGCTTTCGCTGTTTTTTCAGCGCATCGTCCGGTGTCGGTACGGCCAGACCCGCCGCGGCAAAGCCCATCGAGCGCGCCATGTATTTGGCGCGGAACAGATGATAGTCCGAGGTGATGACGAGGGCGGATGGACGAACGCTCTGAAAAGCGTGCGGCCTATGCTTTTCAAAAACTGCGCAGGCATTGCGGATATTTTCATAGGTGGTCTGCGACTGGTTTTCCTCAAGAATCCGCTGCGAATCGACCCCCATGGCCTGAAGCTGCGCGGCCATCACGGAGGATTCCGTGCAGGGCGTGTCCGGCGTCTGTCCGCCGCAGGGGATAATGACCTCCGCTCTCCCCTCCAGCATACAATTTGCCGCCAGCCGAATACGCGCATTCAGCTCCGCATCGGGCGTTCCGTCGCCGTTCAGCTTTAAGCCGAGCAGCAGGATAACATCATATTTCCTGCGCATGTTTTCACCGTGTCGGAATGATTTCAATCCAGTAGCCGTCAGGATCTTCGATAAAATAGACGCCCATTTTTTCGTTTTCGTAGCAGATGACGCTCATCTGCCTGTGCTTCTCGTGTGCAGCCTGCATATCATCCACGCGGAAGGCCAGATGAATTTCGTTGTCACCCAAATCATAATGAGCCTTTTCAAAATTCTTGAGGCAGGTCAGCTCCAGCTGATGGGGCGTCACGCCGTCGCTTAAAAAGACCAGCGTAAATCCTTCGCTTTCCTTGCGCCGCACCTCTCGAAGCCCCAGCGCCTCCTGATAAAAGGCGAGCGATTTTTCCAAATCGATGACGTTCAGATTGTTATGTGCAAAAGTAAACTGCATATGCTTCTCCTCACGAATATTCGATGTCCGCTGTCAAATTCAGATACCGCAGGAAATGCCGGATATGTTCATCCCAGTATTCCCATGTATGCGCACCTGCATCCTCCTCATAGCAATAATCAAAGGGATTGCCTTGGAAGGACTGGAAAAAATCCCGCGTTCTATGCGCCCTGTCCAGCAGAAAATCTTCACTCCCGCAGGTGTGATAAATGCGCGGGCATGGAAGCCCCTCGCTCACGATACGCTGCGCATGATACTTGGCATCCCGATAGGTCTTGTCATACGGCGTCCCCTCCAGCTCGGCCGATAAAAACGGGGCATGAATGCGCAGCATTTCCTCCGGCATGCCTGCCGACAGACAGCCGATGACGGAATAATTTTCCGGCTTGGACAGGCCGAACATGATTGCCCCCTCGCCGCCCATCGAAAGACCGGCGATAAAGTTATCCTCCCGCTTGTCGGACAACGGAAAAAACTCCCGCATTTTCTTGGGCAGCTCCTCGGAAATATAGGTATAGTACTGTCCTCCGTGCGCCATGTCGAGATAACCGCTGTTCTGCGCCGAGGGCATGACCACGCAAAGACCCAGCGTGCGGACATACCGCTCGATGGAGGTGAAGCGAGTCCAATCGTGATAGCTTCCGTATGCGCCGTGCAGCAGCCACAGCACGGGATAGTGCCTGCCTGCCGCCTCCTCCAAATGCTTGGGCTGGGGCAGGATGACATGGCAGGATGTCTCTACGCCCAGCGTTTCAGAAAAAAAGCCGATATCAATAAAGGCCATCGCTTATTTTCCTCCCTTCAACGGCAGCCACTGAAGGACCGTTTGAATTTTATCATCCCAATACTTCCATGCATGCGTACCCGCCGACTGTTCCCAGACCAAATCAAAGTGGGTTTCTTTGAGACAATCGCGCATTTTTTCGTTATCGGGAAAGAGCGTGTCCTCCGTTCCGCACCACATATAGATGCGCGGCTTTTCCTTGCCGGATGCGTCCAGCTCCCGTGCGGCGGCAAAGAGGTCGTTGAACGAGCCTGCGATTTGATCGAGCGGCCCGAAAACATCAGCCCAATAGGTCTTTATATTTTCGCTGCCGGTATAGCGGCGCTTGACTGCATCCGGCGATGAGGAGAGCGCTGCTACGTAGGAAAACGCCTCGCTTTTGCGAAGCCCCAGCTTCAGCGCCCCGTATCCTCCCATCGACAAGCCCGCCACAAAATTATCCTCCCGACGCGCACTCATGCGCGGGAACATGGCGCGGCAGACAACTGGCAGTTCCTCGGAAATAAACGTCCAGTAAGGATAGCCCCGCGCCATATCGGTGTACCAGCTCAAATCAGCGGCCGGCATGACCACAGCCAAATTTTTGTCGGCCACATACCGCTCAATGGACGTGCGCCGCTGCCAAATGGTATGATCATCGCTCATGCCGTGCAGCAGATACAGCGTCGGATAGCTTTCTCCGGCGTGTCCCTGCATCCCTATCTGCCGAATCGTTTCCTCCGGCAGTATCACATCCATATCCACATTCATCATCAGCGAATGCGAATGAAATGCCACATGCAAAAGTGCCATCAAACTCCTCCTGATATATCAAAATTTAACCGATGCGGATGTTGTCAGCGTCGGTGCAACGCTGCGGCTCTTTGTCACATTCAGCACCAGCGCAATGCTGGCGATGTTGGTCATAAAGTTTGAACCGCCGTAGCTTAAAAACGGCAGCGGGATGCCTGTGATGGGCATCAGCCCGACGGTCATGGCGACATTTTCAAAAACGTGCAGGAAGAACATGGCCATCACGCCCGTAATGATGAGCTGGCCGAATTTATCAGTGGTAAACCGCGCCAGATAGAGCATTCTGAGCAGCATGAACAGATACGCCGCCAAAACCGCACAGCAGCCCTTAAAGCCAAAGGCCTCTCCGATAACGGAAAAAATAAAGTCCGTATGGTCCTCCGGCACATAGTCAAGCTGGCTGATTGAGCCGACCACAAAGGTGCCGATGCCGTTTAAGCCGCCTGAGCCGATGGACATCTGTGATTTCAGAATCTGGTAGCCGCCGGAGGAAGAATACTTGCTCGGATCTAAGAAGGACAGAATACGCGTAATGCGGTAGTCTGTCGAATTGGAAATGATGGCATAGCCAAAAATTGCGCCGACCATGAGCGTTCCGGCCAGCACAAAGCCGAGAATAATACGGATGTCAACACCCGCAAAGTAAATCATGGCCATGAACATGACCACCATAACGATGACCGTGCCTGTTTCGCCCTGAAGCAGCGTCACCGATGCCGGAAGCGCCAAGAGCACACAGGTGCGGACAAAATCCTTGAGCGTCCCCATCGGCTTTTCCTTGGCAGACAGGGTACGGGCGAGCATAATCAAAATGGACAGCTTTGCAAACTCGCACGGCTGAATGGTGCGGCCCCAGCCGACCGTCAGCCATGCGTTGATGCCTGCGACAGCCGTAGCCGCCGCCAAGGTGACCAGCAGCAAAGCCAAAACGGAATAATAAATCAAGCGGGCGCGGGCGCGATAGATTTCCATCGGGATTGCCATTACGACCGCCACCACAACAGGCGAAGCCAAGCAGAAAATGGCCTGCCACGAGGCGGAAGAAGAATTAGCGACATAATTCAGCAGCGACAGGTCTGTTCCGTTATCGGGGTCAAAGGTGGCAATCGCAATGCATACGATGCCGAACAGCGCCAGCGCATAAGTGACCAGCAGCAGCGGCCAGTCAAAATGCTCCCTGCTGCGGCGGGATTTATCAATCATCTGCAATCAAATCACCAGGCTTTCGATGTCAAACAGTTATTACGAACCAAATATATCCGTTCCCTGTTTATCTGCAATAGCGCGGCAGCTTTTTATCCATTCCCAATAATCGGTCTGCTGCCATCGCAATGGCTCTGCGCACGGCGCGGGACTTACACTCCAGCGCCGTCTGATGGTGCAAAAGCGCCCTGTACACCTCTTTGCTGTCCGGAATAACGGCTAAGAGCGGCATGTCCAGCTCCTGCGCAATCTGCGCGGGCTTTTTCATCTCGCCGTCCCAGAGGAAAGAACGGTTGACGCGGTTCAAAATAAGCTGCGGATGGAGTTTCTGCTTCTCAAACAGAAGCTGTGATACGCGCTCGGCATCCCGAATGCACACATCATCGGGTGTGACAACCATCAGCGCCTCATCCACGCCCTCCCACACATTTTTAATGCCGCGGCCGATACCGGCCGGCCCGTCCACCAGCACAAAGTCAAACCGGCTCTTCAGCTTTTTGAAAAGTCTTGCCATGTCATTGCGCGAAATATCGGACGGAGCGGCCTCCTGCGGCGCAGACAAAAGGCACAGCTTTTCGGCCTCCGGATGGCGGACAAGCGCCCGCTGCATCAGGCAGCGCTTGTCCAGCACATCCAGCAGGTCATAGACCACATCGTTCTGTAAATCGAGAAGCTGATCAGCGCAGCGAAGACCGACGTCCGCATCCACTAATGCCACGGACATCCCGCGCCGCGCCAGAGAAAGCGCAAGAGACGTGGCAATGGTCGTTTTGCCGACCCCGCCCTTGCCGGATACAATCAGATATGCCCTGCCCATGCGTTTTCTCCTCCCGCTTCAAGGATTACGGTGTAAGCTCGTTGCCTGTCGTTAAAGATACATCGGAAACGACCTTGTTTTGTTCCTCCATCCACCACTCTATCCAGTCACGGGCGGCAATAGAGGAATAGCCGCCGGAATAGCCGTTCGGGATGTAGGAAACCAAGGCAAGCTGCGGTTCTTCATAGGGCGTGATGCAGACGAACCACGCGTTGTTTTCCAAGTCGATTTTCACCTTGCCGACGGTAATCTGCGATGTACCCGTCTTAGCCCAAATCTGATTCTGTACTTCTCTTCCTTTAAAGAACCTCGTCGCGGTACCGGATTCGTCAACCACGCCCTTCATTCCTTGCTTGATATACGGGAGATATTCCTCCACGCCCTCCAATGTGCCGAAAAGCTTCGGCTCACGCTGGGACAGGATTTCGCCGTCCGGCGAAGTCACAGAGTCCACAATGGACAGATTCCAGACCTTGCCATCCACCAGAGAGGCGGCATACCGCACCTCGGCGACAGGGGTGACCAGCGTGATGGACTGACCGACAGCCATCTGAATTTCCAAGCTGCCGCCCCATTTAATCGTATTCAGGTAATTCCACAAATCGCTCATCAGCGCGGCTTGGAAAACCATGTTTCTTGTCATGCCCAGCTCGTTCATAAAGATGGGTCTGGCCTCGACCACCCAGTCGTCAGAGCCTGTGCTGATGGCCATGTCCATAAGCTGCTTAACACAGCGGTTCAGGCGCTCGTCATCATAGACGATGCCGTAGGTCGAGGCAAAATTGCTGATATGCTTTTTGATGGAGTTGGCCACAATAATCGGGGTATCCGTCACCTGCTCGGACAGGCTGACGGTCGGGTCATACAGGTTGGTCTGATTACCGACGATGCTGCGCAGCTCACCGTTCAGTTCAATGCCCGTTTTGCTGGTCAAGCCCATCTGCGCGGCGTATTTATAGAGCCTGTCAGAGCCCGTATCGCCGTACAGGAGCGAGCCGAGCGTATAGAAAAAATAGTTGCAGGAGTGTTCCAAGCCCTCCACAATGGTCTGGTCAACGTGTCCGGCCGCCTTCGGATTTTTCGTCCAGCAGGTGGGCGCTTCATCCTTATTGCTGGTGTAGGCCATGAATGCGCCTTCATCGGTGATGGTGGTTGTCGGCGTGATTACGCCATTGGTCAGCGCGGCCAAGCCGGTGACCATCTTAAAGGTAGACCCCGGCTCTGCACGGGTTTGAATGGCATAGTTCATCAGAAGGCCTCTCTCATCCGCAACGATGGCGCGTGCCTCCTTGCCGCCTGCGACCATCGCATTCAGGTCATAGGTCGGATACTGCGCCATGGCCAACACCTTGCCGGTCTTCACGTCCATGACAATCAGCACGCCCTTTTCGGCCAGACGGATGGGGTCTTCCTCCCAGTCTCTGGTGTTTATCCGGTCCTTGTATTTTTCCAGCCAGTCGCCGTCCTGCATTTTTTCCTCCTGCTGGTCGCGAATCCATTCGACATTTTCGGCGATGGCCCGCTCGGCGCGCTGCTGATAAGAGGCGATGATGGTGAGCTTCACATTGTTGCCGTCCTGCGGCTCGGTATAGCTGATTTGGCGTGTCAGGCTGCCGTTGCTGTCGCGCTCCATGACGCGGCTGCCCTGCCGCTCGGTGATGCAGGCGGTCAGCCAATTTTCCTGCGTTTTTTCAATGCCGTCCAGACCGACCTCATCGTTTAAGGCGTAGCCCGCCGGCTGATAATCGCTGTAATAGGAGGCATAGCTCTGAATCTTGCCCGTGTAGCCGATAATCTGCGAAGCCAAGGTGGAACGCGGATAGACGCGCTTTTCCCCCACCTCAATGTCCATGCCGGACAAGACCATGCTGCGTCCCTCGATTTCACTGACTGCGCTGAAGGATACATCCTCGGCAATGGTGATGGGCAGAGAGTTGAACAGATTCATCTGCATTTCGGAATAGACCGCCATAACCTTCAGCATGAGCGTCTCGTCAATGTCATCCTCCATCTGATAGCGCTGCTTAAGGCGGTTCAGGCAGCTTTCGGCGGTCGGGTATTTCGTGGTGCTGCTCAGATAGTGGTTGCTTCGCCACTGGCTTTCGCGGGTGGTCTTGGCTTCCTCGGAAATGCCGCTGCCGAAGTTAAACACCCACGCGCCCGTCTCCGCGTCCCGTTCGATGGGAAAGCTGACGCACAGGCTGCTGCCATACTTTTCAATAATGCCGATGGTGTCAATGATGGAATTGGTAAAGGCCAGATAATTGGAAGCGCTGGAGGAGGCGCTGTCCCGATAAAAGGTTACGTTGTAAGTTTTCTCGCTCTTGGCTAAAATAACGCCCTCGGCATCGGTAATCATGCCGCGTGTTCCCTTGATGGTGATGGTTTTGGTAGACTGTGTGCCGGCCTGCTCGGAATACTTTTCATAATTGGTAATCTGCAAATGATAAAGACCATAAACCAAAAAAACAAAGCAGGCAATCATCATGGCGGCTATAAAGAGATACCGGGCATTCATCTTCGGGGCGTGTTTCAACTAACGTTCACCTCTCTTTTCACGGCGCTCCTTTCGAGTGCCGTAGATGCCTAAGAAATAGCGTACGGGGAGCATCAGCACGACGGCCAAGGCAATTGTATACAATACGGAGGCGAGGGCTCGCATGATATGACCGATGGTAATGCCGTGGCCGGACAGGTAACCATAAACAAGGTTGACCGTGTGCATAAGAACAGCCGACAGTGCGGCACAGGCGACAATGCGGATAAAGGGCGGCAAGTCGTAATCCCGCTTATGCTCCACCGTTCTGCGGCGCTCGCGCTGTCTGTCCGACATATCGGCAAAGAACTGGGCGCACAGCGAAGCAATCACGGGGTACATCAGCAGATACACGACCGGTACGCTGGAGAGCATGCACTCCATCAGCAGGCCGATGATTGCGCCGGAGACAAAGGCAGCCTTTTTCCCGTAGCTGACGGTCAAAATGGAGATGACGGCAAAGCTCATGCTGCCGCTGATGCCGCTCACGGTCAAGTAGGGCATCAGACAGACATCCATTAGATACGCTGCCAGGGTCAACAGAAGCGCCTTCAGCGGACGTTTGAACAGGTTCACCGTCAGTCATCCTCCACTGTCACGCTGCTTGGATCAAAGGTCGGCTTCGGGGTGCCGGTCGGACGCGGCGTATCGGTTGGGATGGGCGTTTCCGTGGCCGTATTGCTTTGGTATTCAATAACGGGCGGCAGCTCGGTCGGAGTCGGAGTCGGCTCGATGGTTGGAGTCGGAGAGGGTGTCTCTGAGCTGACAATTTCAAAGTCGTCCGTTTCCGTCGGCTCCGCGGTCTGCCCGCCCTCCTCAAACGATGTGCCGACACCGACGGCAAAGGTCGGCTTTGGCCTTGCCGTCACCAGCGGCGATACGGTAATCTGCGTGGTTTCCTCGCTGTTCGCGCTTTGCGCATAGGGCGGCAGATAGCGGTAAATGGTCACATATTCGATTCGTTCAAAGTCCGCAATCGGCTCAATGACGACGTACTGCTTGTTGCCCTCCAAGCCGCGTGTGGATTCGCGCACCGTGCCGATGGGGATACCCTTGGGAAATTCAATGCCCACGCCGGAGGTAACGACCACATCGCCTGTTCTGGGCAAATGGTTTTCCGAAAGGTAATACATCCGGCAGTTCGGCGTGCCGTCAATACCCAGCGTGCCGCTCACAATGCCCTCATAATGGGAAGATTCCAGCATGGCGGCAATGCTGCAATCGCTGTCGATGATGGTGCGCACCTTCACCGTCGTTTCCGTCACATCGTAGGTCACACCAACAAGGCCGCCGCTTACGACGACCGCCATATTGTTTGCCACGCCGTTATTCGTCCCGCGGTTGAGCGTCAGCGTGGAAAAATAGCTGGCGTTGTCATGGCCGATGACCATGGCGGGAATCGGGTCAAGCTGTGTATTGCTGCTCATTTCGGCATACAAATCCTCATAAGCGCTCAGCTCGTCCTGCGTGGCGTTGAGCAGCATCACCTGATCCTGAAGCTCCTCAACCTTGTTTAAAAGCTGCTCGTATTCATATTCCAAATTGCTTCTGTATTTCAGCGTGCGGAAATAGCCCGTTACCGTATTGGCCGCGCCTGAAAAAAACTCCTGAACGGGTGAAAACGTCTTGGAGATGATCTCCCGCGGCATATTCAGCAGGGGATGGTCGATAAAATTGCTGACCACCATCACGCCAATCACCAGCACCAGCAGACCTATCCCGACAAGCATCAGCAGGCTGTGGACAAAGCTGCGCTTTTCGTCCGCCGTCCGGCTGACCCTCTCCCGCTTCTTTTTTTCCTTGCGCTTTTCCTCTGCCATTCCTTTGTTCTTATGCCTCCGTTTCGTCACGCAGGAAGGCGCTCTTGCCTATCCTGTGCAGCTGTTCAATGTTTTCCGTCAGATGTCCCACGCCGAGCGCCGCGCAGGACATCGGATCCTTCGCCAGCAGCACCGGAATGCTCATTTCAGATGCAATATACTGGTCCAGACCGAACAGCAGAGAACCGCCGCCGGTCAAATGAATGCCGCTGCGCATAATATCGCCGCATAATTCAGGCGGCGTCCGTTCCAAAACAAACTGAATCGCGGCCAGAATCGCCTGACAGGTGGGCTGCAGTGCCTCATACACCTTGGCGGAAGATATTTCCGCCGTTTGAGGCAGGTTTGTAATCAAATCACGCCCGCGCACCAGCGCCCGCCGCTCCTCCTTGAGCGGAAGCGCAGCGCCCAAATCGCTCTTTATCTCCTCCGCCGTTCTTTCGCCGATAAGCATATTGAATTCGCGCTTGATATACGCGGCGACGGCCTCATCCATCTTTACGCCGCCGATGCGGATGGAGCGGGAGATGACGATGCCGCCAAGCGAAATGACGGCGACCTCCGTCGTTCCGCCGCCGATGTCCACCACCATGCTGCCCGTCGGCTCAAACACGGGCAGACCGGAGCCGAGCGCCGAGGCAAAAGGCTTTTCCACCAGGTAAAGAGAGTTGCGACGCACCCCCGCATAGAGCGCCGCCTGCCGGACGGCTCTTTTTTCAATGGGCGACACGCGGCAGGGAATGGTGATGACGGCGCGGGGCTTGACCAGACGCGATACGCCGATGGCCTTGCGGATAAAATATTGGAGCATATATTCGGTCATGTCAAAATCACGAATCATGCCGTCCGCCATCGGCCGAACGGCTACAACGTCGCCCGTTGTGCGTCCCAGCAGTACACGCGCTTCCTCGCCGATGGCCTTGACATTGTGCTTGGCCGTCCTGTCGATGACCAGAATGGTCGGCTCATTGATGACAATGCCCTTCCTGCGCACATGCACAAGGGTGTTGGATGTACCTAAGTCAATTCCGATATCAGGTGCAATGATGGCCATGTATGCACATCCGTTTCTTCTTCTTTCAAGGCAGCACTATGCAAACGAGTGTGCGCTGCTTAATGCCGACGATACATCTTGGAACAGCAAGAACTTTGTGTGCAAACCGTCCGTAACAGAGGTTTGTACAAAAGCCATTGGAAAAATCAGCGTCAGCGGAGAGTATCTGCTGACGCCTTAACTATAGAATAATGATGAAAGGCGAGTTTGTCAAGTGGAATGCTCCGGCAGAGCCCGCCCATTTTGTAAAAATCAGCGGACAGCGGATGATTGATACTATTTTAACAGTAAAGCTCTCCGCTTATTTAACGGAGAGCCGCGGTCAATAAATCAGGGAAATTAACCGTCATCCCATCACCTTTAAGCTCTATCGCTCGCTTCATCAGATGCTGATCTTTAACACCCCAGAAACGAATTGAGAATCCTCTTATTCTTGCCATTTTCATATCTTTAGGCTGCACCAAATCAATCCTTGGACAAATTTGTCCTATCTGATATTCATCCAAGTTGTCCAGCACTTCCGCAGTAATCGCATCAGTCAGATATCCAACTGCTATTTTCTGATTAATGCTGCGAATAGACTTTACACTTTCAAACATAAAAGATGTCAAAGTAATGGTTGCACTGCAAGCATGCTTTTCTATGGCTTTCAATGTTTCTTCTTCTACCCCGGCTTGCTTTATTTCTATCGCAAGATTTAGCTTTTTCTGTCCAAAATGAGTTAAAAAGGTGTCTAAAGTCACAATTTTTTCACCGGCAAAGCGTTCTCCTTTAAAAATACCGAAATCCATTTTTAAAAGCTGGTCATAAGTATAGTCTTGAATTTTTCCCTTTTCTCCCGTTACGCGCTCAATCGTGTCATCATGATAAAGAACCAGCACACCATCCTTAGTACGTTGAATATCCGTCTCGATTCCATCCGCGCCCATTTCCATACCGGCGTAAAAGGACCATAAAGTATTTTCCGGATAATACTCGCTTGCACCGCGATGCGCATAGTTGACAACTGCCATAGGTAATTCGCTCCTTATTTCGTTTGGGAAGGCGGCAGAAGTCGCCTTTTGCCGCCTTCCCACATCGCTGTCTCTTAATCAGTACAGCATCATGTACTCATCAACTTCATTCTGTAAAGCATCCAGCTTCGCATCAATATCCAAATTCGGATCGGCTTCGATTTCGGACAGCAACGCCTTCAGCTCGTTCCATATGGTCGAATCTGCCGGATGAATGCCTTGGCCTTTGATGTAGTCAACCTGACTCAAAACCACATTCCAAATAGGGTCTTCAAGTCTGGTCTTAATCAGGTCGCTTTCAAACTGACTGTGAGTGAAAGGCATATATCCTCTTGTTAATGTAGTCTGGCTGATTGCTTCCGGTGAAATCATGTATTTGATAAATTTCGCCGAAGCTTCCTGCTGCTCTTCGGTGGACGCAAAGATTGCTAAACCATTGCCGCCGATGCAAACATTAAGCTCTTTTTCGGCAGGGAAGAAGGCCATGTTGTACTTAAAGCCATCACCGATTGTCTTTTCAATGTTGTTCTTAGAGGCGCAGGAAGTGAAGAAGAACAGCACTGTTCCGTTAGTGAAGTCGGTCTGAGCAGTACCATGCTGATTGGCAGGCATGATGCCTTCTTTCACCATCTTGGCAAAGAGAGACAGAACCTCTTTCATTTCTGCGGTCTTGACATTTACATTGCCATCAGCATCAATAATCGTTCCGCCAAAACTCCAAACCAGCGGCTGGATATACCACGGGCAGTCAGCGGCCATGTTAAACCCGTAAATATCCGTTGCGCCATCACCATCGGTGTCCTTAACAGCTTTCGCTGCGGTTTCAATCATTTCGGTAAATGTTGTCGGAACTTCTAGTCCCAGCTCATTCAGCATGGTTTCATTGTAATACATCATCGGCATGCTGCTCTGAAAAGGAACAGCCAAGCGCTTGCCATTGTAGGTATAGCGAACCCAAAAGCCGTCAATGACATCCGCTTGTTCTTCTTCAGTCATGTAGTTTTCAATCGGAATCAGCTTTCCGGCATCATAGAACTGCGGGATACCATGACGCTGTCCCACGAGGCCAACCTGCGGCAGATTGTTCGCCGCGATTGCTGCGTTATACTTGGCAACCAAGTCATCATAGTTTTCGCCGATCTGCACTTGGTTGATTTTGATTCCGGGATTCTGTTCTTCGAAGTCAGCAATTTCGGCACTGAAATCATCGCTGGTACGAACCCAGAAATCCAAGGTGATCGTGTCATCTGCAAATGCCGTCCCGCAAAGAGAAAGCAATATGCAGAACATCAGGGATAGAGATAGGGCTTTTTGCATGAATGAAACCCTCCTTTTTTTATTTTCTAAGGCGCTATGCGCCATAGAGTCACACTTATTTCAGACCAACCTTTGTGATGCCCTGAACAAAGTACTTTTGCAATGCAACAAACAGCATCAATGTAGGAAGTGTTATTAGGGTTGCCATTGCCATTAATTCATGCCACTGCACACCCTCATCTATTTTCATCATACCTCGCAGTCCTGTTTGAACCGTGCGTAATTCCATGCTGTTCGTGATGATAAGAGGCCATAAGTAACTGTTCCAACTGCCAATGAAACCGATGATTGCGATTGTCGCCATAGCACTCTTCCCCAAAGGAAGTATTATTTTCACAAAGCTCTGAATTTCATTTGCGCCATCAATTTTTGCAGCCTCTAAAAGCGCATCCGGAATAGTCATATAAAACTGTCTCAAAAGAAAAACACCGAAAACACTGACAAGTGAAGTACAAATGACTGAGAAAAATGTATCCATCAGTCCCATTGACGAAAGCGTCAGATAGTTTGAAACAATGGTTGCTTCCTGCGGGATCATCATTGAACAGAGGAATACCAAGAAAAGCGGCTTACTCAACTTGAACTTAAGCTTAGCGAACGCATATGCGGCCATAGAACTTGTTATTAACTGAGCCAGAACTGATGCCATCGCCATTAAAAAGCTATTGCGGAAATAAATATCAAATCTTGCTGTATTCCACGCTGAGAAATAGTTCTGTATCTGCCATTCCACCGGCAGGAAGCTATCCTTGCTCAAGACCTCTTGGGGTGTCTTGAAAGAGCATAATACCATCCAAAAAAAGGGAAATACAACAATCATTGTCACCAGTATCAAAAACAGTATACGAAGAGTTTCCCATATTTTGAAATGCGTTCCGGATTTCATGGTTTTTCCTCCTCATGAATCGTAATTAACAAAGCGTTCCAGCGCCAGCTGTGCCAGATTAACGATTAAGATCAACACAAACAGTATGACAGCTATTGCGCTCGCATAACCTACCTGATATCTTCTAAAAGCATATTCGTAAAGCATGACAACCAGGTTTTGCGTTGCCTTAGCCGGTCCACCATCCGTCATAACATTGATTGTTGTAAACATCTTCAATACCTCAATGGTATTTAAGATCAAAAGCATAAATGTTGTTGGTGACGTGAGCGGAAGCGTAACATGCCAGACTGTCTGTAAAGCATTGGCGCCGTCAATAGTTGAAGCCTCCAGCACATCCTCGGAGATATTTTGAATTCCGCCTAAGAAGACGACTGTACTATAGCCGAGCATTCTCCATATTGCTATAATGCATAGTGAAAGGAGGGCAAGTGATGTTTCATTCAGCCATCTTAAGGGAGCAATTCCAAAGAGACCCAACAAATTATTTAACAATCCATACTGCGGATTGTAAATAAAAAGCCAAACCACAGAAATCGCCACCATGCTGGAGACCCTCGGAGTAAACAGCAGAGTACGAAAAAGCACATTAATCTTGGTGCTCCGCTTCAGAAGCAGAGCTAAAAGAAAACCGAAAATCAAGGTTGCAGGAAGAATGATTATCGCATAGTTCAGAGTACGCCCTATCGTTTCAAAGATCTCCGGATTACTAAAGAGTTTCTGATAATTATAGCCTGCGATATATTTTTTCCTGCCAGTCAGATTCCAGTTATAAAAGCTGGTAATAACAGCGTTAATCATTGGGTACAGTGTAAACACACCTAAAAATATCAACGCTGGAAGCGTCCATGCTACACCCTTGGTTTCTCTTAGCAACGTTTTCTTCATGCTTGTCTTCATATTACTCCTCCAAAGACTATTAGAAGCAGTTATGGAATACGCTTTATGTCTTCTCAAGCAGTTGTCATTTCCGTTATTTATATTACCATATTAGTTGACTTTATGCAAATACAATGATAGAATACATCTATAACTTTATCTTATGAAACGGAAGGTGTGCGAAATGATGGATCTCAAGGCTATAGAATATGTTTGTGCAATTGTTGAAGCAAAGACTATTTCTCAAGCCGCAAAAAATCTCTTCATCAGTCAGCCGGCACTAAGCCAATACCTTAACAAGATAGAAAAAGCTTTAGGTACTCCTATTTTTGAGCGTTCCGGAAATTCTTTAACTCTTACATCTGCCGGCGAAATATTAGTAAGGGACGGCAATGCGCTTCTCATGTCTCGCAATGAAATGATTCACCGTATAGAAGCTCTTTCCGAAGAACACATTGCAACTCTTCGTTTCGGCGTTTCACCATTTTACAGCAAATATTACCTTCCGCTCTTGTTTTCTTACTATAGTGACCACCATCCCAATATCCGCCTTGATATTATAGAAATGAACTCTTTAGAACTTGAACAAATGGTTCTGGATGACAAATTAGATCTCTGCTTCATTCCTGCTGAGCCTGCACGAGAAGGATTAAGCTACCAGCCTATTCATATGGAGGAAATCATGATTGCCGTTCCCGCTTCTCATCCTGTGAATACTTGTGCTGTCTCCTCTGCTTATGGATCGTATCTTGATATAACACTGCTTAGAAATGAACCTTTTATTGAGCTTGTCGATTCTCTTAAGTTCTCTATTATGTCCCGGCGAATTCTTTGTCACTTTTCCTTATCGCCAACCGTTAAATACAAATCGACAAGCTGGGACACTGTTTGCATGTTGGTAGCTCAAGGTATCGGAGTTGGCTTTTTGCCGGAAGTGCTGATTCGCAAACATATTCATGAACCGAATTTTTATCACATCGCCGGTATTGATTCGACACGAACTTACTGTGCTGTTCACGCAAAAGAAAAAAGCTTATCTCACGAGCAGCTACATCTCATAAGCGTTTTTAAATCGCTGTTAGAAAAGAACTGAGCTGCAGTGAAGCTTTTTTATGAAAAAGAGATAATTTCATGAATGTGAGATAGCGTAAGGCCGATTGATTCATGTCAACGGACTCCGTCGCAATCAGAAGAATATATGATTATTTGTTTAAGGCATCACCACGCCATTCGCAGGTGATGCCTTTAAGCCAATGAACCGGGATTTATTTCAAGGCATGCTCGAACGCCGTTTGGAAGCGGCAGGCCGGTCATGCTCTGAAACGCAGAAAGAATATTTTCGCTGTCGGGATGCCTGAGCAGCTTCATCAGCACCTGCGCCCGGTATCGTCCCTGAATAAACGCAATGGGCGCTTCGTCCGTGCGCATAAACAGCAGCCGCCTTTTGAATGCCGGATGCTCCTCAAAATACTGCCTTACGTTCTTTGAAAGCATCTGCGCCCCCTGCATGGCCGAGTCCGCATCATCGCCCTCGCACAGAAAGCGGACAATAGTCGTAAATGGCGGATAGAGGCTTGCCCTGCGGCGGGAAAATTCCTCCTCAAAATAGGCTCTGTAATCCTGCGCGGCCGCGGCACGGATGGCATAATGCTCCGGCTTGTAGCTTTGAATGACGACCTCGCCCGGAATATCGGCGCGGCCGGCACGCCCCGCCACCTGCACAAGGAGCTGAAAGGTGCGCTCCGCCGAACGGTAATCCGGCAGATTCAGCGATAAATCCGCCAGCACTGCCCCGACCAGCGTGACCTGCGGAAAGTCCAAACCCTTTGCAATCATCTGCGTCCCAATCAGCACCTGCGCCTGCCGCGCCCTGAACGCGTTCAGCAGCTCATAATGCGCGTTCTTGGTGCGGGTGGTGTCCAAGTCCATGCGGATGACCTTTGTACCGGGAAATGATTTAAGCAGCTCCTCCTCGACCTTCTGCGTCCCGACCCCGACCGTGCGAATGCTGGTCGAGCCGCAGACGGGGCATTGAAGCGGAAGCGGCCGCTGCGCTCCGCAATAATGGCAGTGCAGGTTGTTGTCGCTGCGGTGATACGCCATTGCGACATCGCACTGGCTGCATTTGACCGTCGTTCCACACATTCGGCAGGTGACAGAGGGCGAATAGCCGCGCCTGTTAATCAAAAGCATCGCCTGCTGCCCGTTTGCGAGGCAGGTTCTCAGTTTTTCATGCAGCAGGCTTGAAAAAATACCGCGGTTTCCGTTCTGCAGTTCTTTGCGCATATCAACAACGAAAATCTGCGGAAGAGGATGTTGATTGACTCTTTCCGGCATTTCCAGCAGCGTATAATCACCGCGCCGCGCCATCGCAAAGGAATAAATGCTGGGAGTCGCGCTGGCAAGAAGCAGAATGCCGCCCTCCCGCGTCACGCGGCTTTTAGCGATTTCCCGTGCGTCATACTGCGGAAAGCTCTCCGATTGGTAGCTCTGCTCATGCTCTTCATCGATGATGATTGCGCCGAGCTTCTCGACCGGCGCAAACACGGCAGACCGTGCGCCGATGACGAGGCGGGCATCGCCGCGGCGGATTCGCCGCCACTCATCAAACCGTTCCCCTGCCGAAAGCCGTGAATGCAGCACGGCAGCCTGTTCGCCGAAACGGGAGCGAAACCAATCGACCATCTGCGGGGTCAGCGCAATCTCCGGCACCAGCACAATCGCGCCGCGTCCGCTCCTCAGGCATTCCCGAACGAGCCGGATATAAATCTCGGTCTTGCCGGAGCCGGTCACGCCAAAGAGCAGAAAGCAAAGACGGCGTTCAAGCGCCGGATTGTTCCTGCGCTCATCGGTGGTGAGCCGTTCGGCAAGCTGCAACGCATTCCTCAACTCGTCCAGCGTCTCCCGCTGTGCCAAAGTCAAAGCAGGTTCCCGCACCTGCGGGCGCAAAGCAGCATACGGGCTGCGAAGCACCTCTATTTCCGACAGGGAAATGATATGCGCCTTTTCCAATTCTTTCAAAGCAGGCAGCGGCGTCCGCACCATCGCCTTCAGGTCTGCGACGAGATGCGGCTTGCCGTCCGCCAATATCCTAAGCAGCGTCCGCTTTTTGACCTGTTTTTTGGAAAGCGCATTGACATATTGCTCAAGCTCCGCCGTGTCCGAAAGCAGCTTGGCCGCCGGTTCCGTTTTTACCTTGATCCTCGCTCCGCGCATTTGGGCAGGCAGCATCAGGCGAAGCGCCTCACAAAGCGGGCAGCGCATTTTTGCGCTAATTTCCTGTGCCAGCTCCATCAGAGACGGCAGCAGGGCGGGGTAGTCCTCCAGCGGCGCGATGATGTCCTTGACTTTTTCGGGCGCATAAGTGCATTCGCTCGTGACTTGAACGACGTAGCCCTCCTTGGTGCGTGAGCCGAACGGCACAAGCACACGATAGCCGCAGGATACGGAAACATGCTCAGGTATCCTGTAGGTGAACAGGCGATCCACCTGCTCTGCGGCAATATCCACGATAACTTGTGCGTACAACGGCTGACCTCCGATGAATCATTCGTTCTTCTTCCGTAAAATCAGAATTCGGTCTAAAATTGCGTGGGCAACCTCGGATTTCGGCATCATTGGATATTCGTGCAAGCCTTCGGCTTCCAGCATGCTCACGATGTTCGTGTCCACATCAAAGCCCGCTCCCGCACGGCTGACATCATTTGCAACAAGCAGATCCGCGTTTTTCCTGCGCAGCTTTTCCATGGCATTCTCCAGCACATCATCGGTCTCGGCGGCAAAGCATACGACAGTCTGATTCGGCTTTTTGATTTTTCCGACCGCCGCAGCGACATCCTGCGTTGGGGTCAATTGAAGCGTCAGCGTGTCCGCGTCATTTGTCTTTTTCATCTTTCGTGCAGAAACAGACTCCGGTTTGAAATCCGCCGGTGCAGCTGCCTGAACGATGATGTCGTGTGCCGGTGCTTCAGCCATCATGACATCATACAGGTCTTCCGTTGTTTCGACCGAGCGCAGGGTCACATTGGCCGGCTTTTCCAATGCCGTCGGGCCGGAAACGAGCGTCACCCTTGCTCCGCGCTCCTCGGCGGCCTTGGCAATGGCATAGCCCATTTTTCCACTGGATTTATTGGTCAAAAAGCGCACGGGGTCAATGGCCTCCCGGGTAGGGCCTGCCGTCACCAGCACGCTCAGCCCTTCCAAATCGCGGCGGGCATTCAGAATGCCAATGCAGGCCTCCATGATGTCGCTCGGCTCGCTCATTCGCCCCATGCCGCTGTCGCCGCAGGCCAGCCTGCCGCCGTCCGGCCCTACAAAATGGATGCCGCGTTCCTTTAAGGTACGCACATTCGCCTGTGTCGCCGGATTATTCCACATCCCCGTGTTCATGGCAGGCGCTATCAGAATGGGCGCGGCGGTCGCCATAACGGTGGTGGACAGCATATCATTCGCCAGCCCGTGCGCAATTTTCGCCATGATGTTGGCAGTCGCCGGGGCAATCAAAAACAGCTCCGCACGCTTGGCCAGCGAAATATGCTCCACCTCCCACTTGTCAGGCGTGGCGAAGGTGTCCGTGACCACGGGATTTTTTGACAGCGTTTGGAAGGTAAGCGGCGCAACGAACTGACACGCATTGTGCGTCATGATGACAAACACCTTTGCGCCGAGCTTGGTCAGCTCCGACACGACCTCGCAGGCTTTATAGGCGGCAATGCCGCCCGTCACGCCCATGACCACCGTTCGTCCATCCAGCGTCCCCATCTTAATCTTCCTCGTCCCCTAAGTTGCGGTGATAGGTCAAAAGGCCGCGATTGATTTCGTCAACGGCGATGGAAACAGGCTTTCGGTCTTTGGGGTCAATCAGCGGCTGCGCTCCGGCAATCAGCTCACGCGCACGCTTGGCCGATTCGACGACCAGCGTATAGCGGCAGTCCACTTTCTTAGTCAAAACATCAATGGCAGGCTTGTTCACAGGCATAATCAAAATCCTCCTTTTTTATTCGACAACGGGAAAATACCGTGTCGTTCGCTGCTTTTCCGCCGCGACAATGGCGGCCAATTGGGTATACGCCAATTCCAAATCATCATTGACGACAGCATACTGATATAGATGCATCTGCTCGATTTCGCCCTTTGCATTGCCGAGCCGCCGTGCAATTTCCACGGGGTCATCCGTGTTGCGGGTATGCAGCCGCACGCGAAGCGCCTCATAGCTGGGCGGCAGGATGAAGACGGAAACGCAGTCGGGGCGCTTCTGCATGACCGCCCTCGCGCCCTGCGGGTCAATATCCAGCACGACATTTTTTCCCTCGGTCATCATGCTGTCCACCTGGCTTTTGAGCGTCCCATAACGGTGCGCATGTACCGTAGCATGCTCGATAAAGGCATCCTCCTGTATCAGCCGGTCGTACTCTTCATCGTCAATGAAAAAATAATGCACACCGTCAATCTCCGTGTCTCGCGGTGCTCTCGTCGTCACGCTGACCGAAAACGCAAGGGACGGGTCGTCGCGCATCAGCCGCTCGCACAGCGTTCCCTTGCCCGTTCCGGAAGGGCCGGAAAGCACCAGCAGCATTCCCTTTCGCTGCTCCTTCATTGAATTCCTCCTTCATCCTTCTCTGTTTTCAGCCGTCCGGCGATGGTCTCCGGCTGAATGGCGGACAGCACCACATGACCGCTGTCCATTTGAATGACCGTGCGCGTTTTCCTGCCCGCCGTGCCGTCAATCAGCCGTCCGGCATCCCGCGCCTCCTGAATCAGCCGCTTCACCGGCGCGGAATCGGAAGCAATGACGGCAATGACGCGCTGAGAGGAGACCGCGTTGCCAAAGCCGATGTTGATTAAACGCATACCGTGTCACTCCACATTCTGCACCTGCTCGCGCAGCTTCTCGATTTCGCCCTTGGCGCTCAAGACGAGGTTGGTAATCTGCACATCGGACGCCTTTGAGCCGATGGTGTTCACTTCTCGGTTCAGCTCCTGCGTCAAAAAATCCAATCTTCGTCCTGTTTCGCCGTCCTTGCCGATGGTGTCCCGCATCTGCGCAATGTGCGAGCTTAAGCGGGAAAGCTCCTCATCAACGGCGCATTTATCCGCAAACAGCGCCACCTCCTGCGCCAGCCGCTGCGGTTCGACATCGGAAACCGCCGCCTCCCTGAGCCTTGCAGTCAGCCGCTCCCTGTATAAGGCGGGCACAACGGGCGCACGTTCGGCCATCTGCAGAGTCAAGCGCTCCAGCTCATTCAGATGCACCGTTAAATCGGCTGCCAGGGCCCTTCCCTCACGCTCACGCATGGCAATGATGTCATCCAGCGCCAGCGAAACGGCCTGCTTTGTCAGCGCAATCAGCGCCTCCTGATTTTCCTCCCGCTCCGTTTCCGTCAGCACATTGGGAAGCGCCGCATAAAAGGAGACGTCCGCTTTGCATTCGCAGTTCAGCGCGGCGGAAAGCTGCTCCAGCGCGGCCCGATACTGCGCAGCCAGCGGCAAATCAGCCCGCACCTCCCGCGCATCCTCACGGTTGTTGACATAGGTCAAAAATACATCCACATGGCCGCGAAACAGCCGTTCAGACAGCTCATGACGCAGGACTTCCTCCAAAAAAGCGCATCGTTTCGGAAGCCTGAAGGAAACATCCAGAAAACGATGATTGACCGTGCGAAGCTCCAGCGTCATTTCCCGCCCGTCAGCCGACACCTGCCGCCGACCGTACCCCGTCATACTGCGCATACCCATATCCCCCTTAACTTATAGATTATAGCACAGGTTTGAAAAGCTGAAAAGACCGGAACAATCAAAAATCACGGCGTGCGCATGAAAAATCTCCATCCATCGGTATGCATGCGCAGACCGCAAAATCTGCTTTCAATATTCAGGGCAGCACCGCACAAAAGAGCACGGATTATTTGATAATAGCAATATGATGATTTTAAGGCAGCACCGCACAAATGAGGGGCACGATAAATCGTGAATTTTGTGTCAGATACGATTGCAAAAATCGATGGTTTACTGGATGTAAATCGAGATTTTTGCAAGAAGTAGATGGCGCAAAAGGCACATTTTTGCGAGTCGCCGAATTGTGCGGTGATGCCTTAAATTCCTATAACAGATTTATGCTCATACTAATCTCAACTAGATAAATATTCAGCTTCTCAAAGTAATGCTGGAAATGATTTTGGCTGTAAGGCTGTTGATGGTCTGGCAGAAGCGGTCAACCATCTTTTCCAATGTCTGACTTTGTTTTTGAATCCTTTTGTCCGCAGCTCCCGCCAGATCTCTTCAATCGCGGTTATTTCCGGCGAGTAGGGTGGAATATGAACGATCGTGACATTTTCAGGGACTACCATGGCGGCGGACTCATACCACGATGCGCCATCGCAAACAAGGACAATATCATCATCAGCATATTTCTTTGAAAGTTCTTCAAGGGTGTTGCAATACGGCATCACCCAAAAGAATCCCTCGCCGATTAATGGCTTTACTGCGCCGAAAGCATACCGTTACTCTCGAATATGATGGCAGGAAAGCTCGGGGCGGATGTCATCGCCGCACCGGCAGTATTGGGGGTTATTGATATGTCCGAATCCTTCTTCATCCTGGAACATCAATCGCACATTCTTTTCCAGATACTGTTATACTATGTTTCTTTACAATGCGGTTCATTTTTTTGAGGCCGGATTTGATTCATCATTGAATGAATCGGCATCATTGATGCGCAATCAACACTTTGTCAAGTAGTCCATCAGTCCGTCGGCAAGCCTGTTGGGGCCGGCATTGGGGACAAGCTGATATACAGCGCCGGTTTCGTCCTGCCAAACGGTGATATCATCGATATGAGCCTGCTCCAGCATATACCAATTCGGCGGAATGTTTTTGTTTCTCTCTCGTTCGGTCATGGTCACATTGACGACGCATAAGTCTGCAAACGGGCAAAGTCCGACAATTTCATGCCCATTCATCATACACGCGCCGACAGCCGCAAGAAACTCCCGATAGTCTGCCGCAAAGGAAAGACCAAGCCGCTCTTCGGCATCTGCGATTTCTTCGGGGGCTGCGCCGTGCGTATTTGTCAAAATGCTTTCAGCGGCGATTTTGCTCCAATCTTCGTTCATTTTGCTTTCTCCTTATTGTACAAAAATGCTTCTTGCGCTGGCGACATACTTGTTTAATAACCTTCTGATACGATTCCAATCCGAGCCGTTTTCAGGCGTATGAACGGTTGACACGGTTTTGGAATGTAAAACGGCATGATTGCCATGATGCTGTGCATTCGTAAGAAGTGCTAATGGTGAATCGACCCTCTGGTTAACATGATGCCATTCGTACTTCACACCGTTCGCATCAACAGGGTTATAACCCTCAATCAAAAGCTGTAAATTCGTTTTGTTTGTTTTCGGGTCAGCGAAATCAAAGTCAAAGTCATCCGGCAGAAGAACGCTTTCGCCGTTGCGCAGCCTATACTCGCGCAAATTGGCATTTTTATAAACCTCGTATTCCTCCATCGAGCTTATATTACGACTAAAATCCAAGGAAAATCTGCCTTCGCGCTGGATTTTTGCGGCATCATTCCATGAAATGTTTGTTAAATTGTGCCATTTTGACAGGACGGAAGTTTCTGCTGCCGCTCCGGACACCGTCCCGCCGATTGCGCCCCACTTGAACGCTTCACTGCCTCTCGTCAGTCCTGCTTTGAGTGCCTCTTCCATGTTGCCGGTCTGCATATAGCGCAGAATACCGGCGGACACAAAGCCCATTGCGCCGCTTTTAAGCGCCATCGTTGTGCCCGTTTTCGCGGCACAGGCAAAAATGATGCTGACCGACGGAGCAGCGGTATAGGTCGCGGCAGACACCGTAACACAAACCAAAATGACGCCTGCGCCGAGGGCAACATTTTTTAAAACCTTCTGATAGGTATTGTCCTCATAAGCTTCAAACGGAACGACTGTGGTTTCGTTATCCGCGCCCAAAGTAAACACATAGCGCGTACCTTCAAACTGTGCGTTCAGTTCCTCAAGAGTATAACCAAAGTAGATGTTTGCCTGGGAATTATACGACAGCTCGTCCAAATATTCCTGAGAAATGTAGACGGTGCTGATATCCTCAATGACATAGTCTTCCCCGTCCAGCGCCGTAATCAGATTGCCGTACAGCGCGTCCTCTACAAACGGCAGCAGGGTCGGATCATTCATGCCGGTAAAGTTCGGCAAATCCTCCTCGTCCACCGCCCCGGCGGGTAAAGCAAGAGCAAGCATACTGAAAATTAAAATAACGGAAAGCAGCCTTTTCATTAGGATTGTTCCTCCTTAGTTGAGCCTGTCCGCAGAGAAGCCGTTCGCAATATATGCCTGGAGCAGCTCGTTTGTGCCGACAAAAATCGTTTTGACCGTCGATTCGCCCGTATAGCGGTTGCTGACGGAAATGGTATAAATGCCCTCTGCCGTATACTGGTCGCCGTCCTTTGCCGGGCGGTTGAAGCGTTCATCCTCGACCATACCCGTCGGTCCCTGCATAATCACCGAACGCTTGACATTAATGTCCAGATAGCGGGAACGCGCAAGATCAAGCGAGAATCCGTTTTCCGTAACGGAGGTGTTTTGCAGCTCCGCGCCGGTCAGCACATCAAAGGGGAACACCATGCAGTTGCCGTTGCGGATGGAAAAGCGCAGGAAGATGCGGTAGTTTCCGTATTTTCCGGCGATGTGCATCAGGTTGTTGTCCTGAATTTCATAATTCAGCGCAACCTCATAGTCGCCTTCTTCATGCAGAACAACTTTTGTATCTGCGCCGGATGTACCTTTGGCCAAGACATAATCCGTATAAATCTGCGGGATACCCTTGCTGTTCTGATAATCCGTGTGCCGGACAATCAGCGCACCGCGTCCGAAATTGATTTTTTGCACGCCGAAATACTGGTCATAACCGTTGATGTCCTCGGCAATGGATAAATCGCTATTGCCGTTCAGCGCCTCAATGTCCTGTTCCAAGTCGAACCACAGCGTGACGGAATCGCCCAAGGTTTTGATAAAAATCGGCTGCTTCGTGTCCTCAGCATTGACCCTTGTAAAACCGCTGGCAAAGAAACGTCCCAAACGCCAGCCGAAATGATTGTCATTGCCCGAAATGACGTCCGTTCTGGAATAGCCCGTATCCACGCCGGCGTTGATTGCCTCGGCATCAAAGTAATAAACGGAAATGCCCAGCTTTTCATAACAGGTCTTCAGACGGGACATACTATCTTCATATTGTCCGGCCTTTTCAAACATCTGCGCCGCCGTTTCATAATCACCCGCGTTTTGATATTCGACAGCCAAAGCATAGCGGGCTGCGCGAGCCAGAAGGAAGCTTTCCTCATAGTCGCCGAGCGATTCAAAAATGCGGTAGGCTTCCGCATAGCCGCCATTCGTCAAAACGGCATTGGCCTGTTGATAGAGGCAGCGCTTTGCACACGCCTCGCTGTCATTGTAAGCGCCTAAATTTTCAAAAATCGTGACAGCCTCTTCATATCGCCCTTCCGCCTCATACTGCGCGGCCAATATATATTGCTCATAGGGAAAAAAGGTTCGGTCAACGGATAAATCAAGCCACAGTGCAGGGCGAACGCCTATTTTATCGCTGACCGCCTTCGTATAAATATCACCAACAACGCCAATAAAGGCAGCATCCGTTTTGACCGTGCCGGACGAACGCAGCCACCAATCCGTTTCGCCAAAGCCGATTGTAGTAATGCCTAAAAACTTCGCGCCATGCGCACGGGCGTACTCCGTGCCTGTTGCTTTTCTGTCCTCAGCGGTCAGAAAATAGGCGGAAGCCTCCCGATAGCTGAGCAAAAACAGTCTGTCCTCGGTTTCGGCCGAAGGGAAAACCGGCCATTCGGGATTGCCATCCGCATCCCCGTTGGACACATTTGTCAAAGAAATAGCCGTCTGTTCATCCAAAGTAAAAGCATTCTGATAAAACTCGTCGTTCAGCCATTGCCGCAGGCTGCTGTTTTCCCACGAAACCTCAGTCTTTTCATTGTTGTATGCCTGACAATCCAAGGCATATTTGCTGATGAGCAGTGCTTTTCCGTCGGAAAGCTCCAGCACGACCCACGCAATCGGCTCTGTACCGTTTTCAAGCTGATTGTCCTGCTCATAATGCCCTAAATAAACGCTGTCCCCGCATGAAAGCTCATTGGTGACATTTTCGCCGAATGCGGCTGTGCAAAACAATATGCCGATGAACAGAAGCAAAAGCAACAGTTTTTTCATATCTTTCTCCTCTCGGTAAAAAATCAATATAGATTTTGCCGAAATGATCATAACATAATATAGAACTGATTGCCACTATATTTTGAAATTTTATGTATGGCTAAGTCAAACATATCATACTGCAACATAAATAATGTGGGATAGTATGATTGGCAATTTCCGAGTAAATGAAGAGGGGCTGCCTCTTTTGATCTTCTCAGATCATTTTGAGACAGCCCCTTCTGTATTTGGGTAATCATCCATGTCAGCAGATGATTACAGCCCTATGAAACGTTCTTCAATGCGCTCAATAAGCTGTGATATTCGCCAGATTGGTGCAGTTCTTGAATGCGCGTTCGCCGATGATTTCGATGGTGTTTGGCATGGCGACGGACGTGATGGCCGTGTTGTCCATAAAGGCGTCATCGGCAATGGCCGTGACCTTGACACCGGCTAAATCGGCGGGAATGGTCAGCGAAGCTGCTTCACCGTTGTAGCCGGCTACAGCCACCGCACCGTCTTCCTGAATTTCAAAGACATAACCGTTGTCACTTACAATGTCTCCGCCGGCGACCTCAACCATGCTGGTCTCCGTCTTTGTACGCTCGCCGTAGGTCATGGTAACAGTCAGCGCATAGACGCCCGCGCCGTTCATCGTCCAATCATAAGCCGTTTCCGTGAGATTTTCCAGCCTGTCAAGCTCAACGCCGTTCTTCGTCAGCACATAGGCAAAGGTAACGTCGTCTGTGAAGCCGGGTGTCACTGTCCATGTTACCTTTTCGCCGTCTGCGGCCATGCCGTTTTCCGCCGAATTTTCGATATGCATCGTCAGCGGGCGTTCCGTGACTTTCACGGTCAGGGTCGCGCTGTATTTCTTGTTGTTGTCCAGCGTCAGGGTGAGCTTGGTCGTGCCGACCTTGAGCGCGGAGACTTGGATTGCTTCGGTGTCCCTGCTCGTCTTGTCTCTCTTTACGTCCGCCGCGGCAACCGTTGCATCGCTCACGGTGCAGGAGATATAATGCTTGCTTCCGGCCGGTGTGATATTCAGAATCTTCATCAAATCGGCCGCGGTGCCTTCATAGAGCTCCAGTGTCTTTTCGGTGAACGCAACCTTCGCAGCCTGAGGATACACGATGACCACCTGCGGGTCATCCGGATTGGAGACGATGCCGCTGCCGTCCGTTGCCGCTGCTGTGACCGTGACGGTCTTCTTTTCGGTCACGGCCTTTGCGGTCAGGATGCCGTTCTTATCGACCGTGGCAACACTCTTGTCACTGACCGTCCAGGTGACCTTCTTGTTGGTGGCATTGGCCGGATAGACGACGGCATCCAGCTTGACCTTTGTGCCGCCGATGACCTCGACCGTGCTGACAACATCGATCCACTCGACCAGATACACGCCCGTCAGCTTGACCGTTGCGCTCTTGCCCGTGCCGTCCATGGTCATGGCCTTGACGGTCACCGTGCCCGCTGTCTTGAACGTGACCAGACCCTCCTGATCGACCTCGGCAATCTTCGTGTTGCCGGAGGTCCATGCAACCTCCTGCGAAGCCGTCGCTTCGGGCAGCACGACCGCGTCAAGCTTAAAGGTATTGCCTGCATTCAACGCAACGGTCTTTGCGGTCAGCTTTTCGCCCTCGTGCCGGATTTCAATACCCGTGGCGGCGGGAATGATGGTGATTTCAATCGCCGCGGCTTCGCCGTAGCCGTCGCTCGGCGCGCAGGTGATGGTCACTTTGTCTCCGGCCGTCTTGCTCTTCGCGGTGACCTTGCCTGCGGAGGAGACGGTCGCAATCTTGGTGTTGCTGCTCGTCCAGGTGAACTTCTTCGCGCTGCCTGCATCCACAACAGCCTTGAGCTGGATGGACTTGCCGACAGCCACCTCGGTTTCTCCCTCGATGTGGATTGTGTTATCTTCGCCATAGACCTGCACCGTGATTTTCGCGGACTTCTTCGAGCCGTCCGTTGCGGTCGCGGTGATGGTCGCCTTGCCGGTCTTCAGCGCCGTCAGCCTGCCGCCTTCGACCCTCACGACCTTGGCGTTGCTGCTCTTGTAGGTCACGGACTGCCCGGCTTCATCGGGCGTGATTTTGGCCGTGAGCGGAACCTCCGTTTCATCCCCGTTCTCCTTCAGCAGCAGCTTGTATGTGCCGCTGACGGCCTGATCGCCCGCATACCATTCGACTTTGGTCGCGGCGGGGATGACGGTGATGGTAAAGGCAACGGGCTCAAGCTTCTTGTCCTTATCCTGCGCGGTGATGGTGACTTTCTTGCCCTCACTGCCCTTCTTGACGGTCACCTTGCCGTTCTTGACCGTGGCAATGCTCGCATCAGAGGTCGTCCAATCGATGGTCGGCAGCTTGGCGCCGGCGGGGGCAGCCTTCACGGAAAGCTGCACGCTCTGATTGGCGGCAACCGTCCTGTCCGTTTCGCCGTCCGCGACGATTGCACTCGTCGCAGCGCCGGCAGTCAGGAAGAACTTCAGGGACTTGCTGCCGTCCCGTGTGGTCGCGGTGATGGTCGCCGTGCCTGCGCCGAGGACGGTCAGTGTCGCCGTGCCGTCTTCATTGGCCGTGACTTCGGCGACCTTGGTGCTGCTCGACTTCCAGGTGACAGCCTGCGCAGCCGTTTCCGGCGCGACAGAGGCAGAGAGAAGCAACGTCTCTTTATCTGTCACTATCTTTTCGCTGCTCTTGACCTCTTCGCCGTCCAGTTTGACCGAAACGGCAGTGGGTGCGGAAACGATGACGAATTTCTGTTCCGCCGTAATGCCGGTATTCTCCGCAGAGACAACGGTCACGGCTGCTTCCTGACCGGCCATGCCCTTGACGGCACTTACCTTGCCGGAGGCGGAAACGGTCAGTACGGCTTGATTGTCGGAAGTCCAGGTGACTTTCCGGTTGGTTGCTGTCTCAGGGGTGAACACGGCCTTCAGCTGAACGGACTTGCCTTCGACAATGGGCACAGCCTGCTCGTCATAGCCGGGCACGGTGATGGAAAGGCTTTCGGCCTTCACGGATACATTCAGCTTGAAGCTGGTCTTGGTTCTGCTGCCGTCCGTTGCGGTCGCGGTGATGGTGGTGATGCCCGCGCCCAGGATTTTGAGGCAGCCCAGGGTCTCATCATTTCCCGCATCATTATCGTCATACGGTACGGCGACCTTTTTATTGCTGGAAGTCAGCGTATAGCCACCCTGCGCCTCGTAGGGATAAACGATGGCGCCGATATACAGAACTCCGTTTTCATCCAGCACATCGGTATCGGTCATGGTGATGTTCAGTTCTTTGCCGATTTCGCCGCGTGCCTCCGTTATCAGCGTGAGCTTCTGCAGGGCGGGATAAATCGTCAGGGTGAAGGCGCCCTCCGCGCCGTAGCCATCCTGCGCAGTCGCCGTGATGTCAACGGTTTTCTTTTCCGTGACAGCCTTTGCCGTGACCTTGCCGGCGGCGGTCACGGTGGCCAGGCTCTCATCGGAGGACTTCCATGTGACCTTCTTGTTGCTCGCCGCTGCGGGCAGCACCTTGGCCTTTAACGTCACGGACTTGCCGCCCAGCACGGTCTTATCGCCGGTGATTTCAACGTCCTCGGCGGGCGCTATCACGGTGAGCTTAAAGGAAGCGCTCTTGCCGGAGCCGTCCATCGCCTCGGCCTTCATTGTCGTCGTGCCGATGCCGCTCAGCGTCACGCGGCCGTCATTGTCCACGGCGGCCACGGCGGGGTTGGTGGACGTCCAGATGAAGGTGTCCTGATAGGCTTCCGCAGGGGAAGCGACTGCCTGAATGCGGATGAGCTCATCCGATGCCGCGGAAATGCTCAGACCCGCCTTCGGGATGGCCTTGCCGTCATACAGCAGGGTGATGCCCGTCGTCAGCAGATAGCCGGGCACGGCATTGGCCTCCGCTTCCGCTTCCTCCGCTTCTGCGGCGGCGAACACGGCGTTCATGAGGGGCAGACCCTGATACTCGGCGTCGCCGACGCTGTCCTGCATGGCGGCGGCTTCTGCATCGGTGAGCCGCTCCAGATACTTGGCGCGCACCCACGCGGTCACGATTTCGCCGTCAACGGCGAAGGCAATGTGCATTCTGTCCTTGGCGGCGTCCGCGGTCGCATAGCGGGCAAACACATACACGACCGTGTCCGCATCGAGGGTGCCCAGCGTCTGCCTGCACGCGCGGTCCTCGTACACATCCGTGCGCTTGACAAGACGGGCGTATGCCGCGCTCCAGCGCTCGGCGTCGTCCTCCTCAACGGGAAGCTCCTCCGCCGGCTCTTCGTCATCCGCGACCGGTGTTTCATCAATGACGGGAATCTCTTCCTCAACAGGAGACGCCTCCACGATTGCTTCAGCTATTTCCTGCGGTGCTTCTGCTTCCTCGGCAAACGCAGGAGCAAAGCATCCGAGCGCCAGCACCAGCGCCAGCAGCAGGGATATAACCTGTTTCTGTTTCATAATTAACCTCCGTGTTTATTTTGAATGCACTTGAGAGCCGAACAGCCGAAACCGTCCGGCCGGGAAAACATCGGGACTTATCATGACCATTGTAGCACAGCCAAGCGAAAATGACCAGACAAAAAATGACAATTGTTACTTTTTCGTGCTTTTCCCGTCGGACTTTACTCCTGATACAGCGGTGAATGCGGAATGCCGTGCGCCTCGGCGTACGCCGCCGCCGTGCTGTTATCGCTGCAATAGAATTGCACATTCGCACAGCCCTCAAAGGCATCGTCCGCGATGGTGGTCACGCTGTCCGGCAGCTCAATAAAGTACAGTCCCGTGCAGCTCTTGAACGCGCCGCTCTGAATCTCGGTCAGCTTGTTTCCGCGGACGGAAATGCCGTCAATGTTCGTGCAGTTCATGAACGCCTCGGCTTTGATTGTCTGCATCGCCGCGGGCAGGGTCAGAATGTTGGGCATATCGCGGAAGGTGAGGGAGATTCCCTGCCAAACGGTGCCGACTGCCACAATAACATCGTCGTCTGAAGCCTTTTCTTTGTCCCCAGCCCAGATGTAATATTCGGCCTTCTCTGTGTTTTCAACGACAGTAGTCATTGCATCGCTGGAACGATAAACCTTAACAAAAGATGGGTCAACGCCCTTCACCCGCACAGTGAGCTTGCCGCCCGCCGCGGACGCATCGCTGTTCAGCACCCAGGCTCTCGGCGTAACGGAAAAATTCTCGATTGAAACGAAGCGGGCATAAAGTTTGAGATTTCCCCTTGTGCCTTTTTCGAGCACCCACATCGGTTCACCAGAAAAACTACTTGACCTATACCAGCCGACGAAGGTGCTTCCTTCCGGTGTTATGGGTGTCGGGCAGTAATATTCTTTCAAGGATGTGTACTTGTCAAAAAATTCATCGGGCCACTTCATATCATCCGCCGTCAGCACCGTTGTCCCGTCCCACGAATACCATGTGACGGTATAATAATCCGCATAGCAAGCGTAGAGCGTGATGTATCCATTCCAGTCTTCAGCAGAATTTGTCAATACTTCACCGCTCAAATCTTTGTTCATACACCAGCCGGCAAAAATCTGTCCGTCCCGTTCCGGCAGAAGCTCTGGATATTCTCCTGCACCGGGAAGAGAGAAGTAGTATTCCTCCCCTTCTGTATACGAAGAGTACCAATCGTCAAAACCTTCGATTTTCGTATCGCCGTCATAGTAGGTAATGGAATAGATGTCCCCATAAACCGCGTACAGCTTCAAATCGCCTGTTGTGCCTCGAGGAATATCGTACATTCTGTTGTTGATGTCATTCGGTGTCCTACTCCAGCCGATAAAGCCTTTTCTTTCCGGTGCTATGGGTTGCGGGCAGCCATATTCTTTCAAGGATGTGTACTTGTCAAAAAATCCATCGGGCCACATCATATCATCCGCCGTCAGCACCGTTTCCCCATCCGATGAATACCATGTAACGGTATAATAGTCCACATAGCAAGCATAAAGCGTAAGATCTCCGCTCCAGCCGTATTTGCTATATGTTAATACTTCTCCGCTCAAATCTTTGTTCGTACACCAGCCGGCAAAAATCCGTCCGTCACGTTCCTCCGGCAGAATGTCCGGATACTCTTGTGCTGTGGGGAGGTAGCGATACATCGCATTTTCTGTATATGAATAGTGCCTATCGGCAAAGCCTTCGATTTTATTTCCATCATAGTCGTAATAGGTAATCGTCCATGTTTCCGCCAATGCGCAGGACACAGCCAGCGACAAAAGCAGCCCCAGCAGAATGAGCTGAACCGATGTTTTCAGGATGCTGTGTTTCATGTTTTTCCCTCCTCTTTTTTCCGAATGCTGCAGCTTCCTTTGGAATGGATTTTTGATCGATTGCATTATAACATATTTCGGGGGGGGGGGGGTACAAGGGGTTATGTGAAATTTTTGCTATTTTGGCAAAAAAACCGTCTTCAGGTAACATTCTCATCGAGCGATAGCTTATTTCACCCAAAATACCGCGGCGTCATGCGGCGCTGAAAGGTATCCTGTATTTGAGTTTGACAGCATATATGACATTATATAAAATCGGAGCAGCATGCAACAGGCTGCCCCGATTTTTCAACGAATCACTTTTGAACAACGGATACTTGGTCAAAGAAAAATATCGCCTGCTCATCAGAAGCGGAAACAAAGCCTATTTCGCAAGTTCCGTTTTTGATTTTAATGTCTTCCAATACGACCTTTGTAAAATCCTCGTTCAGCGACAACGTGCAGGTATATTCTGTGTCATCCGATAAAGCGTACATATATGCTTCATCTAACGGCGTTTCGCCGTTCTTTACATATGCGCTCATGGTATATGTTCCATCCGGTACATCTTCCAATATCTGATATGTGCGCGCCTTTTCACCGTGTTTCGTTTCATGAATGCCAACGCAATGTCCATTCCAAACATTATTTTTTTCGTTTTCCGCCAAATACAGGTCAACAGACTTTGCATTGCCATCAAAAATCCAAAAATCGCCGTTCTGCTCAAAAGACCCATTTTTTACGAATGAACGGATCATTTGAATAGATTTCGTATATTCATTGCGCAGCACCCTTATATCTCTGAGCGACTCCATGGTTTGTCCTTCGATAACAAGATTTTCAAACAGCACATCACTGACGATGTGTTCTGCATCATAACCATGAATCATATTGCTTGATACGCTGTCATCAACGCGGATATCTGAAAAATGAAGGTTTGATATGCTCCCCATTTCACTGTCAGATGCAGACCACGCTGACTTATTGAGCTGAATGCTGAACAGTCTATGCACCTTGCCATCAAATTTTTCAACATGCAGATCGTGCACATACACGTTGCTGATTGTCCCGCGTTCACCATGGTTGGCCATAATGACGGCGGTATTCGGCGCTTCCGTATCCTGCTCGTTGAAATGAATAACATCGATATTTTCAACGGTAACATTGCCGGTTTTGCCAACGCCGACCCAGCCCAGCAGCAGCGCAGAACCATAGTTATTGTTCCAAATCACGCAGTTTTTTATTGTTCCGCCCACGGAATATTGACTGATATCGAGCGCATCATCATAGTTATAGATAAATACATCAGAAACATCAATGTATTTGTCAATGTGAAAACCATCCGTATACGGAACCCATGATATTTCTTTCAGATGGTGAACGATGTTGGGGGATTCCGCTGTCGCTTTCGTTCCGAATATGTTCAAATGGAAAGAATTGCTGTCCAGCAGGATCGGTCCATCAATAGTGAAACGTGATGCATATTTAATTTGGATCAAGTGTCCCAAATCCTCATTCGGGAAATTCTCGCCGGAGAAAATACCTCTCCCGATGATTTTAAATTCTCCGCGCTTTGAAAATCTGTCCGTAATGCATCCTTTGACATAAGCGCCGCCGGCAATATACAAAGTATTTTTGCCTTCAGGAACACCCACATGACCAATATCGTAAACACCGGGGCCGAAATACCATACAGTTTCATCATCGGGATCGGGAACATCCTCTTCTGGGGGATCTGCAAAGATAAAACACTTATGCGTGGTATCGCCATTTATTTCGACCGAAATATAAGCAGGCTCTTCCATATCAAAAATGATTTCATTGTCTTCCACGGTGGCCTTGATGCCCAAATCTGTCGGTCTAATAATCACATCTTCAATTGCATAATCGTCCAATACGCTGACTTTAACCGTAACAGGGTCGCCTTCAAAGGCGAAGGACGTAAAGCTTGCCGTTTGCGGGTCGTCTTTTATTCTGCCGTTTCGTCTTGTCATATAGCAAAAGGACTCCAAATCATTGACTGTCACTGAATAATGTTCGGATGCCTCAATGCCCTCCGGCTGCGGGTATACTGTTACAATGGCACTTTTCTCGGCATATGCAATGCTGCACAGCATCATGACAAGAAAGAACAATATAAAAGCAAAGACCCTCCTTGATATATGCATACATGACTCCTTTCAAATGAAGGACTGCCCATATGAAGCAGTCCTTTTTTTGCAGGAAAATAGTCTCCTGACTCATTGGTTTATTCTGTTTTTGTAAACTCAATATAGTCCAAGTCAAACGGGCCGTAAACCGAAACCTTAATGATATGCTCGCCGGCAGGAAGATCCGCAACAGATTTTGATGTCATTTGCAATGTCCAGTCAAATTCCTTCAGGGAGCTTGCAGGCAAGATTGCAAACGGGTCTTCTTCATCATCAAGATAAAGACTAATGTTGCCGACGCTCCAATTAGACCCCGCAAAGGCGGAAATGGCATAAGTGCCTTCTTCAATATCCACCTTAAATTTCATCCAGTCCGGATCCTGCATATAAATGATCACATAGTTATTATCCCCTGCAAGCCTTGTCTGCGGGACTAACTGATTCGCATTGGAAGGGCGGGGAGCGCGAGGATGCGCATAAGTGTCCTCCGCAGTGTAATCGTCTTCGTTAAAGGCGACACCGTTTCCGCCGTTCATCCAATTTTCCATTTCAAGACGGGTCGTTTCCCCTGAAATTGATGTTACATACTCAGGGTCAAGATTCGGCTCCGAATCATCGTAGCTGATGGCGGTATCTTCGGACATTGGAACAAACAAAAGATAATCAATGTCCCACGGCCAATTGATTTGCAGCGTCAAAACATGCGTTCCTTCAGCGAGATTAATCAGGAATTCGCCCTTTGTGCGGCCGAAAGACCAATCGTTTCTCTCTAAAGCGGTATACGGGATGGTGACTTTATCACCGGTATCATCTGCAACGAGGGTCAAGCTGCCGCCGTCATAGCCGCGGGCACAGTATGCGCCGACGGCATAAACGCCGCTTTTCTCAACTTCAACCTGATATTTGACCCATTCGGGATCGGTAGCATAGGTCAGATAATACCCGCCGTCAGCGGAAACAGCGGTTTGCGGAACAAAGGTTGAGGAATCATTGGGATCGGAGGGGCGCGGCGCAGAAGGAAACTGATATACATCGGCAGTTTCATATGTGGTCTCATGCCACGATACATCCTGACCGCCTTGCATAAAGTCCTCAGCTTCTAATCTGGTAATGCCCGTTGAAGAGATGAAGGTGACTGTTTCTTCTTCAGCATGGCAACAGCCGCAGACCGCTATAACAGCAATCAAAGAAAGCAGTGCCAGCTTGCCAACAAAAGACTTCTTCATGAATCATTCTCCTTTTTTCTTTAGGCCGCACCGTCGAATGCACGGTGATGCCATTATTCTTTTACCGCTCCGAGCATAATGCCGGAAATAAAGTACCTTTGCAGCCACGGATAAATGACAAGCATCGGAACCAACGCAATGAATACCTTTGCAGAATCAAGAGCGCGGTTGGAAGTCTGCGTTGCACGAATGAGCTGTTCTGTATCCATGTTGCCCGTCATATTCAGTGACACGTTGAAGGAACGAATGTATGTCATCAACGGGTAGTATTCCGATGACTTGGAAAGCACCATGCCTTGAAAATAATCGTTCCAGTAATTGACAGCGACGAACAAGCTGATGGTTGCGATCGTCGGCAACGAGCAAGGCAGGTAAATCGAAAACAGTGTACGCCATGGTCCGGCTCCGTCAATGAGTGCCGCCTCGGAAAGATCCTTCGGAATGCTGCGGAATTGATTCATGATGAGGATGCAGTAGTATATCGGTAAGCCGCCGCATACGATGAGGCCAATCAGACTGTCAATCATCCCGTATTGCATCATGAACCAATACCACGGCACGACTCCGCCGCCAAACAGCATACAGAATACTAAAAACCACATGATCGGATTGCGCATTTTAAATTCTCTGCTGTTTTTTGAAAGCGGAAATGCGCTCAAGACACTGACAATCAGTGAAAACGGCGTACCGATCAGCACTCTGAGCACCGACCTCATGAAAGCGCTGAGGAACAACGGATCTTCAACGATCAGGCTGTAATTGCGGAAGTTAATCCCAACCGGCCATAAAATGGTCTGCCCGGCGTCAACAGCCTGTTTTGAGGATAACGACATGACAAGCGTATACCACAGTGGAAAAAAACAGGATATGCTTAATGCTACAAGTATCAAACAGTTGATCACCTTCAGCGTTGTTCCTAAAACCGATTTCTTCTCTACCATTCGCTCATCCTCTTTAGAAAATCCTATAGTCCGAAAACTTATAGGCCAACGCATAGGAAACTGAAATCAAAATCATGCTGACGACTGACTTCAGCAATCCGGCTGCCGTACTTAACGAAAAGTTCATCTTAATCAAGCCCATTCTGTATATCCATGTATCAATAATGTCACTGCTGGACATGACCAATGAATTATACATATTATAAACCTGATCAAAGCCTGCATTCAGCACATTGCCCAGGGATAAAACCAGCACAAGAACGACTGTTGATGATATGCCGGGAAGTGTAACATACCATAGCTGAGTCAGACTATTTGCTCCGTCAATGGCTGCGGCCTCATACAGCTGCGGATTGACCCCTGACAGCGCTGCAAGAAAGATGATTGAATTGAAGCCGAATTCTTTCCAAACATCGCTGAGGATCAAAAGCCATCGGAAGAAGCCGGCGTCTCCTAAAAACAGCTTTGCTTCTCCGCCCAAGAACACGACGACTTGGTTGATCACACCGTCATAGCCAAACATATTCGTGATAATGTTCGCTAAAATGACCCATGAGATGAAATGCGGAAGATAGGTGACTGTCTGCACCGTCTTTTTAAACGCCATGTTCCTCACACGATTCAATATGAGTGCAAAGCACAAAGGAACAAGCAGCAGCAGAACCAGCTTTGATACGGCAATGATCAGGGTATTATCCACGACACGCCATACTTCGGACAG
Organism: Anaerovibrio sp.; assembly: GCA_963611355.1. Taxonomy (GTDB): domain Bacteria; phylum Bacillota; class Clostridia; order Christensenellales; family Aristaeellaceae; genus CAVDRM01. The sequence goes on from CAVDRM010000001.1 coordinate 65,146, forward strand.
AGAAAACAGGTACTCAAAATTCTCTAATCCGATGAACTTTGAGCCAAACAGTCCCTTCTTGGGTACAAACTTCTGAAATGCAATCACGATTCCGGACATTGGGACAAACTGAAAAAGAATCATCCAGACAAGTCCGGGCGTACACATTAACAGATAAGAAAGCTGCTTCGAAGCCTTTTTCCCCCGGTTTTTCATTGCTCTTTCTTCCATGATAGCCCCCGATTAGGAAAACACGCTCAATCGCCATATGCTTTATTCAGTTCATTCAGGATTTGCTCACCGCCTTCGCGCATCCAGCGCGTCTCCAATTCGTCCAGTGCGCTGATATCGAGCTGACCTGTTACGATCTTCAGAACGGTTTCCATTTCAGCATTCCATAAATTGTCCCAGTACCGTTCCGTTGTACTCGTGTGATTATAGATCACGGAATCAACGCTGATATCCGGAGTGCGGGTTGCAAGACAGCGATCGCCAATCAAAATAGAATACAGACGCTGCCACTCTGCGCTTTCGGAGGATACTTCAAAACTCTTTCTGCGAAGCATTTTACCGGGAACATAGTTCTTAATGACTTTTTTCGCAGCCTTTGCGTCTCCGTACATAAAAACATATGTTGCTTCGTCTTTATAGTCTTCCGGATCAGCCTCTCCGCTGAGTACCTTATGCAGCTCGGCATATTCATGTTCAACGATATCCGGCGTATCAATGACCAAACGAAGCGGATACCAACTATTGATATTAGTGTTTGTTTCCGCCACCATATTTGTTTCATACATGGTCATTGCATTGACCGTACTCATTGCAGCAATTGCAGCTTCCTCGCTAGCATCGGCATTGATGCACAGATAACTCGCGCCATAAAGATCCGGTGTTTTAACAACCCAGTCGCCGTTTTCGTTGTTTAAAACAAACGACTGCCAATCAGCGTCCGCACTATTATAGAAAGAGCTGGCATTACCATACCCGACTGCCCACCATGGGCCCGTAAACATACCCGCCTGATTAGCGTTCATCGGTATGCTGGAGTCCGAACGAGTGCCGAGCTGAATGTCAATCAAGCCCTGCTGATACCAATCCGCCAGCCGAATCAATGCCTGTCTTGTCTCTTTGGTAAATGTTCCGTAAATCACCTTGCCATCCTGCTTTACAAAATAACCGGGTGTTGCATTGTAAGCAGCAAAGATAGGGTCAAATCCATACCAAACGTTTGTCGATGAAGCAAAGTTGGAATATAATGAGCCTCCCGATCCAGTACCCAAAATCGGAATGGTTTTATCACCTGCGAGCTTCGCTTCCTTAAATGCCTTAGCCGCTTTCTCCAGGTCGTCAAGCGTAGTCGGAGCGGAAAGGCCGACGACATCAAGCCAATCCTGACGAATAAATCCTACAAGAATCCCGTCGCTTTGGACAACCGTATTGGCCAGACCATACATCTGACCGTCAACCATGCATGCTTCTGCGGCTTTTCCATCCGTTACTGCATAGGCATTCTTAATTTTTTCGCAGGCATATTCATTGAATATATCAGTAATGTCCATCAGCAGACCCGATTCTGCCGCCTCTTTCCAATATGTATGATTGGTAATGAAGGCGTCCGGCAGGTCTCCGAGTACGATTGACAGCGCCAGTTTCTGGTAAAAATCATCGCCGGAGGCCGACCAGTCGACAACGATTTTGATATTGTAATTTTCAAGGAGGTAACGAGTATAGTAGTTGTTCTCCATGTCCTCGCCTTGCCCCAAGGAGGAATCCATCGGGTCTTTGTAGAATGCAATATGCAGCTCTACGACATGGTCAAACTTTTGCAATCCCTTTTGCTCTTCTTCGGCAATTCCACCCACTGCCGCCCAGCACATGACAAGCGCAAAGAACAGCGCAAATATTTTCTTCATAGCAATATCCTCCCTTATCGATATTCGAATTTCGGCACTTCAATTTCCTTGCCGCCTGCCAACGCAGATGTATGGGCAAGGATCCCCGCCGCACTGATATTCGTTGCAAAGTCCATACTGATGGCAGGTTTTCGCTCTTCGATGATACTCCGGACAAATTCGTGTACCAGATGCGGATGAGAACCATGATGCCCGCCTGCCGCGCCGGAGGTCAATGATTTTTCAGGCTGCGTCGCGTCATAATCGCCTTCGGCAAGCGTATACTGTCGGATTGACTCAGGCAGATTTTCAAACACTGCGGGGGAATGCAAGGGAATAACGGGAGTTGCATAGCCGCGATGCTCCGTTTTTTCCAGCTTTGTCATCGTCAAATCGTCCTCATCACGGAAGCCCCATTCCAAGGAAGCCTTTGTGCCATACACACAAAAACCTTCAATGTATGCACGCGCTGTTTCAAACAAGGTGCGGGTAACCTCACCGGTCAGACCGTTTTCATAACGGAGCAAGGCGCATTCTGCAGGAAACGGGTTTCCGTATCTGCAGCGAAGCTCAGGGCGCATTTGACCGGATCCAAAACAAACAACCTTTTCAATGCGGGAGCCGGCCAATGCGGAAATCGGAGACATGGCGTGCGTTGCATAATACATGGGCGGAAGCCCGCGCCAATATTCAGGCCAGTTTTCCATATCCTGATAATGGCATCCGCGCAACAGCTGAACGCGTCCCAATGTGCCGTTGTCGAGCAATGCGCGGGCATTCAAATACTGCCTCGTATAGAGCGTCGTTTCCATCAGCATGTAGTTTTTTCCGCTCTCGCGCTGAGCCTTCACGATTCCGGCAATACCCTCCAGCGTCATGCTCATCGGAACGGTGCAGGCGCAGTGCTTCCCGCTTTCAAGGACACGAATAGACTGTTCTTCATGAGCAGGGATCGGGGAAAGGACATGCACCGCATCCACTTCAGGATCAAGAAGAATATCTTCAAAACCATCGTATAAACGGGTAATGCCGAAATGAGCGGCAACTTCCTTCATGGCTTTTTTGTCAACATCGTACAAGCCGATAAACTTTACATCCGGATGATCCCTGTAAATCGGTACGAAGGCTCCGCCGAAGCCCACGCCGCAAATAACAACTCCGATTTTTTTCATGATGATTCCCTTCCTTCAGCCAATCTGCAAATTTTAAGTCTTTGCATTAAATCAGTTGCATGAACTACCGCATGCAGCCGATAGCGTTTTTAAAATTACTCCGCTTGTTTAAATTCAATATAGTCGATGTCAAACGGTCCGAAGACAGAAACCTTGATGGTATGCTCCCCGGCAGGCAAAGCGGCTACAGCCACCGTTGTCATCTGCATCGTCCAATCTTCGCTCAAAGTGCTTGCGGGAAGAATGGCGAACGGCTCTTCTTCGTCGTCAAGGTAAAGGCTGATATTGCCGCTGTTCCAGTTTGTGCCGGCACAGGCAGCGATTGCGTAGGTGCCTTCTTCAATGTCAACCTTAAACTTGAGCCAATCCGGATCCTGCATATAAATTACCGCATAGTTATCGTCTGCAATCAGTCTTGTTTGAGGAACTAACTGATACTCATTGGAAGGACGCGGTGCACGGGGATGCGCATAGGTGTCTTCGGCTGTATAATCATCTTCATTAAAGGCAACGCCGTTTCCTCCGTTCATCCAGTTTTCCATTTCGAGGCGGGTCGTTTCGCCCGTAATCGTTGTCACATATTCCGTATCGAGGCTCGGTTCCGGATCAACGGTTGTATCAAATACGGCTGTCATATGCTGGTAAGAGTCCGCCTCGTAAAAAACAAACAGTGTGTTTTCCCCGTCCACGCAATTTTCCCGCAAAAAATCGGCATCAATCTCAATCGTCAGTGTCCTGTCTTCATTGCGGCTTACACTGTATACTTCTTTATCAATATATGTACCATTCAGCTTGATGCGGTTAACGAAGCTCTCTTTGAGGTTTTCAAAGCGGCCGAGGCTGTTATAATACATCACGGTCAGTGTCAGCGATTCTAAACCATCTTTGTCCCAATATCCGCCGTTAGCAGGACAGGCAACCATGTGATAAGTAACCTCTTTTTTAGTGGATGTGAATTGAAAATAATCAATATCCCACGGCCAGCTAACATCAAGCGTCAATACATGTGAACCTTCAGGCAGATTGATTGTGTACTCTCCTTTTGTGGTTTCAAAGGACCAATCATTCTTTTCGATAGCGGTATAAGGAATTGTCACTGTATCTTTCGTGTCATCGACAGTCAAAGTCAGACCACCGCCATCATAGCCGCGGGCACAGTATGCACTGACTGTATACGAACCGCTTTTTTCCACAACGATCTGATACTTCAGCCATTCCGGGTCAGTGGCATAGCTAAGAAAATATCCTCCGTCATTGGTCGTTCTCGTCTGCGGTACATAGGTTGACGAATCATTAGGGTCAGACGGCCGAGGCGCGGACGGCATCTGATAGACATCCAATTCTTCATAAGTATTCTCGTGCCAGCTAATATCCTGTCCGTCCAGCATAAAGCTCTCCGCCTCTAGCTTGGAAGTTCCGCTTGATGAGATGACGGTAACCGGCGATTCTTCAGCAGAGCAGCTGCAAACGACCATGACAGCCATCATGGAAACCAATAGCAACCTTCCGATAAATGACTTCTTCATAAAACCACGTTTCTCCTTTGTTAGTCTGATTGTTTCTTTTTTCCAAAGTCCGGTTGTATTGTAATCCATAAATGGATATGATACAATGTACAGGACATGATATTTCATGTAAAATCTGACAAAGGAAATGATACCATGTTTATCGATTCCCTTGCAAGACATTATGTCCAAACATGCAATTACTGTCATTTTCAGCAACCCTTTATCCATTATGATCGCATCATGCAGGTTCATGATCTCATATATTTAGAACAGGGCGCATGGGAGATTTATGAAGAAGATACTGCCTATTTGATGCTGCCCGGCGACATCCTATGTTTAGAAGCCGGAAAGCATCATTATGGAAAAATTCCTTGTCAGCCAAATACAAAAACCATATTTATACATCTTTACCCCGCCGAAAAAGATGGTGATTCGTCGCAAAATCATATTGAACTGCCGACATTAATCCATTCAAATGCTCACGATATGAGAAATCAATTTGAAAAAATCGTGAACATCTGGTGGAACGGCTCCGATGATCGAGACAGACGATGCTCCGCAAGAGTAGATCTGCTTTTCTGTGATCTTCTGCAAAATGCGAATCAAGCCTCCATTGCTGCAATTTGGCCGGTCAGGGATGTCCATCGTCTGTTTATTCAGCATCCCGAAAAGAACTATACGCTGTCCGAGCTTGCTGACGAACTTCATATTTCCGAACGGAGCCTGCGGTATCAGTTCTTTCAGGCAACCGGACAATCCGTGCATCAGTATCAGCTTTCGTTAAAACTGCGTATGGCGAAACATCTTATGTTAACTGAGCCTTGGAATTCCCTGTCTAATATTGCTCATACATTCGGCTTTTTTGATGAATATCATTTCAGTAAGCAATTCAAGCAGCAATACGGCATTGCGCCCGGAAAGTTCAAACGTAATGGCGGAAGCTCAGAAGAAACGGAGTAGTGATTCTGCAAGAAATATCCAAGGCATCACCGCATAATTTGTCGGCGATGCCTTTATCGGCAAACAATTTCATAAGTCTTCTCTATAGGTTGCCATACAGTGCTTTCATAAAGCAATTTTCAATTAATGTTTCCATATTCATATCAAACACATCAACATTTGGCCTCAAGCATACGCGCCGCAAGGAAAATGCCGGGCAAAAATCAAAAATAGTCAAAAGAGCATTGTCAGCTTATACTATTTTACATCTAAAACATAGAAAAATTCTGAATGACTTTCCGCTTGCGGCAAAGCTGAGCGATGGATGCGCAGCATCGCTGCGCCGACCTGAAAAAAACAAAGCCGAAGTGGAAAAGTCGTCCGAAGAAATCTTGGTTCAGATAGAAAAGTATTATTTCACCCCAAATACCGCGGCGTCATGCGGCGCCAATTTTACGGACAGGTCTGGTGTCAGCTTCTCCTTCTTTTTCGTCCACAGCTCCTGCGCATACGTAAACTTGCCCTCCAGCAGCTCCGATGCCGCCCGCATTACGCGCATTTCATCGGACAGATTGAAAAAAGCCAGATAGCAGCCGTCTCCGTCGCGCCGCCGCGCCATCCACAGGCTCTCATTTTCCGTTGTCTTCAGCGGGTGTGCGCAGGTGCTGTTCTTTTCAATATCCAACACATCCGCATTTGTCAGCAAAGCCAGCGTAAACGCATTGTTTTTCGTCATTTCTCCGCCAATCATCAGCGGCGAGCGCATCATGCACCACAGCGTCATCATTGTACGCTGTTCTTCCTGCGTGAATCGCGTCCATCCACACGCATGATTACATTGACGTATCGCGCCGACCGGCAGCATATCGGCATCCGGCCAATGACCGGAACCGGCGTGAATGCACCATTTTTCCGCCCGCTCAAACATACCTTTCAGCAGGCGCCAGTCATCCCAAAAATCATCCGTTATGCGCCACATATTGGCATATTGCTTCAAATGCTCCGCCTGTTCCACGGGCGCGGGGCCGGGTGAAAGCGACAGCACCATATCGCGTCCGCACGCACGGCAGGCTTCGGAAATCATCTCGATTTCGCGGCGGCATTGCGGATACTCGCGGGCAATGTCGTCACATTTCACAAAATCAACGCCCCATTGCGCATAGAGCCGAAAAATGCTGTCATAGTATGCCCGTGCCGCCGGCTTATCGCACAGCAGCCCGTACATATCCGGATTCCATGCGCAGATGCTGTTGGGATTCGCGGCCTGATGGCAGCCATACCGCGTGCCGAAAATCGGCAGTTTTTGATGCGCCGCCATTCTCGGCAGCCCCCGCATGATATGAATGCCGAATTTTAGACCCAAAGAATGTGCATACGCCGCAAGAGGCGCAAAGCCCTGCCCGCCTGCGGAAGACGGGAAACGATTGGGCGCGGGCTGAAGCCGCCCGTATGCGTCCATGGTCAGCTCGGCAAAAGGCTCATAATCATGGCTCAGCGCCGTCGGCTGATACCACTGAATATCGACCACAATATATTCCCAGCCGTAAGGCTTCAGGTGCTTCGCCATGTATTCCGCATTCTGACGAACGATTTGTTCGTTGACCGCGGCTCCGTAACAGTCCCAGCTGTTCCAGCCCATAGGCGGATGTAATGCAATCATAGCGCTCTAACCTTTCCGACAAAGGTGAGAATGAAGTCATGAGATGTTTTGAATTTGTCTTGCCGCTTACGCTGAAATTTCAAGCTTCAACCTCTTTATAAAGGAGGCTTTAAACAAATCCTCTTTTGCTTTGCCCGTGAATGTCATTTCAGCGCCTGTGTCCGATATGCTTTTGTAAATGGGCGTATACGAGAAGCTGCCGTCCGCACATTCAAAGCGATACAGGCGATTTTTTCTGCAAGCCTTCGATGGTTGCCGTGCCTTGATTGTTCGCAGCCGCTTCCATCAGAATGACGTGCTGTCATCATTCATGACCTGAAGCGTCGCATTCGTCACTTTGGTGTTCCGAGGTGAGAAGACAGAAACAGTGATGGCCGCATCCTAATCGCCGGCGCCATCTTTCGTGAAAGAGATGGCGGAAAAGCTTATGTGATAGTTTGCGGCGTATGTTTCGGCATAAGAGCCGGAAGCGCCGTAAATGGTCAATGAAGAGGGGCAGCCATTACTAAACGCCCAATTGTGGATAAAAGTAACACTGCTCGGTATCGTGATGCTCGTCAGGCTCCTGCAGCCACAAAACGCGTCCTCGCCGATAGAAGTAACGCCCTCCGGTATCGTAATGCTCGTCAGGCTGTAGCAATAAGCAAACGCACGATAGCCGATAGAAGTAACGCCTTTCGGTATCGTGATGCTCGTCAGGCTGTCGCAACTATCAAACGTCTTCTGGGCAATATAAGTAACGCCCTCCGGTATGGTGATGCTTGTCAGGCTGCTGCAATCATAAAACGCACCATCGCCGATAGAAGTAACGCTGTCCGGCAGCGTGATGCTCGTCAGGCTGCTGCAATATGAAAACGCATAACTGCCGATAGAAGTAACGCTGTCCGGTATCGTAATGCTCGTCAGACCGCTGCAGCAGAAAAACGCACGAGAGCCGATAGAAGTAACGCCTTCCGGTATCGTGATGCTCGTCAGGCTGCTGCAATCATAAAACGCACTATTGCCGATAGAAGTAACACTGCTCGGTATCGTGATGCTCGTCAGGCTGCTGCAACCGTAAAACGCCCAATCGCCGATAGAAGTAACACTGCTCGGTATCGTGATGCTCGTCAGACCGCTGCAGCCGGAAAACGCACGAGAGCCGATAGAAGTCACGCCCTCCGGCAGAATGACCGTGCTGATGGATGTATCCCCGCAAAAAGCTTCCTCCTGAATCGTCTTCAGCGAGGCAGGCAGCGTGAGCGTGCCCCCCCTTCGGAGAGCCCTGCAGCTGCGGCGCAGCCGACCCATAACAGGACGGCAGCTGACAAGATAACCAAAATATAACGCACGGACTTCATGGACAAAACCTCCTTGAGGATTGAGCAACATTCAAGTATCATTTCACGCGCCGGCATACAAAATGACGGCGTTGAATCGTTCATTCATACTCTTCTATCACATATTTTGCAAATTGTCAATCCGTTTTGACCGAAAATCTGACCGTTTATCACGTTTTAATCAATATTTTGAACAATAAAGGCTTAGCGGCCTTAAACCGATATGTTTGTAAAATCGGAAGACATATATATCAGCTCCCCATGCGCTCGTGTGTGCGGCCTCTGCTCCGGCAGGGAAAAAGCAGATACCCTCGTCTGCTTTTGCAAAAAGCGTCAGCGCTTTTTCAAGGCTGCTTTCCGATGTAGGCCAGAATGCCGCCGTCGACATACAGCACATGACCGTTGACGAAGTTGGACGCATCGGACGCCAGAAAGACAGCGGGGCCGACCAAATCCTCCGTGGTGCCCCAGCGTCCGGCAGGCGTCTTGCTGATGATGAAGCGGTCAAAGGGATGGCGGCTTCCGTCCGCCTGCCGCTCCCGCAGCGGCGCGGTCTGCTGGGTGGCGATGTAGCCGGGGCCGATGCCGTTGCATTGAATGTTCGCGCCGCCGAACTCGGCGCAGATATTCCGTGTCAGCATCTTCAGGCCGCCCTTGGCCGCAGCATACGCGGACACCGTCTCGCGGCCCAGCTCCGACATCATGGAGCAGATATTGATGATTTTGCCGTGCCCCTTGGCAATCATGCCGGGAATCACCGCCTTGGCGCAGATGAACGGCGCAATGAGGTCCACATCAATCACCTTGCTGAAATCCTCCACGCTCATCTCGCACATGGGAATGCGCTTGATGCATCCGGCATTGTTGACCAGAATGTCTATCACGCCCACTTCTTTTTCAATGCGGCTCACCATCGCCTGCACTGCAGCCTCGTCCGTCACATCCGCCACATAGCCGTGAACCTCTGCGCCGGCCTCGCCATAGGCCTTCATGCCCCGCTGCCGGCTTTCCTCGCTGGAGCAGTTGAAGCAGACCCTCGCGCCTGCCTGCGCCAAGCCAACGCCCAGCGCAAACCCGATGGAATGGGCGCCCCCCGTGACCAGCGCCACCTTGCCTGTCAAATCAAACAGATTCATAGCAGCCTCCTTACAAAAGCCTGTCGGTGGGAATGCCGTCCATGTCGTCAAAGTCCTGATTTTCGCCGCACATGCCCCAGATGAAGGTATAGTTGGCCGTGCCGACGCCGGCATGAATGGACCATGAGGGCGAAATGACCGCCTCCTCGTTGTGCATCACAATATGGCGGGTTTCACTGCCCTGACCCATCATATGAAACACGCACTGGTCGGGCGCAATATCAAAGTACATATAAACTTCCATGCGGCGCTCGTGCGTGTGGCAGGGCATGGTATTCCAGACATTGCCGGGCAGCAGGGCGGTCATGCCCATGCTCAGCTGGCAGCTCTCGCAAACGGCGGGGTGAATGTACTGGCGGAGGATTCTTTCGTTGACTGTCTCCTGCGCGCCCAAATGATTATATCTCGCCTTATCCATGGGGATATAGACAGTGGGGCAGGTTCGGTGAGCGGGGCAGGAATTGATGTAGAACTTGGCAGGCGTATCCCGATGGACGGACTGAAACACCAGCTCTTTTGTGCCCATGCCGACATAGAGGCCGTCCCTGTGATGCATGGGGTACTCCACGCCGTCCAGAATCACAACGCCGTCGCCGCCGATGTTGATGGCGCCCAGCTCCCGACGGGCGAGGAAGTAAGGGGCGGCCAGCTCCTTGCAGCTTTCCAGCACCAGCGCCTCGTCAACGGGCATGATGCCGCCGGCGATGATGCGGTCCTGATGGGAATAGGTCAGATTGACGGCATTCCTCTCAAACAAATTGGAGATGTGATAATGCCTGCGCAGCTCAACGGTATCGTAGCGTTTGGAATCATCGGGGTGATTGGCGTAACGTACATCAAATTTCATTCTTAAACACTCTCCCATATCGTTTTTAATGTTTTGACCGCATATTCGATATCAGCGCCGGTCGTTTCCTCCAGCACCAGCACGGCGTTGGGGTCATAGGCCTTGATGCGCCGAAAAATCGCCGGCAAATCCAGTTCGCCCTTTCCGAAGGGGGTCTGAACCGGCCTGCGTCCGTTTGCCAGAAAGCAGTCCTTCATGTGAAACACCAGAATATCTCCGGCGAAGGCATTCAGACCCTGTTCCAGAATCCTCAAATAGTCCCCCTGATTGTCCGCATCCATGAAGTTATAGAGGTCAAAAATCACCTTTGTCTTTCGTCCAATCATCCTTCTGGCCCGCGCAAGCGTATCCACGTTCCAGCACACATGGTCGGCGCAGCCTTCCATCGCAACGGTGCTGCCGCAGTCGGCGGCGGCATCGCACAGGCGGGAAAATGCCCGGACGACCTTCTGAAGAGACGCCTCCGTCCGATTGTCCAGATGGTAGGTCCACGCATCGTTGTTGCACGAGCCCGTTTCAGAGCCCACCGCATCACAGCCCATCGCTTTGCAGTTTTTCAGGTAATCCTCGAAAATCAGCAGGCTCGTCTCCACCTTCTTTGTATCCGCATGGACGGGATTAAAATAAGCGCCTGTGAGCGGGATGATTTTTCCCGCATCGGAAAATGCCTTTCCGATTTGCTCTGCCCTTTCCCGTGTAATGGCTCCGGGGGTCTGCGGAATATCGGGATATGACTTATAGCAGACCATCTGCACGCCGTCCAGTCCGAGGCTGTCCAAGCGCTTCAAAATTTGTTCCGTTCCGGCAACGCCCAAATCATGGGCGCGAATACACGCTTTCACCGCGCACTCCTCCTTTCAGTCCTTTGCCGAATGAAAAAAGTCTATCGGATTTCCCGTTCACTGCCGATTGCCGCACAGGATGCTTTATTGCCCGCCCGTAATGCGGCAGCCGCGGGGCTTTCATGGCGTTGCATAGGCCGGGTTTCTTATGGTCTGATGGAAATCACATGGTGAAACTCCGTATAGTCGGTCAGGTAGACCGTTGCCGCGCCGGGCGTCTTGCCCTCCGAATCCTCCTTGCCCTCGGTAAAGTGGTGTGCGCCGAACGCGGGGCCTATCTCCATGGAGGCTTCCCCGTTGGACACCGTGAAGAAGGAATCCTTCAGCACCGGCGCTTCATCCCCGTGAATCGGCATGGTAAAGTGCTCGTTGGAGATACGGTCAATGCCGGAAAAGGCCAGCTCCACGCGCCACGGTGCGCCCGCAACGCCGCTTACTTTTATCTCCGCCTCAATCGCATCGCCGTTTTCCCGAAGAATCACGTCGATATCCATATCAGGCCCCCATTTTTTGGGGCGCGAGGCATTGTCCATCTGCCACCAGTCTGATGTAGCGGGCTTTTCGGGAAACGGCAGATAGTACCAGCCGCGCATCCTCTGGTGCAGATGAAAAGCGCCGGTTTCATCCATTTCCATGGTCTCTGCCCTGAACGCCCGATGCTCGCAAAAGCTGCCGCCTATTTTCATTGCCAGCTTGATGGAGCCGTTGTGCACCCAGAGAAAATCGGACTTATCCTTCATGACCGTATAGGTATAATGCCCCCTGCGGACTCTGGCGATGCCGGAAGCCGCATAGTAGGCATGGTATTCCCTGGGTGTGCCGGACAGCTCCGTCTCAAAGTCGATTAGTTCCGGCTGGAGCATATACCGAATCAGGCAGTTGGGCGAAAGGATATTTTTCTCCCGCACGATTTCAAAGATGTAATTAGCCATGGCTGCAAATTCCGAAATATGATACTTGACGCCCAGATACAGATAAAACCAGTAGTAGCCATCCGGATATACCAGCCTGTCCTTATCAAAACGGGTGGAATTGGCAGTGAAAATGCTGCCGTCCGGCTCCCAGTATGTCAGCATCATCTGCAGATTCCGAATGACGTGCTGCTCGTAGGAAGCATCGTCCAGCGCATCCGCCAGCAGCAGCATGGCCTGATTGTTGACGCTGTTGTAGTTGCCGGCGGATTTTTCCGAATACTCGCCGTCGTCGTTGCAGTCGATGCCCTCGTTGAGATACGCAAAGGCCGCCCGTGTCAAATCCGCCTCACCGTACAGCTTCCCGCAGGTGGCCAGCAATGCGGCGATGGCCCAGCGATGGTTGGGCGTGTGGAAGCCGCCTTCCGTCAGCCCCCTGCCGCCATCGTGAATGATTGCATCGAGCTTTTCCAGAAGCACGGTTTCCCCGTCGGTCAGCGTTTCCCTGCGCTTTAAGTACTGAGCCAGCGGCAGAATGATGCCGATGCAGAAGGCGGTATCGGGAGCCGAGAAAAAGTTGCAGGTAATATAATCAAACAGTCCGTTTTCATGCTGGGTGGAGCGGACATAGTCCAGCCCCCTGAGCATGGAGTTCAGCAGCGCTTCGTCGTGATAAAGTTCGGATTCTTCGTTGCAGTAGACCGCGCCGATGTCCGCAATGCAGTACAGGGCATATTTCTGCATATAAACGCCGTCCGGCATGACAAACGCGCCGTAATAAGGGCTGCCTGCGTCCGCATTCTGCTTTTTCTGATGATGGCGGGCTCGCTTTTCGGTATCCCTGAGCATCTGCCGATAATGGTCTCTCATATTTGCAGCCTCCCGCTTCCCAGCAGAGCCGCCCCGATGATTCCCGCGTCGTTGTCAAGCTTTGCCGGCACGATTTCCGTATTGCGCTTGGAATTTCCGGAATAAATGTGCCGAGCCGCTTTCTCCCGAAGCGGCGGCAGCAGCGCCTCCCCTGCCCGGCTGACACCGCCGCCGATGCAAATCACCGCCGGCTGAAGAATATTGATGATATTGGCGACGCCCTCCGCCAGATAATCGGTATAGGTGTCGAGCAGTTTTCGCGCCGTTTCATCTCCGGCCGCCGCGCCGTCAAACACCGTCTTTGCCTCCACGTTGTCCATGCTGCCGCCGCAAAGCTGCCACAGCAGGCTTTCCGGATGCCTGAGCATCTGTTCCCGTGCCTGAGCAATCAGGGCGTTGGCCGAGGCCATGGTCTCAAAGCATCCCCGTCTGCCGCAGTTGCATGGAGCGCCTTGATAATCGATGGTCATATGGCCGAATTCCGCCGCCGCGCCGTTGATGCCGGCCCAAAGCCTGCCGTTCAGGATGATGCCGCCGCCGATTCCCGTGCCGATAGTGACCATGACGAAGGAATCCTCCGGATAACCGCCGGTTCTGTATTCCCCCCATGCAGCCGCGTTAGCGTCATTGTCAAAATACACCGGCACAGGGATTTTTTCAGCCAGAAGCGTCAGGAAGGGTTCGTCGTCAAAGCCCAGATTATTGGCGTCCTCCATGTGGCCGTTTTCCTGATTTGCCGTGCAGGGAACGCCCACACCCACGGAGGTAACGTCCTGCCAGCCCAGATGATTTCGTTCCAGCAGCGTCTGCGCCATTTGCACCATATCCGCTATCATGCTTTCCGTGCTTCGCGGCGCCTTGGTCTTGACGCTGAGCTTGTCCGCAATTATCAGATGCTGCTCTACCAGACCGGCCGCTATGTTGGTGCCGCCAAGGTCAATGCCGATTCGATACACTGTCTCACCGCCTTATGTCAAAAATACAGCAAAAATGTTTTGATTTCAAAGGAGCCGAAATGAACACGGCTTACATCAACAGCCTGCGGATATTCCTCCAGCATATCCGTTTCAACTATTTTAACCATTTTGGTGTTGATTGTAAATGCGCAGTCCGTCTGCTTGCCCATGGATTCATAGACCCGCACCATGAGCGCATTGTCCGCCGTGTCCGCCGGCTTTATCGTATCGACAATGATATTCTTGGCATCCGTCAGCAAAATGAAGCCCAAATCATCGGCAATGCCGCCGACGACCTCCGGCTCATTTTGCTCCGCCGCCTTCTGCGGCACGTCCGAGTCTGCAAAAGCGCCGTCAAAGGGATAAAAAGCATAGGTAAAATGCTGCATTCCCCTGTCAGCATATTGATCGGGCATCATGGCGGATTTAAGCAGGGTCAGACGAATTTCGTTATCCGCCACATTGACGCCGTATTTGCCGTCATTGAGCACCGCCGCGCCATGGGCGCCGTCTGTCAGCGCCGAATAGCGATGGCTGCAGACCTCGTAACGGTCTTTATCCGTCTGGTAGGAGCGGTGGGTGGGACGCTTCACATAGCCAAACTGAATCTCATGCATTGCTTCCTCCGCATGGGTGTTCACCGCAAAGGTGACCTTCAGCAGCTTATGGCGCTCCCGCCAGTCGATTTTTGTAACAAAAGCAATGGATTCGGCATCCGCCGTCAGCACAATCTCCTGCGTCAGGTCGGAAGCGCCGATTTTACGGTTGATTTCCAATGAAGCCCGACATGCCCCCGCATGCATTGCTATGCGCACATCTTCCCCCGCCGGAACAGGCATATTTTCATACATGCTGCCAAGCTCCCATGCGTCATAGCAGGTGTTCACATCCTTGAACATCAGCAGACGATTCCCTGCGCCTGCCAGATATTCGGTTTCGCTCCCCTGCTTTTTGACGCTGACCAGCTCGCCCCTTCCGTTGATGCGGCACACAAGATAAGCATTGGACAGCTCATAACAGTTCTCCCGTTCCAGATACCGCAGCCGCACCGGATGTTCCGGCACGGCGGATAGCTCAACAGCAGCGCTGCTTTGCGCCGGAACGGTTACGCCGCAGATGCGTCTGGGCCAGCTCAGGCAGTTACAGACCATACGGCTTCCTTGAGCAAGTTCAGACCCCGTCCTCATTTCGTCCATCAGCGCACGGCAGCCCTCGCAGACCGCGTGAAGCTCCTTTTCGGCTCGCGCATGCACCTTGGCGATGGAAGTGCCGGTGGCAATATCATGGAACTGATTGAACAGCAGCTTTTTCCAAAGGGCATCCAGCCGCCGCTTCCAATGATCCGGCATTTTCCTGTCTAAAAGAAGATGACGGGCAAGAAAGAATTCCGCCTGTCTCAGCGCATTTTCCGCGTCACGGATGCCCTTCTTCGTTTTCGCCTGAGAGGTCAGCGCGCCGCGGTGCCAAGCCAGATACAATTCCCCGCGGAAGGTATCCGCCGGCTCCGGATGGCGTTCGAAATACTTCACGGGGCTTTCCATCCGGCAGCGGGGCGCTCCCTCCAAATCCGCGCAGCGCTTCGCCATCTCCACCATTTCCCGTGTAGGGCCTCCGCCGCCGTCGCCAAAGCCAAAGGGGAACATCAACCCGTCGATATTTTCCTGCTGAACGCGGTCCTCCTCCCAGCGGGTGATGAGGTCGCCGGGGCGGAAATCGGCATTGTTTTTCTTGAAGGTATGCGCCAGGACCCTGCTGCCGTCCATGCCCTCCCACCAAAAAATGTTGTAGGGGAAAGGCTCGCACTCGGACGGCTGCCGAATCAGCTTTTGCGTGGCAAAGTAAGGGATTTGACATTTCTGCATGATTTGGGGCAAAGCTGCGGAAAAGCCGAAGGTATCCGGCATCCATGCCATTTTGCTGTCAACGCCCATTTCCGCACGGAGCCACCGCTTGCCGCGGACAAACTGGCGTATCAGGGATTCGCCGGAGGGGATATTGGTATCGCTTTCCACCCATAAGGCGCCCTCCGGATAGAATTTTCCTTCTCTGACCTTTTCAAGGACTCTTCCGTAAACATCAGGATACAGCTCCTTCAGCCACTCCGGAATCGGAGGCTCGCAAAGAAGGAAGCGGTAATCGTCATACTCCTGTGCCAGGGCAAGCTGATTTACGTATGTTCTGGCGGCCTTCCGCATGGTTTCTTCCACCGGCCAAAGCCATGCCAAATCCAGATGCGACTGTCCAAATACCGTATATTCCGGCATGGTGGAGCCGTTTTTGCAGGCCAGCAGAGGTTTTAAAAGCTTGTCCGCCTCTATGACGGAGGCCGTCATGTCCGGCTCCGGCAGCTCAAAATCGGCAATGTAGGTGAATTTTTTCAGCCCTTCGACGATTTTCATGGTTCTCAGGCTCTTTTCCGGCAGCTTTTGAACCAGACTGTAAAGGGTCAGATAATCCATCGCCGCCTGAAAAAGCGCCTCGTTCCAGACGCCGAAGTGGGACTCTCCCACCGTAACCTGATATTCGGGAGGCTCCGGCACGGAGTCCTCGCCCCACCCGACAGGTCCCGCACCCTCGTTGCGGACGCCGTGCCCTGCATAACATTCCGCATGGATTGCATAGCTTTCCCCTGCCTTGGCAGCCCGCGACAGGGTGATAAAGCGATGCTTTCTGTCAATAGCACCGGCTTCCCTTCCATTGACCCAGACCAGCATTTCTTCGGCAGTATTCAGGGAAAACACTGCCCGTTTTCCGTCCAGAGCCTCCGGAATCACGATTTGCGTCCGAAACCAGCCGTATTCCCACTTTCTGCCCCATTCCATGCCGACAGACGCAGGGGCATAGTGCCCCTGCGCTGCCTGTTCAAAGGGAATATGTTCCATCGTTGTGAAAAAGGAAACGGGCAGCTCCGCGATTTTCCGATAATAATGCTTCGGGAACTGCTCGGCCCACATTCTCAGCCGGTCGTTCCATTGACTGCCAATGTTCATAGGATTCCCTCTTTTATTTCATTCCTGCATCTATCCAGGCATACCTGGGATCCACGCTTCTATCCGTCCACGGGTTGCCGTCCAGGTGGCGAATCATCCAGCAGTAATACATCGGGAAAGCCGGCGCCGTTACCTGCGGATGCGTGACGCCCCCCGGAATGCAGGCGCAGCTTCCGTCCTTGATTTTATACACATCATCGCCCAAAAAGCAAGCGCCGAATCCTTCGCTGCGCTCATAGCGGTAGTAGTATACCTCCGGCTGGGGATGATGGTGGGGGGTATAGCTGGACCAGCCGCCCTGATGATTGACGACCTCCCCGTTGACCATATTGGAATAAGGGGCGTTGCGGTAATCAAACACGGTGCGGACCGTGCGCTTCATCTTGTTTTCAAAGACGTTTAGGCCGAAGATGTCGTCCCGGCAGTCCTCCGGACGATAGAACACGGGGGCAAATGCACGTTCGTTTTCCGCAGACTGAATTAAAACTTCGCTGTCAGCTTGGGCGGTGACGGCCGCCTCCGTATTCCGGCAGACATGCAGGCAGTAGGGTCCCTCCTCAATGAAGCTGTCCCTCTGTCCCGTCTCCCTGCATCCGTCCCATTGGAAGGTGACTTTGCCCAGCACCAGAAGCACTGCAGTTTCTTCCGCCGCACGGCAGAGAGTCAGCGTTTCCCCCGCCTTCATGCGGTGAACCGTGATGTTCATCATCATGTCGTTGACCGTGTCCCCGGCACGGGAAAGAACCTTGACCCCGTTTTCAAACTCCGGGCAGGAAAATTTCCGGCTCATACGAATTCTTTCCTCCTCAATATTCGATTTCGGAAAGTTTCACGGGGCGATGCTCCAGCACGGACTTCTTGGCGGCAATGCCCATGAGCACGGACTTGAGGCCGTCCTCCACGCCCACCAAAGTGTCGGTGTCGTTTTCGATTGCGTTGATGAAGCCCTTGACCTCCGTGGCGAAGGACTGCATATACCTTTCCAGAAAGAAGTACAGGGGTTTTTCTCCGGTGACGCCGTCTGCATCGGATAGAACCATGGAGGATTGGGTATCGTTGGCAGTGGCCGCCATGCCCTTGGAGCCGAAAACCTCCGCCCGCTGGTCGTAGCCGTAGGCGGCGCGGCGGGAATTGTCAATCACGGCGATGGCCCCGTTTTTCATCTTCAGGGTGATGACCGCCGTATCTACATCCCCGGCTTCACCGATGGCGGGGTCTACCAGAACCGCGGACTGAACGTATATTTCCTCGGCATCGCAGCCGGCAAGATACCGAACCATATCAAAATCATGAATGGTCATATCCAAAAACATGCCGCCGGAAACCGCAGCGTACGCCGCAGAGGGCGGCTCCGGGTCGCGGGAGGTGATTTTGATGATATGGACATCGCCCACCTTGCCGTCCAGAATCGCCTGCTTCACGGCGGCGAAATTGTGGTCATGGCGGCGGTTGAAGCCGACCTGATACTTGATGCCGCTCTCCTTCAGCGCCTCGACGACCTGCTTGATTTTGGTCAGGTCATGGTCAATGGGCTTCTCGCAGAACACATGCTTGCCCGCAGCGATGGCTTCCAGAGAAATGGGCGCATGGGTATTGGTGGAGGAGCAGATAAGAACCGCATCAATCTCAGGGTCGTTCAGAATCTCATGATAATCCTGCGCGGTACGCTCAACGCCCATGCTCAGCAGCCACTTTTGGGTAATTTCATCCATGCAGGGGTCGGCAACAGTCCTGATTTGTGCATTGCGGACATAGTTGCAGATGCTTTCCGTGTGTACCTTACCGATGCGGCCGGCGCCGATAATGCCAACGTTAATCATACATTACCTCCAAATTACAAACCGGTATGTTCCCGGATGAATTGTCTTGCCCGAATAGCATACTCCAGAGGGTCGGCCTTCGCGGGGTCCTGTTCCGCCTCCACGACCATGTAGCCCTCAAAGCCAGATTCTTCCAGACAGGCAAAAATCGGGGCAAATTCCACGCAGCCGTCGCCGGGGATGGTGAAAGTGCCCTGCCGAACGCCCTCCAGAAAGCTCCAGCGGTTTTCCCGAACCTTTTCCACCACATCGGGACGGATGTCCTTGAGGTGAACATGCTTGATACGCTTTGCATAACGCCGCACCATTTCAGTCGGGTTTTCACCGCAGTAGGCAAAGTGGCCGGAATCAAAGAGCAGGCTCACATAGGCGGGGTTCGTTCCGGCCATCAGCCGGTCGGTTTCGGCGGCGGACTGGACGACAGTGCCCATGTGATGATGGAAGGTCAGAGCAACGCCGTATTTCTCCAGGCTCAGTTTCCCCATGCGGTTCAGTCCGTCGCAGAGAGTGTCCCACTCGGCATCGTTCATTTCATACTTGCCCTCGAACACGGGCTGACTTTGAATGCCCTGAATGGAGTAGCTCTGCTCGGACACGCCCACCACCTTGGCGCCCATGGCGGCCAGGAAAGCAACGTGCTTTTCAAACGCCGCTTCCGTTTCTTTGTAAGGTCTGCTGATAAGGAAGGCGGAAAACCATGCGTTGCAGATTTCGATTCCCCTCAGCTCCAGCATGGGCTTGAGAACAGCCGGATCCTTCGGATACTTGTTGCCCACCTCGGAGCCCGTGAATCCCGCCAGCGCCATCTCACTGACGCACTGGCGGAAGGTGTTTTCGCCGCCAAGCTCAGGCAGGTCGTCATTGGTCCATGCGATGGGCGCAATGCCCAGCTTTACATTTTTTCCGGAAAACATTTTTCGTCCTCCTCAGTATTTTCTGGCCTTGGCCCGATTCAAAAGAAGGCTGTCGCGGGCGGCCTTCTGCTTTTCATTGCCTGTGGTGTCGGCGAGTC
The DNA here is from genome assembly GCA_963611355.1 of Anaerovibrio sp. GTDB lineage: Bacteria > Bacillota > Clostridia > Christensenellales > Aristaeellaceae > CAVDRM01. The sequence continues at coordinate 84,999 of CAVDRM010000001.1, forward strand.
CCACATTCCACCATGCGCCGTAGCCGTCTGTCATGGTCTTTGGCAGCACCTTGATGTCAATGAGCGTGGAAACCGTCTGGCGCTTCGCATCCTCCAGCGCCGCCTTCAGTTCCTTCAGATTGGTTGCCGTGTAGGTCTTGCATCCGTAGCCGCCTGCCACCATGGCATAGCTGATGGGAATCAGACCGCCGTTCAGACCGCCGTGCTCATCGCGGTAGCGGAATTCCGTCGCCAGATTGCCGATGCCGCTGCTCATCTGTAAATTATTGATGCAGCCGAAACCGCAGTTGTCAAAGAGCAACACGTTGATTTTCCTGCCTTCCTGAAGCGAGGTGACCAATTCGGAGTGGAGCATCAGGAACGCGCCGTCGCCGCACAGGGCATAGACCTCCTGCGAGGGCGCCGCCAGCTTTGCGCCCAGCGCCGCGCAGACTTCGTAGCCCATGGTGGAGAAGCCGTACTCCATCTGGTAGGAATCCTTGCAGTCGGTTGTCCACATCCGCTGCAAATCGCCGGGAAGACTGCCGGAAGCCCCCACCACGACGGCGTTTTCATCGATGACGTCCCGAATCAGCGCAATGGCGGAAACCTGCGTAATCTCGCCGCCGTTCAGCTTCACCTGCTCCGAAATGGTCGATTCATGCCGAGCCTTGATGATAGGCTCAAAGTTTTCATCATAGCGGTAAGCGGCAAGCTTCGCATATTCCTCGCTCCACGCCTTTTTCGCCGCTTCCGTCTCGCCGCAGTAGCCGCTGACATAGCCCCTGGCGGCCAGCGCCTCATAAGCCAGGTCAATGGTTGTCCTGGCGTCTCCGATGACCATAGCGGCATCCATCTTGTTTGCATCGAAGGGAGAAATATTGACGGAAACCAGCTTCGTCCTGCCGTAGAGCTCCTTGGAGCCTGTGGTAAAATCGGACAGTCTGGTGCCGATGGCAATGATTAAATCCGCGGCTCTCGCCATGGCATTCGCCGCCGAATTGCCGGTCACGCCGACACCGCCCAGATTCATGGGATGAGAAGACCTGCAGGCGCTCTTGCCCGCCTGCGTCTCCGCAAAGGGGATTTTGAACGCTTCGCAGAATTTTTCCAGCGCTGCGCCGGCTTCCGAATAGCGGACGCCGCCGCCGCAGATAATCATGGGACGCCTGCTTTCCGCAATGGCCTCCGTCAGCACGTTCAAATCCTCACGGCATGGAAGCGGACGGCGGATGCGGTGGACGCGCTTTTTGAAGAAATAGTCGGGGAAATCATAGCTTTCGCCCTCTACGTCCTGAGAAAGCGCCACGCAGACGGCGCCGGTCTCGGCGGGGTCTGTCAGAACCCGAAACGCCTGACAGAGCGAAGTCATCAGCTGCTCCGGGCGGGTAATCCTGTCCCAGAACCTGCATACGGGGCGGAATGCGTCATTGGTCGTGACGCCCGGAGCGTATGCCTGCTCAAGCTGCTGCAGCACGGGGTCGGGCTGGCGCACCGCAAAGGTATCGCCGGGAAACAGCAGCAGGGGAATACGGTTAACGGTAGCACAGGCGGCGGCGGTGACCATATTGGCCGCGCCCGGCCCGATAGAGGAGGCGCAGGCAATGATTTTCCGGCGGTTATGCTGGCGGGCAAAGCCGGCTGCCGCATGAGCCATGCCCTGCTCGTTCCTGCCCTGATAGACCCGAAGAGCACCGGGATTCTCATCCAGCGCCTGTCCTAAGCCCACGACGATGCCGTGGCCGAAAATCGTGAACACGCCATCCACAAATTTGTTTTCGATGCCGTCCAGCGATATGTACTGATTGTCCAGAAATTTGACGATGGCCTGCCCTACAGTCATGACGCTCATTGCTTTTCCTCCCTGTCGCAGCACACGGTCTCGCCGTATTTTTCCTTGCAGGCTTTAATGAACGCATGCACCTGGTCGGCTCGCGGCATTTCCTCAGAGCAGGAATGGGCTGCCACCATCATGGACGCCTGTGCGCAGCCAAACTCCAGACAATCGTACATATCCCACCCGCTGTACAGGCCGTACAGAAAGCCCGCGCCGTAGCCGTCGCCTCCGCCGAAGGATTTCAGGGCTTCCACAGGGAAGGGGCGCACGGTATAGCGCCTGCCGTCGCAGGTATAAGCGCAGGAGCCCTGCCTGCCGTGCTTGATGATAACGATTTTGGCTTGATGCGCCTGCCATGCCTTCGCACTGGCCCAATCGTCCCGTCCCGGCTCTGTCAGCCTCTCCATCAAATCGAATTCCTCACGGCTGCCAATGATGATGTCCGCATCCCTGCCGACTGCGGAATAATACACGGAGACCTCATCCGTATTGGCCCAGTTATAGGGGCGGTAGTCAATATCAAAAATCACCCTTGTGCCGAAACGCTTGGCCAGCATCACAGCCTTCAGCGCTGCCTCTCTGGAAGGGCTTGCCGCCAGCGCCGTGCCGGAAATCAGCAACGCCTTGGTGTTTTTGATGTAATCCTCGTCGATATCGGCCGGATGCAGCTGCAAATCCGCAATGCAGTTGCGGTACATCAGAATGCTGCTTTCGTCCCTGCTGAGGATTTCCGTAAAGGTCAGGCCGATTTTTTCTCCGTTTGTGCAGCGGCGGATTCGGGAAACATCAATGCCCTCCTTTTCAAAGAAATGAAGCACGAAATCGCCCAGCTGGTCATCGGAAACGCGGGCAAAGAAGCCTATCTTCATGCCGTGCCGCGCAGCGCCCACTGCAATGTTGGCGGGGCTGCCCCCCACATACTTTCTGAATGTGGTGCATTCCTCCAGCGGATGAAAATAGTCCACCGGATTAAAATCCACAGCCACCCTGCCCAGCAGCACCAAATCATAGGGGCGGGATTGGTCAAACTCGATATATGTCATCTGAAAGTCCTCCCTTACAGGGCGCTCCCGTCCCATGTATCCACTTTTTCATTCTTCATTTCTTCCTCATCGAACCAGCGGGCGGTCACGCACTTGCTCTCGGTGTAGAAGCGGAACGCATCCTTGCCGTGGCAATGCAAATCGCCGAAGAAGGAGCGCTTATGGCCGCAGAACGGGAATACGCCGATGGGCACGGGAATGCCTACATTGACGCCGACCATGCCGCCGTCGGTGCGTTTGGCAAATTCACGGGCATAGTAGCCGTTCTGGGTAAAAATCACGCTGCCGTTGGCAAAGGGATTGCGGTTCATCAGCGCCAGACCTTCCTCGAAATTGTTGACCCGCTTGATACACAGCACGGGGCCGAAGACCTCCCGATTGCCGATGGACATATCCTCCGTCACATGGTCAAAAATGGTGTGGCCGATGTAGCAGCCGTCCTCGTAGCCCTCCACCTTGACGTTTCGGCCGTCCAGCACCAGCTGCGCGCCCTCTTCAATGCCCTTTTCAATCCAATCCAGCACAAATTTCTGATGATTCTTGCTGCCCACAGGCCCCAGATTGGAGGTTTTATCATATGCGGGGCCGATTTTCTGCTTTTTGCACAGGCGAACCAGTTCGGCAACCAGCGCATCGGCGATTTCCTCTTCCACCACAACGGCGGGCAGCGCCATGCAGCGCTCGCCGGCGCAGCCGAACGCAGAGTTCATGATGCCTGCGGCCGTGCGGGTGATGGGCGCATCCCTGAGCACCAGCGCATGGTTCTTCGCCTCGCACAGCGCCTGCACGCGCTTGCCATGAGCGGCGGCAGTGGAATATACATGCAGGCCGACCTCTGTAGAGCCGACGAAGGTGATGCCGCGGACATCGGGATGCGTCAGCAGAATCTCAGCCTCCTGGCGGGAGCAGGGCACAATGTTGAACACGCCGTCGGGGACGCCGGCTTCCTTATAAAGCTGCGCAAATTTCATGCTGGTCATCGGCGTGCTGGAGGCGGGCTTTAAGACGAAGGTGTTGCCGCAGACGATGGCAAGGGGCGCCATCCAGCCCACGGGAATCATGGCAGGAAAATTCCACGGCGCAATCCCCGCGAACACGCCGATGGGCTCTCTGTACAGGGTGGTATCATAGCCGTTTGAGGTGTCCATCAGGCTTTCGCCCATGAGCAGGCTGGGCGCGGAGCAGGCAAGCACGGTCATTTCCAGTGCCTTCGCCACGTCACCGGCCGCTTCCTTCCAGCACTTTCCGTTTTCGGTGGCTACCGTTCGGGTCAATTCCTCCATATCCCGCTCGATGAGCCCGCGCAGCTTCATCATGATGTCGGCGCGGACGCGGACGGGGGTGTCTCTCCACGCGGGGAAGGCTGCCTTTGCCGCGGCGACGGCCTTCTCAACCTCGGCGGCCGTACACTGGGGAACCTGGGCAATGGCTTTTCCGGTGGAGGGGTCATAGATGGTGGTGTATTTCTCGCTTTCGCTGTCAATCCATTCACCGCCGATGTAGGGCTTCATCACAGGCAACGCATTCATAAGTCATCCTCCTTGTTTGTCAAAGTGAGTCGTCTGGGCAGCGTTCATGTTTTTGATTGAAATTATTTCCGAAAAACAGGGTGAAACAGAACAGCGGGCTTTTCCCGCATTGCCGCTCGATGAAAAAGCGCGTCCTCAATCGCACAGGCACTCTGCAAGGAACAGCATGGCCAGCGCCTGTCCGTAAGGCATCGGCTTCAGCTCAATCTGCTTGTAAAAGTCCTTAGATTCCCGTCCCATGGGCGTTCCGTAGGAAACCTGATGGACGGCGCCGTCATCATCAATGTAATGCAGAATAGGGCTCAGCGCTTTTTCGGCCGCGGCGGCATATCGCTTTTCCAGCAATCCGGTGTGGACGGCTTTCAGGATGCCATAGGCAAAGCCGCAGGTAGCGCTGGCTTCGACATAGGATGTCGGGTCGTCGATGAGGGTGTGCCACATGCCGTTTGCATTCTGGTATTGAAGCAGGCTGTCCGCCTGAGCGCGCAGGATATGTTTCAGCTTCTGCTTCATCTCGGGGCGGACATCCGCCATCTGACAGAATTCAGGAATGGCGATGGTCACCCAGCAGTTGCCGCGTCCCCAGAACGCGCCGGAAAAATGATGCCGTCCCTGAAAGGTCCAGCCATGATACCACAGGCCGGTTGTGGGGTCTGCCAGATACTTTGCGTGGAGCAGGAACTGATACAGCGCCTCGTCGGTATAATCCCGCCTTCCTTCGATACGCCCCAGGTTTGCCAGAAACAGCACGGTCATAAAAAGCGTATCGTCCCAAAGCTCCTGATTGTTCAGGGTATCGGAGGTCATATGCTGGAAGCCGCCCTCCTCGGTTCTTGGGAGCTTCTGCATAATCCACTCGGCCGCGTCACGGCAGGGAGCCAGATACTTTTCTGCCCGAAGATATTCGCCTACATAGGACATGGTCAGAAACGGCGTCATGGTGTTCACATTCAGCGCAGGGAAGCCTATCTCGATTTGACTGTCGAAGAACTTTGTCAGAATGTCCAGATATCGGGCGTCCCCGCTGTTCTCAAACAGCCTCCACAGGCCGTAAAGGCCAACGCCCTGAGGCCATTCCCAATGCTCATAGCGGCGGATGTCGTCACCGGCAAGGCTTCGCTCCTTCATGCCCGCCAGAAATACCTCGTCATCCTCGTAGAGAATGGGGATAAAAGCTTTCAGCAGACGCTCCAGCTTTTCTTTGATGATCGTTGTCTGCGTTTTGTTTTCCATAAGCAAGCCTCACGCTTCGTCTTGGAGTTTTGCCTCAAGCTCATGCAGCAGCTCAAGCAGCTGCGCCGGCGTGCTGACCGTGTAGCAGGGCTTCCAGTCCGGCTCCTCCGCGGTGTGGAAGTAGCGGGGAGACCAGTCCAGCCACACGGATATCATCCCCTGCCGATTAGCGCCCGCAATGTCCTTTTTCAAATTATTGCCGATCATCACGATGCGCCCTTTGTCTGCCTGCGTCAATCCCAGCTTTTCACAGGCCGTCTCGAACATGATAGGATCCGGTTTCTGCCTGCCCACCACCTCGGATACAATCCACGCATCAAAGCAATAGCCCAGCCCGTTCTTTCGATAGACATTCTGAAAGGACTCCCACTCGCCGTCGGCCACCAAAGCGATGGTAAAGCCCTCGGCGTGCAGCGTCTTCAGAACTTCCCCCGCTCCGGGAATCAAAGCGGCCTCCTGCACGATGCCCCTGTCGTCCCTGATTTGGGACGCCTCGTCAATGATGGTATCGCCGCTGTCGGTGAAAATAATCAGCTTTTTACTCATAAGAAAAACCTCTGAGCTCCAGTTCCTCCGCACGGTGGCAGGCAACATAATGGCCGGGCTTCAGCTCCCGATATTCCGGCGTGCATTCCCTGCACTTTGCAGTGCAATAACGGCAGCGGGTATGGAAGAAGCAGCCGCTGGGCGTGTTGGCGGGATTGGGAATCTCGCCCTTTAAAGCAATGCGCTCGATTTGAACGGTGGGGTCCGCTACGGGCACTGCGGAAAGAAGCGCTTCGGTGTACGGGTGCAGCGGCTTTTCAAACAGTTCTTCCGTTTTGCTGAACTCTATCAGTCTGCCGAGATACATCACGCCGACCTTGTCGGAAATATGCTCCACGACCGACAAATCATGGCTGATAAACAGATAGGTCAGGTTCATATCCTTCTGCAGGTCGCGCAGCAGATTGATGACCTGCGCCTGAATGGAAACGTCCAGCGCGGATACCGCTTCGTCGCAGACGATAATCTGCGGCCGCACAACCAGCGCTCTTGCAATGCCGATGCGCTGTCTCTGCCCACCGGAAAAGGCGTGCGGATAACGCATCAGGTAGGTGGGGTTCAGCCCGACCTTTTTCGCCATTTCCTTGACCATCTGGTCCATTTCGGCTTTTGCCATCTTCGGATAGTTCGCCTTCAGCGGCTCCTTGATGATGTCCAAGACCGTCATGCGGGGGTCCAGCGAAGAATAGGGATCCTGAAAAATCATCTGGATTTCCTTGCGGATTTCCTTTCTCTTCTTTTTATCAACCTTCAGGAAGTCCACTTCCTCGCCTGCTCTCGTGCGGTAAAACACCTCGCCCTCAGACGCCTCATACGCACGGACGATGCAGCGTCCCAAGGTCGTCTTGCCGCAGCCGGACTCGCCGACGATGCCGATGGTTTCGCCGGGTCCGACGTCAAAGCTGACATCGGTCACTGCCTTCACCGTAATTCCCTTTGAGAAAAAGCGCTTGTGCAGATTCCTGACTTCCAAGATATTTTCCTTATGCATTCCCTGCGCCCTCCTTTTCCCTCAGGAGCGCCTCCGCGCCTGCCCGCTGTGCCCGGCACGCCTCGTGGGGGCAGTTAAAGCATGCGATTTTGTGCCCCGGCGCCACTTCCACCAGCTCAGGCTCCGCCTTATTGCAAAGGCCCTCAATCCGCACATCGCACCTGTCGTAAAAGCCGCAGGCCTGCGGCAGATTCATGGCAAGGGGCACCGTTCCCTCGATGGAAAAGAGCCTGTCCGCCTTCTTGGAGCCGATTTTATGAACAGAGCCTATCAGTCCTCTGGTATAGGGATGCTGCGGATTTGCATAAATTTCCTTTGCGTCCGCGCTTTCCACGATTTTTCCAAGATACATGACCGCCACGCGGTCGCACATCTTCGCAACCACGCCCAAATCGTGGGTAATAAACAAAATCGCGGTATTGAAATCCTTCTGCAGTTCCTTCATCAGCTCCAGAATCTGCGCCTGAATGGTGACGTCCAGCGCCGTGGTCGGCTCATCGGCAATCAGCAGTTTGGGGTTGCACACCAGCGCCATGGCAATCAGGGCACGCTGCAGCATACCGCCCGAAAACTCATGCGGATACTGATGATAGCGCTTTTCCACATTGGCAATGCCCACCTTGCGCATGACGTCCATAGAAATTTCCTTGGCCTTTTTCTTGTCCTTGGTGATGTGCAGCAGGGTAGCCTCGTTGATTTGGTTGCCGATGGTGTACATGGGAGAAAAAGCCACCATGGGTTCCTGAAAAATCATGGAAATTTCCTTGCCGCGGATGGAGCGAATCCTGTCGCTCTTTTTTTCCTTCGCCAGACGGATGAGGTCTACTTCCCCGTGCTGCGCGGAATCAAATATAATCTGCCCGCTTGAAACGCACTTCTTTTCGTTGATGCCGAGAATCGCCTTGCAGGTCAGCGACTTGCCGCAGCCGGACTCTCCGACCAGCCCCAGGGTTTCTCCCTTTTTCATTTCAAAGGTGACGCCGCGCACGGCAGTCAGAAGCCCCTCCGCCATATGAATGTCCACATGGAGGTCTTTGACTTCCAGAATATCGTCTTTATTCACGTCGTATGCCTCCATTTCCTTATTTATACGGGTCTGCCGCGTCTCTCAGGCCATCGCCAAGGAAGTTATACGCCAACACGGTAACGACCACGAAGATGATGGGAATCAGCTTGTGGGGGTTGCCTGCAATTTCCGTCACGGAGCTTGCTTCCTGCAAAAGGACGCCCCAGCTCGTTGCGGGAGACTTGATGCCCAAACCGAGGTAGGACATGGATGTTTCGCCGACGATGGAGCCGGGAATGCTCATGGTCATGGCAACGATCAGATAGCTCATGAAGCCCGGCACCATGTGCTTCCAGATGATATTCCATGTGGAGACGCCGGAAATCCTCGCAACCATTACATAGTCCTCATTCTTCAGGGACAGCATCTTGCCGCGGACAACGCGGGCCATGCCCGTCCAGTTGATGAACGACAGAATCAGCGTCATGTAAAAATACATTTTGATGGTGGAAATGCCGGCGGGAATGGCGACGGAAAGCGCCATCCACAAAGGAATCTGGGGAACTGCGCCAATCACCTCAATAATGCGCTGGACAATGATATCAAACATCCCTCCGAAATAGCCGGACAGGGAGCCGATAAGAATGCCCAGGAAGAAGCTGATGATGGCGCTGGCAAAGGGAATCGTCAGCGAAACCTGGCTGCCGAAGAGCACCCTTGAGAACAGGTCGCGCCCCAGCGAGTCCGCGCCGAAGAGCATCAGCTTCGCGCCCGTTCCTCCGTTGCTGCCCTTCCCTACACCGAACAAATGCAAATCCGTCTGAAACAGCCCCAGAAATTGATATTCCGTGCCGTGCGTAAAAAACTCAACGGGATAATATTCCGATGTGTCGTCCGTGTACGTTACGGTAAAGGTCGTTTTATCGATGGTCTTTTGCAGCTTGTAGACATAAGGACCGACATATTCGCCCTCATACACAAAGTGGATTTTGGTGGGAGATGCGTTTCGGTACAGGCCGTCAAACTCCTCCAAGCCGTAGGGAGCGATAAAATTGCCGAACAGGGCGCAGAAATACAGGATGCCGAGAATGACCATGGACACACGCGCCAGCTTGTGCTTTTTCAGCTTTCTTCCCATCAGAATCCACTGGGAAGCAAGATAATAGTCTTCCTGAGACTTTTCTTTTTTCTTGAAAATCTTTCCGAAAAAGCGCATTATCTTCCACCTCCGGAGTAACGAATTCTGGGATCGAGAAACGCCAGCACGATGTCGGACAGCAGGATGCCGATGACCACCAGAATCGCCTGAATCATCACGATGCCGCCTGCCAGATATACGTCTCCGGTCTGCAGGGCTTTGAGCAATTCCGGACCCTGAATGTCTATCATCAGCACCATGGCCGTGACCGTGGAGCCGGAGAACAGCGTGGACAGCACGCCGCCCAAGCCGGAAACGGTGGGGTTGATGGCGGCGCGGAAGCAGTACTTCATGATGATTTTCCGCTCCGGAACGCCCTTGGCGCGGGCGGTCAGGGTATACTGCCTGCCGACCTCATCCAGCATCTGGGCGCGCACGGAGCGGATGATGCCGCAGGTGCCGGAGGTGCCGATGACCAGAAAAGGAATGACCATGCTCTTGAGAAACGGGAAAAAGCCCGTCAAATCCAAGCCGACGTTGGCGTTGCCCGTCCATTTATACGACAGATACATCAGCATGAACGCCAAAATAAAGTTTGGCACCGCAGCGCCGAGGAAGCCGAAAAACGAGGAGATATAGTCCCCGATGGAATATTGATGGGTGGAGGCATAGACCGCGATGGGCAGCGATACGCCGTACTGAAATATCAGAATCAGCGCGGAAACCAGCATCGTCAGCGGCAGGCGGTCATTGATGACGGCCAGGACGTTTTTGCCGTAGGCGAAGGAATATTTCCAGTCATGATGGGACCCGTACAGCCGGTAATAGGAGGAATCCGCGGGCGTCCAGATGATGCCGGATATCCACTTGATATACCGCTCAAGAATCGGCAGATCCAAGCCGTACTCCGCACGCAGGGCGTCCGCCTCCGTCTGGCTGACATATTCGCCCTCCGAAGCGAGCTTGGAAATCTGCCGGTCCACATAGTCCGTTTCCGGAAGCTGAATCACGAAAAATATCAGCACCGAAATCAGAAACAGCGTGGGAATGAACATGAGCAGCCGCTTGATGATGTACTGTACCAGATCCCGCTGAAAAAAATCCTTTGCCGAACGAAGGAAATGCCCGTCCTTTGGGTTCATTTTTTGTTCATTCATGCAAATTTCCTTTCGTCATAAAGTTTGGGAGCGGGGAAACTGGTTCCCCGCCCCCCAAGCTTTGATTATGCGTTATGGGTTCTTTTCAAGCATCACTCGGCCTTAAACAGCGTCTCGTAATGAACGATATTCGCGTACATATACAGGTCGGCCCACACCAGGTCATCGGGATAATTCTTCAGGCCGGAGGTGACCAGATTGTAGTTGCCCGCGCTCTGCAGGTAGGCGATGGTCCACAGGTTCGCCTTATGGATTTCGTAAATCTCCAGGTTATAGGCTTCTCTTTCTGCGGTGTCGGGGGTCGCCGCCCACTTTTCATAGATTTCAATCAGCTTCGCCATATCGCCGGTAGGCTCAATGCCGCTTGCGCCCTTGGTGCCGTACCAGGTGCCGAAGTCACCGTACCACTCGGCAGACTGAATAATCGGAACAAAGGGAGCGACGCGGTCGGCCATGGACACGCCGCCGATGTTGGTATGGGGCTGAATGACGGCAGTCCAGTCGTTGTTATCGATTTCCATGTCAAACGTGGCCATTTCGTATTCCTTCCAGGCAGTCTTGATGCCGACGGCATTGTAATACTGCTCCAGAATCGGATACTGGTCAACGGCGCCGGAATCCAGATAGCCGTAGAAGGTCAGCAGGAAGTCGGAGCCGTCGGCAAAATCATAGAAGCCGTCGCTGCCCATGACCAGGCCGCACTCCTCCAGCAGGCTCTTGGCCGTCTTGACATCATACTCGGTCCACTTGTTAATCCACTCTTCATCATAGCCGAAGTTGCCGACCTGAGGAGCGGACTGACCGGGCTCCAGGAAGCCGTCCCACAGCAGCTCGGACAACTCTTTGCGGTCAACGGCGATGGAAATGGCATGGCGGAAATTGATGTTGTTGAACAGCTGCGCGTAGTTGCTGTCCTTGTGGGTATAATTGAAGGTGACATTCACGGTGCCCCAGTCCGTGCTGGCGAAGGTGCGCAGAACGGCGGCGCCGCCCATATCGGCAAGGATAGGCGCGATGTCGGCGATGTTGACGTTCAGAATATCCACCTCGCCGGAACGGAACATCAGCTGATCCTGGCCGGCCTCAGAGGTCTTGGTATACACAATGCCGTCGCAGTAAGGAAGCTGCTGACCGGCCGTGTCCACCTTCCAGTAGTAAATGTTGCGGTCCAGATGGCAGACGGAGCTGCTGTTGGTCTCGCCCGCTCTCAGGACGAAGGAGTTGACCGTGGGAAGGCCGCCGATGTTCCAGAAATTATAGGCAACCGCCTTCCCCAAATCCTTGATGGTCGCCTTGTCAACGCCCTTGGCCAAGGCATTTGCAAGCACCGCTTCGTTGGACAGACCGGTATCTTCCCAATATTCGTTCTCCACATAGATGGAGGAGGGAATCAGGTCGGCAAGCCAGTGAGAAGGAGCCCAGCACCACTTGAAGTCGCCATGCTCGATGAAGTCGGCGGGATACTTGGCCGTGTCGAATGTCCATGTGACGGTGTAGTCGTCGACCTTTTTCAGCGCGGCGTAATTGCCGGTCTCTTTGTCGATGAGGGCGGCCCAGCTCGCCTTGGAGTCAAAGTTGGTGAGGTGGCACATATAGTACCAGAAGGTGATGTCATCGGCGTTGAAATCGTTGCCGTCGGACCACTTCATGCCTTCGCGCAGATAGAAGGTCCAGACGGTGTAGTCTTCGTTATGCTCATAGTTCTTGATAACGTTGGGATAATAGGACCCGTCCGTATCGCGGCGGATGATGGTCTCCAGCGTGGGTCTGGATAAATCCCAGGAGCCGCCGCCGCCGACCAGATTAATCGTGCCGCCGTACGTGCCGACCGCAAGCTCGCCGCCGGTGGCGTCAAGCTTTGAGACGAAGATATCTTCCGCAGCAGGCAGACGTTCCTCTACCTTGCCGTAGGTGCCCAGCGCCGTGATGGCGGGCGCCTCGGAGTAGGCTGCAGGGGCTTCGGCTGCTAAAGCCGTCGGGACAAAGGCCGCGGCAGTCAGAACCATTGTCAGAGCCAGAAGCAGAGCTGTTAGCTTCTTCATGTTTGCGTTCCTCCCAAATTATGTTTTACGTTCAAGAATACGCATTCTTAAACTCTGATTATTATTATACAGATTTCACAGAAAAAGTCTACGCATATTATGTCTTTTTTTGAAAAACTTTATTGCATTTCAAGCTTTTTTGGGACATGTATATTTCCCTTTTTCCGCCGTTGCGCCTGTCCATACGCCTTCTTTCGCACGCAGCGCATGGATGGTCTGTCCGTGAAACGATTCTCTCGGCACAATATTGATGAAATCGAAATTGTGTGCTACACTTATAATGCAATACATTTAGGGAAGGCGCTTAAGCATCGGCATGCCGCAGCGCCGGCGATGAAAAAACAACGCTGGGAGAGACGGCCTATGTTTCTGAATAACTTGCTGTACTACGAAGATAAATATGCCATTCACGTGAATGAAGAAAACGACGGCCTCTTCTATTATTTCGACTATGACGTCCGCAGCGCGGCCATCAACATGGAGTTCCAGCATTTTCATTCCTTTTACGAGCTGTGCATTCCGCTCTATCCGAACGTAGTGCATTTTATCGAGGGCATTCCCTATGAGATTCAGCCCTTTGATATTGTCGGCATTTCTCCGGCCAAGCTGCACAAAACGCAGTATCCGAACGGCAGACCCTGCAAGCGGCTCATCATTCAGTTTAATATCCCTTCCCATGTGTCGGGTCTGTCAAACGAGTACGAACAGCTGCTGGGAATTTTTGACCGGAAGGTGCCCATATTCCGTTTTGATTCGGAATTGCAGCGGCGGCTCTACGGAAAAATCAACGACATCTATTTTCTCTCCGCAAAGGCGGACCCGATGCGCAATTTAATCATTCACCAGAAATTTATCGAATTTCTGATTCTGCTGTTTCTGAACAAGGACAGCAATATCTACAAAAAAGAAACCATCCTGTCTGAGCTGGAGCAGAAGATATATACGGTCGCGGGCTGTATTCACGCGCTTTACCCCGAAAATTTAAGCCTGGAAAAACTGGCGGAGCTGCACAATATCAGCTCCAGCTATCTGTCGCACCGCTTTAAAGACGTCACCGGCTTTTCCGTCACGGATTATATTCAGATGACCAGGGTCCGCAACGTTCAGGCCATTCTGATTAACACGGACATCCCCATCACTGAAATCCCCTCCCTGTGCGGCTTTAACAGCTTCTCCCAGTTCAATCGGGTGTTCAGAAAGTACATCGGCGTTTCTCCCTCGCTGTACAGAAAGGAAAAACGAATACAGCATTCGGAATCCGCAACATAAAACGGCGTCATATGCATGCAGAAAGGCCGTTCAATTGCCAAAAACCCGATTCGCATCATTTCTGATTCCGCTTCTTTCGGGCGCGTCGGCGCGTCCGATAAAACAATGGACAAAACAGCGAAATTATGCTATGATTCAGTTTGGTTTTTTTATGACGCAACAGGAGGTATCTTCCTTTGAACGAGGCGCAAAACGCTCTGCTGGAAAGGCTGCTGGAAACGGTGGAAAAGCCGGCGCGGTACATCGGCGGAGAGATGAACACGGCCGTGAAAGCGTGGGAGCAGACGGACATCCGCTTTGCCTTCTGCTTTCCCGATACGTACGAAATCGGCATGTCGCACCTGGGCATCAAAATCCTGTATGAAATCATCAACAATCTCCCCTATGCCCTGTGCGAGAGGGTCTATATGCCGTGGGTCGATATGGCCGATGCCCTGCGAAGGAACGGGCTGCCCCTGTTTTCCATCGAGTCCAGAACGCCCGTCCGCAGTTTTGATGTGGTCGGCTTTACCCTGCAATATGAAATGAGCTTCACCAACATCCTGGAAATGCTGGATTTATCCGGCATTCCCGTCTACGCCGAGGAACGCGGCGAGGATTTCCCGCTCGTCATCGCCGGCGGCCCCTGCGCCTGCAATCCTGAGCCGTTAGCGCCCTTTATGGACGCCTTTCAAATCGGCGACGGCGAGGAAATGATGGTGGATTTTCTGGACACCCTGCGCGCCTGCAAGGCAGAGGGGCTTTCCAAGCGCGAGACCCTGCGCCGCTTAGCCGCCATTGACGGCGTATATGTCCCCTGCTTTTATCGGACGGACTACAACGAGGACGGCACAATCAGGGCGTTTTACCCGACCGAAGAGGGCATCAAGCCGACCGTGCGGCGGCGCTTCCTCAGGGATTTTTCCAATGCCGCCGCGCCGACCGCCATCCCCGTCCCCTATACGGACATCGTGCATGACCGCATCGTGCTGGAAATCATGCGCGGCTGCACCCGCGGCTGCCGCTTCTGTCAGGCAGGCATGGTATACCGCCCCGTGCGGGAGCGCTCGATGGAACGTGTCTTGGAGCTGGCGGATAAGCTGGAGGCGGCGACCGGCTATGAGGAAATGTCCCTTTCCTCCCTCTCCAGCGGCGACTATTCCTGCCTGCCGGAGCTGATTACCGCGCTGATGGAGCGCTATAAGGAAAAGCGCGTCAGCATTTCCCTGCCCTCCATGCGCATCGACAACATCGTCAAGCAATCCCTGGAGGAGACCACAAAGGTTAAAAAGAGCGGGCTGACGCTCGCTCCCGAAGCGGGCACACAAAGGCTGCGCGACGTCATCAACAAGGGCGTGACTGAGGAGGATTTAATCCGCGCCGTCACGGATGCCTTTGAATGCGGCTGGAGCAGCGTGAAGCTGTACTTCATGACGGGGCTTCCGACGGAGACGGACGAGGACCTGCGCGGCATTGCCGACCTTGCCCGCAAAGTGATCGCCTGCTATTTCGGCCTGCCCAAGGACAAGCGGGCGCGGGGGCTGCGCGTCACCTGCAGCGCCTCCGTGTTTGTCCCCAAGCCCTTCACGCCCTTCCAATGGGTCGGTCAGGACGAAATCCCCGTTGTAGTTGAAAAGCAGAAGGCGCTGCGCGAATATCTGAACATCCGCGGCGTGACCTTTAACTGGCATGAGCCGGAGCTTTCCATGCTGGAGGCATGCCTTGCCCGCGGCGACCGCCGCATGGCCGAAGTCATCTTCACTGCATGGAAAAGCGGCTGCCGTCTGGACGGCTGGAACGAGCATTTCAAGTTTGACGCCTGGCTGGACGCCTTTAAAGCATGCGGCTTGGACACGCATTTTTACGCCAACCGCGTGCGAGGCTATGACGAAATCCTCCCGTGGGACTTTGTGGACATGGGCGTCGCCAAGGCGTTCCTCAAGCGCGAGGCGAAAAAGGCGGAGCGCGGCGAAACGACCCGCGACTGCCGTCACGGCTGCAACGGCTGCGGCATTCAGAAGTTAGAAGGGGTGTGTACCTACGCATGAAGATGCTGGTTGTTTTTGAAAAGGGCGACCGGCTGCGGCATATCGGGCACTTGGATTTGCTGCGCACCATGCAGCGCGCCCTGCGGCGGAGCGACCTGCCGCTTCAGTATTCACAGGGCTTTAACCCGCATATTCTGCTGAATTTCGCCGCTCCCCTGTCCGTCGGCATGCCGGGCAGACGGGAGATTATGGAGGTGCCCGTCAGCCGGGACATTTCCGCCGCACAATTCGTCGAGCAGCTTGCAAAGGCCCTCCCGCCGGACTTAAAATGCCTGTCCGCACGGGTCGTGGACGACCGTCATCCCGCGCCGATGGCGCTGCTCAAGGCGGCCATCTATGAAATCCTCCCGGAAAACGGCGAAGCGCTGCTGGATGCCGTCCCCCGTTATTTGGCGCAGAAGGAAATCCCCGCCGTCCGCAAGACCAAGACGGGCGAAAAGCCCTGCGACCTGCGGCCGATGATTTATGAATTAAAGGTCGAGGACGGCAGGCTCATGGCGATGCTTTCCTTGTGCGAGGCTGCCACCTGCAAGCCCGACCTGCTCCTGACCTCGCTTTCCGCCTTTGCAGGGGTCGAAAAGCCGCGGGTCTACATCGTCCGCCGCCAGCTTCTGGGCGAATGGAACGGCATGCTCGTGCCGCTGGAGAATCTTTGATATGCGCCTGCTTCTCATTCAAAAAACGGGCGTGCTGACCGAGGCGGCGCTGCTGGAAGACAGAAAGCTGGTCGACTGCCGAAAGGAAATCGAGGGCGGCATCGCGGCGGAGCAGCTTTATGCGGGCGTTGTCGAGCGCGTCGTCTCCGGCATGAATGCTGCCTTTGTGCGCCTGACGAATCGGGAAAACGGCTTTCTGCCGCTCAGTGAAGCGAAGCAAAAGCCGAAGGCCGGCGACACCGTGCTGGTGCAGGTCAAAAAGCCGCCCGTCCAACAAAAGGCCGCCTACCTCACACAGGACATTGCCCTGGCCGCCGATACGGTGATTTTGCTGCCCGCCTCCTCTTTCTGCTCCGTCTCCCAAAAGATGGATGATGCCCAAGAGCGGGCTGCGCTTTTAAACAAAGCCAAAGCGCTTGCGCCGAGCGGCATGGGGCTTGTCATGCGCAGCGCGGCGCTCAACGCTTCCGAGGAAGCGCTTCAGACGGCCGTTCAGACGCTTGTGACGCGCTGGCAGAGGATACAGGATATTCTCCCCACCCTGCGCCCGCCCTGCCCCATTCCGCAGGAAATGAGCCTCGCGGAGCGTTTTTTGCGGGACTGCGAAGCGGCGGGCGAAACAATCGACGGCGTTATTGTCAATGACGAAGTCCTCTGCCCCGCACGCCTCCGAGCGGTGTCCCGCGTTGCCGAGCATCCCTTTGATTTATACGGCGTCCGCGAGCAGCTCCGTAAGGCGCTGTCCCGCCGCGTATGGCTCAAATCCGGCGGCTTTCTGGTCATTGACCCCTGCGAGGCGCTGACCGTGATTGACGTCAACAGCGGCAAATTCACGGGCGGCAAGTCCGGCAGCGAGGAGACCTTTTTCAAAACCAATCTGGAGGCCGTTTCCGAAATTGCGCGGCTGATGCGCCTGCGCGGCATGGGCGGCATCGTGCTGGCGGACTTTATCGACATGGCGTCCGAAGCGCACCGTGAAGCGCTGCTTTCCGTCATGCGGAACGCATTAAAGCACGACCCCGTCAAATGCGTGGTGCACGGCTTCACATCCCTTGGGCTGCTAGAAATGACCCGCAAAAAAATGAGCGAGGCTCTGCAAGCCGAGCATTCCATGCTCTGCCCGCTTTGCGGCGGAACGGGCATCAGGCAAGAGGAAGCAACAAAATGAACAAAGAAACCCGAAAAATCCCGGAAGCGGAAATGGCTGTGCAGCGCGAATACATGCGCCGTTTTGCGGCTCTTTCCGAGCGCCCGCGCACCTACCACATCGTCACCTATGGCTGCCAGATGAACGCGCACGATTCCGAAAAGCTGGCGGGCATTTTGGAGGAAATGGGGATGACCGCCGCCAAGGAGCGCGAGGAGGCGGACTTTGTCCTGCACAACACCTGCTGCATCCGCGACAATGCGGAGCGCAAGGCGCTGGGCAATGTGACATGGCTCAAGGAAATCAAAAAAAAGCGCCCCGATATGCTCATCGGCGTGTGCGGCTGTATGGTGCAGGAGGAGGGCATGGCGGAAAAGCTGCTGCGCCGGTATCCCTTTGTGGACGTCGCCTTCGGAACGGGCAATATTCACCGCCTGCCGGAGCTGCTGCTTCGCGCCGTAGAGACCTCGCGCCGCGTGGTGGCCGTGCCCCAAGAGCAAAGCACCCTGATTGAAGGGCTGCCCGTCCGCCGCGAAAGCGCTATCCAGGCGTATGTCACCGTGATGTACGGCTGCAATAATTTCTGCTCCTACTGCATCGTGCCGTATGTGCGCGGGCGGGAGCGCTCCAGAAGCGCGGCGGACATCCTGCGCGATATCGACGGGCTGGTGAAGGACGGCGTGAAGGAAATCATGCTGCTGGGGCAGAACGTCAATTCCTACGGAAATGATTTGGAGGGCGGGCTTTCGTTTGCCGAGCTCCTCCATGAAATCGAAAAGACGGGCATTCCGCGCATCCGCTTCATGACCTCCCATCCCAAAGATTTGTCCGATGCGCTGATTGAAGAAATTGCGCGGAACAAGGCCGTGCTGCGGCACTTCCATCTGCCCGTGCAGTCCGGCAGCAATGCCGTTTTACAGGCCATGAACCGCCGCTATACGCGGGAAAAATACCTTGACCGCGTTCATGCACTGCGCAGCGCCGTGCCGGACATCGGCATCACGACCGATTTAATTGTCGGCTTTCCCGGCGAAACGGACGGGGACTTTGAGGATACTTTGGCGCTGGTGGATGAGGTGTCTTACGACAGCGCGTTCACCTTCATTTACAGCCCGCGCATCGGCACGGCGGCGGCGAAAATGCCCAATCAAATTCCCGCCGATGTGTCCGCCGAGCGCATCGAGCGGCTGATTGCCCTGCAGGAAAAAAAGACCGCGGAAGTATTTGCCGCCATGCTGGGAAAGACTGAGCAGGTTCTGGTCGTCGGTGCCTCCAAGCGCGATGCCGCCATGCTGACCGGCAAGGGCGGACGGAACATCAGCATCAATTTTTACGGAAACGAAAGCGACTTGGGGCAGATTGCGCCCGTCGTCATCACCTCCGCCGGCAAAACGACGCTGCGCGGCAGAAAAGAAGGAGAATGACCCGATATGAATGAAGCTGTCATCAAAAAGGCGCAGGAGCTTGCGCAGCTCATCAGGGAAAGCGATGAGTATGTCGGTATGCGCGTCACCGAGGACGCCGCCACCAAGGACGAGCAGCTGACCAACGCCTTCATGGAATACGAGGAAAAACACACGGAGCTGGAGCGTATCTCCCTCAAGGACCCGCCGGATTTTGACAAGATGAGCGATTTGAACCGCGAAATGGAAGAAATCCAGGCGCGTTTCCAGTCCTACCCCATGGCCAAGGCGCTTCAGGTGGCGCGCAAGCAGTTCACCGACATGATGGACGCGGTCAACCATGAGCTTCAGAAGGTGCTTGCGCCCGAAAACGCGGGCGGATGCAGCGGGCACTGCGACGGATGCAGCGGATGCCGCCACTGAGACATCGGGGCGATAAACCGTCCCGCTTTGCGGCGGGCATTGATGCAAAAGAATATGACCTACATCGTATAACAAAGGAGCAGTTATGGCCACCCTCTCTCCCATGATGCAGCAGTATATGCAAATCAAGCAGCAGAATCCGGACGCGCTGCTTTTTTTCCGTGTGGGGGACTTTTATGAAATGTTCTTTGAGGACGCGCTGACGGCCAGCCGTGAATTAGAGCTGACGCTGACCGGAAAGGACTGCGGCTTAGCGGAGCGTGCGCCCATGTGCGGCGTTCCCTTCCATGCCGTGGACACCTACATCTCCCGCCTTGTCGAAAAGGGCTATCGGGTGGCCGTCTGCGAGCAGCTCACCGACCCGGCGCTTTCCAAGGGGCTGGTCGAGCGCGATATTATCCGCATCGTGACGCCCGGCACGCTGACGGATGCCAACGCCATCGGCGAACGCAAAAACAACTATCTGCTTTCCGCCTGTATTTCGGGGCGGCGCATCGGGCTCAGCTACTGCGATATCACAACGGGCGAAATGTATGTGCGCGTCATCCAGCATAATGAACGGGAGCTGCGCGGCGCTTTGGCGACGATCGCGCCCAGCGAGATTATCTCCAATTCCCCCGCTGACATCGCGCCCTGCACCGCCATCGCCTGTACGCCCTTTAAAGCCTCGGCGTTTCAGGCGCAGAACGCAAGGGACACACTGCTTGCGCATTTTTCCGTCGGCTCTTTGACGGCGCTTGGCTTGGACGCCTCCCTTTCCCCCGCCGCGGCTGCCGCCGGTGCACTGATGGCGTACCTCAACGAGACGCAGAAAAACGCGCTGGCGCACATCACGCGCATCCGCATCGTGGACAAGGCGGATATCATGCCGCTGGACATGAACACGAGGCGCAATCTGGAATTGACAGAATCCCTGCGCGGACGCTCCTCAAAAGGCTCTCTGCTTGGGCTGATGGATAAGACCGTCACCGCGATGGGCGGACGCATGCTGCGCGCATGGATAGAGCAGCCCCTGCTTCAAAAAGACAGCATTTCGGCGCGGCTGAACGCGGTCGAGGCACTGTACAATGAGCACGTCCTTTCCGAGGCGCTTCGGGAAATTCTGGGCAAGGTCTATGACATGGAGCGCCTGCTTTCCAAAATATCCTATCAGACGCTCAGCCCGCGGGACTGCCTTGCCCTGCTCCGCTCCCTGGAGCAGGCGCCGGAGGTGCTGAACCTGCTGGAGGGCATTCGCAGCGAAGCGCTGGAGGGCGTGCGTTCGCTGATTGACCCAATTCCCGAATTAAAGGCGCTCCTGGAAAGCGCCATTGATGAAAACGCGCCCGTTTCTGCGGCGGACGGCGGGGTCATCCGTCAGGGCTACAACGAGGAATTGGACAGGCTCCGCGCCGCATCCGTCGAGGGGAAGCAGTGGCTGCTGAATCTGGAGGCGCGGGAGCGCGAGGAAACGGGCATTAAAAGCCTCAGAATCCAGTATAACCGCGTGTTCGGCTACTATATCGAGGTCACGAAGGCAAATTATGCCCTTGTGCCGATGCGTTATCAACGGCGGCAGACCCTAAGCAATGCCGAGCGCTTCACCACCGACGAGCTGCGCTCTCTGGAGGCCAAAATAACCGGCGCGCAGGAGCAGTCCCAAAAATTGGAATACGCGCTGTTTGACGCCGTCCGCGCCGAAATCGCCAAGCACATGGAGCGGCTTCAGCGGACGGCCTGCGGCTATAAGACGCTGGACGCCCTGCTTTCGCTTGCGCGTGTGGCGCGGGAAAACGGCTATGTGCGCCCGCAAATCAACGATGAGGGCGTCCTTCATATCGCCGAGGGGCGGCATCCCGTCGTTGAGCAGAATTTGACGGACGCGGCCTTTGTCCCCAACGACACGGACATGGACGAAAACGAATACAGGATGCAGATTATCACCGGCCCGAACATGGCGGGCAAAAGCACCTATATGCGGCAGGTGGCGCTGATTGTCCTGATGGCGCATATGGGCTCGTTCGTCCCTGCGCTGGAGGCCAATATCCCGCTGGTAGACTGCGTGTATACCCGCGTCGGCGCTTCGGACGACTTGGCCGCCGGCCAATCCACCTTCATGGTGGAGATGAGCGAAATGGCGTACATCCTGCGCAATGCGACAAGCCGTTCGCTGGTCATCCTGGACGAAATCGGCCGCGGCACCAGCACCTTTGACGGGCTGGCGATTGCATGGGCGGCGGTCGAATTTCTCTGCGACGGGAAAAAGTGCGGCGCGAAGACCCTTTTCGCCACGCACTACCACGAATTGTCCGAATTAGAGGGGCATTTGGACGGCGTGCATAATTTCTGTGTGTCCGTCAAGGAGCACGGCGAGGATGTCATCTTTCTGCGCAAAATCGTGCCGGGCGGGGCGGACAAGTCCTTCGGCGTCTATGTGGCGCGGCTGGCGGGTGTTCCCCGCGCCGTGGTCGCCCGCGCACAGGAAATTCAGGCGCGGCTGGCGGTCAATGACGTCACCCAGAACAGCATCGGCCAAAACATCCTCTCCCCCGTCAACAAAAACCGCAAAAGCGAGCAGGAGACCCTGCTGGGCTATTCCAAAACGGAGTTCATTCAGGAGATACAGAGCTTGGACGTGTTGGCCATGACCCCGATGGACGCGCTGAATACCCTCTTCATGCTGCGGGAAAAGGCGCTGAAACTGTAAGGAGAAAAAGGTGAACGAACGCATTCAGGTTTTATCGGCCGAGGTCATTGGGCAGATAGCGGCGGGCGAGGTGGTGGAGCGTCCGAGCGCCGCCATCAAGGAATTGGTGGAAAATGCCCTGGACGCGGGCGCGACAGCCGTTACGGTCGATATCAGGGAGGGCGGGCTTTCCTCCTTCCGCGTGACCGACAACGGCAGGGGCATTGCGCCGTCCGACATCCGCCTTGCTTTCGAGCGGCATGCCACCAGCAAGATACGCACGGCGGAGGATTTGTACGGCGTGCGGACCTTAGGTTTCCGCGGTGAGGCGCTGGCCTCCATCGCCGCCGTGTCGCACGTCAAATGCACCACCCGCGCCGCCGGCTTTGACACGGGGCTGACGCTCATGAACGACGGGGGCGTGATTTCCGATTTGCGCGATGCCGCCTGTCCGGAGGGCACGACCTTTGTCGTCCGGGATTTGTTCTATAACGCGCCCGTGCGCAAAAAGTTCTTAAAAAAGCCCGCGTATGAGGCCGCGCTGGTCAGTGAGCTGATGGCACGGCTCATCCTCTCCCGTCCCGACATTTCCTTCCGCTATATGTCGGACGGCAAGACGGTCTATTTCAGCGCCGGGGACGGCAAGCTGCAAAGCGCCGCGCTCAGCATCTACGGCGTGGATGTGCTGCGCCAGCTCACCGCGGTTGAGGGAAACATGAACGGGCTGGTGCTGAGCGGCTTTGTCGGGGTCGGCGATGTCGCCCGCGGCAACCGTGCGCACGAATTTTTCTTTTTGAATCATCGGGCGATGAAAAGCCCGCTCTTATCCTCCGCCGTGGAGAACGCCTGCCGCCAGCGCGTCACCATCGGGCGTTTCCCCATGTGCATCCTGCACCTGACCATGCCCTTCGGCGCGGCGGATGTCAATGTTCACCCGAACAAGTGGGAGGTGCGCTTTCAAAACGAACGCGCCGTGCGCGAGGCTGTGGAAGCCATCGTATCGGACGCCCTCGTCAGCACCCAAAAAGAGGCGCTGACCGCGCCGCAGCTCTTTTCCGTATCACCGGAAAAGCCGGTGCCGTCCGAGGCGCACGTTCAGGTATCCGCAAGCGTTCCGACGCCTGTGCCTGCCCAAACGCAAAAGCCGGATATCCAAGAAAACCCGACTGTGCGGCCGCCTGCCCAAGCGCCCGCCGTCATCACGCGCACGGCGGCCGTGCCGCTCTCGCCGCTTGGCAAAGCGGGGGCTTCCTTCCGTGAGGGCGGCAGCTTCCTGTATGAGCAAATCAGAAAAAATCAGGCGGCGCAGGAAGAGCCCGCCGTTCAGCCCGTTCCCGATTTTAAAAAAGAGGAAAAGCCCAGAGAGCCGGAGCAGGTGAAGGACGAAACGGTGGAAAAGCGGTTTGCGCATCCGCTGCCGCGCATCATCGGCGTTGTGTTCAACACCTACATTTTAATGGAATATGAGGATCAGCTTCTTCTGTGCGACCAGCACGCCGCGCATGAGCGCATTTTGTATGAGCAGCTCGTGCGGAAAATGGCGGACGCGCCCGTGTCGCAGGCGCTGCTGATGCCCCTCGTGGTCAAGCTCTCCCCCACGGAATACGCCGCCTATGAGGAAAACAGGGAGGCGCTCCGAAACGCCGGCTTTGATGTCGAGCCGTTCGGGGGCTTCAGCGTGCAGCTTCGCGGCGTTCCCATCGTGCTGGAGCAGCCGGAGGCGGGGCGCTGCCTCATCGACGCCTTGGACGAGCTGATTTCGGGCGGCTCCATGAGCAGCCTTGACTGCACCCGGCGCATCATGCAGATGGCGTGCAAGCACGCCGTCAAGGGCGGCGAGGAGATACCGATGGACAAAATCGCCCTGCTCATCGGGCAAATCATCCATCAGGACATCCCGCCGACCTGCCCGCACGGGCGGCCTTTGATGGTTTCGCTCACGCACACGGACTTGGACAAGCGCTTCAGGCGCATTCAAAGCTGATGAAGAAAAAACGTGTTTGGGGGTTGGTCGGCCCGACCGCCAGCGGGAAAACCGCCGTATCGCTGGCGCTGGCCGAAAGGCTCAAAGGAGAAATACTCTGCATGGATTCCATGCAGGTCTATAAGCGCATGGATATCGGCACGGCGAAGCCGACCAGGGCGGAGCAGGAGCGCGTCCCGCATCATCTGCTTGATTTGGTCGAGCCGACCGAGGCATTTTCCGTGACGGAGTATGCCGCGCTTGCCCATCCGCTGATTGAAAAAATTGACACACCCATTTTGGTCGGCGGCACGGGCTTTTATTTAAGCGCCCTGTCCCTGCCGCTTGATTTCGGCTTCGTGCGCGGCGATGCCGCCATCCGTGAACGGTATCAGGCGGTTTGCAACGCGGAGGGCGCACAGGCGCTTCATGCGCTGCTGAAGCGCATCGACCCGGCAACGGCCGCCCGCCTTCATCCCAACGACACGCGCCGCGTTATCCGCGCTCTGGAGGTCTATGAGCTGACAGGAACGCCGTTTTCGCAGCAGGTGATGCCGACCGAGGCGGACGCGCCCTATAACTTTTCGCTCTTTGCGCTCGACATGGACAGGCAGCGCCTGTATGCGCGCATTGACCGCCGTGTGGACGTCATGATGCGGGACGGGCTGCTTGACGAGGTGGAAGCGCTCTTCAAAAGCGGCGTCCCTGAGCAGGCGCAGGCCATGCAGGGGCTTGGCTATAAAGAGCTGCTGCCCGTGCTGGACGGCAGGCGGACGCTGCCGGAGGCCGTCGCCCTCATCAAGCAGAAAACGCGCAACTATGCCAAGCGCCAGCTCACATGGTTTCGGCGGGATAAGCGCATCCGCTGGCTGACGGCAGACGAGCACACGACCGTTGATGAACTCTTAAACAAAATTTCGGCAGTCGGCCGATAATCACGCTTCAGGAGGTATATTCCCTTGCATAACGACAGGATAAACACCTTTATCACCCGTGCCGAACGGGAGCTGCAGGCGCAGTTTGCCGCCTTGGACGAGCGGGAGCTGCGCAACACCCGAAAAATCCTTGACCTGTACAAAAGCCATGCGGTCGCCGTACGCCACTTTGCACCCACCACAGGCTACGGCTATGACGATGTCGGGCGGGACACGCTGGAAAACATTTTTGCCGATCTTTTCGGCGCGGAGGCCGCCATCGTCCGTCCGCACATTACCTCCGGCACACACGCGCTCGCTCTGTGTCTGTTCGGTCTGCTGACCCCCGGCAGCCATCTTTTGGCCGCGACGGAAAAGCCGTACGACACGATGGACGAGGTCATTGGCCTGAGCGGAGACGGCGTCGGCTCGCTCAGGGAAATGGGCGTTTCCTATTCGGCTGTCGGTATGACAAAGGACGGTCAAATCGATGTGCCCGCAGTGCTTTCGGCCATTCGGGAAAGCACGGGCGTCGTGCTGCTTCAGCGCAGCCGCGGCTATGCGTGGCGCGCCGCTGTGCGTCCCGCCGACATGAAGCCCGTTATCGACGCCGTTCACGCAGTGCGCCCCGACATTTTCATCATGGTGGATAACTGCTACGGCGGCTTTGTCTGCGACGAAGAGCCGACGCACATGGGCGCGGACGTGGCCGTCGGCAGCCTCATCAAAAACATGGGCGGCGGCCTTGCCCCGACGGGCGCATATCTGGTCGGCACCCATCGGGCAATTCACCGCATCGAGGCGCGGCTGACCGCGCCAGGCATCGGCAGGGAATGCGGCAGCTATGCGGCCTCCTACCGTCCCTTCTATCAGGGACTGTTCATGGCGCCGCACACGGTGACGCAGGCCGTCAAGACCGCGCTTTTGGCCGCCCGCACCTTTGAAATTTTAGGCTTTAAGACGACCCCCGCCTCCGATGCGCCGCGGGCCGACATCATCCAGGCCATCAACATGGAAACGCCTGAGCGTCTCATCTCCTTCTGTCAGGGCATTCAGGCCGCCTCCCCCGTGGACAGCAGCGCCGTGCCTGAGCCCTGGGATATGCCGGGCTATCAGGATAAGGTCATCATGGCCGCCGGAACCTTCGTCATGGGCGCGTCCATCGAGCTTTCCGCCGACGCCCCCATGCGCGAACCGTACACGGTGTATATGCAGGGCGGCCTGACCTATGCCCACGGAAAACTGGCGCTGGCCAGCGCCCTGCGGCACATGGCCGAAAGCGGCAGCTTGACGCTGTAATCCGATTGCAGCATCCTGTTTTCATGTTCGCCGGAGTTGTCCGGCGTTTTTATTTTTTGGGGCATGAAAAAGGACTGCCTCACTTTTCTTCTTCGTGAGACAGCCCCCAAAATGAAGCAGGTGATTTTATTTACGTTCGCGGCGCAGGAAAGCAGGAACGCCCAAGCTGTCCTTTTCATTGGCGGCAGGGGTCTGCTGCGCGGGCTGCACCTCCGGCTGCTGGCCGTAGGGCTGGTACTGCGGCATATAGGGCTGATACATCGGCGCACCCTGCTGCGGCATATACGCGCTCGGCTGATACTGCGGAATGCCGCTCATCGGTGTGGGACGGGCGCCGCCGGCATACTGCGCCGGGTCGTTTTCATAGACCACGGGCGCGGGCGCGTCAAAGCCCGCATCCTGAGCGTTCATGTCCGTGCGCGGACGGTTTTCATAGGGGTTGTAGGAGGGGATGGCTGCGCCGTAGGGCGTTGCGTTGCTGCGGCCCGCCTTCTTCTTCATATCCTTCGTGGGGAAGGGCGTCTTTTCAAAGCCGGTGGCGATGACCGTGATATGCACCTCATCCTTGAGCGACGGGTCGACACCCGCGCCGAAGATGATGTTGGCATCGCTGTCCGCGGATTCCATAACGAGGTTCGCGGCCTCGTTGATGTCCATGATGCTCATGTCCTCGCCGCCGGTGATGTTAATCAGCACGGCGCGGGCACCGTCAATCTTGGTCTCCAGCAGCGGGCTTTGGATGGCGTTCTTGGCGGCGTCCATGAGACGGGTCTCGCCCCTGCCGATACCGATGCCCATATGCGCCATGCCGCCGGATTCCATGACGGTCTTCACGTCCGCATAGTCCAAATTAATCAGCGCGGGCAGCGCAATCAGGTCGGAAATGCCCTGAATGCCCTGACGCAGGACGTCGTCCGCAATGCGGAACGCCTCCAGCATGCTCGTTCCCTTGCTGACGACCTGAAGCAGACGGTCATTGGGGATGACCACCAGGGTATCCACATTCTGCTTCAATTCATTGATGCCGACCTCGGCGTTCTTCATGCGCTGCTTGCCCTCAAAGGCAAAGGGCTTCGTGACCACGGCGATGGTCAGGCAGTTCATCTCGCGGGCGACCTCCGCCACGATGGGGGCAGCACCCGTGCCCGTGCCGCCGCCCATGCCGGCGGTGACAAAGACCAAGTCCGCGCCCTTTAGCGCCTGCGCTATCTCCTCGCGGCTTTCCTCGGCGGCGCGGCGGCCGATATCCGGCACAGCGCCCGCGCCCAGACCCTTCGTCAGCTTTTCGCCGATTTGAATTTTAATGCCGGCCTGCGACAGCATCAGCGCCTGTCTGTCCGTATTCACGGCGACAAATTCAACGCCCTTTAGGTTGGCCTCGACCATGCGGTTGACGGCATTCGTGCCGCCGCCGCCGCAGCCAACGACCTTAATGGACGCAAAGGACGATTGATCAACCTGGACTTCAAAAGGCATATGTGCGACCCCCTTAAAATAAGGATAATATCGGCTCAGCCGCCGAAAAGACTGCGGAAGAATCCGCCGATGCCGCCTGACGGCGCGCTGGAAATGGTGTCAATGATTAAATCAAGCAGCCCCAAGGCGCTGGAATACGCGGGGCTGGACAGCTTCACGGCCTTGCGGGGCAGCTCCCGCACGGGTCTGTCCAGCTTGGCGGATAGATAATCGCGCCCGCCGCGGTTGATGGCCAGGCCGCCGCCCGTTAAATAAATGGCGGACCAGTTGCCCAGCTTCACGCCGCTTTCCTTGATGGTATCCCGAATGGCCTCGCAGATCTCCTCCGCCCGCGGCTCCAGGATGCTCTCCACCTTGTCGCGTGTGAAGGTCTCCGTCGCGCCGGACTGCCCGATGGCCTCAAAGCTCGTCTGTCCCGCGGACAGGCCGTAGACGTACTGACGCTTAATCTGCTCGGCGGCTGTCAGGGAAATATCCAGGCCGTAGGCGATGTCCGCCGAAATGTGGCCGCCGCCCATCGGCAGCACCTTCAGGTAGGTCAGCGCATCGCCCTCGACGGTCATGACCTCGGTGTTCAGATAGCCGATATCGACCAGCACCGCCGTCCTGTCCCTCTCCTCATCGGGAACAAAGAGCATGGCCTGCCCCGTCGGGGAGGAGAAGCAGCCCGTAACATTATAGCCCAGCGCCTTAAAGCGCTCCGTTACGTCGCTGATAAAATACTGGTCGGCAATGACAAAGGAGACCATCGCACGAAGCTCATAGCCGCGCACGCCCATCGGCTCCAGGATTTTTTTGCCGTCATCCACCATGAACCATGCAGGGCTTCGGTGGATGATTGCTCCTTCCGTCTCGCCCAAGTCCGCCGTGGCTCTGGCGAACAGCTCATCAATGTCCTTGAGCGTCACCTTCGGGTCGGCGCCCTGCAGCTCCACGCGGGCTTCCACCGTACGGACGGTGCAGAAGTCGCCCGGCACGCCGATATTGATATCGCGGATGCGCGTTCTGGACTGGGTCTCCGCCTCATGCACGGCATTGGCAATGGCCTCGTTCAGCTGACCTGGCGCATTCCACTGCCTGTCCATATAGCCATCATAGGTTGCAATGCCCGCGCCGATAATATCGCAGCGCTGACGCCCGCTGGTTTCAGCCACCAGCGCCACCAGCTTGCTGGTTCCAAAGTCCATCGCAGCCACTGTGGTCTTCATCCGTCCATCTCCGTTCCTTGGGTACTCGCCAAAACATCATGCGCCGAAAAAGAGCGCACGAGCCGTAAGTCTACATGGTCACTTTATTGTAACTGTTTCGTGATAATTTGGCAAGGGTTTTTACGCAGGTTGTCAAAAAATTCTTTTTTTGAGGCCCTGTTTACAGGCCTTCGGGCGAATAGGTGGCCTCGCCGGGCACGGTCGCATCAATAACGCCGCCGCTTTTCCCCATTTCCCGCAGCTTGGCGACCACGGCGCGCATCGTGCCGATTTTGGCGCGCA
Source organism: Anaerovibrio sp. (assembly GCA_963611355.1). Lineage (GTDB taxonomy): Bacteria > Bacillota > Clostridia > Christensenellales > Aristaeellaceae > CAVDRM01. The sequence goes on from CAVDRM010000001.1 coordinate 114,232, forward strand.
AGTCGTCCGTACCGCCGAGGTTGACCGTATAGCCGTCCCTCGTGGTCAGGTACACGCTTTCTATGCTCGAAAGGTTGATTTCGGATATTTCGCCGATGCAGCCCTGCAGAACCAGCTCCTCCAGCACGCTGTGCATCCCGCTCAGCTGGGTCTCCTTCTGCGCGGCCAGCACCCGCCCGACCCTGACCTCCCGCGCCTGCATTCCCGTCACGGTCGGCAGGCCGTTGTCAAGGCTGACGGAATTCATCCGCTCCAGCACCATGCCGTCCTCGTCCAGCACATAGGTGACGCCCATCACCATCAAATTCACGCGGGCGACACGCTCCCGGACGTTCAGAATCACGGCGTTCGGGAAGCGCTTTTCAAGGCTCACAAACACCAGATAACGGTTGCCTTCGACCTTTTCCCTGACCTTGTCTTCATCAATGCCCAGATAGCTCCTGCCGATGTCCAGCCCCGCCAAATGCGCTACATCGGCCGCCTGAAACGATGCCAGCCCGTTGACGGTGACGGTGGTCAGCCGCAGCACCTTGGAAAAAAGGACGATGCCCGCGATGCACACGATGACGAAAACGGTCAGCACCGCCGCTAAGCCCCGGTGCTTGACCGCCACGGCGTCCTCGTGCTTAGGTGCATAGGCGGCCTCGTCCAAAAAATCCCGGCCGAAGGGGTATTGCCGCGAATCGGGCACGTTTTGATAATGCTGCCGATAGGGATTTTCCCGACCCTCTGCCGGCTGCCCCCAGGGGACGCTGTAACCGTCCTGCGGCTGCCCGTTCGGGGGCATAGCATAGTTGTCCCGACAGTCCGGCGGCAGGCCGTAAGGGTCGCTGCAGCCGTCCTGCCGAGGGGCATTCTGCGGATAGCCATCCGGAGGCGGGTTGTATGGGGCGCTGCAGCCGTCCTGCCGAAAGCTGTTCTGCGGCGAATAGCCGCTCTCCGGATAGGGATAGGAAGGCTGCTGCGGATACCCGTCCGTGTCCAAATCGCCGTCATACGGCTGATAATACTGCGGGTTCTGACGCACGCTCTCTCCCTCCTTTCCCTGTTTGCCGATGCGGCAGCGCCGTGCAAAAAAGCAGTGCCGAAAAACAGCAAAGAAGTCCCCGCCGAAGCAGGGACGTTATTTCTTATGCCAAATCATGCACAAGCTGCTTGAATATCCGCCCGCGCTCCTCATAATCGCTGAACATATCGAAAGAGGCGCAGGCCGGAGAGAACAGCACATTGCCGCCCGTCTTGGCAAGGGAACGCGCCTTCCGCACGGCCTCCTCCAGGGTCTTCGCGTGGGTGACGGCCGTATAGCCCGCCTCTGTCAGCTCCCGCTCAAGCTGCGGCGCCGTCGCGCCCAGCAGCACGGCATGTTCAATTTGCGGCGAGCCCGCCATATGCTCCGCCAACAGCTTAAAGGAAACATGCTTATCATAGCCGCCCAGAATCATCACGGTCGGGGCGCGCATGGTGTCAATGGCCTTGATGGTCGAATCCGCGTTCGTCCCCTTGGAATCGTTGATGTAGCGGACGCCCTCAAAATCGCGCACGGCCTCGATACGGTGCTCCACGCCCGCAAAGGTCTTGAGCGCATGGCGGATGACCGGCGTGGGAACGCCGCTCACATAGGCCAGCATCACCGCCGCCAAAGCGTTTTCTAAATTGTGCGGGCCGGGGATTTTGATTTCATCCGTGCGGCAAATTGTCTTCTCCGCGCCCTCCCAGCGCACGATGACCTGCCCGTCCTCGACGCAGGCGCCCGCCATGACCTGCTCTTTGCGGGAGAAGAAGGCGACCCTGCTTTGAAGCCCCTCCGCCATTGTCCGGCAGACGGCATCGTCATAATTCAGGACGGCGACGTCCTGCGCGGTCTGGTTTTCAAACACGCGCTTTTTGAGCGCGATATAGTTTTCCATCGTATAGTGGCGGATAAGATGATCCTCCGTCACGTTCAGCACGGCGGCGGCGCGGGGATGAAAGGCATCGATGCTTTCAAGCTGGAAGGAGGAGACCTCCGTGACCAGCACATCCTGCGGCTTGCTCTCCAATGCGGCCATGCTCAGAGGATAGCCCACATTGCCGGCGGCAAAGGCCAGCCTGCCAGCGCCCCCGAACATTTCGCCCAGGAGGGTCACGGTGGTCGTTTTCCCGTTTGTGCCCGTGACGGCGACGAGCAGCCCCTCGGCATTCTGCGCGGCGAATTCCAGTTCGCCTATCACATACATTTTCTTTTCCCTGGCGGCCAGCACCACGGGCGAATCAATGGGAACGCCGGGGCTGATGAGGAGCATATCGCAGCCGTCCAGGAGCGGAATCGGGTCTTCCCCCATGCGCCATTCGACCGGCAGATTTTTCAGCTCGTCCAGCTGACTGCCGAATGCCTCACGGGGCTTGATGTCGTTCAGCACGGGCACTGCACCCAATCTGCATAAAAGCAGGGCCGCGCCGACGCCGCTTCGCGCCATACCCACGACCAGCACGCGCCTGCCCCGGTAATCGACCCTCGTGCGCATAACGGCGTTCACGTCATTGTTCGGCCGCGCTGTCAGCGTCTGCATAGCATCTTCACACTCCTCCGCAATCAGATGATGTGGCTCACGCCTTAAAGAAGCCGCTCAGAGACCAGAGCGCGACCAGCGACAGCACGGCCTCGACCAGAGCGTACATAAAATCAATCTGCGTTTCCTTCATGCCGCACAGCTCGAAATGGTGATGGATGGGCGACATTTTGAAGATGCGCTTGCCGTGCGTGAGCTTGAAATAGGTCACCTGAAGCATCACGCTCAGCGAGGACATGATGCAGGTGAAGCAGAACAGAATCATCGGGAACACGCACTTGGACAGCATCGCCGCGCCGACCATCATGCCGCCGATGTACATACTGCCCGTATCGCCCATGAAGATTTTCGCCGGATAGCGGTTGAATTTGAGGAAGCCCAGGCAGGCGCCCACCAGCGAAAAGCAGCCGGCGGTCAGCACGGCGCGGGCATAGCCGTCCACGCCGGAAACATTTTGCAGGCACAGACAGGCCGTGCCGAAGGCCGTCATGCCAACGACCGTCACGGTGGACAAAAGCCCGTCCAGGCCGTCCTGCAGGTTGGCGCTGTTGGTCATGAACATGACGACCAGCGTCATGAGCGGGATATAGAACACCCCTAAATCCCACGTTTTCTCCGTGAAGGGCAGCAAAATGTCAGAACCGACATAAACATAGCAGTAGACTGAGAAGACCGCGCCGACAAAGAGCTGCATCGCGATTTTCTGCTTGGGCGACAGCCCGTCGTGCCGCTTGTGCACGTCCTTGATGTAGTCGTCCGTAAAGCCGATGGCCATGGAGCCCAAGGTGATGAACAGCAGGGCGAAGAGGCGGTTGCTCAGCGAAAAAAACGGCCCGGCCGCGCTTTTATAGACGGTGCCGAACACGGCGGCAGCAGCAATCAAAACGACGGTCGAGATGCCGCCTATCAGCAGACCGCCCATGTTGGGCGTTCCCTGCTTCTGCTGGTGCTTGGGGCCCAATTCATAAATCGTCTGGCCGAACTTGAGCTTTTTTAAAACGGGCAGCAGCTTGGGCATGAGCAGCAGCATCAGCGCCGCCGCGCACAGCGTCGTCAGAAAAATCCAGAGCATCATATTCTCCCTTTATCAGTCTTTCATTTCTTCCAATAATTCTCTTACGACGACCTTCTCATCGAAGGGGCGCTTCACGCCCATAATTTCCTGATAGGTCTCGTGACCCTTTCCGGCCAGCACCACGACATCGCCCTCCCTGCCCATTTGCAGGGCATAGCGGATGGCCTCGCGGCGGTTTTCGATGACCGTATATTGGCCGCCTGTCGGCTTGATGCCCTCCTCCACGGAGCGCAGGATATCGAAGGGGTCTTCGGTACGCGGGTTGTCGCTGGTTAAAATGGAAAAGTCCGCCAGCCGTCCGCCGATTTCGCCCATGATGGGACGCTTCAGATGGTCACGGTCGCCGCCGCAGCCGAACAGCACGATAACCCGCCCGCGGGCAAACTCCCGCACGGTGGTCAGGATGTTTTCCAGCGCATCTGGCGAATGCGAATAGTCCAAAATGACCTTGTAGGGCGTGTTCGTCTCCAGCACCTCGGCGCGGCCGGGCACGGCGCGGACGCTCTCCAGTCCCTCGGTGATGACGGCAGGCTCCAAGCCCATATTCAGCCCCACGGACGCGGCGGCCAGGGCGTTGTATACATTGAACATGCCCGTCAGCCGCAGATGCACGGGGTAGCTCTCCGCGCCCAGAACGACCATGCTGAAGGTCACGCCGTTTTCGGTTATCTCGATGTCGCGGGCGGTGACGTCCGCATTGTGGCAGATGCCGTAGGTCGTGCGCGGCACGTCAATATCCGCCAAAATGCGCTCGGAGGTCTCCGCATCCGCATTGACGGCGGCATTGTTTATCCACACATGGTTGAAGAAGGCTTTCTTCGCCAGGAAATAATGCTCCATATCGCCGAAGTAATCCAGATGATCCTCGGACAGGTTGGTATAGCAGCCCGTTTCAAAGCGCACGCCCGCCAGACGGTACATGGCCAGGGCATGAGCGGAAACCTCCATCGAAACCGTCTGCACGCCCTCATCGGCCATCTGCCGCAGGGTTCTGTGCAGATCAATGGGGTCGGGCGTGGTCAGCTCGCTCTTGAGGAAGCGGCTGTCTATCATGTTGCCGGTCGTGCCGATGAGCCCGCACCGATAGCCCGCCTTCTCCATCATGGCCTTGACCAGATAGCTGGTGGTGGTCTTGCCCTTGGTGCCGGTGATGCCGAGCAGCTTCATCTCGCGGTCGGCATGGCCGTAGAACGTCCCCGCCATCAGCGCCATCGCCTCGCGGACATTCCTGACCAGCACCTGCGGCACGGGAAGCTCCGGCAGGAAACGCTCCACCACCAAGGCGGCCGCGCCGTTTTCGACAGCCTGCGGCGCAAAGGTGTGCGCGTCAAACCGCGCTCCGGCAATGCAGAAAAACAGGCCGTTCCGCATCTGCTTTCGGCTGTCCATTCCCAGTTCGCCTATCTCGCAGTCGCCCCTGCATTCCACCATGCAGCCGCCCAAATCCCGGATAAAATCACTCAGCTTCATGCGTCATACCCCCATGCCAGAAAAAAAGGTAACATGCTTATCGAAAATCGTTTTTTGGATGCACCGCCGAAAACGCGCCCCCGTAGCATACCACTTTTGCGCCGTTTCGTCAAAAAACGGGCAGCCGTTAACAAAAAGAAAGGAGAAGCGGCCCGTTGATTTCTTCCTCATGAACGGCAAAGAAGCCGCCGAACGCGGGGCGGCAAGCCGGAGGCCCGCTCCGCTCTGCCGTGAGCGTCGGCAGCCGTTTGATGCTGCAAATCCTCAGTATCCGGCTGAGGCCGTCTGCACGCCGGGGACGGAAGACGCGGCGGAGGCGGGCGTTCTGGTCGCCGGCGCGGTGACGTAGTAGGTCTCGGCGCTTTCGGCGGAAATCATGCCCAGCTCCTGCACGGCCTTATAGCTGATGACAGCGCCGTCGCGGGCGGAAACGAGCTGGATGTCCAGCGCATGGTTCTCCTGCTCAATGGCCTTGATGGTCGCGTTCATGGTATCGATTCTGTGCGTCAATGCGCTCTTCTGCGCCGTGAAGTACAGGAACGCAATGAGGACAGCCGCTGCGCACAGCCCCAATATCCACAGCGCCGTGCGCATGGGAAGGCCGGGCGTTCTCTTGTTTTTGTCGATTTCATCCCGTGTGGCCTGATAGACCCGCTGCGCGGCGCCCGCATCGCCGTCCTGAACAAACACATGGCTGGAAACGGTTATCCGCTGCCGCGGCACGGGCTGGGCGCCGGACATCATGCAGCTGCTGTACTGGGACATGTTCGCGCATCCTCCTTTCAAGAAGGTCCGTTGAAGCAAGTTATGCCTTTATCTGTTTTTGCAGCTCCGCGATAAAGGACAATGGGTCGGGGATATCGCGGCGGAAGGCCGCATCCTCCTCCTCGCCCACCGCGCTGTCCACAATGCGGATATGCGTCTTTGCGCCGCTTATCTCCACATCCCGCGCATCCTTCAGGTACATCGTGCGCAGCTTCTGGGGCAGCAGCAGGCGCCCCTGCGCGTCCGTTTCGCAGTCCCGGTAGGTGTATTTGCTGAACTGGTTGATAAAGCGCTGGGCGCGGGCGTCCGCGTCCGCCAGGGTCTGGAGCATCTCCTGCTCCCGCAGCCATTCGCTCACAGGATAGAGGGCGATAGCCTGAAAATCCGGTGTGGGCGCGACATAAAAGACCTCGCCTAGCTGCTCCCGAAACGCGGACGGCACAATCATGCGCCCCTTGGAATCAATGCCGTGGTTATAGCAGCCGGTGAACAGGCAGCGCGCCTGCCGGAGCTTTTCTTCTAATGATGGCTCTTTGGATGCCGCCTGTGCGGAAGCAGCGTTGAGCCGTTCCTCCGCGTTTTCCGCGTCCACGCTCCGCTTTTCGTCCTCCGCCATGCCGTCACCACACAATCTGCCATAAAATCACCACATTTTGGGCTGTGCATCCATTTTATACCACTTTTTTCCGCTTTGCAAGGGCAAAGACGGCTTCGCTTCGGCGCAAAAGCCGCCGTTTTGCCGATTTTGGAAACGGCAAAACGCCGAAATAAAAACGCCCGTTCCCCTATCCGAGCGCTTCCGACATAAAAATGTTAAAAAATCATAATTTTTATATGCAATTTTAATAATTAACCATTCAAAAATTCATGGAATTTTTATGAATTTTATGCCCGTTCCTTTTTGGGCTTTTCCCTTTTTCGGACAAATTCGCCGCAGGCATACGAAAAAAGCATCGGTTCTCCACTTCGTGGGCCGATGCTGCGCAATTCGTATGTTTTTGTGGAATTTTCCCTTGATTTTCGTTCGTTTTTTGGGATGAGACGCCATTTTTCGGCTGCTTTGCCCCACCGTCATGCCTCCGGCAGGCAATACAGGGCAAAGCCCAGCCTGTCGCAGGAAACGCAGTAGTAGCGCGTCCCGTTTTTCTCCCCGCAGAAGGCGCTGCGGTTGGCCGCGCCGTGCAGGTGGCCGTAGACCACATCGCGCACGGCAAATTCCTCAAAGAGCCTGCTGAACGCCGTATCCGAGCCGTCCTCCGGCACGGGCGGATAGTGCATCATGGATATCTGCCGCCCGCCGAGCCTTTGTGCCTGCTCAAGGGACAGGCGAAGGCGGATAAGCTCCCGCTCATAGACCTTTTTGTCCTCCGCCGGGGTCTGCGCATTGGGCAGCAGCCAGCCGCGGGAGCCGCTCAGGGTCACGCCGTCCAGGGAGAGCGCGTCATTCTGCACGGCGTACATGTCCTTGGGGAGCGTATCGCGCAGGCGCATGATGCCCGGCCACCAGTAGTCATGGTTGCCGCGCAGAAGCACCTTCCGCCCCGGCAGCGCATGGATGGCCTCCAGATCCGGCAGGGCATCCGCAAGCTGCATCGCCCACGAAATGTCGCCGGGAATCAGCACGATGTCCTCCTGTCCGACACGCGCCGACCAGTCCCTCCCGATTTTTTCAAAGTGGCCGTCCCAATGCGCGCCGAAAACATTCATCGGCTTATCGTCGCCGCCGGGCAGGTGCAAATCGCCAATGGCAAATATCTTCATGCATTACCTGTCTTCTTCGTCCTCATCCTCATCGTCATCGTCCGCCTGCTCGTCCGCCATCTCTTCCAGCGACAAGTCGTTCTCGATTTCCGAATACTCCCTCGGCGGGATGTCGTCATCCTCGATGTCGGGAATGATTTCGTCCATGGTGCTGACGGGGTCAATGGACAGGGCGGAGCCGTCCATCACAACGCCCGCCTCCTCGTCCAAATCATCGCGGTCGTTGTCCGCGTTCATTTCCTTATAACAGAACAGGCAGACGTCCTTGCCGGGCAGCACGGGATGCTCATTGCATACGGTACACATTTCGACTTCCTCCGGCTGGCGCTCCCCCTTCATTTCCCGTTTGCAGATTTTGCAGTAGCCTTCGTCCTCTTCAATGTAGTTCAGCTCGCAGCGCGGACATTTGATAAGAGCCATGTCAAACAGCCTCCTTTTATTCCCGATGTCATTCGGAGCGCCCATGCGCCCCTTCGGGATATGATGTCATTTATACTGAAAGCCGGCGCAAGCCGAATGCGCCCGCATAGGCTCCGTGTCGGTTCTCCGACCATATTCGCCAAGCCGCCGCCACAAAGCCAGAGGATTATACTACAAATTTCCTGTCCATGCAATAGCGAAACGAAGAAAAATAGTGGCTGCATCATGGCAGGGAAGCGAAGGAAAAACGGGGCTGTTTGCATGCGGTCCGGCGGGCAAGGCGAACGGGTTTTATCCCGCCTTTCCCGCTCCGCTTTTTTCTCTCCCGCGCCGCCCTGTCTCCGCTGCCGGCGGCGCACGGCGCAGGACAGACGGTCTGTCCCGCCCCGCTCTGCGCTTTTCCTGTTTCCTTTCCGTTTTTCATTGATGATATGTCCAAGTCTCTTCCGGAAACCGCATTTATGAATAAACTGTGAACATTAGCACTCACCTCTTGACAGTGCTAACAATTCGAGTATAATAAAAGCGTACCAAGAAGAGAGGAGGTCATGAGAGCCTCCCCCGAAGGGTACAGAAAGACCGAAAGCGTCAGGGAGCCCGCCGCTCCCGCCGACCGCCCCACAGGGGCTTTGAAAGGAAGAGTGTTTTATGTTACCGATGATTTTCAATGAGAATTTGTTTGACGAACTGTTTAATGATGCGTTTGCCCGCAACATGATGAGCGTGGACAAGGCGCTCTACGGCAAGAACGCCGCCCGCGTCATGAAGACCGATGTACATGAGACCGACGACAGCTACGAGCTGCAAATCGACCTGCCCGGCTTCAGGAAGGAAGAGCTCGGCATTGAGCTGAAGAACGGCTACCTGACCGTGACCGCGACCAAGACGCTGGACAAGGACGAGGAAGAGAAGAAGAACCACCGCATCATCCGTCAGGAGCGCTACACCGGCACCTGCGAGCGTACCTTCTATGTCGGCGATGTCCGTGCCGAGGAAGTCAAGTGCAGGTATGAATCCGGCGTGCTGACCGTGATTGTCCCGAAGAAGGACGTCCGCAAGGTCGAAGGCCCGCATACCATCGCCATCGAAGGATAAAAGCGGGGCTTGCGCGGCAAGCAGCCGTCAGCTCTCGCCAATCGAAAGAGCGTGTCCCGTTTCGGGGCGCGCTCTTGTTGGATGCTTCTATCAAACGGGGCCTGCCATATCGCTGCCATAACAGCGCGCTTGATCATGGCGCCGCATTTCCGCGGTGCTTCTTTTAGGCATACAGCGCCGCCAGAAGCAGGCAGGACAGCAAAATCATGCCCACGCCGATGACCAAAAGGAAATACTGCGGCTTTGGACGCTGTGCCTCCTTCTCTGCCTTATAATCGGCGTAGTGCTGATACTTGCGCCCGTGGTGAAAGGGGACGAGCGCCGCCAAATTTTTGATGCCGTAGGCGAGAATGTCAAAAAATCCGGTCGTGGAGACCCAGAGCATCGCACCAACGCCGCCGACCAGCACGCCGGAGACGAAAAAGCCGTCGCACAGGGCGCTTACATTGGTCTTCACGGGCTGCCCAAAGCCGAAGCCGCGGACATACGCAAAGACCGCCGCTATCGCAAGGGCGATTCCGACCGACGAAAGGTTCCGCCGCATCCTGCTCTTTTTTGCAGGGGCTTGTTGTTCCGGCATAGGCACTCCCTTATACAAAACCGGCCGCAGAATATCCTGTCAATACTCCGCGGCCGTTTAAGTTAAAGCCTTACAGATTTAATTCCTTCCGATACTGCGCATATTCCGCATCATTGCAGTGCACAAAGTGACCGGGCAGAATCTCGCGCAGGCTCGGCTTATCGTCGCCGGTGTAATCGTGCGCGGACAGCGGGTCATAGCGCATACGGGTGCGCTTCTTCTCGCTGATGGGATCGGGCAGCGGGATGGCGGACAGAAGGCTGCGCGTGTACGGGTGCAGCGGATGGGCGAACAGTTCGTCCGAGGTCGCCAGCTCCACCATCTTGCCGTAGTACATCACCCCGATGCGGTCGGAGAAGTACTTGACGACCGACAGGTCATGCGCGATGAACAGGATGGTCAGCCCAAGCTGCTCTCTCAAATCGTTCAGCAGATTGATGACCTGCGCCTGAATGGACACGTCCAAGGCGCTCACGGGCTCATCGGCAATCAGCATATCCGGATGCATGATGACTGAGCGGGCAATGCCGATGCGCTGCTTTTGTCCGCCGGAAAATTCGTGCGGATAGCGGCCGGCATGCTCGCGGGTCAGACCCACCAGCTCCAATATCTCGTACACCTTTTCGTCAATGTACGCCTTGTCCCGAACGCCGTTGATGATGAGCCCCTCGGCGATGATTTCCTTCACCGTCATGCGGGGGTTCAGCGAGGCGACAGGGTCCTGGAAAATCATCTGAATGTTGGTAATCAGCTTGGTCTTTTTCGCAATGCGGCGGTCTTCCCGATACTTTTTCCTCAGCTCCGCCTTTTCCGCGTCCGAGACGGCGGCAGCGGCCTTTTCCTTGTATTCCTCGTCGATTTGGGCGACCAGCTTAGCGGCATAGTCGCGGTCAGAATGCTTCTGGTCATGCTTCGCTTCGGCAATCTGCCGCCTGTTCTCGGCGATGACCTGCTGCAGCTCCGCCTTCCTCTCCGGAGAGGCCTTCTTCATCTCCGCCTTGGCCTTCTTTATGTTCTCCGTATAGGAGAGCGTGCCGGCGCAGATGCGCTGCTCCTTAAAGTAAATGCTGCCGGAGGTGATGTCGTAAATTTTGATGATGGAACGGCCGGTCGTGGTCTTGCCGCAGCCGGATTCGCCGACGAGCCCGAAGACCTCGCCGCGCTTGATGTCAAAGCTCACGTCATCGACAGCCTTGGTGGGGCCGAAATACTGGCACAGATGCTCAACGCGCAGCAAGGGCTGCTGAGTGTCCAGGTTGCTGCTCATTTACTCCACCTCCGCTTTCTTCATGCGCTCAATCCGCGCCTTGATGATCTGGGGCATCTCGACCTTCGGGGCATCCGGATGCAGCAGCCAGGTGGCTGCACTGTGGGTCTCGGACACCCTGAACATGGGCGGCTGCTCCTCAAAATCAATCTTCATGGCATAGCGGTTGCGGTCCGCAAAGGCGTCGCCCTTGGGCGGATAAATCATGTTCGGCGGCGTGCCGGGGATGGATTCCAGCTTCTCCTTCGTGTCCAGGTCCGGCATGGAGGAAAGGAGCGCCCATGTATAGGGATGGCGCGGGTCATAGAAGATGTCGTTCGCCGTGCCGTATTCGACGATTTTGCCCGCGTACATGACGGCGATGTCGTCCGCCATGTTCGCCACCACGCCGAGGTCATGCGTGATGAAGATGATGGACAGGTTGCGCTCCTTCTTTAATTTGTTGATAAGCTCCAGAATCTGCGCCTGAATGGTCACGTCCAGCGCCGTGGTCGGCTCGTCGCAAATGAGGATATCGGGGTCTGCGGCCAGGGCGATGGCAATGACGATGCGCTGGCGCATGCCGCCCGAAAATTCAAACGGGTACTGGTAGAAGCGGGTGCGCGGCTCATGGATGCCGACCTCCTCCATCAGGCGGATGGCCTTTTCCTTCGCCATGCCCTTGGTGATGCGGTACACGGCCTGCGACGCCTTTGCCTTGAAAAAGTCAATCAGCGCGATGCCGCGGGCATGGAAATCCACGCTTTCGGAGGCTTCGATATACGCTGTATAGCGCTCAATCAGACGGTCGATGACCGTCATGATGTTGTCCTTCAAGTCGTTTAAATCATAGACGTTCTTCGGGATGACCTTCCACTCCACGCTCTTTCCGCGGGCAATGAGACGCTCGCGGCGGCGGGTCTGGCGGTTGAAGCGCGCCTCCTCGCGGGGGTTATTGTGCATATGGAAGAAATACTGGTCAATGGCATGGTCAAGGCTCGTGCCGAAGGCATAGGCCGCGCTGTCCTTGATGACCTCCAGACGGTCAATGGACGCTTCAATCTGCCTGGTCAGGTCTCTGCACAGGGTCTTTGCGCCGCCCTTGTCAAAATCGCCGAGATAGTAGGTGCGCGCCTTTTGGAGCGACTCCACAACCTTGCGCTTTTCTTCAAGCGCTGCCATGTAGGAATGCCGAACACCCTTTTCCTCCAGCGCGATGAACTCCAGCATGAAGTTGTCGTCCAGATACCGGAGCACCTCCTCATTGACCTCGTCAATGGGGCGGCCGCTCAGGTCCGCGCCGGGATTTTTGTACATATAGTAGCCGATGCGGAAAAAGTCCGGCCTCGTCTGCCCTGTCATTTCGGTGAGCAGGCCGCGCAGGGACTGCATGGCCTTCAGCGCATTGTCCTGATTCCCCTTGGCGGCGTGCAGCTCGACCGCCGCATTCTGAAGCTCTCCCTTAAAGTGGCTCGTCAGGTAGACGTTATTGATGCGCTTCAGGCGTCCGGCGAACTCCTTGAGCCGCGCATTATAATCAATGGTCTGCTTCTTTTCGGCCTTGAAGAGCGTATCCTCAATGAGGGACAAAAGGTCGGCCGCCGCGGAATGGTCGATGTTGTACGCCTGCTCCAGCTTGGTCGCCTGAATGTTGAACTTGTCGAAGGTCGCGCACAGCTCATTGATGCGGGCGGCCTCGGTGGGCGCGCTGGCGGCCAGCATGTGCGTCTTCAGCAGGCGCAGCATATCGTTGAATTCCTTCCGCGCCTCGCGCCGCGCCGCCTTGTTCTTCAGCAGCATGGCTTCCGTTATCTGCTTGCCGATTTTGACGATGGGGTTCAGGGAGGACAGCGGGTCTTGGAAAATCATGGAAATTTTATCGCCGCGCAGCTTGTGCAGAACGTCCTCCGGCACGCGCAGCAAATCCTTGCCGTCGTAGAGGATCTCGCCGCCCTCGACGATGGCATTGCCCGCCAGGATGCCGATGACGGCCTTGGAGGTGACGGACTTGCCGGAGCCGGATTCGCCGACGATGGCCAGCGTCTTGCCGCGCTCCAGGTCAAAGGAAATATCGCGCACGGCCTTCAGCGTGCCGCTGGTGGTGCGGAAGGCGACCTTTAATTTCTTTACCTCAAGAATCTTATCCATGCGTCAATCCTCCACTCCGCGCAGCGACGGGTTGAAAGCGTCGCGCAGTCCATTGCCGAACAGGTTAAAGCAAATCATGAGCAGGGACAAAATGAGCGCCGGATAAATCATCAGGTGCGGGTAGTTCGTCCAGATGCTGCTGGCATCGGAAAGCAGCGTGCCAAGGGACGTCGTTTCCGCAGAGCCGAGCTTGACGATGCCCAGATAGCTCAGCATGCTCTCGGAGTTGATGACGCCCGGAATGACCAGCGCGCTGGATGTGATAATCGTGCCCAGAGAATTGGGGAAGATGTGCTTCCAGATGATGCGCCTGTCGCTCGCGCCCAGGGTGCGCGCCGCCATGACGTATTCCTGATTTTTGAAGCGGTAGAACTGCGTCCTCACGCGGTACGCCGTGCCTATCCACCCGGTTAAAACGAAGGCGAACAAAAGGCTCGGCACGGCGCCGACCTTCGCCGACAGGTGAATCTGGAACAGTGTCGCCACGATGATGAAGGGAACGCCCGACAGAATGTCGCTGATGCGGTCGAGGATAAGGTCCACCACGCCGCCGTAGTAGCCCTGCACCGCGCCGTAAATCGCGCCGATGATGAAGTTGATGATGGACACGCACACGGCGACCAGAAGGCTCAGCTTGATACCGCCCGCCATGCGCAGGGCAAGGTCATAGCCCTGGCTGTCCGTGCCCAGGAAATAGCTCGGCTCAAAGCCGTTCTTATAAAGGTAATAGTTATAGTACAGAACGCGCACCTTGTACTGCGCGGTCTCGAACGTGCCGCCGCCCGCGTACTCATAATAGATGAGGTTGCCGGCCGCGTCGCGCTTGTAGTTGTCTTCCAGCACGGTATCGGCCTCGTAGGTCAGCTCCTCGGCCTTGCCCTTTTCGTTGATGCGCACGGGCGTGCTCTTCTTGGTCTTGTACCAGTTGTTGGCATCGCTGGCGTCCACGTTATAGCTGTTGTCCTCGACCAGCGGATAGAAGACATGTTTGCCGGTCTCCTGCTCCCACTGAAGGATTTTCTGATACTCGCTCTGCTCCAGGCTCAGGTACTTGAAGCCGACCTCAAGGTAGGTGTCAATCTTGCCGGTGAAGTTCTTGGTGACGTTCTTGCCGGCCTTCTTTTCCACGGGGTCGCTGACGGAGAGCATGGGCTGGTAGTAGCTTTTCAGCCCGTCCCCGATGGTGACTTCACGGCCGTCAAACGCCTCCGCGCCCACGCCGACGGCCACGGCCTTGATGAGCCCCTTCTCGGAGAAGGCGCGGGTCGTGCCGCCGTCAAAAATGCCGTAGGGACGAAGGGCCAGCACACGCGGCGCTTTCTTGGCGTAGTAGGAATCCATAAAGCGGGAATCATAGCGGGTGTTGATGATGGGGGTCAGAAAGGCGAACAGCACCACGCAGATGATGATAACGGCCGCCGCCACGGAAGCATGGTTCTTGCGGAAGCGAATCCATGCGTCCTTAAAATAGCCGATGGGCTTATCCTCAAATTTTTTATCGGCGATTCTCTCGCCGGTGTGTACGAATTCAAACGCTTCCTGGGGGATCTTGGAAGCCGCCGTATATTTTTCTGACATCTTACTTCTCCCCCATTCTGATTCTCGGATCGATAAAGCCGTAGCTGATATCCACCACGATACCGGCCAGGAGGCCGATGAAGGTGTAGAAAATGCCGTCCATCATGAACACGTCATAGTCGAACAGCCGGATGGACTTGATGTACAGCTGGCCGACGCCGGGGATGGAGAAAATCTGTTCGATAATCATCGAGCCGCCCAGAATGCCGATGAAGCTGGAAATCAGCATCGGCAGAATCGGCACCATGGCGTTTTTCATGGCATGGCGGACGGTGGCCTGGCTGCGGCTCAGGCCCTTGGTGCGCGCCAGAAGCATATAATCGGAGGTCAGCGTTTCCGTCAGCTCCGCACGGGTGAAGCGGCAAAGCCCCGCAATCTCGCCGAAGGAGAGCGCCAGCACGGGCGCAATCATGGAATAAAACATCTTCCAGGTCATCCACGAGCCGCCCGCATCATTCAGGGAATACACCTGGAGCGGAAGCCAGCCCAGCTTGAAGTACAGGAAGTACTGCACCAGAAAAGCGTAGACATAGCTGGGAATGGACACAAACAGCATGACCATCGTGCTGATAAAGGAATCCTGCCACTTGTTTTTCTTGATGGCGGCGAAGATGCCCAGCCCGATGCCCAGCGGAATCGAAAACAGAAGGGAATAGAGGTTGACCAGCACGGTCGGCAGCAGACGGTCAATCAATACGTCCCAGGCCGGCTGACGGAATGCGATATACCACGACGTGCCAAAGTCCCACTTTGTCACGATGTTCTTCAGATAGATGCCGAACTGCACAAGCAAAGGCTCATCATAGCCCAGCGCGGTCCAGCGCTCCTGAATGGCCGCGGCCTGCACCTTGTCGGTGGGCAGCTCGCGGGGCAGCATTCGAATCAGCACGAATTCCATTGTGGTGATGACGAACAACACAAAGAACATCAACAGAATTCGCTTGAGGACGTATTTTGTCATATCATCGTCTCCTTTGGCTGTTTTCTATAAGACCATGCCGCTGAAATCCTCCCGTCAGGCGGTGCAGAAACAGCCGAAAACCATGAGCGGGGGAAAGAAACTCTCCCCCCTCATGGGTCTCCAAAACCGGTCTTATGCCTTTTTGCCGAAAGCCCCTGCGGGGGCTGCCCGAAGGGACAGGCGCGCCGCAGGGTTTTTCCGGTCAATCGACATTACTCGTAGCTCAGCTCGCTGCCCTCTTCGGCAAGGTACTTGGCCCACTCCGCGTCCGTGTAGTTGTACTTCATCAGACGCAGTCCGCCGAAGTCATACATGATGTTGTATTCATCGGTGTAGTAGTCCAGCTGATAGCTCAGCAGGGAGCAGACGGTGGTGCTGGCCAGCGGGATACGATAATACTTCTCTAAGTAGAGCTCTTCCATCTGAGCGGTGATAAACAGCTTGGTCGCAAAGTCCGCATCGGTGAACCTGCCGGTGCCGATGAGCGCACGGGACCACTCCTGCCACGTCATGGTGACTTCCTCGCCGTTGACGGTCAGGGTCAGGTTCTCCGTGGACGGATCCCAGCAGCCCGCTTCGTTGATGCTGTACTGCTCGGTGTCGCAATAGACCTGGAAGTTGCGGAACGGATAGAAGGCAGCGCCGCCCCATGCGCCATAGCCGATGGCGTATTCGCCCTTGGCCACATCGTCGTAACGGTTGTTGATGTTGCCGACGGCTTCAAAGGTCAGCTTGCCGAAGCCGGAGCCTTCCAGCGCGGCGTTGATGTTCTTGGTCAGGATCTCGCACTGCTTGCTGTCGATGGACTCGATGGAGCCCTTCTTCCAGCCGATGCGGATGACGATGTCCTGTCCCTCGGTGTACAGGCCGGCCTCGACCAGCTCCTTGCAGGCCTGAGCGAAGAGCTCCTTCGCCTGGGTCAGGTTGTAGCCGTTGATGGACTGATAGGCATCCTTCAGGGTCGCATAGGGTGTGCCCTCACCGTATTCAACGCCGTAGAGGTTACAGATGGCCTGCATCGCCTCGTCGGAGCTGCGGTAGGAGGAAGTCGGGTCGTTGTACACGTCGTAGAAGTACAGGGTGTTCATCAGGGAGTAGGTCGGCTTGTAGCCCTCGGTCGCGGTGACATATTCGGCGCGGTCGATGGCCAGGCTCATGGCCTTGCGGAAGTTCACGTTGGACAGAACCACGGAATTGGTGTTGCCCTTGGATTCGTCCATCGTCTTCAGGTTATCCAGACCGCAGTTGAAGAAGAAGGACATGGTGTAGGTCTCGTCCACCTTGTACAGGCGGTCGGAGGAAGAGAAGGTCACCAGCTCCTCGGCGGAGGGGCTCCAGTCGCTCAGCTCGCCCTTTAAGAACGCCTGCTTCGCGGCGGCTTCGTCCATCACGTCGATAACGACGGAGGTGGTCTTGTACTGCTGCACGGATTCGCCGTCCACCAGGAAGTTGGTCATGGACAGGAGCGAACCGTCTTCCTGCTTCTCATAGCCGAGCCAGTTCTCGTTCTGGACGAAGACCAGCTGCTTGTCGGGCTGCAGGGAAGCAATCTTGTACGGGCCGTAGGACATGGTGTTGGCCATGGTGGTGCCGTAGTTGGTGGTGGTCAGCGAGCCGGTGGTGTCGATGCCCGCTTCGTAGTAGGGCTTGTACACCAGCCAGGTTCTGATGCAGGAGGTGAGGAAGTAGTTGAAGTCGATGTACTGGGCGTTGACATAGCGGATGGTGTAGTCGTCCACCTTGTAGCAGCCCACGGTGCTGTCATAGTCGCACACGGGATATTCACGCGCATAGACCATGTAGCCCACAGCCTCGGCATCGCTCTCGCCCCAGTCCGCCACGGCGGTGATGACGTTCACGATGAGGCCGTAGCTCTCGTCCGTCAGGGCGACGCGGCCGTTCTCGTCCGCCATCGCCAGCAGGGAGTTATAGGCGTCCACGCCGAAGTAGGCTTCGCCGTAAGCGTCCACATAGTACGCCAGCGTTTTGGAGCCGAGCCAGGTCAGGGCGTCCTTGAGCGCCACGTAGACCGGATAGCCCTCGGCGGTCTTGTAGGTGCCGTCCTCGCCCTTGACCAGATCGCTCATCTGGTAGGCGTAGGCGCTGGTGCCGTAGTTGTCGATGTAGGCCACGGAGCCGGCGCTGTAGTACGCCATGCCGCCGGCCACGGCGGACTCGCCCGCATAGTACAGGTTGGCGCGGTAGTTCTTCATCGCCGGGTCAAGCAGGCGCTGCATGGAGTAGATATAGTCGTCGGCGGTGATGGCCTCGCCGTTTTCCCACTTGGCGTCGGGGTTGAGCTTGAACTCAAACACATAGCCCTTTTCGGCGGTCTCGACGGTGTCGCCCTGCTTGAGGGTGACGCCGTACTTGGTCAGGTCGTCACGATGCGCGGCGGTCACGTCCTCGATGGAGGTGGCCATTTCGTAAATCCACTGGTACACGCTGTTCTCGGAGTCCAGAATGGACAGGGCGCAGAACCCAGAGGACAGGTAACTCAGGATGGAATCGTCGGCGCTGGTTTCCCAGGTATGGAGGTTCCAGTTGTTGCCAAGCGCCGAGGTGTAGGTGTGATACGTGTAGGTATCCGGCACCTTCGCGGCTGCTGCGGCGGCTTCGGCGGCCTCCTTCGCGGCGATCTCGGCGGCGACCTGCGCGGTCAGCTCGTCCACCTTCGCGTTGAGGTTGGTGATCTCGGTGTTCTTCTTCGACACGACAACGCCGAAGACAGCGCCGACGACCACGACCACAGCGACAAGAAGAATCCACATCTTTTTGACGGTCATGATTCGTTTCTCCTTCTCTTTGATTTATCTGCACGGCAGAGAGCCCCTCCCTGACCGTTGTGCTGATAGCACCGCAGATAGTTAACAGATTCATTATACCAATCCGCGAAAAAATTGTAAAGAACCTTTGAACAAAAAACCGCGCCGAAAAATTACATTTCCGTAACATTTGCCGATTTGCCGCGCTTTTTTTGCCCTGTCTCAACAACCTCGCGGAGGGGAGAACGGATAAGGCGCACGGAGGATGACGCTCAGAGCCGATGCGCCTTCACCCATGCGGGCAGCGCTTCAGAGCCCGTTTTCCCCGAAGCGGCGCCGGGGCCCGCCTGAACGGTCGCCCCGTTTGTGCAGCCCATGCGCAGGCGTTTCCGCCTGAAAAAGCCCTCCGTCCGAGGGAGCGAGGGAAAAGCCCCCTCTCCTCCCAGCCCACTGCCCCCACTGACCACTGACCACTGACCAATGACCACCGTCCCCCGCAGCACCGTATGGATTCGCCATATGTCCCGCTGTTTCCTGCCGATTTTCGGATTTTTGAAAATAATTCTCTGCATTTCCTTCCCGTACCGTTATGCCATCGCCCTTTCTGGCTGATGCTTTCCGAAACGTCCGATTTCGCGTTTTTTCGGGTATTTATGTCATTGTGAGTGAGCGGGCGGCTTCCGCCGTCCGCGTGTCCGTGCTTTTCTCTCTTCCCTCTCTCTCTTTTAAACCTAACCTTACCTAACCTAACCTAACCTGCGGCAGACAAACGCGGCGTTTTGACAACCAACGTTTATATATGGAAGAAACGCTGTCCGCACACAGGCAACCGGGTGACAACCGACTGACAACCAGCTGTCAGCCAGGAACAATCCATGTCCCGACGGCGGTTGTCAATTGTCAGCCAAGTGACAACCAATGTCCGCGAATCGGCAGCCAAATGACAGCCAAGTGACAACCAATGTCCGCGAATCGGCAGCCAAATGACAGCCAAGTGACAACCAATGTCCGCGAATCGGCAACCAAATGACAACCAAATGACAACCAGGAAAAAACCGACAGACGCAAAACAACAGCCGAAAAGCGCCATGCCCGAAGGCATGACGCGGCAGCAAGAACAGACTTTGGTATGCTTTTCTGTTTTACAGAATATCCGTGAGCGCATTGTCTGCGCTTTGTTTCCCGGGAAAAACAGAATGCGGTTCGGCAGGACGCTTGAAGGGATGCCTGACGGTCATGCGAAGCAGCGGCTCCGTCCTGCATCCGTTTCTTTCCGCCGGAGCGCGTCCCCCGTCAAGCCTGAAGATTGATTCGTTTGATTGCATCCATGTTGACCTTCGGGTTCCTGTTCATATCCAGCAGGCCGTTGACCTCCTGGAAGACATCGGTCAGCTGGGTGTAGCAGTACCCGCGGCAGGCGGGCAGGTGCTTGACGGCGGCGGTGATGGCCTCAAAGCGCTTGAGGAAGCTCTCCTCGTCCTGAGCGGCGCCGTTGTAGCCCCAGTTATCACCACCCGAATCCTTCTGCATGGCGATGCCGCCGTACTCGGTCAGCAGCATGGGCTTGCCGTGGTGATTGTAGCCGGCTGCGGTGCTCAGCTTAGCGCCGTCCGGCGCGCCGTCCCGCATGGTCTCGGCGGTTGCGTATTCGGGGCGAAGCTGCTCCGGCCACGCCGTATAGTCATGCACGGTAAACAGGTCGGTCGCGGCGTTTTCCCAGCCGTCGTTGCCGGAGACAAGGCGCGTGCCGTCCAGGGAATGCACCAGATGATAGAGCAAGTCCGAAAGCTCCCCGGCTTCCCTGTCCGTTTCGATGAAGGGCACGCCCCAAGACTCGTTGAGGGTCGCCCATGCGATGAGGCAGGGGTGATTGTAGTCCCGCGCAATGGCCTCGGACAGGTCGCGCATCATGCCGCGCTTTTCCCTGTCCGTCAGCCAGTAGGCGCTCGGCAGCTCGCCCCAGACGACCAGGCCCAGCCTGTCCGCCCAATAGAGGTAGCGCGGGTCCTCGAACTTCTGATGCTTCCGCGCACCGTTGTAGCCCATGCGGATGGTCAGCTCGACGTCCCTGCGCAGCGCGTCGTCGCTCGGCGCGGTCAGCAGGCCGTCCGGCCAATAGCCCTGGTCCAGAATCAGGCGCTGGGTGAAGGGAGCGTTGTTCAGCAGCACATAGCCGTTCACCACGCGGATGTCGCGCATACCGAAGTATGTTTTTACCGTGTCGCAGACAGCGCCGTTCACGCCCGTTTCAATCGTCAGGTCATACAAATCGGGATGGTCGGGATGCCATGTATGGAAGCCCTCCAGCAGCTCGTTGTGCCGCAGGAACAGCTCCGCCCGCACAAGGCGGTCGGTCGTCACGGCGACCTCCTGCCTGGCGGCGGCAACGCCTTTGAAGGAGGCGGTCAAGCGGACAAAACCTTCTTTGGGCAGCTCGTTGAGGGTCAGTTCCGCATAGAGAGAGCCGCTCTTCAGGCGGGGCGTCAGGCGGAAATCAACGGGGTAGTATTCCCCCACGCCCTCCAGCCAGACGCTCTGCCAGAGGCCGCTCATGGGCGTATACCAGCACGCAAACGGCTCCGGACGGAAGCTCTGCTTGCCGCGGGGCTGGTCAAAGTCCAGCCTGTCCTCGCAGCGGACATACAAGGTATATGCTTTATCTTCCTCGGTCAAATCGGTGACGTCAAAGGAAAACGGGGTGTAGCCGCCCTCGTGCCCGCCCAGATACTGCCCGTCCAGCCAGACATCGGCGCGGTAATCCGCCGCCCCGAAGTGCAGCAGACGGCGGAGGGGGCGAAGCGCTCCGGATACGGTGAACGTCCTTGCGTACCAGATGACGTCGCAGTGTTCCTTGTCCTTGACGCCGGACAGCTCGCTCTGATACGCGAAGGGGACTTCGATGGTCAGCGGCAATGCAGCGCCCCGATACCACTTGTCCCTGCGTCCCGTATTCTCCCTGTCAAAGCCGAAATGCCATGCGCCGTTCAGACTCTGCCATGCGGTGCGCTCCCTGTCCGGTCTCGGATGCTCAAAGCGCAAGGATGTTTGTTCCATAATTTCCCTCCGATGATTGTTTCAGATGCCGGCTTTTTCATGTAAGGCATTTATATAATCCGTATGCTCCCACGGCAGGTCAACGTCCGTGCGCCCGAAGTGACCGTAGGCCGCCGTCTGCCGGTAGATGGGGCGGCGCAGGTCAAGGCGGCTGATGATTTTGTCCGGCCGCATATCAAAGACCTCCCCGACGATTTCGGAAAGCCGCTCGTCCGTTAGGCGCCCCGTGCCGAAGGTATCCACCGTGAAGGAGACGGGCTGCGCCACGCCGATGGCATAGGCCAGAGCGACCTGGCACTTCCGCGCCAGCCCAGCCGCCACCACGTTTTTCGCCGCGTGACGGGCTGCGTAGGCCGCCGAACGGTCCACCTTGGTCGGGTCCTTGCCGGAGAACGCGCCGCCGCCGTGCGGGGCATAGCCGCCGTAGGTGTCCACGATGATTTTGCGCCCCGTCAGGCCGCTGTCCCCCGCGGGGCCGCCGATGACAAAGCGGCCGGTGGGGTTGACATAATACTTGGTTTCCTTTGTCAGAAGGCTGGCGGGAATCTCGTGGCGGATGACCTCCTCCAGCATCGCCCGCTCGATTTCCTCATGGGAAACGTTCTCATCGTGCTGGGTGGAGATGACCACCGCGTCCACGGCGACAGGCTCGCCGTCCTCATAGGCAACCGTCACCTGCGCCTTGCCGTCCGGCCGCATGAAGGGGCAGATGCCCTGCTTGCGGACATACGCCATGCGGCGGGTCAGGCGGTGCGCCAAGGCCAGCGCCATCGGCATCATTTCGGGCGTTTCGTCGCAGGCATAGCCGAACATCATGCCCTGGTCTCCAGCGCCCGTCTCCTCCTCGGCAGCGCCGCGGGTCTCCAGCGCCGCATTCACGCCCTGCGCAATGTCCGGCGACTGGTCGTGCAGGGCGGTCAGCACGCCGCAGGTATGGCCGTCAAAGCCCTTCTTGGCGCGGTCGTAGCCGATTTCCGTCACCACCTGCCGGACGATGTCCTGAACGGGCACATTGGCGCTCGTCGTCACCTCGCCCATCACCATCACCAGACCCGTCGTCGCGCAGGTCTCGCACGCCACACGCGCCAAAGGGTCCTGCTCAAGAATCGCGTCCAGAATCGCGTCCGAAATCTGGTCGCACATTTTGTCAGGATGTCCCTCCGTCACGGATTCGGAAGTAAACAGCTTTCTCATGCAAAGTCCTTTCCGATGCCAAACGCATCCTTGTGCTGTGCTGAATACCCGTCCTCCGCAAAAAAATTCGCTTGCAGCGCAAGGCTCAAGCGAACAAACCACCGTTTCTTTGCGCCTTATCTGCCAGCGCGTCGCCGCACTGCTGGAATTAGCACCTTGCACGTATCGTGCCGGTTGCCGGGCTTCATCGGGCCAGTCCCTCAGCCGCTCTGGATAAGGTATTCAGTTCGGTGCATATTATAGCGTGTTCCGCACGGGATGTCAATACGCCGAGAAAGAATTCGGAGGGAGGGGGAATGATTCGTAAAACATGAACGGAACGGAAACAGAGAGCGGGAGCACACCGCATCCTCCGCTCTTTGCTTTTGCTCCCTGCCTGCCGTCATTCCTCCAGCAGCAGGCCCTTCAGCGCCTCCGCAGCGGCGGCCTCGTCCGGCCCGTCGCACTGGATGGTGACGTTTTCGTCCACGAAGCCCAGAGAAAGAAGACCGAGCATGGACTTGGCGTTAATCGTCCGAGAGCCGGACAAAATCATCAGCCGCGCCTTAAAGCGGCCGGTCACGGAAACAAGATGCTCGACCCGCGCCCGCGTGAACGGGGTGTTGCGGGGCATTAAAGAAAGCCGAATCAAAAGCCTCACTGACCTTTCGTATGTTGCTGTTCTGCAATCATTGCCATCAGCCTTTGCAGCCGATGGTGAACGCCGGATTTGCCGATGGGGGGCTGCAAAAGCGCGCCGAGCTGCTCCAGGGACGCATCGGGGTTGAGCATCCGCGCCCGCGCAATGTCCTGCAAGCCCTTGGGCAGCGCACTCAGCCCGTTGTTCAGGGAATAGTCCCGAATCAGCGCCGCCTGTTTTTCGGCGGCCTGAAGCTGCTTTTTAACGTTGGCCGTATCGCAGTTGATGGCGCGGTTGGCCTGCCCGCGCACGGAGCGCCGGATGCGGATTTCCTCCATATCCAAAAGCGCCTTGGGTGCGCCCATCAGCGCCAGCAGCGCCGCCACCTCATCGCCGGATTTCACATAAACGACCGTGCTGCCCCTGCGCAGGACGGTGTGCGCCGTGACGCCGCATTTTTCAAGGATGGAGCAGAGCGACTCCGCCCGCTCTCCGCTCGCCGCGGTAAATTCGATGCGGTAGCCCTTTTCAGGATTGTCCATCGCCCCCGCGCCCAAAAACGCGCCGCGCAGAAAGGCTTGACGGCAGCACCTTTTTGACAGGGCGGCACGCGGCACGCCGCGAAACACATCGCCCGTCTCGCCCGCCTTCAGCATATGCAGGGCGATTAAAAGCCGCCTTGCCTCCTGCTCCTGAACCGTCAGGGTCAGTATCCTGCGCCCGCCCAGACGCGGGTTGATATGGTACTGCACGACGGGGAGCATATTCAGCCTGTATTTGAGGAGCAGAAAGATGCGCTTGGCCAGCGCCGCGTTTTCGACCGCGTACCGCACCTGCACGCGCCCGCCGCCCTTTAAGATGAGCGACCCGCGAGCCTGCGTCAGGGCGCTCAGCTCGCTCAGCATACAGCAGAGCTTTTCGGGCTTTCCGTGCATCAGCTCCTGCTTCACCTGCTCGGAAAAGGTCATTTTTCACGCCCCACGATGCGCACCTCCGGCTCCAAGGAAACGCCGGACATTGTGAACACGCGCTCCTGGATCCGGCTGACCAGCGCCAAAATATCGGAAGCCGCCGCACGGCCTTTGTTGATGATAAAGCCCGCGTGCTTTTCGCTGACGGCGGCATCGCCGACCGAAAAGCCCTTGAGCCCCGCCTGTTCTATCAGCGCGCCTGCAAAATGCCCTTCGGGACGCTTGAAGAACGAGCCTGCGCTCGGATAGCGGAGCGGTTGCTTATCGCGCCTGCGGGCGTTCAAATCGTTCATGGCGCTGCGAATCGCTTCTTGATCGCCAAAGCGCAGAGAAAGCACTGCCTCCAGCACGAGGCCGCCCGTTTCCATGACGCAGCTGTGCCGATAGGAAAAATCCATTTCATCGCCGGACAGCACGCGAAGCGCTCCGTTTTCCAGGACCGCTGCCTGACGGACGACCTGCTTCATTTCGCCGCCGTACGCGCCCGCGTTCATGAACACGGCGCCGCCCAGAGAGCCGGGAATGCCGCCCGCAAATTCAAGGCCGGTCAGCCCCTGCTCCAAGGCCGTGTGCGCCAGGGCGCTCAGCATCGCGCCTGCCTGTGCGCGAATCTCGCAGCCCTGAACAGAGATATCGGAAAAGTCCTCGCCCATGTGCAGCACAAGCCCCTCGATGCCGCCATCGCGCACAAGAAGGTTGCTGCCGTGCCCCAGCACAAGCACGGGCGTATCCGTCTCCCGTGCGGCCTTCAGGCAGGCGCTGATATCCCCGACAGAGCGGACGGAAACGAAATAATCCGCGCATCCGCCCACACGCAGGGTCGTATGCTGCGACATCGGAACGTTTTGACGGCAGATAAGGTCGGGCGCGTAGGTCTTCAGCGCCTGCAAAAAGCTCATGGAACGGTCTCTCCTTCGCAATTCGACTTTTATTATACCAAAAAATACACACGGAGGCAAGCGCTTCCGTGTATATTTAATAGAATGTTTACAATAAAGGGTTACCGCACGGTCGGATAAGCCAGCAGATATTCCGGGCCGGTCAACGAAAGCGTGAAGCCGTCCGCGGGAAGCAGGGCCGTTTCACCGGCCTTCAGACGCATAGCCCCGCTCTGCCACGTTATGTCTCCGTCCGACAGCGCCGTCAGGATGGAAAAGCGCCGCGTGTCCGGCCAAAACGCCATGCTCCGGCAGCGCTTCAGCCGCTCCAAGCCGAAATAAGGGGTGTCCAGCAGGCGCTCACGGCAGCCGGCCGAATCGTCCTGCATCATCACCGCCTGCACCGCGTTCGGGCACAGGCCGACGTCCGTCACGTCCAGCGCCTTGTCAAGGTGCAGCGCCCGCTTACGGCCGTCCCTGCCGCGCCGCTCCCAGTCGTAAAAGCGGTAGGTCACATCACTGGACTGCTGAATTTCATACAGCAGGATGCCTTTGCCGATGGCGTGTACCATGCCGGAGGGGATGAAGTAGGTCTCCCCCGCCCGGACAGCGACCGAGCGCAGGCATTTTTCCACCGCCGCGCCCTGCATGGAGGCTTCGCGGAGCTGCGCACGGGTCGTGCCCGGCTGAACGCCGTAGATGAGCCGAGCGTCCGGCTCTGCCCGCAGGATGACCCACGCCTCCGTTTTGCCGAGCTTTTGCTCGACACGGGCGGCATAATCGTCATCCGGATGCACCTGAACGCTCAGCGTGTCCCGCGCATCCAAGAGCTTCAAAAGCAGCGGAAACGCGCCGCAGACGGCCGTGCCCGTCAGCGCTGCGCCGTACCGCTCGATGAGCGCCGGCAGGGGCGTGCCGCTTGCATCGCGGCTTTCAAGGCCGGGGATGGCGCTGACCTCCAGCGCCTCGCCCGTCCGCGCATCGGGGATGCTTTTTCCGAACACCCGCGCAAGCCCGTCGCCGCCCCACGGGGTCGCCGCGCCGAAGCGATAGGCAGGGGTCATTTTGATTGGCGGAAGTGACATGGCAGCTCCTTTCGGAAAAGAACGGAGAGAGCGTAAAAACGCAATAAGCTAACGCTTTGGACAAATCTTCAGCATCGGAGCGATGCGGATTACTTCGCCGCCAGCTTCAAAATGGCATAGGTGAAAATCCGCAGATTCTTTTTCAGGCTGTCAACGGAAATATATTCATCCGCCTGATGCGCCATCTCCTGTTCGCCGGGGAACAGCGCGCCGAAGGCAACGCCTTCCTCCAGGCATTTGGCGTAGGTGCCGCCGCCGATGGCAAAGGCATAGCCCTGCTGACCCGTCACCTCGGTGTAAGCGCTCAGGAGGCTCTGCACCAGCTCGCTGTCCGCGTCCACATAGTGCGCGTCATGGCCGCCCAAGCCGACGACGCGCACATCGGGCAGGCTGCGCCCAATCATCTTCACCAGCGCGTCTGGGTCAGCCAGAATGGGGCAGCGGATATCCAAGGTGGCAAAGACCTTTTCCTTGTCCACACGGATGATGCCCATGCTGCACGTCAGCTTGCCGGACACCTTGTCCTCCATCCGGATTTTCAGCCCCTCGCCGTCATAGGTCAGGCCGATTTTGTCCGCCAGCGATGCCAGCATACCCTGCACGCCCAGCTTTTTCAGCACCAGCAGCATCTGCCCGATGGCGTTGCGGCCATACTCCGGCATGGCGGCATGACCCGGAATGCCCTCCGTATGAATACGTACAGTGCCGTCTTCCGCCTTCGCATCAACGGGGAAGCCGAAATCCGTGCCGTTGATGCGGTCTGCCAGCGCCTGACCGCCCGCGACCACGGCGACGGCCTGACCGGGGATGACATTGTAGCGCTCGCCCACGTTGAAGGACAGCACCTCAAGCCCGCTGCGGTCGTTTTCGCCGTGCAGCTCGACATGCAGGCCACCCTTTTCAATGTTGATGAGCGGGTAATCCGCATCCGGAGAGAAGCCCTGCCGCGGCATTTCGACCTTGGTCTTGTAATAATCAATATCCGCCCAGCCGCTCTCCTCGTCCGTGCCGAGGATGAGGCGCACCTTGCGCTTTAAGGGCACGCCGGAAAGCTGCACGGCCTTCATCGCATACAGCGCCGCCGCAACGGGACCCTTATCGTCCGCCGTGCCGCGGCCGAAAATTTTTCCGTCCGAAATTTCGGCGGAAAAGGGCTGCTTCGTCCAGCCGTCGCCCACGGGGACGACATCCAGGTGTCCCAAAATCGCCAGCGCGTCCTTCGTATCGCCCTCGCCCAAATCGGCATGGCCGGCATAGCCGTCCACGTTCTCCGTCCGGAAGCCCAGCTCCTCGCAGGTCCTCAGCGCCAAATCCAGCGCCTCCCGCGCCGGACGGCCAAAGGGTGCGCCGTCCTCCGGCTCGCCCTTCACGCTCGGCACGCGAATCCACCTGCACAAGGTATCCAGCATGGGCTGCTCCAGGGACGCGATAATTTTCTCCATATCCTGCATAGGTCATATCCTCCTTATTCATTCATGGCGTCTGCCAAACGCTTCATTCCCTCTTCAAGCTGCGTGCGCGGGCAGCCGAAGTTGACGCGCACAAAGCCGTCCCCTTCCCTGCCGAAGAACGTGCCTCCCGTGAACGCCACGCCGTGCGCAGCGGCCTTCTGCAAGATTTCCTCGGTCGTCAGGCCGTAGGCGGTCATATCCAGCCACGCCAGATAGGTCGCCTCCACGGGGGTCATTTTGGCCTTGGGAAGCAGGCGGGCGACCATGCCCCTAAGCGCCTCGGCATTGTCCTTAAGGTATATCAGCAGCGCGTCCAGCCAGTCATCGCACCGCAAATAGGCGGCGCGTGTCGCGCAGAGAGCAAAAATGTTGCCGCAGGCCGCGCCGACGCGCCGCAGCTCATCCTTCATCCGCTCCAGCACTTCCTTGTTTCTGGACATAGCCATCGCCTGCTGGAGCCCGGCGATATTGAAGGTCTTGCTGGCGCTCATAAAGCACAGCACCTTGTCCTCCGGCGCGGCCAGCTCCAGGAGGGAGACAAAGCGATGG
Organism: Anaerovibrio sp.; assembly: GCA_963611355.1. Classification (GTDB taxonomy): domain Bacteria; phylum Bacillota; class Clostridia; order Christensenellales; family Aristaeellaceae; genus CAVDRM01. The sequence goes on from CAVDRM010000001.1 coordinate 142,446, forward strand.
GGCGCATACACGAACTCCGCGTGAATCTCATCCGCCGCCAGCACGGCATCGTAGGCGCGGGTGAGGGAAAGCACCTTTTGAAGCTCGTCCCTCGTCCAGACGCGGGAAACGGGGTTATGCGGGCTGCAAAGCATCACCAGCTTTACGCCGCTCCTTAAAATTTCCTCCAGCCTCGCAAAGTCGATGGCATAGCGTCCGTTTTCGTCCTTTTTCAATTCGCAGCGCTCCGTCACGCGGCCGTTATCCTCAACGGCAAAATAGAAAGGGCCGTAGACGGGCGTGAAGATGCACACGCGGTCGCCCTCTTTGCTGAAGGCGCGGACAGCGTTGCGCAGCCCCGTCACCACGCAGGGCATCATGGCCGTCTCCTCCGGCTTCAGGGCGATGGCATGGCGGCGCATGACAAAATCGCACAGCGCCTGCGCGTCCTCCTCCCCTGCCATGGTATAACCGTAGCAGGGATGGGCGGCGCGTTCCGAAACGGCCTGACGAATCGGCTCTGCGCACGCAAAGTCCATGTCGGCGACCCACAGCGGAATCGTGTCTTTGGGGCAGGCCGATGCGTTATCCCATTTTTCGCAGGCGGTGTTCCGCCTGTCCAAGCCCTTGTCGAAAAACTCCCGATTGTACATTACCGCTTTGCTCCTTCATGCATACACTTGAGAACCCAGAAGCCGCCGCTTTTGTCCACGGCCTCCACATCGGAAAACAGCGTGCGCAGATATTTTTCGGCGCTCTGCGCTCCCTGCTGCCTGCGAATGACAAGGAACAGCGCGCCGCCTGTCTTCAGCCGTCCGGCGCTTTCCGCAAACAGCCTGTACATAACGTCCTTGCCGGCGCGGATGGGCGGATTGGTGAGGATAAAATCGAATGTGCCCTCCACCTGCTTAAGCCCGTCGCTTTCGATGACCTCAACCGCGGCGCCGTTGCGCACGGCGTTTTCTTTAGCGAGCGCCAGCGCCCTGGTGTTGACGTCCGACAGCACCGTTTCCGTCCGATAGCACTTGGCGATGCTGATGCCGACCGCGCCGAAGCCGCAGCCCAAATCCAGCACCCGTCCGAAAAGCGGCGGCAGCGCCCGCAAAAGCGTTCGGGTGCCGAAATCAATCTCTCCGCGGGAAAAAACGCCGGAATCGGTCGTAAAAAAAAGCTCCTGCCCGCGATAGGAAAAAGCGCATTCGGCGGGACGGCTCCTGCTGTCCGGCTCACGCGCAAAATACTGCTGGCTCATGTTTTCATGCGCGCCGCTTCATAGAGCGCGGCGGCTTCCTCCTCGCCGAGTTCTCTGTACTGCCCCTCAGAAAGCGTTTCATCCAATGCAAGCGGGCCGAAGGACAGGCGCTTGAGCGCCAGCGTTTCATGGCCGACGGCATGGAGCATCCGCTTGACCTGATGAAATTTCCCCTCCGATACCGTGATTTGCGCCGTGTCGGGCGAAAGGATTTGAAGCAGGGCGGGCAGGGCGTCAAAGTCCTTAAAATGCAGCCCCTCGGAAAAGGCTTTGCAATCCTCCTCCCTGAGCGGCGTGTCCGTTTTCGCCAGATAGACCTTTTTGATGTCGGACTTGGGCGACAAAAGCCTGTGCGCAAGCATTCCGTCCGTGGTCAAAAGCAGCAGGCCGGTCGTATCCTTGTCCAGCCGTCCGATAGGCATACACCCAAGCGTCCTGTAAACCGGCGGGAGGATGTCCATCACCGTGCGCTGCCGCCTGTCGTCCGCCGCCGTCAGCACGCCGGAGGGCTTGTTCAGCATCAGATGCCTTGTAAGACGCATGTCCAGCGCCTTTCCGTCCACCAAAACGGCACGCCCGTCCGTATGCGCGGAGGGGTCGGTGACCTTTTCCCCGCCGACCGCAACACGCCCCGTGCGGATCAGCCGCTGCACCTCCGTCCTTGTGCCGACGGCCAGCAGGCAAAGCAGTCTGTCAAGCCGCATCCTTTTCCTCCAGCCGCACACAGAGCCGCGCCGTGCGCCATTTGCGCACGATGAAGGCAGGGCAATAAAGGAAGAGGAAAATCAGCGCCAAATAGACCGCCATTTCGTTGCTCATCAGCGTTTTCAGCCTGTCCATCGCATCCATCGCCAGCGACATGAAGCCCTTGTCAAACGAAAGGTCACGAATGGCCGCCATTCCCAGCACAGCCGCCCATGCGAGCAGGGCGGGAAGCGCCAGACAGAAATTCGTCAGGGAAAGGCGCAAAAGCGCGCCCCCGTTGTTCTTTTTGATGCGTTTGGCCTGCGCCCTGTTCGGGAAATAGTCCAGCAGCCTGTCCCGATGCCAAAGGAGCGCCAGCACAAGGGCAAAGAGCATCAGCGCCAGAAAAAGCAGCGCAGCGCCGCGGTCATAGCTGCCGCCGGCCAGCGTGCCGACCTGCTTTAAGATGCTCAGCGACTTAAAATTGCCGATGAAAAAAATATACAGCCATGTGCCCGCCGTCACGGAAAAGAGCAGCAGCGCGGGCAGCACCCGAAAGAGCCGCCAAAGCCCGCGCATGACGGACGCGCCGTAGGAAAAGCCCTGTTCGCCGCTCCCGCAGATTTTTTTGAATTGATGCAGCCGAAACAGGCGCTCCGGCCAGCACAGCAGCAGAAAAAGAAGCAGCGAAGCGCCCATGCGGATGCCAAGCGCCGCCTGTCTGGAAACGGAAAGCCTGTCCGTCCAGCCCCCAAGCAGCAGGGGCGACAGCGCCAGAAAGCGCACCGAAACAAACAGGAGGGTCAGCAGAAGCATTCTCGCCGCATTGACCCCCTGCATCGCCTGTTCCTGCTCCCGCATCCCGCATGCCCTCCTTTTTTCGTTCCTATATTATAGCGAAACGGCATGAAAAAAGCAACAAAGAAAAGCACGGCCCCGATGAAAAGCCGCGCTTTCATGCTCATTTCAGTACGGAAATGGCATCCAGAATGGTCTTCTCGTGCGCCTCCATGCCGTATTTATCCACCTCGGCCTTGTTCTTTTCTCCGTGGGTGAGGCAGCCGGCGCCGCCGATGCAGCCGCCGATGCAGGCCATGCCCTCGATGAAATTCGCGTCCAAGGCGTTCCTGCTCTTTTTCAGCAGCGCCAGCTTGCAGGCTTCGATGCCGTCACAGGCGCAGGGCTTTAAGTCAAATTCGATGTTCTGCTCCTTGAGTCCCTCCTGCACTGCGTCTGTCAGGCCGCCGCTCCTTGCGAAAATGCGGCCGTAGTAGGAGGCGTTGTCCAAAAGCTCCTCCGGAAGGGTGGTGATGTCGATGTCGCGGCTGTCAAAGAGCGCCTGAAGCTCTTCAAAGGTCAGTACCGCGTCAATATAGGGCTTCACGGTGTCCAGCTGCGCCTCGGCCTTTTTCGCCGTGCAGGGGCCGATGAACACGATCTTGGCATTCGGCGTATTGTCCTTGATGTACTTGGCCAGCGCAGCCATCGGGGACAGGTTGTGCGACACATAGGGCAGAAGCTGCGGGAAGGCGCTCTTTACATAGCTGACGAACGCCGGACAGCAGGAGGAGGTCAAAAAGCCCTTCTCCGCCAGCTCCTTTGATTCGGCCTGCGCCACCATGTCCGCGCCCAAAGCGGCCTCCACCACGGTGAAAAAGCCCAGCGCCTTGAGGCCGCTGATGACCTGCCCTAATTTGGCGTACCTGAACTGGCTGGAGATAGACGGCGCAACAATGGCGTAAATCTTGTAATTCCTGTTCTGCCCGCTTTTTTTAATCAGGTCGATGACATTCAGGATAAAGGATCTGTCCGTGATTGCCCCGAACGGGCACTGATACACGCACGCGCCGCAGGCGGTGCATTTATTGTTGTCGATGGTCGCGGCCTTTTCCTCGTTCATGGAGATGGCCTTCACCTTGCAGGCGTTCTGGCAGGGGCGCTTGCGGCTGACGATGGCCGTATACGGGCAGACCTTGGCGCACGCGCCGCACTCCACGCACAGGCTCTTGTCGATGTGCGCCACATGGTTGTGGTCAAAGGAAATGGCCTTGCGGCGGCAGACGTCCTCGCACCTGTGCGCCAAACACCCGCGGCAGGCGTTCGTCACCTCATAGCCGCCCACGGGACATTCGTCACAGGCAATGTCGATGACCTGAATGACGTTTGGATTTTCCTTGCTGCCGCCCATGGCCATCTTGACGCGCTCGCCCAAAATCGCCCGCTCCTTATAGACGCAGCAGCGCATGGTCGGCGTTTTGCCCGGCACGATGATCTTGGGAATGTCCATCACATTCTCCAGCAGCGTGTTGCGCCAGGCCTGCCGTGCGACCTCGCGCAGCACCTTGTATTTCAAATGCTGTACTTTTGTGTCAAATTTATACATATTCAGCCCCCTTGGTGATCGTCAATCGATACGCCGCCGTCTCCGTCGGGATATATGCCGGTTCCCGCTCCATGTCCATGGCGGCGGAGCGCTTAAAAATAGCTTACCTTGATGCGCTTGCCCATCTTCTTCAGGCACTCCGACAGCTCCTGCACCAAGTTCATTTTTATGGAAAAATTGATAGGCAGGTCGGGGTTTTGGTGCGCGGGGTTGATGGCGCGGCCGACAAAGAAATTGATGTCCGTCGCCTCCTCGAACAGAAGCCGTGCTATCAGCGAGGCGCCGTCCTTCTTGAAAGCCCACTGGGAATAGGTCTCGTTGTCCTGAAGATAGTCCTTGGCATAGGTCAGCACCTTGTTGATGGTGATGACGCCCTCCGTCACCAGATCCACGCCGTCCATTTCGGCGATGGGCGGAACGTCGGGGTCTTCAAACTGCATGGTCGGGCGCACGGTGGTGTGCAGATACCGCGCCGCCACGGACGAGGTCGTGCCGCCGCAGACGATGTGCTTGCCCTCCTTGGAGAAGAACAGGCTCATCATGCGCTCGTCATCATCGCGGTTGGAGGGAGAGCCGAACAGAAGGTTCATCGGCTCGCGCTTTCTGATGCGGACGACGCAGGCCGTCGCATCGTCGCCCGGCTGATTGCCGTACAGCCGGTTGCATTCATCCACCAAAATGGTCGAGAGCGTTTTCGCCGTGTAGCCGACCGGCACGATGGACTCTAAGAAGGAAATGATGTCCTCCCGCTTCCAGCCGAAATTATACGCCATGCCGATGCCCGCGTGCGGGCAGCCGTCGCTCATGGCGACAAACACGTCGTTTTCCTGCAGCTTGATGACGGACTTATAAATTTTCTTGCCGCCGATGTTCATTTCCGTCTTCGGGTAGTCATAATTCTCCTCGCCGCGAATCAGCACGACCAGGGGGTTGTCATACTGCATGATTTCGACCCGTTCATTGTCGATGAGATGCAGGATGGTGAAGGTCGAATAGGCGACGCCGCGCACGGAGCAGACCGGCAGGGTGGCTGCAATCGTCCCCACGCAGTCCTCCAAGGACAGCCCCTCGGCCATCATGGTGGAGATGATTTTGCTGGTCAGGGTGGAAAGGATGCTCGCCTTCACGCCGCTCCCCAAGCCGTCCGCCAGCACAAGCACCTGAGAGCCGTCGCTCTGCTCCACCAAGTCCACATGATCGCCGCAGAGCTGCTCGCCGTAATGATTGATGCTTTTATATCCGATATCCGCGCACAGGTCATTCATCGGCAATCGACTCCTTCAGCTTCGTCAGGGCAATCTTGGTTTCAGCCGCCGTTTCGCCCAGCAGGGAGGCGATTTCCTGCACGATGCGCATCTGCTTGTCCACCACCTTATCGGCGACCTCGACGGTCGTGCGGCTTATCTCCTCCTTGCGCTCACGGTCGTTCTCCTCCTCCGTCACATCGCGCATGATGCAGATGAGAAGCCTGTAATCCCTGTCATAGACGATGGTCTGCTCGACGTATTTTTTATATTCCGCCAAATAGACGCGCTGGGCGCGGACGTCCCGCCCCGTGGTCTGCGTCTGAATGAACGCCGAGGGGTCCATGATGCGCACGACCGGTTCGCCCAGCACATCGGACGCGGAGCGAAGGTTCATGATTTTGAGCGCGGCCTTGTTAATCTGCTGCACCTCAAGCTGGTCATTCAGCACGATGAGGCCGTTGGGCGTGTTGTTGACGATGTTGTCCGAGAAGGACTCCGCCTTTTCCTTCAGGAACGGCAGGCACATGCTGACCTCCGCCTTGCCCTGATAAATGGCGATGGCCTTTTCACGGCAGGTGTCATAGCCGCAGCAGCCGCAGTTCAATTCATCCGAGGGCTTCAGCTTGCCCATCTTCTGTCGCATGATTTCGCGGATTTCGGTTTCGGACGGGCGCTGCGCCTCCCGCTCGATGGAGGTGTAATGCAGGCGCAGCTCGCTCTTCTCCGGCTGCTCCACATCAAAATCCAGCGTGCCCGCATAATCGGAAACGGCCAGATAATCCCGAACGGGCGTGTGGTGCTTCTTCTCCATGATCGGACCGCCGATGCAGCTCCCCACGCACGCGGACATTTCGATAAAGCAATGATGTATCTTGCCGTTCTCGATGTCATGCAGGGCGGCCTTGCAGCTTTCCACGCCGTCCAGGGCAAGATATGTATAGCCCGGCGCATCCTGCGCCATGGTCTTTAAAATGCCGCCCGCCGTCGGGAAAAGCCGCGCCCTGCTGCACGCATCGGCAGGACGGTTTTTGGGCAGCTCAATGCCCTCCTGCTCCAGCCATGCGCTCAGCTCGTCAAAGGTCAGCACCGCATCCACGATGCCCTCATACATCTCCGCCTCGTCCTTCTTCGCCACGCACGGGCCGATAAAGACGGTCTTGGCATTCGGATGGCGGCGCTTGATATCCATGCAGTGCGCCTGCATGGGCGATTCCACGTCTGCCAGATAGGGAAGGAGCGACAGAAAATACTTCTGAATCAGCAGGTTAATGGAGTGGCAGCAGGAGGAAATCAGCACATCCCGCTTTTCTTCCTTCAGCATCCGGTCGTATTCCCTTTTCACCATCGTTGCGCCGAGCGCCGTCTCCTCGACATCGGCAAAGCCCAATTTTCGAAGCGCCTCGCGCATCCCCTCGATGCCCGTGTCCTCGTAATTGGCCGCAAAGGAGGGCGCAAGGCTGACGTACACGGGTACGCCGGACTGCACAAGCACCTGCACCTTGCTGGTCTGATTGACGATTTCCTTGGCGTTCTGCGGACAGACGACAAAGCACTGGCCGCACAGAATGCACTCGTTGTCGATGATATACGCCTGATTGCCCGAAAAGCGGATGGACTTCACGGGACAGTGGCGGATGCACTTATAGCAGTTTTTGCAGTTGGATTTCTTTAATCTCAGGCAAGCGGGCATACGCTTTGTCCTCCCCTTGTGCACACAGACAGAATACGCGGAATGCCGACAGAATTTCTTCTGCCGGCAGCACCGCGTTTGCGCGTTTCATTTTGGAAATCAGAGCTTTTTCAGAACATTTTCCTCAAAGAAGCTCTTCACCGTTTCAGGCGATACGGAGAAGAACTGGTCGTCCACCGTCACGCACACGCCCTGCTGGCAGCGCCCCATGCAGAACGTTCCGGCCAGCTCCACGGCGTCCTTCAAATTGTTCTCCGAAACCAGATACTGAAGCTGCTCCACCACCTGACGGGAGCCTTTGATGTGGCAGGATGAGCCGATACAAACGGTTATCTTCATGCGAACAACTCCTTACTCATAATCGACAACGTTCGCCCAGGACAGCAGGAACTCCCGCTCCTTGGCGTTGCCCTTAACGGACTGGCTGGCCGCCACGATGGGCATCCACTTCTGCACATAGTGCTTTTCCGTGCCGCTCTTTTGGCAGAACAGGTCCAGATATTTTTCCGCGCCCTCCATGTCGCCCTTGAGCCAGAAGCAGAGGTAGGTGCGGGCTGCGTCGGCGGAGGCGTTGCCCTGCGTGGCATGGCTCCAGTCCAAAATATACGCCGTTCCGTCCTCGGTGATGATGATGTTGGAGGGACGGAAATCGCCGTGGCAAAGCTTTCTGTGCTTGGGCATTCCCTCTAAGCGGGTGTGCAGGTCATAGCGGGTGGTGGCGTCCAGCTCCGCCTGAGAAATTTTGCGGTTCATCTTATCCTTGAGCTTTGTGAGCAGGGGGCAGGACTTGCTCTGCACCTCCAGCTGCAAATCGACGAATTGGCTCAGGTACTCGTCCTTCTTATCGGGATTTTCCTCGATGAGCTGCGCCAGCGTCTTGCCCTTGATAAATTCGGAAACAATGGTCCATTTGCCGTCAACGGTGCAGACTTCCAAAACCTTCGGGATATGAAGGCCGGTCTCCTCGATACGCGCCTGATTCAGCGCCTCATTCAGCACGTCCGCCTTGGAATAGTCCTCAGCGAAAACCTTGAGGCACTTGTCGCCGTCGCGGTAGATGGTTTTGCTGGTGCGGACAGCAATCACGCGATCCAGATTCATCTTTCATTCCTCCTTCTTACAGTGTTTGATGCGCGTTGCGATAGGCCTGCTTGAAATCGCCGGTCTGCACATCGCTCAGCCGTTCGCTTTGCGCCTCGCGCTTTTCCGACCAGTGGTTTCCGTAGTAGGCATTTAAGTACATCTGCTTGATTTCGCTCATCAGCGGATAGCGGGGATTTGCACCCGTGCATTGGTCGTCAAAGGCCTGCTCGGTCATGGCATCGAGCCTGTCAAGGAAGTCCTTTTCGTCAATGCCATAATCACGGATGGTCTTTCTGATGCCGATTTTGTCCTTCAGCTCGTTGACGGCGGCAATCAGACGCTCGAGCTTGTCCTCGCTGCTCACGCCGCCAAGCCCCAGATAATCGGCAATCTCGGCATAGCGCGCCAAGGTGTGCGGATGGTCATACTGCGGGAACGTGCCCATCTTGGCGGGCACCTCGGCGGCATTGAAGCGCAGCACCTCTTCAATCATCAGCGCGTTGGCCACGCCGTGCGGCAGATGATGGAACGCGCCCAGCTTATGCGCCATCGAATGGCAGACGCCGAGGAAGGCATTGGCGAACGCCATGCCCGCCATCGTCGCGGCATTCGCCATCTTTTCACGGGCAACCGGGTCATGCGGCCCGTCATTGTAGGCGCGGGGCAGGTATTCAAAGATGGTCTTGAGCGCCTTGAGCGCCAGGCCGTCCGTGTAGTCCGTCGCCATCATGGAGGCATAGGCTTCCAGCGCGTGGGTCACGGCGTCGATGCCGGAGGCGGAGGTCAGACCCTTGGGCGCGGTCATATGGAAGTCCGCGTCGATAATGGCCATCTTGGGCAGCAGCTCATAGTCCGCCAGCGGGTATTTGACGCCCGACCGCTCGTCCGTGATGACGGCGAACGGCGTGACCTCGCTGCCCGTGCCGGCAGAGGTGGGGATGGCGATGAAGTACGCCTTTTCACCCATCTTCGGGAAGGTGTAGACGCGCTTTCTGATGTCCATGAAGCGCATGGCCATGTCCATAAAGTCAGCTTCGGGATGCTCATACAGAACCCACATAATCTTGCCCGCGTCCATGGCGCTGCCGCCGCCGAGTGCGATGATGCAGTCCGGCTCAAAGTCCGCCATCTGCTTTGCACCGGCCTTTGCGCAGGCCAGCGTGGGGTCGGGCGCGACGTCAAAGAAGGTCGTATGCGTGATGCCCATTTCGTCCAGCTTATCGGTGATGGGCTTGGTATAGCCGTTATGATAGAGGAAGGAGTCCGTCACAATGAAAGCCTTTTTCTTGTGCATGACATGCTTCAGTTCGTCCAGCGCCACCGGCAGGCAGCCCTTCTTCAGATACACCTTTTCGGGTGCGCGGAACCACAGCATATTCTCCCTCCGTTCAGCCACAGTCTTGATATTGATAAGGTGCTTCACGCCCACGTTTTCGGACACGCTGTTGCCGCCCCATGAGCCGCAGCCCAGCGTCAGGGAGGGAGCGAGCTTGAAGTTGTACAAATCGCCGATGCCGCCCTGAGAGGAAGGCGTGTTGACCAGAATACGGCAGGTCTTCATGCGGGAAGAGAATTCGGCGATTTTGTCGCGCCCGTTCACGGCGTCCAGATAAATGGAGGAGGTGTGGCCGTAGCCGCCGTCCGCCACGAGACGCTCCGCCTTGGCAAAGGCGTCCTGCAAATCATGCGCACGGTACATCGCCAGCACGGGCGACAGCTTTTCATGCGCAAATTCCTCGGAAAGCTCAACGCTCTCGACCTCGCCGATGAGAATTTTCGTATATTCAGGCACCTGAACGCCCGCCAGCGCCGCGATGGTGTGCGCCTTCTGGCCGACGATTTTCGCGTTGAGAGCGCCGTTAATCAAAATGGTCTTGCGAACCTTCTCGGTCTCTTCCTCGTTCAGGAAATAGCAGCCGCGGTCGGCAAACTCCTGACGGACGGCATCATACACGCCGTCCAGCACGATGACGCTCTGCTCGGAGGCGCAAATCATGCCGTTGTCAAAGGTCTTGGAATGAATGATGGAGTTGACGGCCAGCACGACATCCGCGCTGTCGTCGATGATGGCGGGGGTGTTGCCTGCGCCGACGCCCAAAGCGGGCTTGCCGCTGGAATAGGCGGCCTTCACCATGCCGGGGCCGCCGGTGGCCAAAATGATATCGGCTTCCTTCATCACAAGGTTGGTCATGTCAAGGGAGGGAATGTCTATCCAGCGGATGATGCCCTCCGGCGCGCCGGCCTTGACCGCCGCCTCCAGCACGACCTTGGCGGCCGCGATGGTGGATCTCTTGGCGCGGGGATGCGGGCTGATGATGATGCCGTTGCGCGTTTTCAGCGCAATCATGGTCTTGAAAATAGCGGTCGATGTGGGGTTGGTGGTGGGAATGACGGCGGCGATCACGCCAATCGGCTCGGCGATTTTCTGAATGCCGAAGGCTTTGTCTTCCTCAATCACGCCGCAGGTCTTGGTGTCCTTGTAGGCGTTGTAGATGTACTCGGCGGCGTAGTGGTTTTTGATGATTTTGTCCTCCGCAACGCCCATGCCGGTCTCCTCAACGGCGAGCTTGGCCAGCGGGATGCGCTGCTGGTCTGCGGCGATGGCCGCCGCCTGGAAAATCCTGTCCACCTGCTCCTGCGTATAGGCGGCAAACTTCTTCTGCGCCGCCTTGACTTGGGCAATGGCAGCCTCTAATTTTTCCACGCTGTCCACAACCTCGTAGCAATGTTCACTCATCGTGCTTCATTCCTCCATTCTGATGCGTTCGGCATCCGGTATGATACGGCCGTCCGCCGTATCTATCGGGACGGAAGCACTCTCCGACTCTCTCATTCCATCCCCGCGCCGCCTCTTTTCCCGGCGGCAAGGTTATTATATAACAAAACCCGCGCTTTGAAAAGCACGGATTTTATATATCGCTCCTATATTTATCAATATATGTAATATCGAATAAAAAAGCGAGCTGTTTTTTGGACGGAGATACCCACAGCCCGCTTGCTGCATATGAATGACGGTTCTTCAGAAAACGGGGCAGCACTCGGGGTTAGCCGAATGCTCCGCCATTTGCTGAAGGCGGCTCAGGCTTTCGCCGTTCAGCCCGCTCATCAGGGCAAAAGCGGCCTTGAGACCCTCATCGGGCGGCAGCTCAAGGCGGTGCGCCAGGAGAAGGGCAAGGTCATCCCGCATTTTCTCCAGCCGTGCAGCCTCCGTCCTCCCCTGCTCGGTCAGGTGGATGTCGCCGTACAGCTCCTTTTGCACCAGTCCCTTTTCCTGCAGGACGGTGAGGGAGCGATGAACGGTCGGGCGCTTCACGCCCAAGAGATGCGCCACATCCTTCGAGGCGATTTTTGCATAGGTCTCGGACAGGGCGTACACCGCCAGCAGGCAGCGAATCAGGGATGTTGACATGGCTTTTATGTCCCTCCTTGGCGGCTGAGTGTAAAAAACGGGGAATGCGGGGCCATTCCCGCACTCCCCGAAAGGGTATCGCCTTAATGATGCTGGCAGCCTTTGCAGTGTGCGCAATCGCCGCCGCAAATATGCCTGCCGTTTTTCTTTCCTTTAATCAGGCTGTAGATGATTGCTCCGACAATTACGAGCAGCACACCGCCGACGATTGCTGTTGCCATGCTTATTTCACCGCCTTGACGCCGTTTTCATCATAGGGATTTTTCCGAAAGAGGAAGTAGAGCATTGCCACCAGCACGACTGCTGCGGCCACGACCCACAGGCTGAACGTGCCCTCGAACAGCATACCGAACTGATACACCATCAGGGCAATCAGGTAAGCGAAGCCGCACTGATAGCCGATGGCCGCCCAGGTCCACTTGGCGTTGTTCATCTCGCGCTTGATAGCGCCGATAGCCGCAAAGCAGGGAGCGCACAGGAGGTTGAACACGAGGAAGGAGAAGCCGGAGATGCCTGTGAAGGCAGCCGCCAGATTCGCATACACGGAAGCGTCGCCGCCGCCATAGAGGATGCCCAGCGTACCGACGATGTTTTCCTTGGCGACAAGGCCGGTGATGGACGCAACGGCAGCCTGCCAGTTGCCCCAGCCCAGGGGCGTGAATATCCAGGCAATCGCGCCGCCGATGGCAGCCAGGATGGAGTGGTCGATTTCATCCTCAGACAGCATGCGGAACGCGCCGTCCACAACGCCGAAGTAGGTGGTGAACCAGACAAAGATGGTGGACAGGAGGATGATGGTGCCGGCCTTCTTGATGAAGCTCCAGCCGCGCTCCCACATGCTGCGCAGCACGTTGCCGACGGTCGGCCAGTGGTAAGCGGGCAGCTCCATAACGAAGGGAGCGGGGTCGCCGGAAAACATCTTGGACTTCTTCAGCATAATGCCGCTGACGATGATGGCGGCCATGCCGATAAAGTAAGCGGAGGTGGACACCCACGCGGAGCCGCCGAACAGAGCGCCGGCAATCATGGCGATGAAGGGCACCTTCGCGCCGCAGGGGATGAACGTGGTCGTCATGATGGTCATGCGGCGGTCACGCTCGTTTTCAATGGTACGGGAGGCCATGATGCCGGGCACGCCGCAGCCGGTGCCGATGAGAATCGGAATGAAGGACTTGCCGGACAGACCGAACTTGCGGAACACACGGTCCAGAACGAAGGCGATACGCGCCATGTAGCCGCAGGCTTCCAGAATGGCCAGGAGCAGGAACAGCACCAGCATCTGGGGCACGAAGCCCAAGACGGCGCCAACGCCGGCCACGATGCCGTCCAGAATCAAGCCCTTCAGCCAATCGGCGCAGCCGCTGTTATCCAGCGCGTCGCCGATGAGCGCCGGAATGCCGGGCACCCACACGCCGTAGGCGGCGGTATCGGGAGCGCCGTAGCCGTCCTTGTATGCGGTGTTCAGGTACTGCTCGACCGCCGCGGTGAGCTGCGCCTTGGTGGTATCGGGAACATCGGTGACCTCCAGGGTCTCCTCGTCCTCCAGCTGATAGGTGACGCTTGCATCATCGGGGGTCAGGGCAATCAGCTCTTCCAGAGCGGCCTTTGCGCCCTCTTCGGTGTATTCTTCGCTCTCGGCGTCCAGCGCGGCGGCCATTTCCTCCGTGCCGTACTCGCTCATGAAGGCGTCGATAATCTGGTCGGTGTCGCCGTAGGTCTCGGCAGCCTCCTCATATTCGCCGGAGCCGATGCCGAACAGATGCCAGCCGTCTCCGAACAGGCCGTCGTTCGCCCAGTCCGTCGCCCAAGAGCCGACCGTGACCATCGAGATATAGTACACAAGGAACATGACCACGGCGAAAATCGGCAGGCCCAGCCAGCGGTTGGTCACAACGCGGTCAATCTTATCGGACACGGACATCTTGCCCGCGTTCTTTTTCTTGTAGCAGGCCTTGATGACCTGAGCGATGTACACATAGCGCTCGTTGGTGATGATGGACTCGGCATCGTCATCCAGCTCATCCTCGGCGGCCTTAATGTCGCTTTCGATGTGCTGCATCTTTTCCGATGGAATCTTCAGCTGCTCCAGCACCTTGCTGTCGCGCTCGAAAATCTTGATGGCGTACCAGCGCTGCTGCTCCTGCGGCAGATCATGCAGCGTCGCCTCTTCGATGTGGGCGATGGCATGCTCGACCGGGCCGGAGAAGGTGTGCATGGGAACGGTTTTGGTGCCCTTGGAGGCCTCAATCGCGGCCTCGGCAGCCTCCATGATGCCCTCGCCCTTCAGGGCGGAGATTTCCATGACCTTGCAGCCGAGCTGACGGGACAATTCATCGATGTTTATCTTGTCGCCGTTCTTGCGGACGACATCTATCATGTTAACGGCCACGACCACAGGGATGCCAAGCTCGGTGAGCTGTGTGGTCAGGTACAGGTTGCGCTCAAGGTTTGTGCCGTCAATCAGGTTGAGGATGGCGTCCGGGCGCTCGGTAATCAGGTAGTTGCGGGAGACGACTTCCTCCAAGGTGTAGGGAGACAGGGAGTAGATGCCGGGCAGGTCCATAATCACCACGTCATCGTGCTTCCTGAGACGGCCTTCCTTCTTTTCGACCGTGACGCCGGGCCAGTTGCCCACGAACTGGTTGGAGCCGGTCAGCGCATTGAACAGCGTCGTTTTGCCGCAGTTCGGGTTGCCTGCCAGCGCGATTTTAATGGCCATAAGAAATTTCCTCCTTCGTTGGCGCGGGGCTTCTGCCCTGCCGCCTCATGAATTTGAAAGGCTTACTTGACTTCAATGAGTTCCGCGTCCGCCTTGCGCACGCTCAGCTCATAGCCGCGCACGGTCAGCTCCAGCGGGTCGCCCAGCGGCGCGACCTTGCGCACATAGACCTCTGTGCCCTTGGTCAATCCCATGTCCATAATGCGGCGCTTCAGCGCGCCCTCGCCGTGCAGCCGTTCGATGACTGCGCTCTCGCCGATCTTGACATCCTTGAGGGTCTTCATACGTCTTCTCCTTTCATCTTCAGACCATGATTCTCATGGCCATGGTTTTGTCCAGCGCCACGCGGCTTTCCTTGATGTTCAGAATCAGGTTGCCGCCCAGTTCACTGACCACCGTCACCTCAGCGCCAACGACAAAGCCCATTTCGGACAGATGCTGACGCACCTCATCGCGGCCCTTGATCTGCTTGATGATGTTCACATCACCAACGCTTGCCATCCCCAACGGCATCATGCTGCTTCGCACTTCCCTCCAATTAGAAAAATCTAACTCACGGGGCAAGAAACGGCCGGAGAGGTTAACTCTCTCTAACCGCCGGATAGTTTAGCACCTCTAACCATGGCTGTCAAGCCCTGAAAAGATATTTTTGAAAATTTTTTTCGGCCGGCTGACCTGCGTCTGTCAAAATCAACAAATTCGCCGTATATCCAATGGATATTTTGCAGTCAAACGCTGCGGAAAGGCCGCGGCTTGTCCGTCGGGCCGATAACAGAATCGGCGGAGAGATGATACTATCTGCACAGCACAATCAAGTTCCCGATTTCCAGCTCCGCCCTTCCGTTTTCGATATGGCTGTATCCCTGCTGCGATGTATGCAGCAGCTTGCCCGCATCCGCCTGTGACAAGTCCCTGTCCTCGATATGCTGACAATCATTGCAAAGGAGTTAGATGGAGCAGGCGCATACTCGAAAACAATACGCAGTGTTCTTAATGACTTAAGCACTAATGACGCTTCCTGCTCCGGTGCACCGCAGCCATTCGCAAACGGCCCGCATCGCGCAGTTGAAATGGCGGCAATCATGGCATCCATTGACGAATAAGCTGCCGTCTTATTGCAAAACGCTCTGCCAAAGGTGTTAACCTTCGGCAGAGCGTATCTGCAATAAAAAAACAAAAGTGCCCGAAAGCAAGGCCTTCGGGCGAATGGTGCGCCATCAGGGACTCGAACCCGGGACACCCTGATTAAGAGTCAGGTGCTCTACCAACTGAGCTAATGGCGCATCACAAGCGAACGGTATATATAATAGTACAGGTTTCGCAAAATGTCAACAGCTGAATTGAATATTTTTTGAAGCCCGCGGCGATAAATCTCTGATTCGGCGCTTGAAATTTGCAAAAGGCGTGCTATACTGAAACAAATATGCCGTGAGGCGCCGAAAGGATTGTACTGCCGTGCATTTCATGGATGTCCCCCTGATTCACAAGCTGTTTTCTCCGGATGGCATGATTCGTCCGGACAAGCGTTTGGGCGAGCTGCCGGATGCGAAATCGGCCTACGGCGAGGTGCTGCGCATCGCCGCGCCCAGCGTCGCGGAAATGGTGCTGATGAGTCTGATTGGCAGCATGGACACCATGATGATAGGCATTCTGGGCAAGACGGCGATTTCCGCCGTCGGCCTGCCCACCCAGCCGCGCATGATTTTTCTCTGCGTATTTTTCGCGCTGAATGTCGGCGTAACGGCCATTGTCGCCCGCCGCAAGGGAGAGGGGCGGCAGGAGGACGCCAGAAGGACGCTGCGCAATTCGCTGATGCTGGTGCTGCTGCTGTCTGTCCTGCTGACGGGACTGGCGCTGGTGCTGGCCGAGCCGCTGATTCGTCTGGCGGGCGGCAATGAAAATTCGGCCGAGGAGTCCGAGGCGCTCCGCATGGGCATCAATTATTTCAGGATTTTGATGTGTTCCCTGCCCGTCAACGCTGCCGCCATGTGCATCAACGCCGCTCAGCGCGGCATCGGCAACACCAAGCTGACCATGTATGTGAACATCGTCAGCAATTTGGTGAATGTTTTCTTCAATTACCTGCTCATCGGCGGCAACTGGGGCTTCCCGCGGCTCGGCGTGGAGGGCGCGGCCATCGCGTCCGTCATCGGCATTGTCGTGGGCGCGGTGCTGGCGTTCCTGACCGTGTTTGCCAAGCCCAAGGGCATGGAAGGCTATCTGTACATCGGCGTGCGCGGCCCGTGGCGCTTTGAAAAGGACATCATGCGCTCCATCGCCAAGGTGGGCGGCAACGCCATGCTGGAGCAGGTCGGCCTTCGCTTCGGCTTCTTCGTCTATACGGCGCTCATCGTCGGCATGGGGCAAATCAGCCACGCGGCGCACATCATCTGCATGCAGTTTCTGAACATCACCTTCACCTTCGGCGACGGCATCGGCATCGCCGCCACCTCCCTGGTCGGGCAGAATTTGGGAAAGAAGCGGCCTGACCTGTCGATATTGTACGGAAAAATTTCCCAGCGGTACGCGCTGATGGTCTCAATGGTGCTGCTGGTGCTGCTGACCGTCTTCCGTGCGCCGCTTTGCTCGCTGTTCTTGGATGATGGAACGGCGGATGCGGACGCGGTGCTGGCGCTCAGCGAAAGCACGCTGCTCATCGTCGCCCTGATGCAGCCGTTTCAGACCGGCTCGGTCGTGCTGTCCGGCTGTCTGCGCGGGGCGGGCGACAACATTTATGTCGCTGTCTGCATGACCTTCTGCGTCAGCGTCGTCCGCCCGCTGATGACCCTGCTGGCCGTCAACGTGCTGCACCTGACCCTGCCGCTGACTTGGCTCTTCTGCATGACGGAAATCGCCCTGCGCTTCGCCTTCTTCTATCCGCGCTTCGCAAGCGGACGCTGGACGACAAAGACGGTGTAACGGCTTTTTCTTCTGATGCGCAGGCCGCTTCGTGCGGGAAAGGGTATAAGAAACGGCATCGAAGTGCATATCAACGCATAGAGCCTGAGAGGAGTCCCTCTTGGGCTTTGTTTTTTTCCTGTTCTTTGCTTGCTTTTTCATTCATTTTGCTATATGATATTTATAAGGACATATTAAACCCGCAGGGCAAAATCTGTCCCGCCATATACAAACGAAGGGAACGTATGATCATGGAGCGTGTATTCAATTTTTCTCCGGGGCCTTCCATGCTGCCCCTGCCCGTACTTGAAAAGGTGAAGGAGCAGCTGCCCGTTTTTGAAACGGCCGGCATGTCCGTCATGGAAATGAGCCACCGCAGCGGAATGTATCAGGATATTATCAACCGTGCCGAGGCTTCCCTGCGCGAGCTGATGCACATCCCAAGCACCTATTCCGTCCTGTTTCTGCACGGCGGCGCGACGCTGCAGTTTGCCGCCATCCCCCTGAATCTCATGAAAACAGGCAAGGCAGACTATATCGACAGCGGCAATTTTGCCCACGGCGCGGCGCAGGAAGCGGCCAAGTTCGGCACCGTCCGCATCGCTGCCTCCTCCCGTGCGGACAACTATGCCTATATCCCAGACTGGCGCGGGCATCTGAACGATGACGCGGATTATCTCCACATTACCGCCAACAACACCATCTACGGCACGCGCTTTATGGATTTGCCCAAGGGCAGAGCCCCGCTCGTGGCCGACGTCAGCAGCTCCATCCTGAGCCAGCCCTATTGCGTTGAGGACTTCGGCGTGCTGTACGCGGGCGCGCAGAAAAACATAGGTCCCGCCGGTCTTGCGGTGCTGATTGTCCGGAAGGATTTGCTGGGGCACGCCCGTCCCGATTGTCCGAAGGTCATGAACTGGACGCTGGAGGATGAAAACGGCAGCATGCTCAACACGCCCAACACCTTCGGCATCTATGTATCCGGCCTTTGCTTTGAATGGCTGAAAACGCAGGGCGGTGTCGAGGGAATTTATGCGGTCAATCGGCAAAAAGCCGCGCTTTTGTATGACTATCTGGACAACAGCCGCCTCTTTAAGCCGACGGCGGACAAGGCTTTCCGCTCCCTGATGAATGTAACCTTTGTGACGGGCAATCAGGACAAGGACGCGGAATTTGTCAAATTCGCCGCCGCGCACGGGCTTGTGAACCTGAAGGGGCATCGCTCCGTCGGCGGTATGCGCGCCAGCATCTACAATGCCATGCCGCTCTGCGGCGTTCAAAAGCTGGTGGACTGCATGAAAGCCTTTGAACTGAACGCTTAAGGAGAAAAAGCATATGTATAAAATCCGGCTTCTGAATGAAATTTCGCCCGTTGTGCATCAGGTGTTGTCCGCCGGTCAGTACACTCTTTCCAAGGAAGAGCCGACGCCGGATGCCATTTTGGTGCGCAGCGCGGATATGCACGCCATGCCCCGTCCCGATACGCTGCTGGCCATTGCCCGCGCAGGCGCGGGGGTCAACAACATCCCCCTTGCCGAATGCGCCGCAGAGGGCATTGTCGTGTTCAACACGCCCGGCGCGAACGCCAATGCCGTGGCGGAGCTGACGATGGACGGCCTTCTGCTGGCCAGCCGCGATATTGCGGGCGGCCTGGCCTTTGCCAAGGGACTGAAAGGGCAGCCCGACCTGTCTAAGCTGGTCGAAAAGGGAAAGAGCGCCTTTTCGGGACCTGAGCTGCGCGGGAAAACGCTGGCCGTTTTAGGGCTCGGCGCAATCGGCGCTTTGGTCGCCAATGCCGCCGCCACGGGCTTTGGCATGGAGGTCATCGGCTATGACCCGTTTATTTCCGTTGAACACGCATGGAGCCTGTCGCGCTCCGTCCGCCATGCCGTGCGCATGGAGGACGCTGTGAAAAATGCCGACTACATTACGTTGCACATCCCGCTGACCGACCAGACGCGGGCGATGGTGAACAGGGAATTTTTAAAGGGCGTCAAAAAGGGGGCGCGGCTGCTGAACTTCTCCCGCGCCGAGCTCTGCGATACCGAAGAAGTCAAGGATGCGCTGGAAAGCGGCCTGCTGTCCGCCTATGTGACGGATTTTCCCGTGGACGACCTGCTGGACGTGCCCCACGCCATCTGTCTGCCGCACTTGGGCGCATCCACGCCGGAAAGCGAGGAGCGCTGCGCTGAAATGGCGGCGCGGGCGCTGAGGGATTACCTTGAATTCGGCATCATCAAAAACAGCGTCAATCTGCCCGACATCGCGCTCGGAACGCCGGAGGGCAGCCGCATCCTGCTCATTCACAAAAATGTGCCCGGCCTCGTCTCCGCCATTTCCTCGCTGATCTCCGGACGCGGCCTGAACATTTCCGGCATGGTCAATAAAAGCCGCGGCGACTACGCCGTCACGGTCTTGGAACTGTCCGAAATTCCGGATGACCGCCTGATTGATGCGCTCACCTGTCTCAAAGACGTCGTCCGCGTGCGGAAGCTGGCCTGCGGGGCAGAAAACGCATAAGTTCGTTTCGGCTTTTTGCAGCCCTCTCCCGGCAAAATTTTCCTTGCGCTTATCTGACAAAAAACGTATAATAAAACAGGCAAAAGCATATAAACGGCAAGGAGGACGGGCGGATGCAGAATATGACGGCTGAGCGGCTCAAATACCTGGGGCTCTTGGCGGAGCAGTTTCATTCCGAGCAGGAGCTCTGCACCGAAATCATCAACCTGAGCGGGGTTTTGAGCCTCCCCAAGGGCACCGAGCATTTCATGAGCGATATTCACGGCGAATACGAATCCTTCTGCCATATCATGAACAACTGCTCCGGCGTGGTGCGGGAGAAGGTCAATCTTTGGCTCGGAGACAACATGACGGGCATGGAGGTCTCCGAGCTTTGCACGCTGATTTATTACCCGCGCCAAAAGCTGAAGCTCCTTCGGGATGAAGGCAGGCTCTGTCCTGCGTGGTATCAGACGCAGATGGGGCGGCTCGTGCTTCTGGCGCGGATGTTCTCCGGCAAATACACCCGTTCAAGGGTCAGAAGAGCGATGCCGGAGGCGTATGCGCGCATTCTGGATGAGCTGCTCCACGCCCAGACCGATGAAGACGATAACCGCCATCAGTATCATCAGTCCATTCTGGATACGCTGATTGACATCGGCAGCGGCGATGATTTTATCATCGTTCTCGCGGATTTAATCAAGCATTTGGCCGTGGACAGGCTGCACGTCGTGGGCGATATTTTCGACCGCGGCGCCCGTTCGGACAGCGTCATGGACATCCTGATGCGCCACCACAGCATCGATATCGAATGGGGCAACCACGATATTCTGTGGATGGGCGCGGCTTCCGGCAGCGCGGCATGCGTGGCGGGCGTTGTGCGCAACTGTCTGCAATACCGCAACATGGAGATATTGGAAAACAGCTACGGCATTCCCCTGCGCCCCCTGGCGCTCTTTGCCGAAAAGCTGTATCCCGAAATGGAAACGGATCAGGCAGCGCTGGAAGCCATCACCGTCATGATGTTTAAATTGGAAGGCCAGCTCATCCGCCGAAATCCGGACTTCGGGATGGAAGACAGGCTGCTGCTGGATAAGCTCGATTTGAATGCCGGCACCGTGCGCATCGACGATACGTCTTGGCCCATCCTGCCGCGCCGTCTGCCGACCCTGCAGCAGGACGACCCCTACGCCCTGACCGATGAGGAGCAGCAGGTGATATCCGGCCTGTGCGACTCCTTCCGCCAGAGCCTGCGCCTGCGCAGCCACATCAGCTTTTTGTATGCGCAGGGGCGGCTGTACCGCCGCTACAACGGCAACCTCTTATTTCACGGCTGTGTCCCGATGGATGAGGACGGCAGCTTCCATGTGAAATGCCTGGAGGGGCAGCGGCTTTCCGGCCCCGCACTGATGGACTATGCGGACATGATGGCGCGCCGCGCCTTCCATGAGGGCGACCAAAAGGCGCTGGACTTCATGTGGTACCTCTGGTGCGGAGATGATTCGCCCCTCTGCGGCCGCCATGTAACCACCTTTGCGCGGTTTTTCGTGCAGGACAAGGAGGCATGGCACGAGCCGCGCAATCCTTACTATGTTTATTGCAACAACGAAAAGGATTGCCTGCGTATTTTAGCCGCCTTCGGGCTGAACGAGACGGGGCACATCATCAACGGCCACACGCCCATTCGGGTCATTCGCGGCGAAAGCCCCCTCAAAGCGGGCGGACGGCTGATTGTGATTGACGGCGGCTTCTGCCGGGCCTACCAGAAAACCACGGGCATCGCCGGCTATACGCTGATTTCCAACTCGCACGGGATGCGGCTCATGTCGCATCAGCCTTTCTCCACCTTTGAAGAGGCGCTGAACGACGGCCGTGACATCCGTTCCCAATCCCTGTCGTTCGTCACCTATCCGAATCGGCTACACATTCGGGATACCGACAACGGAAAGCGCCTGCAGGAGCGGGTCGAGGATTTAAAGGCGCTGCTGTCCGCCGTGCGGGACGGCCTGGTCAATCTACAAAAATAAATGGTTTTATGCCAACACCGCACGATTCGGCGGGGCCGCCGAATCGTGCGGTGTTGTCTTATATTTTTTCTTTCTCGTATAAGATGTCGAATTCATGCCATGATAAACCATATTTTATAATATTCATAATAAAATATATATTTGACTTTAAAATTTCAAAGTGCTATATAATAATCAATCTCAACATCACTTCTCTGCTAGGACAAAACCAATGTGTTCTTCGGAAGGAGGGGAATCGAACAATTCGTATCCGTTAATGCTGCCGAAATAAAATTAAATATTTATATAATGATTTTTGATTGATTTTAGCATGGTTTTCTTTTGATGCGCATTTCGACCATCAAATTTGTTTTCATTTACCTTTTTTGAACAACCATCCACCCGAAGCATAAACAGCAAGTCGAAGGTGCATTGCATCTTATCTTAAAGAAAAAGAACTAACGCCGGTTCAGATTTCTAAGGAGCGCGTGCCAAACCAAGTTGCTTTTTAGTTGAATTTTATAAAGGAGCGTGATTCCATTGTCCTCTTTTTGGACGGATGTGCCACATCATAGAGTCTCAAATTTTTGAACTGTTTAAGGGGGCAATCAGCCTCGCTTTCCGGCTTATCTATAAAACAATAAGGAGGAAACGGTATGAAAAGACGCCTTACGTTACTACTTGTCCTTTGTCTCACGAATATGCTTGTCTTTAGTGCTTCTGCGAGTGATTACACCTATACTGAGCCAGAAAAAATCGTAAAGATGCCTCGTTCTGCGCCTGCCGAAAAAGGTATGACGCTCATTCGCACAGTGAATGTAAACTCCGGCGAGCTTGTTACTGAACCCGTCACCTTTCAGTAAGGACATAAATAGTTTTGTCAATTGCGGATTGTTCCGCAATTGATATCCATGTTCTGAAAAATGCATAAATAGCTGCCTAACAACAGTTATTTAATAACAAACGGAGGAAACCAACCATGAAAAAATTTCTGTCCTGTATTCTTGCGCTTTGCCTATTAAGTGCAATGTCATGCGGTGCGTTAGCTGAAGAGAGAACCGTTCCTTTAGCTACTGAAACTGAAATTTCCCCTGTGATTGACTTTCAATCTCTTGTTGGTTTAAAAATTCCCGCTGAAGCTTTCAAAGAAGCAACAAACGGCGGTGAAATTATTGCTGCCGAAATAGCAACATCTGAAACAGATTCTGAAGTACAGTATGTAAACGTATTCGGATATATCTATCCTATTGATAAAACAGCTCCGAATATCGAATACCGGCTTCTGTTGCCTATCAAGTGGAATGGCCGTTCCGTTCAGTTAGGCGGGGGTGCGAATAACGGATCTATCCCGAAGCTGACCGGTACCGGTTCAGTTGGTGGAGAAATTGCCATTGACAAGGGCTATGTTGTCTATGGAGACGACTCCGGCCATCAGTCTGAAAGTTCAATGGATGCCTCGTTTGCTTCGAATGAAGAGTCACTTCAAAACTATACCCGTCTCCATCTAATCAAGGCCTATGATGTCATGTGCTATGTTACAAATGCTTTTTACGGTCAGGAACCCATCTTCAAATTCTTTGCAGGCGGTTCAACAGGCGGTCGTGAAGCATTAGAATGTGCAACAACCTATGGCAAATATTATGATGGCATCTTCTGTTGTGAGCCTGCATCTAACTATGTGTTAATCCGTATGTGGGGAGCAATCCTTTCTCAAGCGGTTTATGAAAGCTATGATGCCGAAAACTATCCTTATTCTGATGGTTTTATTGATGAAAAAACCGTCAAAGCGATTCAGTCTGATGCAATTGCGCTGTATGACGAACTGGATGGAATCAAAGACGGCATTGTCAGCAATATCTACGCAGCGCGTGCAAACCGCGATAACTTTCTCAGAGAAATTACCGAAAAATATAATTTAACCGAAGCTCAGTTGAAAACCATTGATGTGTATGAAAATGGATATACTCTTGAGTATTCCATGGCAAATGGCATGAGTTCCTACCATGGTTATTCCGCTTTGGAAGGCGGAGCAATGGATCTTGGGCCGGATCCTGTTCCGCGTGAACCGCTTGATACCACCTACAATGTGCATCACGGTGATCGTGCTGATGGCGTATTCAAATATTTCATTACAAAAGATCCGACATGGGTGCTGATTGATCATGATTATTTCCATCCGGATGAGACACTCTATAATATGCTGATGGCTGCTTCTGAAGAATATGATGCAAACAGTCCTGATTTCGATGACTTCATCGCAAACAATGGCAAGCTTATTTTTTTCGCAGGTTGGAATGATATGTCCATGAGTCCGTGGCAGCTCATCCAGCAGTATCGTGGCTATGTTGAAAAATACGGCCAAGAAAAGGTTGACTCCTTCTGCAAATTCTATGTCATGCCTGGCGTAACACATTGCAAAGGAATCGCAATGGATTATCTGACCTGGCTGGACATCTGGTGTTCCACTGGTGAATATCCCTCTGAGACATTGTATGCAGCAATGACGACAACTGGCGGTCAAATGCCGATGGCAGCATTTCCTGGCTGGGTAAAATATGTTGATGGTGACCCGCAGGAAGGAACAAGCTATACCATTAGCACTGAAATTCCTGAAGGCTTCTGGGGTATGTACGACTAATTACAAATGTGATATTCATAGAACATACTGATTAGCAGAAAGACAAATGATTCATTTCTTTCTTGGCTGTACTGTTCTTAAATAGTATCAGATTCAAAGTGCAATCATCTCAACTTACATACCGCAAAAACAGTCTCCGAAATCCTGCATTTTTCGGAGACTGTTTCATGTATATTCGGATATTACGTTTCGTCCGCCGGTACAGGGGTTTCCGTTGCTGCGGCGGCGAGCTGTTTTTCGTAGAGCTTCTGATAAGTCTTGTCGCCCAGCACGCCATCGGCATTCAGGCCGTTGGCGCGTTGGAATTTCTTGACCGCGGAGACGGTCAGCGGCCCGTAATAGCCGGTCACGGTGCTTTCAAAATAGCCAAGCTCCTTGAGCGTCATCTGCAGCCATGTGACGTCGTCGCCCTGCGAGCCGCTCTTCAGACGGCGGTATTCCGGCGGCTGAGCGTTGATATTGAAGCCGGTTGTGTCCGGCAGCATCACGGAGCTGTGCGTTTTTCGGTACTTGGCGAAGGCCAGAAGCTCCGAATCCGTGTTGCTGTCGTTATGGATGTACACCTGCGTGCCCTTGCCGCAGTTGTCGTAAATCCATTTGGCGTCCGTCACCGTCAGGCGAATGCAGCCGTGCGACGCCTTTTTGCCCAGATTGTTGAAGGATTTCGTGTTGAGCTTGCTGGTGTCATAATTGGCGAACATGACGGAATGGAAGGCGATGTTTTCGTTGATTTTCGTCCAATACTGCGCCGTGCCGCCGCCCCACTTGGGGAAGGTGCACCAGCGCGCCGTGCGGCCGGACAGCGTCCATGTGCCGACATCGCTGGGATACTTGCTCGTGCCGGTGGAACATATCATGACCTGCACCAGCACCGTATATTCTTTGTTCTCATCGTAGGTGTAGACCTTCGTCACCTGATTTCGCGTATCCACATCCACGAAATAGGGCTGCGGCGTGGGTTCGGGCGAAGGGCGCGGCGTGGCGTCGGCGGGAACGACATCCACGGAATTAAACAGCGCGTTCCATGTGTCCTTATCCACAATGCCCGTAACGAGCAGGCCGTTGTATTCCTGAAACTGCTTGACGGCGGCCTGCGTGTTCTTATAAAAGCCCGTGGTCGTCTTTTTATAGGTGAAGAAGCCCAGCTCCTTCAGCTTTTCCTGCACCTTCTGGACGTTCGCGCCCGTGGAGCCGTAGGCGAGCTTCTTCGTGAACGGCACGACGTCCGCCTCATCCACCGTAATCGTGCCGGGCGCGGGAGCGGGCGTCGCCGTGGGCAGAAGGACGGCCTCCGACAAGTCGGAATAAAGCAGCGCCAGCGTATCGGTATCCGCCTCGCCCGTCACGGTCAGGCCGTACATTTTCTGGAACATCTCCACGGCCTGCTGGGTGGTCAGCCCGAACACGCCGTCCGCCGCATCCGAATAAACGGACAGCTCCTTGAGCTTTTCCTGAAGCGCACGCACCTGCTCGTTTTGGTCGTCTAATTTGAGCGGCAGATAGCAATCGCCAAAGATGACCTCCTGCGTATCATCGTCCGCCTCGCCTGTTGCCTCAAGACCATACGCCTGCTGAACGCGCCTCACGGCCTCCTCGGTGCTTTCGTCATATATCCCCGTTGCCTCGGCCAGATAGCCGACGGACACAAGACGTTCCTGAAGAATGCGCACATCCTCCGAAGCATCGCCCGGCTTCAGCAGCACAAACTCAACCGGCGCAACGATTGAATCATCGTCATCCTCCTCAGCAAAGGCGGAAAGACAGAACAGGCAGAAAATCGCCAGCAGAAGCGGAAGAAGACGCTTTTTCATACAGAGCACCTCATTCATCATCATGAAGATTCGCGCATCGGACGGGCGGACTTGCCGCGCCGGGCTGCCCATCCCGCCGTCCCCTTTATTAAAAGCTAAAAAGACGTTTTTGTCAAGATTATAAGAAGAAATCGTTACAAAGTTTTTACAAGGATAATAAGGTATAAACGCCTATATAGACGGACGCCCCATAATTTGTTATAATCTGAGCGGGAGCACCGCAAACGCAACAGCCTGCAAAAAACTGTTTGGAAAGAAGGACAAACGGATGAAAAAGAAAGAGATTGCCGCCATGATTGACCATACCCTGCTCAAGGCCGCGGCAACGCCGGAGCAAATCCAAAGGCTCTGCACGGAGGCGAAAGAATATCATTTTGCCTCCGTGTGCGTCAACCCCTGCCATGTCGCTCAGGCCGCGCAGATGCTGAAGGGGACGGGGGTCAAGGTCTGCACCGTCGTCGGCTTTCCGCTCGGTGCGAACACCTGCGCAGTCAAGGCGTTTGAGACGCAGGATGCCGTGCGAAACGGCGCGCAGGAAATCGACATGGTCATCAACATCGGCGAGGCCAAGGCCGGACATTTTGACTCCGTGCGGGAGGATATCGCTGCCGTCGTCAAGGCCGCCGAGGGGACGTTGGTCAAGGTCATCATTGAAGCCTGCTATCTGACGGACGAAGAAAAACAGGCGGTCTGTCGGGCGGCTGCGGACGCGGGCGCGGATTTTGTCAAAACCAGCACGGGCTTCGGCACGGGCGGGGCAACCGTTCACGACGTTGCACTGATGCGCTCCTGCATTCCCGCCGGCATGAAGGTCAAGGCCGCAGGGGGCATTCATTCCTATGAGGAAGCCGTTGCACTGGTTGAGGCGGGGGCGGACCGCATCGGAGCGAGCGCGGGCATCGCAATCGTTGAAAAAGCAGAATAAACAATGAAAACCAAGAAGGTGATTTGATGCTTTTAGGTGCTTTGGAGGCCGGCGGCACAAAGATGATATGCTCGCTGGGGGATGAGCAGGGGCATTTGCTGGACAGGGCACGGTTCGAGACCTGCAGTCCGGAGGAGACCATGCCGGAGCTGCTTCACTATTTCGCCGGAAAAGGAATCGATGCGCTCGGCATCGGCAGCTTCGGCCCGCTGGATTTAAATCCATCCTCCCCGACCTACGGCTGCATCACGACGACGCCGAAGGCAAAATGGCAGCATTATCCGCTGAAAAAAGCGTTTGAGGACGCGCTGAACGTGCCGGTCGCCTTGGATACGGACGTCAATGCGGCGGTACTGGCGGAGCAGCGGCTGGGCGCTGCAAGGGGCGTCAGCACCTGCCTGTATGTGACGGTTGGAACGGGCATCGGCGGCGGCGTCATGGTGAACGGTGAACTCGTTCACGGGCTTATCCATCCGGAGCTTGGGCATATGCTGCTCCGTCCCGCAAAGGATGACCCCGCGCCGGACGGGTTTTGCCCCTTCCATGCTTCCTGCGCGGAGGGGCTGGCCTCCGGAACGGCCATCCGGAAGCGCTGGGGCGTGCGGGCGGAGGAGCTTCCGCTTGAGCACCCCGCATGGCAGCTTGAGGCGGATTATTTGGCGCAGCTGTGCATGAACGCGCTGGCCGTCTTTTCGCCGGAAAAAATCATCTTGGGCGGCGGCGTTATGCAGAAGGCCGGCCTTATCGGGCTGGTTCGGCAGTCGCTGCAGCGCATGGCGGGCGGCTACTGGCAGCACAAAATGCTTGAAGAAGGGCTCGATGAATACATCGTCCTGCCCGCGCTGAACGGCAACAGCGGCGCAATCGGTGCGCTGCTGCTGGCAGGCAGTGTCAAAAATACGCAAAAATAGTGGCGAAAGC
This sequence comes from Anaerovibrio sp., assembly GCA_963611355.1. Taxonomy (GTDB): domain Bacteria; phylum Bacillota; class Clostridia; order Christensenellales; family Aristaeellaceae; genus CAVDRM01. Next base: position 170,590 of record CAVDRM010000001.1, read on the forward strand.
ATGAATAATCTGTCAATAAGCATGGACGATTTGCACAAAATCAATCATTTCCTATATATCATATCAACGAAATATTATAAAGTTACAATTTGTTAACATTTTAACCGCGTTCTCCTATTGACATAACAAATTTGGACATATACAATGAACTGCGGATCGGAAATTTATGAATTGCTTATGCAAAACGGAGGATGACTATGCAGACGCAGAGCCAAGATATCAGTTTCCTTATCAAACGAATCAACGACAAGCTCAGCCGTTTCGGGAACGAACAGATGCACAATTCAGGCATGACTTTTTCTCAGATGCGGGTCATCTCCTATCTCAAGGAGCATCAGAACGAAAAACGCGCTCAGAAGGATATTGAAGAGTTCTTCGGCGTGTCCCACCCCACGGTCGTGTCAATCATTCAGCGCTTGGAGGAGCGCGGGCTCATCAAGAGCATCGTGGACTCCAACGACCGCCGCGTCAAGAATCTTTCTCTCACCCCTGCCGGTGACGCGCTTGTCTCCGATGCCTCCAAACAGCGTGAGCATATGGACGCTTCCCTGCTGAAGGGGCTTGAGCCGGAGGAAATCGATGAGCTGCGCCGGCTGCTGAACCAAATCGTCCAAAATTTATAATTATTCATTTCGGAATAAACGAACGCTCTCCTTCGCCGCATGGCGGAGGAGAGCGTTCGCTGTACGGCCGAAACAACACAAAACGGGCTTTGAAAAACCGCGCAAAACGGCCATCGTTTCAATGTATACCGAAAGCCCGCTTTATCGCCTTTTCATTTCATTTCTTCATCGGGTTCGGCCATGCGGTAGCCGACCCCGACCTCGGTGAAAATGTACTGCGGGTCAGCCGGTGATGCCTCAATCTTGCGGCGGATATTCGCCATATTGACGCGCAGGATGCGGTTATCATCCTTCTTATAAGGCCCCCACAGATTCTTCATGATAAAATCATAGGTCAGCACCCGTCCCGCATAGCGTGAAAGCAGGGCGACGAGGCGGTATTCCCCCTGCGTGAGCTTGGCGTCCTGCCCGTTCACATAGACGCGGTATTTGTCGTAGTCCACCACCAGCCCGCCGCAGACGAATTTTCCGCCCGGCTCCTGCGTGCTGTTCCCGTTCGCATGACGCAGCGCCATCCGCATCCGCGCCAAAAGCTCCGAGGAGCCGAAGGGCTTGGTGATATAATCATCCGCGCCGAGGTCGAGCGCCTCCACCTTGTCTCGCTCATTGGTGCGCGCCGAAAGGATGATGACGGGCGCGGACGACCATGTGCGGATGGCAGTCAAAACGCTCGTTCCGTCCATATCCGGCAGCCCCAAATCCAGCAGGATGATATCGGGGCAGTAGGAGGCCGCCATGCTCAGCGCCTGTGCGCCGGTGCGGGCATCCAGCACATCGTACTGATTGGCGCTCAGAATGGTGGAGAGCAGCTTTTGAATGCTGGCATCGTCCTCAATAATCAATACTTTCAGAGCCATCTTGAATCTCCTTTTCAGGCAGCGTGAAGGTGAACACAGCGCCGCCGGGCTTGGCGTTTTCCGCCGTCATGATGCCGCCGTGCGCCGAAATGATGCTGTAGCAGACGCTTAATCCGATGCCCATGTTGCGCTTTTGGTCCGTTCCGTGCTGGGATGAACCGAGCGTGCCGGAAAAAATCCGCGGAAGAATGTCCTTGCGGATGCCGCAGCCGTTGTCCTTGACGGAGAGGGTCACAATGCTTCCGTCATGCCTTGTGGAAATGGTAATCTCCGTTGTCGTGTGCCCGTGATATACGGCATTTTCCATGATGTTCTGAAGCACCTGCTCGATGAGCACCGCATCCATATCTGCCATCATGATGTCCTCACAGGGCACGGTGCGCACGGCAATGCTCGGAAAATGCTTGCGGAATTTGGTGACGGCCTCGGAGATAACGTCCTCCACCACCTCCGTCTCCAGCGTCAGGGGCGCGGAGCCCTCACCGATGCGGGTGATGGCCAGCAGGTTTTCCACCATGCGGAGCAGCCACTGGGCATCCTGATGCGCGGCCTTGAGCAGCTCAAGCTGCTTTTCACGCGGCAGCTCGTTGTCCATCATCGCGCCGGTCGATCCTAAGATGGAGGTGAGCGGGGTGCGCAGGTCGTGGGACACGGCCCGCAAAAGGTTGGCGCGCAGCTTTTCCTTCTCCGCCTCCAGGCGCACCTGCTCCTGCCGCTTGATTTTCGTGGTCAGGACGCTGACAATCATGGCCACGGTCAGCATGGTCAGAAACGTTAAAAGGTAGCCGGACAGGGTAAAATTAAAGGCAAAAAACGGATAGGTGAACGCATAATTGACCGCAAAGACAGAAAACACGGCAGCGGCAACGCCGTATATATAGCCGTCTGTCAGACGGGAAATCAACAGAACCGCCAGCACAAAAATCAGCGATGCACCGTTCATATTGCTGTCCAGGGTCTGCGATGCCATGCCGCTGTTGAAGGGACGCAGCATGATGAGAGACAAAAACGCCGCCGCCGACAGGATGCCCACGGTCAGCAGGCAGTTTTTAAAGACCTTCCTTCCGTTCATGCGACCGCCTCTCCCCCATTCCCGCCTGCGCCGAAGCATCGCAGCCGCGGCGCATATGCATGCATAACCGTGTTGATTATACCAGAAAAACGGTCGAATGAACATTGCTTTCCTGACGCGAAGCGGAATTTAGCGTATTCTTAACGAAAATATTTTAAAATTCAGCAATCCATCGGCCTTTTGCCCCTGTACTTTACGGCTGATTTGCGTTATAATCAAAGATGCGTTTTCATGCATCTGCAGAAAGGAAGGGACGTTTACCTTGGACATTCTCTTTAAGTATGTGTCGTATCTTCAGTGGCAGCATGTTGTCATGTGGGTCATCGGCGGAGTGCTGATCTACCTCGCCATCAAAAAGGACATGGAGCCTACGCTGCTGCTGCCGATGGGCTTTGGCACGATCCTTGTCAATCTTCCCCTGTCCGGCGCAATCACCCAAGGCACGGAGGCCGGTGCGCTGAGCGTCCTGTATGACGCCGGCATCAGCAACGAGCTGTTCCCGCTGATTTTGTTCATCGGCATCGGCGCGATGATTGATTTCGGCCCGCTCCTGACCAACCCCAAGCTCATGATTTTCGGCGCGGCGGCTCAGTTCGGCATCTTCTTTACCCTGTGCCTTGCGTCCATGTTCTTCCCGCTCAAGGACGCGGCCTCCATCGCCATCATCGGCGCGGCGGACGGTCCGACCTCCATCGTCGTGGCGCAGAAGCTTGGCTCGAAATACTTAGGTGCCATCATGGTCGCCGCCTATTCCTATATGGCGCTGGTGCCCATCATCCAGCCGCCTGTCATTAAGCTGCTCACCTCCCGCCGCGAGCGGCTGATTAAAATGCCCTATGAGCAGAAGCAGGTCTCGCAGACCACCCGCATTCTGTTCCCCATCATCATCACATTGGTCGCTGGCATGGTCGCGCCCGCGTCCGTCTCGCTGATTGGCTTCCTCATGTTCGGCAACCTGATTCGTGAGTGCGGCGTACTGAATTCCCTCTCCGAAACGGCGCAGAAGGTGCTGGCCAATCTCATCACCATTTTCCTCGGCCTGACAATCGCGACCCAGATGCAGGCAGACAAATTCCTTCAGCCCGAAACCCTGCTTATCCTGTGTCTCGGTCTGGTGGCGTTCGTATTCGATACGGCCGGCGGCGTACTGTTCGCCAAGCTGCTGAACCTGTTCCTCAAGAAGAAGATTAACCCCATGATCGGCGCGGCCGGCATCTCCGCCTTCCCCATGTCCGGACGCATCGTGCATAAGATGGGTCTGAAGGAAGACCCGCAGAACTTCCTGCTCATGCAGGCCATCGGTGTCAACGTCTCCGGTCAAATCGCCTCCGTCATCGCCGGCGGCCTGATTCTGAACTTCTTCCTGTGATTAAAACAGAGAAAGGAATAGCGCTATGACCTTTCAACCGCTGAACTTTATCCATAATCTGAAATACATGGGACTTGGTATGCTGGGCATTTTCATCGTCATCGGCATCATCATTCTGGCAACGGTCGTGCTGAACAAGGTCACCGTCAAAAAGAAAAGTTAAAAAGTCCTTTTTCGCCCGATTCGTTTACTCGAGAGAATCGGGCGTTTTTTGTTTTTTCCTGTTCATCTGCCGAATTTTGTGGTATAATATCTATGTATCGGCTGGACGGCAGAGCCGGCCGTCCGTCTTCTTCGCCCCAAGTGCGCGTCATGCGGGGCTGAGAGAATTGCCGCATAACCGTGAAGCATCCCTTGCGGGCAAGGCCATGCGCTTGGCTCAAGAGTGAAAGGAGGCACATATGAGCAATTTTGAGTACGGGTAGAGCGGAAAGCATGTTTCTGCGCTGCTCTGTTTTTTTCGTTTGGAGAATCGTCATGTCAGAGAGAATCGGTTTTGTCGGGCTGGTGCTCGGCGACCTCAGCTATGCCCCCCGCGCCAATCAGGTGATAGCGCAGTATCAGGACATCGTGGAGGGACGCATCGGCATCCCCGACCATGAAAACAGCATGGGCGTTGTGGGGCTGATTGTGCGCGGCGAGGATGTGCGCGTGTCGCAGCTCACCGCGAAGCTGGGCAACATTCCCGGCGTACAGGTCAAAAGCGCCCTGACTGCGCAAAAATCAAAAAAAGAAGGAGAAGCAAACCAATGAAAAAGACTTTTCGTTATATTTCCGCTCTGCTGCTGGCTTTGATGCTGGCCGTTTCCCTGTCCGCCCCTGCGATGGCGGACGCCGTGCGCGTGGCAGCCTTAAAAGGGCCAACCGGCATGGGCGTTGCCCACATGATTGCCGCCAATGACGGCACCTACGAATTTCAGCTGGCCGGCGCGCCGGACGAGCTGACGGGCGCGGTCATCAGCGGCTCGGTCGATATTGCCGCCGTGCCGACCAACTTGGCCGCCGTTCTCTACAACAAGACGCAGGGCGGTGTAAAGCTGCTGGCGCTCAACACCCTGGGCGTTCTCTATGTGCTGGAAAAGGGCGACACGGTGCATTCCGCCGCTGATTTGGCGGGCAAAACCGTTGTGGCCTCCGGCCAAGGCTCTACCCCCGAATATGTGCTGAACTATATCCTTGAGAAGCAGGACGTTCAGGATGTGACGATTGACTGGCGCAGCGAACACAGCGAGGTCACGACGCTGGCCGCAAGCGGTATGGCGGACATCGTGCTTGTGCCTGAGCCGCATGTCACGGCGCTCATGACGAAAGACCCCGCCTTCCGCATCGCGCTGGATGTGACCGAGGAATTTTCCGCTGCCGCCGCCTTGGACGGCAGGGTGGGCACGGTGCTTTCGATGGGCTGCTTCATCGTGCGCACGGATTTCCTGGAGAATCATCCGGATGCCGTGGCTCGCTTCATGGAGGAATGTGCGCAGTCCATCGCCTATGCCAATGAAAACGTGGCTGCCGCCGCGCAGGAAATCACGGATGCGGGCATTCTGGCCAGCGTCAAGGTCGCCGAAAGCGCCATTCCGAAGTGTCATATGGTGTTCATTGCGGGCGAAGAAATGAAAACGCAGGTCGCTCCGCTGTTTGATATCCTGTATGCCGCAAACCCCGCCTCTGTTGGCGGTGCCGTGCCGGACGATCATTTCTACTATATTCCCTAAATTTCCTCAGCCAATGCTTTCGTTCGCGTCTCCATCTCAAGTTTTATTCTGCGGGAATCTGTCCTTTGGGCAGATTCCTTTTTTGGTATATTGACATTCCCGAAAAACACATATGGGAATTATCTGTCCGATATGGACAGGAGCGGCCGTTTCCGTCCGTTTTGCGCTGTTTTTTTGCTGTGTTTTGCGCGCATACCCTTGACAAAACGCGTGTTTTTTGTATGATAAACAAGGCGTTGCAATCACAGCGGCGCTGCTTTTCTATTATGAAATGAGGTGAAGTGCATGAGTCATACCAAACTGCCGCAGGGGTATCAATCCAATCTGAATCTGTATGACACACAGGAAGCCATTGAGCTGATCAAAAAGACCTTCCAGAGCAATTTAAAGCATGCGCTGAATCTCAAGCGCGTGTCCGCGCCCTTGTTCGTGGACGGCGCATCGGGCTTGAATGATAACCTGAACGGCGTCGAGCGCCCCGTTTCCTTCGATATTCTGGAAACAGGCGCGGAGGCGGAGGTCGTGCATTCGCTGGCCAAATGGAAGCGCATGGCGCTCAAGCGCTACGGCTTTCCTGTGGGCGAGGGTCTGTACACCGACATGAATGCCATCCGCCGTGATGAGGAATTAGACAACCTGCATTCCATTTATGTGGACCAGTGGGACTGGGAGAAGGTCATCCGCGACGAGGACCGCAATTTGGACACGCTCAAGGATGCCATGCGCCGCATCGTAACGGCCATTTGCGTAACGCTGGATATGATTAAATGGACATATCCGCAGATTCCCGTCACCCTGGAGCGCGATATTTCCTTTATCACCACGCAGGAATTGGAGGATATGTATCCTGACATGGCCCCCAAGGAGCGCGAAAACAAATACCTGAGAGACCACCACACGGCGGGCATCCTGCAAATCGGCAAGACGCTGAAGAGCGGCATCCGCCACGACGGTCGTGCGCCGGACTATGACGATTGGGAGCTGAACGGCGACATCATGTTCTACAATGAGCTGCTGGACTGCGCCTTTGAGGTTTCCTCGATGGGCGTGCGCGTATCGCCCGAATCCCTGGACAGGCAGCTCACCTTGGCCGGCTGCGATGACAGGCGTTCGCTCCCGTTCCACAAGGCGCTCCTTGCCGGCGAACTGCCCGCCACAATGGGCGGCGGCATCGGCCAAAGTAGGATGTGCATGCTCCTGCTTCACAAGGCGCACATCGGCGAGGTGCAGTCATCCTATTGGGACTTGGAAACGCGCACAGGCTGCGAAGAAAACGGCATCACACTGCTATAACAAACAGAAGGGGCTGACATGATGATGGCTGGAGTACAGGAAATTTTCGGGTCGATGGTGTTTAATGATGCAGTCATGCGCCAGCGGCTGCCGCACGATACCTACCGCGTCCTGCACAGGACGTGCAGCGAGGGGCGCAGCCTTGACCCCGATGTCGCCGGCGTCGTTGCCAACGCGATGAAGGATTGGGCAATTGAAAAGGGCGCGACCCACTTCACGCATTGGTTTCAGCCGATGACGGGCGTGACCGCCGAGAAGCACGACAGCTTCATCACCCCCATTCAGGGCGGCGGCGTCATCATGGAATTTTCCGGCAAGGAGCTTGTCCGCGGCGAGCCGGACGCATCCTCCTTCCCATCCGGCGGCCTTCGCGCCACCTTTGAGGCACGCGGCTACACCACATGGGATCCGACCAGCTACGCCTTCGTCAAGGATAATACGCTCTATATCCCGACGGCTTATTGCAGCTACGGCGGGCAGGCGCTGGATCAAAAAACGCCGCTCCTGCGTTCAATGGAGGCGCTCAACCGTCAGGCACTGCGCATTTTGAAGCTCTTTGGCCGCCCGGACCACCGCGTGTTCAGCACAGTCGGCGCAGAGCAGGAATATTTTCTGATTGACCGCTCCCTGTACAAAAAACGGCGCGACCTCATGTACTGCGGCCGGACGCTGTTCGGCGCTCGACCGCCCAAGGGACAGGAGCTGGACGACCACTTCTTCGGTTCAATCAAGCCGCGGGTCAAGGCGTTCATGCGAGATGTGGACGAGGAGCTTTGGAAGCTCGGCGTGCTGTGCAAGACTGAGCATAACGAGGTCGCACCCGGTCAGCATGAAATGGCCTCCATTTACACGACCGCCAACATCGCATGCGACCACAACCAGCTCACGATGGACGTGATGCGCCGCGTGGCCGCCAAGCACGATTTGGCCTGCCTGCTGCACGAGAAGCCCTTTGCGGGCGTCAACGGCTCCGGCAAGCACAACAACTGGTCCTTGGCGACTGACCTTGGCTTCAATCTCTTGGAGCCGGGCGAAACGCCGGCAGAAAACGCACAGTTCCTGCTGTTCCTGATGGCCATTGTACGGGCCGTTGACCTGCATTCCGACCTGCTCCGCATATCGACCGCCAGCGCCTCCAACGACTGTCGCTTGGGCGGGAGCGAGGCGCCGCCCGCCATCATCTCTATCTACCTCGGCTCCGAGCTGTCCGCCGTGCTGGACGCGCTGGAAAACCATCGGGCTTATACGGCGACCGGCAGGGTGGAAATGAATGTCGGCGTCAAGACCCTGCCGCCCATCCCCATGGATACGACCGACCGCAACCGCACCTCGCCGCTGGCATTCACTGGCAACAAGTTTGAATTCCGTATGCCCGGCTCGTCCATGTCGGTCAGCGATGCCAACGTCATGCTGAACACCATCGTGGCAGACTCCCTGCGCGCATTCGCCGATAGGCTCGAAAAAGCGGACGACCTCCGCGCCGCCGTGGAGCAGCTCATCATCGACAACATCACCGAGCACAAGCGTATTCTCTTTGACGGCAACAACTACTCCGAAGAGTGGAAGCGGGAGGCGGAAAAACGCGGGCTGCGCAATCTGGCCTCCGTGCCGGATGCCGTTCCCTATCTCATCAGCGAAGAAAACATCGAACTCTTTGAGAGCCTGAAGGTCTTTTCGCGGCAGGAAATCATCAGTCGGTACGAAATCATGCTGGAGAACTACTGCAAGGTGGTCTCCATCGAAGCGCATACCATGCTGGACATGACAGGCCGCCTGTTCGTTCCCGCCATCATCCGCTATAAGAAGGACTTGGCGCAGGCCGCCAGCATGCAGAAAATCGTCCTGCTGGACGAAGTCCCTGTGACCGAGGAAGAGCTTCTCAAGGATATGGCGCAGACGCTGCAGACCGTCTTGGACAGGCAGGCAAAGCTGAGCTCCGCCCTGTCGCTGGCCGAAAAGGAGCAGGATGAGCTGATGAAGGCCCGCGCCTTCCATGATGTCGTCCTGACCGCCATGAGCGCCCTGCGCGCCGCCGTGGACTCCGCCGAGGAAAAGACGGACGCAGCGCTCTGGCCCGTCCCGACCTACGGCGATTTGATGCATCTTGTATAATGCAGCCATACCGCAAAGGCACTGCCGTGAAATTCCGGCAGTGCCTTTTTTAGCGCATGAAGATAAAAAAACACCCCGCATTCGTTCGCGCCGAACAAAAGCGGGGCGTTTTGCATGGCTCTGATTATTCGTTGATGGTGATGCAGCCGCAGGGACAGTTCTTGACGCACTCACCGCAGCGGGTGCATTTGGTCTCATCAATCTGTGCGAAGCCGTTCTCCACATGGATGGCGTCATACTGGCAGGTCTTTTCGCAGCGCTTGCAGGCGATGCAGGCCTTCATGCACGCCTCACGCGCCACACGGCCCGAATCGCTGTTGCGGCAACGGACGATGACGCTCTTTTCCTTCGGCCAAAGCTGAATGACCCCGCGGGGACAGGCCTTCTGGCACAGGCCGCAGGCCGTGCATTTATTCTGGTCGATTATGGCAAGGCCGTTCTCGATGCGGATGGCGTCAAACTTGCAGACGTCCATACAGTCGCCCAAACCGACACAGGCGAACCGGCACATTTTCGGACCGCCGACCATCTGCGCCGCCATCTGGCAGCTCTTATAGCCGTCATACTCATAACGCTCCTTGGCAACGCCGCATTCGCCCTGGCAAATGACACGCGCCACACGCGGGGTCTGGCTTTCGGCAGTCACACCCATAATCTCGGCGACCTGAGCCGCCACCTTCGCGCCGCCCGCCGAGCAGCCGTTTACGGGTGCTTCGCCCTTGACGACCGCCTCTGCAAAGCCATCGCAGCCGGGATAGCCACAGGCGCCGCAGTTCGCGCCGGCCAGGCAGCTTCGCACCTTGTCAACGCGCTCATCACGTTCAACGGCAAATTTTTTATCGGCAATCTGAAGCACCGCGCCGAACAGAACGCCCAGCCCGCCCAGCACCACGATTGCCCACACGATATTCATCCAATTCATATGGCTCTTCCTCCCTTACTTGACCATCCCGGAGAAGCCCATGAACGCGATGGACATCAGTCCTGCGATAATCAGGCTGGACGGGAAGCCCTTGAAGCACTTGGGGATGTCGGAGGACTCAAGGCGCTCGCGGACGCCGGCCATCAGCACGATGGCCAGCATGAAGCCCAGCGCACCGAAGACACCGTTGCACACGGATTCAAAGAGGTTGTAGTTGTTTTGAATGTTCAGCAGCGTGACCGCCAGCACCGCGCAGTTGGTGGTAATCAGCGGCAGATAGATGCCGAGCGCCGAATACAGCGCGGGCATGGACTTTTTCATGAACATTTCAACGAACTGCACCAGCGCCGCGATGACCAAAATGAAGGCGATGGTCTGGAGGTATGCAAGGCCGAGCGCTACCAGGAGAAGATTGACGAAATACGTCATGAAGGACGCAAGACCCATCACGAAGGTAACGGCCAGACCCATGCCCGTCGCCGTCTGCACCTTGTTGGAAACGCCCAAGAAGGGGCAGCAGCCGTAAAAGCGGGCAAAGATGAAGTTATTGCACAGGATGCAGTTGACCATGAACAGAAGGAACGAGCTGATATCCGTAATCCGCATTTACTGTGCCTCCTTTCCTTCACGCTTCTTGGCGCGATGCTCCGTGATGGCGTTGATGATGCCCAGCAGCAGACCGAAGGTGATGAAGCCGCCGGGCGCCAAGACGAACAGCAGCATCGGCTCATAGGAAGCGCCGAGAACGGACAGGCCGAAAACCGTGCCGTTGCCGATTAACTCGCGGATAGAGCCCATCAGCGTCAGCGCCAGCGTAAAGCCAAGCCCCATGCCGAGGCCGTCCGCCGCAGACGCAATGACGCCGTTCTTGCTCGCAAACGCTTCCGCACGAGCCAGGATGATGCAGTTGACCACAATCAGCGGGATGAAGATGCCCAGCGCGTCATACAGCGAGGGGACGAACGCCTGCATCACCATCTGCACCACGGTCACGAAGGTCGCAATGACGACGATAAAGGCCGGAATGCGTACCTTGTCGGGGATGAATTTGCGGAGCATGGAAATGACCATGTTGGAAAAAATCAGCACGAAGGTAGCCGCCAAGCCCATACCCACGCCGTTAACGGCCGATGTGGTAACGGCCAGCGTCGGGCAGGTGCCCAGCACCAGACGGAAGGTCGGGTTTTCATTTAAGATACCGTTCAGGAACACGCCGCGAAGGGACTGCTTCTTCTCAGCCATGCTGCTTCACCTCCCCGTAGATTCTGCGTTTCAGCGACCTGTCAATCAGCGGGGTCGCAATGTTCATCAGAAGGATGGCGTAGGTCACGCCCTCCGGATAGTTGCCGAACTGGCGAATCAGCACGACCAGCAGGCCGCAGCCGAAGGCGTAGATGGCCTGACCGCGCCGGAGCATGGGGTTGGTCACATAGTCCGTCGCCATGAACACAGCGCCGAACATCACGCCGCCGGATAAAACCGCCGTCAGCGGATTGCCGCCGAGCAGCCAGGACATCAGCGCGACCGTCGCCACGAAGACCGCCGGAATGTGCCAGCCGATGACGCCGCGCAGGACAAGGTAGATGTATCCAAGCAGGATGGCGGCCTTGCAGACCTCGCCGATTGCGCCGGGGACATTGCCGAGGAAGAGATCCAGCGTCGAGCATTCAAACTTGCTGCTCAAGGGAGTCGCGCTCGTCATCATGTCCACGCTCGTCTGCACAGACGAAGCGCCGATGGTGCGCAGGGGCAGGATGGCTGAAGCCATGTGTGCCGGCCAGGAGGTCAGCAGCACGGCGCGAGCCGCCAGCGCGGGATTTAAAAAGTTATGGCCGACGCCGCCGAAGAGCTGCTTCACGATAATAATCGCAAACACGCTGCCGATGACGGGCACCCACACGGGTGCATTCGCCGGCATATTCAGGCCGAGCAGCAAGCCCGTCACCGCGGCAGACAAATCCGACACGCGAATCGGGCGCCTGGTCAGCTTCTGCCATACATATTCGGCCAGCACAGCCGATGCCGTTGATGCCAGCAGCAGCCAAACGGCGCGCGCTCCGTACAGATAGACAGCTGCCGCCGTTGCCGGAAGCAGAGCAATCAGCACATCCCGCATAAGCGATTGCGTATCCTGCCGCGATCTGATATGCGGACCGGTTGAAATATGCAAATTCATCCCTTAAATCCTCCTTGCCGCAATCAGTTCGCGCCCGTTCCTGATGGATGCCATAATCCATCGACGAGCAGGGCAGACATAGGAGCAGCAGCCGCAAAGCATGCAGTCCATGATGTGGTTGGCCTTGGCCGCCTTCAAATCATTCTGGTCGCAGAGATTTTTGAGCTTATAGGGGTCAAGATGAATCGGGCAGACCTCCAGGCAGCGGCCGCAGCGGATGCAGGAGGTCTCCGTCATGCTCTTGGCCTGCTGCTCATTCAGCACCACGATGCCGTTGTTTGCCTTCGTCATGGAAACCGTGTCATTCGGAGCGCAGATGCCAGTCATCGAGCCGCCCGCAAAAATCTTGCCCGGGTCTTCCGAATAGCCGCCGCAGGCGCCGATGGCATCCAAGAATATCGTGCCGATGCGCAGGAGGAGGTTTGCCGGTTCACGCACGCAGCCCGTCACGGTCGTGATGCGCTCCACCAGCGGCTTTCCGTCAATCACAGCGTCCGCAATGGCGGCAGCCGTGGCAACGTTCACAACAACGCAGTGCGTATCCATCGGCAGCCCGCCGGAGGGAACTTCCCGTCCCGTCACGGCCTTGATGATCTGCTTTTCGGCGCCCTGCGGGTACTTGGCCTTCAGCACGACGACCTCCACGCCCGTGCGCCCGTAGGCCGCCTTGCGGATGGCCTCCACCGCGTCCGGCTTATTATCCTCGATGGCAATGAAGCCGCGGCTTACATTCAGCGCACGCATGCAGGCGCGCAAGCCATCCACCACGCGGATGGGGCTTTCCACCATCAGGCGATGGTCAGCCGTCAAAAAAGTCTCGCATTCCGCGCCGTTGAGGATGATGGTGTCAATGCTCTTGCCTTCCGGAATGGTCAGCTTGGCGTGTGTCGGGAAGCACGCGCCGCCCATGCCGCAGATGCCTGCCTCGCGGATGGCGGGGATAATCTGCGCCGGGTCGCAGCTTTCCACATTGCCAAGCCCGTGCAGCGGCACCCATTCATCCGCAAAATCATTCTGAATGGTCACGCACATCGCCGGCTCTTTGCCCAGCTGCTGGACAGCGCCGACGGCCGTGACCGTACCGCTGACGGAGGCGTGCACCGGCAGCCCGCGCGGGCCGACCGCCTCGCCGATGACCTGCCCCATCAAAACATGGTCACCTTTTTTCACGCACGGCGTGCTGGGCGCGGCCGCGATATGCATATTCATCGGGATACAGACCGTATCCGAAACGAAGGAACGCACCTTCTGATGCTGCGCCGCTTCTTTTCCCTGCCTTATCTCAGGCAGCGGATGAATACCGCCATGAAATGTTCGTTTACTGCTCAATGAAAACCCACACCCTTTCGGTTAATCGCGCTGTATCAGTCAGCCGCGTCCTGAGTAAGAAGCGTTTTAACGTATTCGCCCGCCGTATTCACGGCGTTGGTCACAGCTGTGGACGTAATCGTTGCAGAGGTGATGGCATCAATGGTGTCATCCGCCCGGTCTGCCGCGCTCTTGACGACACGGAGCGGAATCTCACGCCCGTCAAACTGGGCGGTGAACGTCTCTTCCTTTGCCTTTGCGCCTAAGCCGGCCGTTTCGGAAAACTGAGAGCCGCCCACGGAAATGCCGATGACCCTGCCGTCCATGTCCATGCCGACCGTGACCTCAACAGGGCCGCCGAAGCCCGTGGCCGTCACCATAGCGACATAGCCGACCGTCTCGCCGTTTTCCTTGCCCGCATACAGCGTCGTCAGTCCGCTGTCCTCGGAAAGGTCAACCGGCTCAAACGCATCGGCGGACGAAATCAGCGTTTTGCGGGCCGTCTCCGCGTTCTGTTCCTCCTGTGCGGCGATGATATCCTTGGTCTTCTCATTGGTCAGTGCCAGACATGCCGCTGCCACGACCGTGATCAGCATCAAAGCCAACCATGCCGCCACCTCTTTTTTCATCGTGTAATCTCCTGCCTCTCTTGCCGCACAACGCAGCATGGATTCTGTTTTATGCGGCATGCTACGCCGCAGGCCGAGTCCTGCCGAAAGCCAAACGGAAAAACCAGCTCAATGTATAAATTGGCTGTCAAAGCTGGCAAAACCACAAGCCTCCTTTTTATCAGCGGATTAAATTTTACAACCTTTACCAATAGTTTGTCAATACTATTTCCCGCAAAAATTGACTGTTTTTTGCCCGTTTTTCTCCAAAAACCGCCTAAAAATCCTCAAAAAACGGATGTTTTTTTGCCTCCGTTCAATACATAAAATATCGATAATGCATACAATTATTTTTAAATTTCGTGTGCCGATGCCGAACAAAAAGCAAAAGCCCGCCGAAGCGAGCTTCAGACTGTTGAAAAAGTCCACAGACATTCTTTAGGATGCATGAAGGGGCGGCAGCCCCTTCATTTTTGATCGTATCGACCGGCTTTGCCTCTCGTGCGTGCCGATGTTTCGGAGCGTCAGCGCAGAAAAAGCATTTCCTCAGCCTTGCCATGCAGGATGCAGCCTTTCATCCTGCATGGAGCGTATCAAAAACGCAGTTTTTTGACACGCAGAAAGCCCGCCGAAGCGAGCTTATGAATCAGAGGTATATTCCGACAAATGCTTAAATTGTATGTTGATTTTCAGTCCGTCCAGCCATGTGCTCATGAGTTTTTCCAGCGTCCTCCGGGCGCTGCTCCACGCGCCCTCCATGACGTCCGCATCGTCCGCATAGGCCAAGCGGCATTTTTCCTCCTGCGCGCTCAGCATGGCCTGATAGCGCTTCTCCGTCAGCAGATTCCAGAAATCATCGATGGTCGGGTCATCCGTTGCGGTCAGCTTATCGGACAAAAGCTCCGCGTCCGGCAGATAAACGGTGATGCTGTCCTCTCCCGACTCGACAACGGCCTTGTCCAAATCGATGCCCAGAGCAATATCATATTGATACGGCACGCTCACGCGCTGCACCGTACCGATGAAAAGCGCCTCGGTCGTTGCCTCCATCACGCCCGTGTCCGAATACTCGACCGAAGTCAGCTTGCCCACCTCGCTCATTTCATGGGTGAGCGTCCGGCTGATTTGGCTGTAATTGATCTGACCGAACAGGGAAGCCATCCATGTCTTCGCATAGGGAAGCAGCGTCACGGCCAAGATAATGCCGAGCGCCGTCGCCAGCACGCGCAAAAACCATTTCCCGATTGTTTTCATATCGCGTTTCCGTTATTCAGCAGCGTCAGCAGCAGCACAACGCCGCGGGCCAGCCCGTAAGCCAGCGTCAGATATCCAACGAGCAGAACGAACCGCGTCCACAGGCTCATCCCTCTGCGCCGCCTCCGTCGTTCCGGCCGGCGCTCCATCGGCTCTTCTCGCCCCATAGCCGTCTCCTATTCACTCAGTGTATTGCGCTTCCATGCGATGCACACGCCTGTCAGCAGGTGCATTCGCCAGGAAACATTGTCAAAGCCAGCCTGTTGGAGTCGCCGCATGAGAGGGCGCGGAGAATTGCTTTCCTCCCACGAAAGCGGCGCAGCCATAATAAACTGACCACCCGGCCGCAGCACACGGCGTACCTCGTCCAGCACCCTGTCAAAATCCTCATACTGTCGTGCAGGTTTTGTGCTGAAGACCGCATCGAATGCATCATCGCGCCACGGAATGTCCATCGGCCTTGCGGACAGAACATCCGCCTCGTCCAAGCGGCCGCGGACGGCGTGCGCCTGCTCCGTCGTTTCGCAGATGCCGCAGACCCGAAGGTGATACTTTTCCGCCAGCACGGATAAAAGAGAACCGTCCCCGCAGGATAAATCAAGCACCCGCTCATGCTCCTCCAGCGTGGCCCACGCCGCGACCGCCCGTTCTGCCCCGCGCAGATGAACAGGTCTTTCCGCCGGCTGCCAAAGCATTTCCTCTAATCTGGTCTGCATACCGTTTCTCCTTACGCCTTCATGAAGGCCAGATTGATTATACCACATTTCTTAAGCTATTGCAAATGCTTTTGTAACAATTATTTTGTTTGCGTTTAATTTACGTCATTATTTTGAAATATTTATAGCTCTTTTCAACGCCATTTCGTCAGAATTGACAAACGCAAAAAAATAGCATATGATTAGCGGGAAATAACGAACAGGAAAGCGAGTGAACGTTATGGCTGAAAATGCGGTCGTGCATCCCGACTTTATCATTGAACTGGAAAACGGCGGCATCATGACGGGCGAATTATATCCCGAATATGCGCCGCAGTCCGTCGGAAATTTTGCTTCCTTGGCCAACAGCGGCTTTTATGACGGGCTGACCTTCCACCGCGTCATCCCCGGCTTCATGATTCAGGGCGGCTGCCCCAAGGGGACAGGCACGGGCGGACCCGGCTATGCCATCAAAGGTGAATTTCAGCAAAACGGCGTCCATAACCCGCTCAAGCACACCTACGGCGTGTTGTCGATGGCGCGGAGCATGATGCCCAACTCGGCAGGCTCCCAGTTTTTCATCATGACCAGCAGCTCTCCGCATCTGGACGGCGCGTATGCTGCCTTCGGCAAGGTGCTGACCGGCCTTGAGGAAGCGGAAAAAATCGTCAAAGTGCCGCGGGACTATATGGACAAGCCCTTAGAGCCGCAGCGCATCAAATCCATTCGGGTGGATGTCAAAGGACAGTATTATCCCTTCGAGCAGCTTTGATTATCATATGTAAGGTTGAGGCGGGGTGTTTATGGCCAGCCATTCCTGCACCGTGCGAATCGCCGGACGCGATTATACGTTGACAACCTCGGACACGGACGAAAAAGCGCGCCGTGTCGCTGCCTATGTCGACCGGAAAATTTCGGAAGCCTCCGGCCAGTCCTTGGCTTCCCGTGAGCTGTGCGCCGTCATCGCCGCGCTTTCCATCGCCGAGGAGCTTTTGGACGCGCAGGATGACAATCAGCGCCTCCGCAATGCGCTTTATGAGGCCGAAAAAAAGAATGGAGACGGTCGCTGATGAAGCACGCTGTGGAGTTGCTCGCCCCTGCGGGCAGCTTGGACGCTCTGCGGGCGGCCGTCAGCGCCGGGGCAGATGCCGTCTATGCAGGCAGTGCGCTGTTCGGCGCACGCGCAAGTGCCAGGTTTGACGAGGATTCTCTTCGTCAGGCCGTGCGACTTGCGCATTTTTTTGGCCGCCGCATCCATGTAACGGTCAATACCCTGTGCAAGCAGGAGGAGCTTCCCGCGCTCATCAGCACGCTGGAAGCGCTTCAAGAAATGCGCGTGGACGCGGTGCTTGTGCAGGATTTGGGTGTGCTCAAGCTCTGCCTGGAGCGCTTTCCCCGCCTTCCCGTTCATGCAAGCACGCAGATGGCGCTGCACAACGCCTCCGGCGCACGGTTCTTGCAGTCTCTCGGGGTTCAAAGAATCGTGCTGGCCAGAGAATGCACCCTGCCGGAAATTCGTGCGGTGGCCGAGACCGGCATCGAAACGGAGGTCTTTGCCCATGGCGCCATGTGCGTCGGGGTCAGCGGCCAATGCCTGTTTTCGTCCCTTGTGGGCGGACGCAGCGGCAACCGCGGCCGCTGTGCGCAGCCCTGCCGGATGCAGTATGCCTATCACGGTCAGACCGCCGCTTGGCTCTCCCCTGCCGACCTGTGCATGCGGGACGCCATCCCCGCTCTGCTTGACGCCGGCGTCGCTTCCTTGAAAATTGAGGGGCGGCTCAAACGCCCCGAATATGTCTATATCGTCACCAACGCCTATCGAAAAGCCATTGACGCGGCATTGGAAGGGCGATTTTCGCCCATGGAGCAGGAGGAGCGCGACAAACTGACGCAGATTTTTTCCCGCGGTGCGTTTACCTCCGGCTACGCCTGTGAAAAGCAGGACGCGGGGATTTTATATCCCGCCCGCGTCACGCCCATCGGCCTTAACATCGGCTGCGTCATGCGCACCTTCCGAAAAAACGGTGTTCCGCTGTGCGAGGTCAGGCTGACCCGCCCGCTCCACAACGGCGACGGTCTTGAAATTGCGGGGCAGAGCATCATTTACAGCGGGCCGGAGGCGGAAAAAAACGCCGTGCTTCGGCTTCATGAGGACGTTCATGCCGGCGATGCGGTGCGCAGAACAGAGGATGAGCGGCAGCTTTCCGCAGCCCGCGCCGCTTACGAGGGCAATGCGCTGTTTGAGCGCCTGTCTGTCCCCTTTGATGCCGCTTTGGAGGCGCAGCCCAATCACCCCGCACGCCTGACGCTTTCGGCCGGGGGTGCTTCCGTATGCGTCACGGGCGATACCGTGCTGGAGGCGCTCGGTGCGCCGCTCAATGAAGCGTCGGCACTGCGCTCGCTGGAAAAGGCCGGCGGAACGCCCTTTCATTTGCGTACGCTTTCCCTAAAGAGCGAGCGGGCTTTTCTCCCCGCCTCTAAGCTGAATGCCCTGCGCAGGAAGGGTCTTGAGGCGCTTGAAAAGCAAATCATTGCGCTGCATGTGGCCGCCCTGCCCGTCCGTCAGCCGCTCCCGCCTGAGCAAATCCGTCCTTGTGTTGATTCGCCTCGGCTTGTCGTGCGGACGGAGCGGTTTGACGAAATTCCCGCATTGCAGGCAGCGGGAGCGGAACTTGTGCTGTTTTCTCCCGCGGATTTCCGTCCAAACAGTTTGCGTCCACTGCTTGCACGCTTTCCGAAAAGCTGTGTGCTGTGTCTGCCGCCCGTGTGCGAGGAAAACACGCTGAATGATTTGCGCTCGTTGGTCAAGGCATACGGCATTCCTTTTTCCTGCGGCAGCATCGGGCAGCTCGACGGCTCAAGCGCCATGACGGATTTCGGCGTTCCCGTATGCAACGGGGAAGCGGAAGCCCTCCTTTGCGCCTTGAACATTTCCGCCGTCACGCTGTCGCCGGAGCTTTCCTGCAAAGAAATCAAGGCGCTGCCCGCACCGAAGGCGGAAAGGCTGCTGCCCGTATACGGCAGGATGCGTCTGATGGTGCTGACGCATTGTCCGGAGCGCGTGTTCCGCGGCCTGTGCGCAGGGCATGAGCACTGCCGCCTGTGCGAAGCGGGACAGGGCGTTCGCGGCCAAGCCCTGACGGATAGGCGCGGATGCGTCTTTCCCCTGTCCCCCTTCCGTCTGCCGGAGGGCTGCCGCGTTCAGGTGCTGCATTCCGCGCCGCTGAATCTGCTTTCTCAGGCTGCCGTGCTCCGTGCACTACCCGTTTCATGGCTCCTTCATCTGACGGACGAAGCGCCGGATATCCGTCTCAGCCTCGTTCATACCTTCAAGGTCGCTATGAACGGCGAAAAAATCGAAAAGCCGCCCGCAGACGGAACGCTCGGCCGTTTTTCAGACGGCGTTTTATGAATGTTTGACCTGGCTGTAAACAGAGTTTAAATTTTTTCCTGATTTTCTTGCTTTGCTTCTCATAAACCTGTATGATGCAATCGGGAGGGAGTAGCATGACGGAGCGCACTTTGCGTGTGCTGGAATTTACCAAAATTCGTGACCGCCTCTGCGCCTTTGCTCAGACGGACTGCGGCCGGGAGCTTTGCGAAAAGCTGACCCCCACGTCGAGCATGGCCGAGGTCACACGGGCGCAGGACGAGACCGAGGAGGCTGTCGTCGTCCTGACCTATTTGGGCGGAAGCCCGATGTCCGCATTTTCGGATGTGCGTCCTTATCTTTCCTTGGCGGAAAAGGGGTCTACCTTGTCTCAAAAGGCGCTGCTTTCCGTGGCGGAGGTGCTGCGCGCCTCCAGAAGCCTTCGTTCCGCGCTGGTGACGGAGCGGGAAAACACGCCGCTGCTCACGCAGGCGGCCTCCCGTCTTCAGACCTTTCGTCAGCTTGAAGGGGACATCACGGACGCCATCATCAGCGAGGAGGAGATTTCCGACCACGCAAGCCCCGCGCTGTCGGACATCCGCCGCCACATCCGGCAGGCGAATGACCGCGTCCGCGACAAGCTCAACCAGATGGCGCACGGCGCGCAGTTCTCCAAATATCTTCAGGAGGCCATCGTGACCGTGCGGGACGGCCGCTATGTGCTTCCCGTCAAGGCGGAATGCCGCGCCAATGTGCCGGGGCTTGTTCATGACCAGTCCTCCACGGGAGCGACCCTGTTTGTTGAGCCCCTGGCGGTGGTCGAATTAAGCAACGAGATTCGTGAATGGACGGCCAAGGAGCGCGATGAAATCGAGCGCATCTTGTCTGCGCTGTCCGCGCAGGTCGGTGACAATGCGGGGCTCATCGAGCAGAACATCGTCATTCTCTCTCATCTGGACTTTGTGTTTGCCAAGGGCTGCCTGTCCCGCGAGATGGAGGCCATTTCGCCCAAGCTGAATCGGGAGGGGCGCCTTCGCTTCGTTCGGGTGCGCCATCCGCTGATTGACAGGGACAAGGTCGTTCCATGCGACCTGATGCTGGGCGAGGACTTTACGACGCTCATCATCACCGGCCCCAACACCGGCGGCAAGACCGTCACGCTCAAGACCATCGGCCTGCTGACGCTGATGGCGCAGGCCGGCCTTCATGTCCCCGGCGCACTGGGCACGGAGCTTTCCGTGTTTGAGAATGTCTTTGCCGATATCGGCGATGAGCAGTCCATCGAGCAGTCCCTGTCCACCTTCTCCTCGCACATGACCAATATTGTCTCCATCATGGAAACGGTGGGCGAAAACGACCTTGTGCTCTTTGACGAGCTTGGCGCGGGCACTGACCCGACCGAAGGCGCGGCGCTGGCTCAGGCTATTTTGAGCAGGCTGCTTCAGCACTCCGTCCGCACGGCGGCGACCACGCATTACAGCGAATTAAAGGCCTATGCCCTGACCACGCGGGGCGTGGAAAACGCCAGCGTTGAATTTGACGTGGCTACCCTCCGCCCGACCTATCGGCTCTCCATCGGCGTTCCGGGCAAGTCCAACGCCTTTGAAATTTCCAGAAGGCTGGGGCTTTCCGAGGGTCTGATTGACGATGCCAAGGCGCTCCTGTCGCATGATGCGGTGCGCTTTGAGGATGTTATCGCCAATGCGGAATATCACAAGCAGGTGGCGGAAAAAGAGCGCCAGCTTGCGGAGCAGGCGCGTCAGGAGACCGTCCGCCTTCGTGACGAGGCCGAGCGGCTGTACCGCGACATGGAGGAAAAGGAAAAGAACGCCACCCGCAAGGCCAAGGAGAATGCACGGCGCATCCTGGAAAATGCGCGGCGCGAATCGGATGAAATAATCAGCGATTTGAGGCGGCTGAAAAAGGAAGCCAATGCGCCGGAGCATGAGGCTGCCGCCCTTCGCAAACGCCTTGAGAAGGGCATTGACAGCTTGGCGGAGGGCTTGCAGGCCCCGTGCAATGCCATCGGTGAGCAGCCCAAGGCACTCAAGCCCGGCGATTTGGTGGACATCCTGCATTTGGGCACACGCGGCACGGTGTTAAGCGCTCCGGATGCCAAGGGCGAGGTGGCGCTGCAGGCGGGCATCATGAAGCTGAAGGCGCACATTTCCCAGCTCCGCCTTGTCTGCGAAAATAAGCCCAGACGGCAGTCCTCCGTGACGGCCAAAACAGGCGCAGCCGCAAGGCAGGTCTCCCTGTCCTGCGATGTGCGCGGCTGTGCGCTGGACGAGGCGCTGTCGCAGGTCGATTTGTATTTGGATGAGGCGGTGCTGGCCGGCTATCACGAGGTCACCATCGTCCACGGCAAGGGCACCGGCATTCTAAGAGCCGGTATCCAGCAGCACCTCAAACGCCATCAGCACGTCAAGTCCTACCGTCTCGGCGTCTACGGCGAGGGCGAGGACGGCGTCACGGTCGTCACTTTGCGGTGATTCCGCAGGAAAAGGAGTTTTCACAATGAAGGATAAGCAATCCATCATGGTCGTCGATGATGATCCGCATATTGCCCAGCTGATAGAGCTTTTGCTCACCAAGGAAGGCTATGAGGTGACGACGGTCGGCCGCGGAGACGAGGCGGTGACGGCGTTTCGCAAAAACCCGCCGAATCTGATTCTGCTGGACATCATGCTGCCCGGCCTGGACGGCTGGCAGGTGTGCCGTGCCATCCGGCAGACCAGCACCATTCCCATCATCATGCTGACCGCAAAGGACGAGACCTTTGATAAGGTGCTTGGGCTGGAGCTGGGCGCGGATGACTATATCACTAAGCCCTTTGAAAACAAGGAGCTGGTGGCGCGGGTCAAGGCCGTCCTCCGCCGTGCCGGCGGCGGGGAGAGCGAAAAGGACACGCTGTCCTTTCCGAGCCTTTCCATCAGCCTTGAAAAATACGAGGTGTATTTTCAGGGAAAGCTGGTCGAAATGCCGCCCAAGGAGCTGGAAGTGCTGTACTATCTGGCCTCTCATCCGAACCGTGTGTTCACGCGGGAGCAGCTTTTGGAGCAGGTCTGGGGCTTTGAGTTTTTCGGCGACAGCCGTACCGTGGATGTTCACATCAAGCGTCTAAGAGAAAAGCTGGTCGGCAGTGAGGAATTCGGCTGGCAGATCAAAACCGTCTGGGGTGTCGGCTACAAATTCGAGGTCAAATAATTTTCATGAAACGCAGTATGTTTTCCCGCCTGATGACCGTCTTCCTGGCGGTCATTCTCATCTGCTCCGCCGTGCTGATGGGCTTTTTTTACCTGTCCATGCGCCGGTTTGTCGCCAATACCCGCATCAACGATTTGAAGGAGCAGGCCAATGAAATGGCGTATCTGGCCAGCCTTTTAGAAAACGACAGGGTGCTGCTGGATATCGGCCAGACCACGACGACCGAGCGCTACATCAAATGGAAGGCCGACAACATCTATGAGCAGTTCAGCGCCTACTGCGTCGTCATCGACCGTTCGGGGCGCATGCGCGCCTACATCAACAAAAAGCTGCTGAGCGATGAGGAGCTTTTGGCGACCTTTGATACCAATCTTTTGAGCAACACCCTGTCCGCCGTGCTGTCCGGCCATGAGGTCGCCTCCCAAACGGATACCTCGAAAGGACCGATGTTCACCGTGGCTGTTCCGTGGGTGCGGGACGGCAGCGTGCTGGGCGCAGTCGTCATTCAGACCGCCGCGCAGACCATCCGCGCCGCCTACACCACGCTGATTTGGCCGACAATCGGCGCGACTGCCATCGCTTTTTGGGTGGCGGCGGGGCTTTCCCTGCTCTTTACGCGGCAGATCACGCACCCGCTGACGCAGATGGAGCTGGCCGCGCAGCGCATGGCGCGGGGCGATTTTACCGCCCGTGCGCCGGAGACCGGAAGCAGGGAAACGCTGGCGTTGGCCAAATCCTTTAATCGGATGGTCGCCCAGCTTGCGGAGCTGGAGACATCGAGAAAGGAATTTATCGCCAACGTGTCCCATGAGCTTCGCTCCCCCATCACCTCCATTCAGGGGTATATGCAGAGCATGCTGGACGGCACCATCGGCCAAGAGGAGCAGCCGCACTATATGCAGGTGGTCGTGGACGACACGCGCAGGCTGTCCAAGCTGATTAACGGCCTGCTCAACCTGTCCCGCATGGAACGGGAGGACGTGTCGCTGGCGTGGACGGACTTTGACCTGAATGAATTGGCGCGGCGCGTGCTGATTACCAAAATGCCGCAGATTGACGAAAAGAATATCGACATCAGCGCGGACTTTGCCGTTGACCCCTGCACCGTTCACGCGGACGCCGACCAAATCGAGCAGGTGCTCATCAATTTAGTGGACAATGCGCTGAAATTCACGGCAAAGGACGGTCATCTGAGGCTGTCCAGCCGAATCGAAGGAAAAACCGTGTTTCTCACCGTGGCGGACGACGGCTGCGGCGTTCCGCCGGAAGACCAGACCCATATTTTCGACCGCTTTTATAAGGCGGACAAGGCGCACACCGTCGGCAAGGGGACGGGGCTTGGGCTGGCCATCTGCAAATGCATTATGGAAAAGCACGGGCAGAACATCCGCCTGCTCCCGACCGAAAAGGGCGCGGCCTTTGAAATCTCTTTGGAACTCGGAACACAGAAGCTGACAGGAGGCGACAATGGAACTCAAGGCGCAGGCCAAGCTGAACTGGACGCTTGACATCACGGGGAAACGTACGGACGGCTACCATCTGCTGGATATGCTGATGCAGCCGATTTCCCTGTGCGATACGCTGACCATCGAAGAAAGCGGCAGTTTATCCCTTCATATAGAGGGCAATGAGGCGCTCCAAACAGAGCCGGATAATCTGGCGCTTCGCGCCGCGCAAGCGCTGCAAAAGGCGGTCGGCACGCAAAAGGGTGCACGCATCGCCTTAAAAAAGCATATCCCGACAGGCGCGGGCTTGGGCGGCGGCAGTGCGGACGCGGCGGCCGTCCTCAAAGGCCTGAACGGGCTGTGGAAACTTAACCTTCCGCTGAAAAGCCTTCAGGACATCGGGCTTTCGCTGGGTGCGGACGTTCCCTTCTGTCTGGCGGGCGCGCCCATGCGTGTGCGCGGAATCGGCGAACGTCTCTCTCCCCTGGCCGTCGGCCGTACCTTTGAACTGGTGCTGATTCAGCCCTGCGAGGGGCTTTCGACCCGCGAGGTCTTTACGCGCTCTGACGGCATGACGCCCCTTCATCCTCAGACGGCGGCGGTCATGGACGCGCTGGCGCTGGGCGATTTGCCGCTTCTGCGCGTCTCGGCTGCCAATGCACTCCTTCCCGCGGCGCTTTTCCTGCGGCCGGAGCTTTCTGCGGCCTTGGATGCCCTGTCTCAAGCGGGCGCTCCCTTCGTTTCCATGACCGGCTCCGGCGCGGTCGTCTACGGCGCATTTAAAACAGCCGCCGAAGCAGATGCTGCTTACGAGCGGCTGAAAACATTTGACTATCCTTTTTTAGAGCGGGCGCATACCCTCCGCTGACTCAGGAAACCAAATTCCCGCTGATGTACTCCTGCAGAATGGTCAAATGGTTGGTCAGAAGCGTTCTGGCATCCAGCGTGGAGTTTTTGGCGCTCTGCACGATGCCCTCATAGGTCTCAAGGTCTGAATACAGGGCGGTAAAAGCATCGTCCGGCGCATAGCGCCCGCTCTCTCCGAACAGTGCCACGCTGATTTGGTTGACCTGTTCCATCGTATATACATATTGACGGATTATGCCCAAGCGCTGGGATGTGGTGGAGCCGGTGGTGCTTTCCAGGCGGTTGACCACCTCAATAGCCGATGAAATGGACGAGGCCATGCACTGCGAAAAGCGGTTGCCTGCCTCCCGCTTAAAGGCTGCATTGGATGCGGCGGAAATGCCGAAGACGATTGTCAGCACCAGCAGTACGGCCAGCAGCGCGAACAAAATATTGCGCCGCAGCCGCATATTGGTGACGTTCGTCCGCATCTGCGCGGAATATCTGTACATAATCGGTATCCTTTCACTTTCAAGTATTCCCTGCTGCCTGTAAAGCAGAAGGTCGGGCATTTTTTATGCATCGGCATCATGCTGTGCATCCTGCCGGTATCCGGAAAACGCAAGGCATTTTCCTGCTCTTATTATACCGTATTTTTTTGAAAAAAGCAAATTTTATCCATCAAAGTGGGGAATTTATCCCACTTTTTTATCATTTTTCGCCTTTTAGTGGAGCATTTGACTCATTTTTACGGAATATTTCTTCATATCCAAAGCAAAAAACATCTTGAAGCAGGCAAAAACACTTTGAACGCCCGTATTTTTACAATTTGTTCACGCACTCCGGCGGGTTGCATGATATAATACCATTCGTCAAGGCAGAATAGGCCTGACCGTCAGCCGCCGTTTCATGCGGCTGCATGAGGGTGAATGTCGGGAGGACTTTCATGATTAGCTTTGAGCAGGTCAGCAAGCGGTACGGGGCGCTGTATGCCGTCAAGGACGTCTCTTTTTCCGTGCATCGCGGCCAGATCGTAGGTCTGCTTGGGCAAAACGGCGCAGGCAAAACCACGCTGATGAACATTATGACCGGCTGTCTGGCGCCGTCCTGCGGGCGGGTACTCATCGGCGGCCATGACCTGCTCTTAGAGCCAAGGGAGGCACGGCGGCTCATCGGCTATCTGCCGGAGAATGCCCCGCTCTATGACGAAATGACGGTGGAAGCCTTTCTGAAATTCGCCTGTGAGCTGAAGGAGGTCGTGCGGGAAGAGATTCCGCAGCATATCCGGCAGATTGCGCAGAAAACAGGGCTGACCGATATGCTGAAGCGGCGCATCGGCAACCTGTCCAAGGGCTATCGCCAGCGCGTCGGGCTGGCGCAGGCGCTGTGCGGCAGCCCTGAAATCATCATTTTGGATGAGCCGGCGGCAGGGCTTGACCCGCGTCAGAACGCCGAATTCCGTTCGCTGATTCGGTCTCTTCAAAACGAGCATACCGTGCTTTTATCCTCTCATATTCTAAACGAGGTGCAGGCCGTCTGCGACCGCATTCTCATCCTGAAGCACGGCGTTGTGCTGTTTGACAGCGACCTGAGCGACCTGAAGCCAGACCGAACCGTACTCCGCGCCTCCATTGCCATGGGCGAGGGACGGCTTCTGCCCGCGCTGCGCCAGCTTTCCTCCGTCACGCAGGTCAAGGTCGTGCGCGGCGGCGATGAGGGCATCACCACCGTTTTGCTGACCGCGCCGAGGGGCGCGCCGGTGGAGCGGGAGCTGTTCACGCTGGTATGCGGTTTGCAGGCGCCCCTGCTGCGCTTAACGCCGGTGGAGGACAGCCTGGAAGAAATTTTCCTGCGGACGACGCAGGACTGAAGGAGCGATTCCATGCGCGCCATTTTCAAGCGCGAGCTGCAGAGCTTTTTTTATACGCCGGTAGCGTATGTGTTCATGGGCGTGTTTCTGCTGCTGGGCAGCATCTTCTTCATCGTCGGCAATCTGGCTGCCCGCTCGTCCAATCTGCTGACGCTGCTCAGCAACATGAGCTACCTATGGATGCTGCTCTCCCCCGTTCTGTGCATGCGGCTGCTGACGAACGAAAAAAAGAACGGCGACCAGCTTCTGTTTTCATCCCCCGTTTCCCTGACGGGCGTGGTCATGGGCAAATTTTTTGCTGCCTGCACCGTGCTTTTGCTGACGGTGATCATCTCCTTTATCTATCCCCTGCTGGTCGCGCTGTACGGCACGCTGTATCTGGCGGAAACGCTGGTGGGGTACTTGGGCTTTGTGCTGATGGGCTGTGCGTTTTTAACGCTGGATATGCTGGTTTCCTGTTTTGCGCGGACGTCTGTCGTAGCGGCCATTGCCTGCTTCGGCGTGAACTTGGCCGTCTGGCTGAGCGACCTGCTGGCGCAGGCCATCAATGTAACCGTTGTGAGCGATGCCCTGTCATTCATCAGCCTCTATGAGCGCGTCTCTCCCTTTTTGAGCGGCCAGCTCAGTCTGGCCAATGCCCTGTTTGACCTGTCCTTTATGGCCGTCATGCTCTTTCTGTGCATCCGCGTGCTGGATGCCCGCCGCTGGAACGAGGCATAAACGATGAAAAAGAAGAAAGTCAACCTCCGTCTCTCCGAAAAAAAAGCGCGGCTTCTTCGCTTTTTCGCCAGCCGCAAGCTCCGCTGCGGTGCGCTGTCCGCAGCGCTGACCGCACTGATGATTGTGCTGGTGCTGTGCATCAATTTTCTGGCCTCCTCCCTTGAAAACGCCTATGCCCTGACCATTGACTGCTCCTACAACGCGCTGACGACCCAATCCGAAACGACAAAAAGCGTGCTGAACGCTTTGGAGCGAGATGTCCGTATTTATCTCTTGGACACGGGCTCACAGACAAGTCTGGATTCCTTAACGGATGACGAGGAGACCCTGCGAACCCTGCTCAAGCGCTATGCAGCCGCCTCCGCCCATGTGACCTGTTCGGAGGAAAGCCTCCTGCGCAACCCCACCCTGCTGACGCGCTTTCAGGATATGCTGGGTGAAAACGAGATTTCTGCCGACTGCATCATCGTTTACTGCGAAGAGACAGGCCGAGCCCGCGTTTTAAATCAGGATGATTATCAGGTCTATTCCTACACCTCCGACGGCTACATCGTTGCCACGGGCTATCAGTATGAAAAAATGATTACGGAAGCCATCCTATATGTTTCGCAGGACGAGCTGCCGACGCTTCAGTTCCTCACGGGGCACGGTGAGCTGACCGAGACCGACACGGCGACGCTGGAGGAGCAATTGGTCAGCAACAATTACTATGTCAAGCGCGTGACCCTGAGTGACCCCGATGCGCTGGACGTGACCGCGCCGCTGTTTATCTTAAGCCCGCAGTATGATTTTTCCGATGCGGAGTTAGAAACGCTCTATGCGTTCGCCAAGCGCGGCGGCAGCTTCTTTGTCATCAGTCACTACTCCGACCCCATTGACCTGCCCAACTTCAACACCTTCCTTTCGTCCTACGGCATTGTCCCGCTGGACGGGCTGTGCGTGGCCGATGAAAGCGATACGGACAGCTACTATTCCGACACCCCCGCCATCCTGCTCCCCTATATGCAGGAAACGGAAACGACCGCCGCGCTGATTGCAGGCGGCAGCGACATCCTTCTGCTGACGGGTGCCCGCGCTTTTGACGTGACCTCGGAGCTGAGCCGTGATCTGAACGCGGAGGTGCTGCTGAAGTCTGGTCAAGCGTATCTGCGCACCTATCAGGACGGAGCGGAGACGCTGGACAAGCAGGAGGGCGACCGTGAGGGCGTCTTCAATCTGGCGGTGCTGTCCACATGGACGCAGACCACCGGCGACCGCTCCAAGCTGTTCATCATCGGCAATGCCAGCGTGTTTACGGACGACTGGCTGTATTCCAATACCTCCGCCTCCAAATTTTTAATGCAGCTTCTGAATACCCTGCAGAGCCGCAAGCCTATCAATCTGGACATCGTGCAAAAGCCTGCGGTCCGCGATTCGCTGTCGCTCGGCTCTCTGGCGCTGCCGACCGTTTTGGTGCTGGTGCTGCCGCTGTTCATCGTGGGCTGGGCTCTGCTCGTTCTGCTGCCGAGAAGGAATTTATAAGCCATGCAAAAGGTACAAAAAAAACAACACAAAAAGCAAAAAAAATGGCTCCTGCCGGCGGTCGTTCTGGCAGCCGCCGTTTTCTGCGCCGGCGCCGCATGCTGCATTCAGCGCTTCTCCCGAAAAACAATTACGCTTGAGGACACATCGACCGCCGCCGTTCTGCATTCGGGCGAAGAAAACCGGCTTGTTTCCGTGTGTATCTTCCCGCGCACGGGCGAGCCCTATACGCTGCTTTACAAGAATGAAACGCTTGTGCTGGAGGGCGATGAGGACTATTCCCTCCGCCCCTATTTCGTGCAGAGCGTCCTTTCCTATGCCACGCAGCTTGAGGCGGAAAGCACCGTTGCCGATACGATTGAAAATCCGGCCGATTACGGCTTGGAGGCTCCGTCTGTCAGTGCGGCCTTTACCTATCAGAACGGCGAAACGCTGACGCTCCGCATCGGCGACCTGACGCTGTCCGAAACGCCGCAGTATTATGCCTCCGTTGACGGCGACAGCCGCCTGTACACCGTCTTGGAAGACGTGTATGATACCGTCAACACGCCTTTCACCTCCCTGCATCCCGTCACCAATCCCTCCATTCAAAGCGATTTGGTTGACCGAATCTCCTTGAGCGGCGACATCACCTTCACGGCGAATTATCACAAGAGCGGCTGGCATTTGGAAGCACCGTATGCCTATCCCTTAGACGGCGATAAGATGGATTCTTTGCTGGAAAGCCTTGAAAGCATCCGCTTTTCCACATGGGTCGGCAATGCAGAGGCGTTAAATCTTGCCGATTACGGGCTGGATGACCCGCGCATCACGCTGACCATGGTTTTTGCCGCGTCCGTGCTGACCGTGCCGGACGAGGAAGGTGCGGAGCACACCTATGACATCCCCGAAAGCAAAATCACCATTGCCTTCGGCAACCGCATCACGGACATGACCTTCTATGTGCTGTGTGATGACGAGGTCATGACAGGCACAACGCTGACCTTCAGCTTTTTGGAAAACTTTAACCTTGACGGAATGCTGCAGCAAAATCCCGTCAGCTTTTCATCGAATGACCTGAGCCGTGTCGTTTATGACTGCGGAAACACCCACGCCGAATACGAGGTGCATCTGGTCGAGCGCGTGAAGGCCAATAATGCCTTTGAAACGGACGAATACGGCACCATCCTTTATGATGTCGTGCCCTATCAAAACGGGAAAAAGGTCGATTCCACGGACTTCCTGCGCTGGTATCAGGCGCTGTCCAAGGTTTCTCCTGCCGGACAGCTGCCGGACGATTGGACGCCGGGCGCCGCCGCTTATGCATCCGTAACAATCACCAACGAGGACGAAACCATCACGCGCACCATCACCTTTTACCCCTATACCGCCGCGTATCACGCCGTTGCCATCGACGGCACCGCCCTGTATTATGTCCGCGCCACATGGCCGGAGACCTTGGGCGATTTGCCGACGCCATAAATCTGCATCATATGCCCTGCCCGACGGAAAACC
The DNA here is from genome assembly GCA_963611355.1 of Anaerovibrio sp. GTDB lineage: Bacteria > Bacillota > Clostridia > Christensenellales > Aristaeellaceae > CAVDRM01. Next base: position 201,064 of record CAVDRM010000001.1, read on the forward strand.
TGTCGGGCGTCTTTTTTATCACAAAATCATGTCTTTTCTTTCGAAAAATTTTAACCCATTGTATCCCAAAATCCCCTTGCATATAACGGATAATTTGATATAATAAAAAGACAAAAGCTTAACAAGGAGGAAGTCACTCATGAAAAAATTTCTCAGCGTTCTTCTGTCCCTGATCCTTCTTCTGACCGGCGTGTGCGCCTTTGCGGAGGAAAGCCTTCCGCTTCAGGGCAAGCTCGTCATCCTGCACACCAACGACGTTCACGGCCGCGCCGTGGGCACGGACTCCGTCTTCGGCTATGCAAAAATCGCTCAGGCCAAGAAGAATTTAGAAGCGCAGGGCGCTGAAGTTCTGCTCATTGACGCAGGCGATTTCAGTCAGGGCATGCCCATTGTGAACATGGACTACGGCAAGGAGGCCGTCGCCTTCATGAACGAGGCCGGCTATGACTTTGCGACCCTCGGCAACCACGAGTTTGACTGGGGCACGGACAACCTGCTGCAAAACCTGAGCGAAGCCCATTTTACCACGCTTTGCGCCAACATCATCCGCACCTCGGACAAGGAGCTTCTCTTCCCCGCCAATGCCGTGGTGGAAAAGGGCGGTGTAAAAATCGGTCTCTTCGGCCTTATCACCCCCGAAACCATGACCAAGGCGCATCCTGACAAGGTCAAGAGCATCACGATGGCGCAGGGCGAGGAGTTGTACGCCATTGCGCAGGCGCAAGTCGATGCGCTTCACGCCGAGGGCTGCGAGCTGGTCATCTGCATCGGGCATCTGGGCATTGACAAGGAGAGCGAACCGAATCGCTCCGTGGATGTCATGCAGAACGTCACCGGCATCGACCTTTTCATCGACGGCCACAGCCACTCCGTCCTGAACGGCGGCTATGTGGTGGACGGCGAGGTCTTGGACATCGTTTCCACCGGCACGGCCTTTGCCAACATCGGCTATGTGTTTGTCGATAAGACCGTCAAGGACGAGCAGGTGACCATCAAGACTGTCGCCGGTCTGTACTCCGTGGACGAGGACAAAATCGCCGCCGAAATGACCGCTACGGCCGGTCTGACTGCGGATGAAATGGTCGAAGCGATTGTCAACGCCGTGGACAAGCAGGTCACGGAAGAGCTCGGCAAGACATTTGCCAAGACCGAGGTGCTGCTGGACGGCAACAAGGCCCCCGGCGTGCGCACGCAGGAGACCAACCTGGGTGACTTTGCGGCCGATGCCATTCTCTGGCAGGCGCAGCAGTCCGTGGGCGATAAGGTTGTGGCCGCTCTGACCAACGGCGGCGGCATTCGCGCCACCATCCAAATCGGCGATGTCACCATGCTGGATATGAAGACCGTATTCCCCTTCGGCAACACCGTAGCAACACTTGAAGTTTCCGGCGCGACCCTGCTGGAGGCGCTGGAGGCCGCAACCTACACCACCCCCGATGCCATCGGCGCTTTCCCGCAGGTGGCCGGCATTGAATACACCATCGACACCACCGTTCCCTTTGAAAAGGGCGAAGCCTATCCCGGCACGACCTACTTTGCGCCCGCCAAGCCCGGCAGCCGCGTGACCATCCAAACCGTCGGCGGCGAGCCTTGGGAATCGGACAAGATGTACACCATCGCCACCAACGACTTCGTGGCCGCGGGCGGCGACACCTATTACCGCTTCGCTTATGACTATAAGCAGACCGGCATCAACACCGGCGTAGCCATGGAGGACGCGCTGGTCAACTATACCCGCGATGTTCTGAACGGCGTCATCGGCGAACAGTACGCTCAGCCTGCCGGCCGCATCACCATCAAGTAATTCTTTCAGACATTCCCATCAGACCGGCGCCCTTTGCCGCAGGCAGGGGCGCCGGTTTTTGCGCTATCATTTGTGCTTTATAGAAATACCACCCCGCAGGCTGTAAAAATTTACAGCGTACAGGGTGGCAATGATGACTGCGCACAGAATATTTAATTGATTCAGAGCTGCAAATCGGCCTGTCGTTTTCGCTTCCTCATCCCTTCACGCCGCCGGAGGTGAGGCCGGAAACGAGGTGCTTTTCGATGCACATGAAGAGGATGACGACGGGAATCGTCGCCAGCAGCGATGCGGCAAACAGGTATTGCCATTCAATCATGTTGAAGGAGCTGAACTGGGTAATGCCCACGGTAATGGGCTTGCGGGTCGTGGTGGAAATCAGCACGGTGGAAATGGTATACTCGTTCCAGGCGTTGATGAAGACGAAAATCAGGGTGGTGACGATGCCGGGGGCGGCCATCGGCAGCAAAATCCGCAGAAGCGCCTGCACGGTATTGCAGCCGTCGATGCACGCCGCCTGCTCCATTTCAGGCGAAATGGACACAAAGGTCCCGCGCAGCAGCCAAATGGCAAACGCCTGATTAAAGGCGGCGTTGATGAGCATCAGGCCCAAGATGCTGTCATTCAGCTTAAATGTGCTCATCAGGGAAGAAATGCCGACCAGCAGCACCACGGGAGCAAACATCTGGCTCATGATGACAAAGCCCAGGAAGGCTTTTCGACCCCTGAACCGCATACGCGCCATCGCATACGCGGCCGGAATGCCGCAAAGCAGTGCCAAAACGGTCGCGCCCGATGACAGCATGATGGAATTGAGCAGATAGCGGAACACGCCGCGGCTCGCAATGTCTGTCAGGTTGCTCCATACCCATGTGGACGGCAGCAGGTGACGGAAATACATGTCCGTGGTTTCCGAATAATTGCGGAAGGCCGTGATGAACATCACAAAGAAGGGATACAGCACAAGGATGCTGAAGACTATCACGAAGAAGTACAGGAAACCGCGGCTCAGTGCGGACCTGAGGCAGCCTTCGCTGCGGTAAACCTGGCAAAGCAGCATCCCGAAAAGCAGCGGCATCGAAAGCCACCACAGGCCGCCGACAGCGGCATCCAAGCCCTTCAGCATATCGGCTGTTTTTTCGCCCATCGCGCCGTTGTACAGAAAATCATCCAGCAGCGGCAGGTAAGCGGTGTACTCGTCCATCAGGCCGTTTTGATACAGACCGGGCTGTCTGGTAAAAAACAGGTTGAAGGCAGCGGCGAGAACGGGAAGCAGCACGAGCGCCGCCAAGGTCATCATGCAAGCGGTGCGGCGGACGAAACGCAGCTTTTCTTTTTCTTTCTCTTTCTCTTTTCGCCCCGTGATTTGATTGCCGGAGGCAAGGGTCAGCGCAGCGGAAAGCAAAGTCAGCGCGAGAATGGCAATCAAAACACCGGCCGGCGCCGTTCCTTTCAGCGCCAACAGGTTCCAAGCGCTCTTGTGAACGGTTTGCAGGATGGTGAATGTGACAATGGAGGTCGTAACGCCCTTGGAATTGACCCGTTCAATGACATTCTCCGTGATTTCGGCATCATCGCCGTATTCCGGCAGCAGTGCCTTGACCTCCTCCAGCGCGGCCAAATAGCGCTCATCGCCCACAAAGGTATTGGCATACCGCTTGGTATAAGCCGTTGATGTAAAGCGGAACATCGGCAATGTAAAAACCGCCGCCAGAAGAAGGCACAGGGCGAGGCAGATGGCCTGCGCGATTCGGTTATGCTTCAGGCTCACAGGTCATCCTCCTTCCGCATGGCAATCACCATATAGGCGCCCGCAGCCAGACACAGAATACAGAAGCCGATGACGCTCAGCGCCGTTGCAGGGCCTTTTTTGCGCTCATAGAACGCCAGCATATACAAATATGTGACAAGCGTGTCCGTTTTATGGGCGGGCGCGCCCTTGGTGATGGTATAAATGATGGGGAAGGAATTAAAGACATAAATAATATTCAGCACCGTGCTGACTGTCAGGGACGGCTTGACCAGCGGGATGGTAATCGTGGTCAGCTTTCTCCAAAAACCAGCGCCGTCCACGGTCGCCGCTTCATAAAGACCCGCGTCGATGGACTGCAGCCCCGACAAACAGCAGAAGGTGACAAAGGGAATGGTGACGAAAATGCCGACGCCGCATTCCCAGATAAATTCGATTTGATAGGTGGCGCGCCAGTTCACGGCCTGCTTGATGATGCCCAAATTCAGCAGGACGGCGTTCAGGTTGCCGTATTCGAACTTGATGATGTAATTCCAGATGGAGGCCTGCACCACCAGCGCCGCCGCCCACGGCAGCACGATGATGGAGCGCGCAATCTTGCGCCCGACAAATCTTTGATTCAGCACCATGGCGGCGATAAAGCCGATGAGCGTGGAAATGCCGACAACGGAGGCCACCCAAATCAGCGTGTTGAGCATCACCGTGCCGAACGCCGCCTCCGAAACGGCCGCCTGAAAATTGGCCAGCCCCACGAAACCGCCGACCACGCCGGCCTTGGATATCTCGCTGAAAGCCTGTTTAAAGACGATTAAAATCGGGAAGACCACAAAAACGGTCATCAGCAGGATGCTCGGCAGCAGCCAAAGATAAGGCTCCCATTTATGCCGGATCTGGATGGAGTTGGTGTGCATAACTATTCCCCCTGTTGATGGAAAGAGAGGGCCGTTTGACCGGCCCTCTCCCCAAGCAATGCTTATTTGGTGACTTCGGCCTGAAGCGCATCCAGCAGATCCTTCACGTTACCGCCGGTCAGAGCGGACTGCTCCACAGAGATGACGCCCTGCTTCACCTGGTCCCATTCCGCCTTGGCGGTGGGATAGAACTGGCAGCCTTTCAGCATTTCCAGCCATGCCGCGAAGTCGGGATCGGCCTCGACCAGCGCGGCCGCGCAGCTGTTCACGGCGGGCAGGAAGCCCTCCATGCTGACCCAGCCCACATAGTTTTCCTGGGCATAGAAGAAGGTCAGGAACTTGCCGATTGCCTCGTTGCGGGCAGCCTGGTCCGGATAAGCATCCTTACGGAAGGCCATGACGCGGTCCATGATGCCGGCCGCGCCTGTCTTTTTGCCCTCGTTATGCGGGTAGGCGGCAATGCCGTAATCCACGCTGTAGCCCTTGCTTTCCAGATAAGTGGGGATGCTGTTGGGGCCGATGACCATGGCCAGCTTGCCCGCGCCGAACATATCCTGCAGGTCATAGCGGGTCTGCGTGGCGGGGTTGGGGTTGGTATAGCCCTTGTTCACAAGGCCGATGGCGAATTCGATGGCTTCCACGTTCTCATCGCTGTTCAGAGCCCAGTTGCCGTCGGCGTCCACGAAGCCGCCTTCGTTGTTCCAAACATAGTAGGAGAAGGCAGCCTGTCCCTCGTCGGTGGTCATGTCGATGCCCCAGGGATAAACCTCGCCGCCGTAGAAGTCAATCAGCGCCTGACAGACATCCTCCAATTCAGCCCAGGTGGAGGGGACTTCAACGCCTGCTTCCTCCAGCAGGGTCTTGTTATAGTACAGGGCGCGGACGGAGGCCAGGTCCGGCACGGCCCAGACCGTGTCGTTGATGACGGACTGCGCGATGAACTGGGGGAAGAAATCGCTGTACAGCTCTTCCGGGCAATAGTCCATCACGGGCAGCAGCAGCCCCTCGGTCGCATAGTTGGCGAACACGTCGATATTCAGGATGTCCGGCGCATTGCCGTTGGTAATGCGGGTATCGACCACGGTATACACGTCATTCCATGACACGACTTCAAGGTTCAGCTTGATGCCGGGGTTTTCGGCTTCAAACTTCTCAGTGAAGTTGGTGCCGTTCATACCGGTGCTGCCGCGCTCGAACCATGCGTTGGTTTGCGTACCGTACTGGCAGATGATGACATCCAGCGTGATGTCCTCGGCCAACGCGCAGCTTGCGAAGCTGAGGGTCACGGCCAGCACCAGCAGAAGGGACAGGATCTTTTTCATAGCGGGTTCCTCCTTAAAAAATTCTCTATTTCCAAGCGATGCCTCGCCTGTGAAATCAAAAATAAGCGCGCTGTTCTTTTTCCCGTGAGCCGAAAAAAAATGCGTACCGACCTTTTATAGGAGTGTCCTGCGCAGTGTGCCTCACTGCCCGCAAAAGCCAAAGAAGAGAAGCCTCATGCAGCCCTCGGCTGCCCTCTCCGTCTGCTTCCATAGCGCAAAAATGCACTATGGAAACCACGAATTCTTGTGCTTTTAGCATAACAAAGTTTTAAACTTGTGTCAAGTGTTTTTATAACATTTTCCGCATCCGTTTTATGCCGTTTTTTGCATTCGGCTTATGATATTTTTTGCATCCGTTTGCTAAAATCGTCAGTCCGCCGCCGTAAAAGGCATACCGGTATATCAATCTGTTCTTTGCCTTTTTCTATGCCTCCGGGCGTACTATCGATACGGAAGAGCTGTGCCTGATGACCAGCCGCAGCCCGCGCTATTACGTTTCCGCCGCCTACTGGGACAGGGACAGCCTGCTGTGGGCATTCCCTGCCATTTTAACGGCGGATGCAGTCTATGCGCGTGAAATTCTGATTTATGTGTTCACCCGGCAGGCGGTGTATGCGCACTGCGGCACCTGCGCCGCACGGCCATGGACAACGGCGTGGCCTGCGAAAGCGTGAACGAGGACACGGGCGTATGCGCAACAGGCGAAGCCTTCGCCGCCTGCGCCGGCTTCTTGAGCTACGCGCTGTATTGGGCCTGCCCAAAAACTGTTTAAATGGCCCATGTGTATTCATCAGTATTCCTGCGCATCAAGGCGGTTATATTCCTCAAAGAGCCGGAGGCATGCTTCTCGGTCGATTTCAATAAGATAATCGGCAAAATTTTCGCGCCCGCCGAACATCTCATCAAGCTTTTTGTCTCGAAAGCCTATTATCTCGTTGTCCTCGATGGTGCAGCCGTAATACACCGTTTAGATGCTCGCCCACAGACAGGCGGCCAAGCACTTGGGGCACGGCTCACCGGTGGTGTACAGCACTGCGCCGGACAGGTCGAACGTTCCGAGCACAGCCTCCGCATTGCGAATGGCCGAAATCTCTCCGTGACAGGTGGAATCGTTGTTTTTAAGCACCATATTGTGCCCCTGCCCGACAATTTTTCCATCGAGCACGATTACGCTGCCGAACGGCCCGCCGTGCGCATGGCAGATGCCTTCGCGTGCCTTCTTGATGGCAAGCTCCATGTACTCGTTTTCGGCATGACAGCCTGCCTCCGGAACGGCTGCGGTTTCCCGCAGGTTTGTGTTCTCGGCATATGCCGCGAAATTGCCGATCAAAAAGCACAATATAAGCACCGTCGTCATGCAGACGAATGTCAATATGTCCCTTTTGTTGTCTTGTTCGTATTCACGGACAGTCATTTTCATGCTTTTTTTCCTTTCCGTATGCTTGCAAAAAAACAGATATGCCCGTGCTGCCGGCAATTTCTCATTGAACCTGGCAAAGCGCCTCCAGCTGTGACTGCATCTGGTCAAGCGCCGTATCCGGCGAACAAATGCCGGTTATCATATTTCTTACGGACATTCCGATAATCGTTTCGACCGTATGCTCATTGATGTGTTTGGGCACTCGGCGCTCCACGGCCAGCTTCAGGTTATCCGGAACAAGCGAAAGCCACGGGTAGAGCTCCAGAAGATCTTGATTGTCATAAATCGAACGGCATGCGGATACGCCGCCGAGCATCGTAAAAGGAACGGAAATATGCTCGCTGCAAGCCCAACGAATGAATTCCAGCGCCGCTTCCTGCTTTTTGCAAGCCCGTGCCACGCCCAAAACGCCGCCGCCCAGGAGCGGCTTTTTCCCCGGTATGGAGCAAAAGCCGATTTGACCCGCAATTTTGGATTTTCGCAGGTTTTGAATGCCGTACACATGGTTGATGAACATATTGAGCATCGCAGTGTCTCCGCGTGTAAAACAGTCAACGCAGGCAGACCAAAAACTATGATTGCCGGAAACGCGAAACGAATGCTCGTACATCTTCGCATAATAATGCAGCGCTGTTTTTCCGGCTTCGCTTTTCAGGCAGGGCTTCCCGTCATCGTCAAATAGCTTTCCCTGTGCGGAGAAAAAACAAGGGAGAAATTCGCCGCTGATGCAGTCGATGGAGTTCGAGGCAATCGCAGCGCCGTATTGGAGCGGCGAAAAAGGATTGAAGGTCTGATGGAAAAAATGCAGCAGGTCGCAGTATTGAGCGTAATTTTCCGGTATATCCAGCTGCTCCCGATGGTTTTCATAATAAAGGCGGCGGATTTTTGTATCGTCAAATATGTCTTTTCGATAAAACAGCAACTGTACATTGGGCGTGAAGGGAAACGCATACACCTGATGATCGACGATTGAAAACGGCTCCCTGACCGAACGAAGCATCGGCTTCCAGACGGCCTGAACAACCTCCTCCGATATATCAAACGGCCGAAGCAGCTTGGGCGCAAGGGATGAGAGCCAAGCTACGTCCAACCGCAGAACATCATACAAGCCGGAATTGCCCATCATGCAGGCAGTCTGATACATATCGGCATACGGAAGCGTTCCGAGCGTCACTTCAATGCCGGAATGCTTGGTAAAATCAGGAAGAAGTTTTTGCAGCGCCTTCGCATCAGGCCCGTCAATCATGAGGACGTTGAGATGCGTCCCGCCTGCAATATTGGCGGACCATGCAAAGGCAGCCGGCGGGTCTTTGGGCGGAATGAGGATATCTGCCGGTGGTTCCGTGCCGGTTATGATGCTGCAAGCCCGAAGCGCCATTTCTTTATAGTCTAAGTAGATATGATCAATCGGATCGGAGGACTCAATGAGCGTGGTGTCGGAAAGGGAAATAATCAGCGGCGGTTTGGCGCAGCGGTAGGCGCAGGCATTGAGCAGCTTTTGCGCATAAGCGGACGATGTTGTGATAACGGCATCGGGCATCGGCTCCGCGCTGATGCAGGAGAAAGCGTCAATATCGGCATTGGCCGAATCGGTTTGATAGCATTGAACGGAAATGGATTTGTCCAGCTCATGTTTCAGCGCATCGACCAAATTCGATTCGTTTTTGTGCATGAGCAGTCCGGAAATGACGGAAAGGTGCTCCGGATGTCTGTCGGAAAGAAGGACTGCGATGCGGCGGGCGATGCACTTGGAATCAAAACAAATAACAGCATCCGCAGGCGCGCCGGGCCGAATAACGCACAGCAGCAAAGCCCCGCTTTTTCTCACGAGCTGACGTGCATCGCTGCCCTGCGGTTGGCAGGAAACGAGGACAACGGCGGAAACCTTTCTGCCTGCCAGCTCAGACAGAGCCTCTTCCTCCTGAGCGGGAATGTCGTTTGTCAGGTATAGAAAATCGCGGTAGCCGGACTGACGCAGGCGGGCGGAAATCGTCGTATAAAGCGTTGTAAAGCTGACGTTTTGAAGATTGGGAAGAACGATTCCGACCGAGTAATTGCCGGACTGCCGCAGCAGGCGCGCACGCTCATCCACCCGATAGCCAAGCTGCCGTGCGGCCTGCTCCACGCGGAGGATTTTCTGCATGCTGACATTGCCGCGGCCGTTCAGCACATTGGAAACAGTGCCATGCGATACACCGGCCAAGTGCGCAATGTCTTTGATGGTTGCCATAAAAATCCTCCCGAAAGCCACCTTGTATGCGGCGAGCTTGTTTGTCGTAAAAATTATAGCATGATACGGACAAAGAAGCAATTTGAAATCAGCCAAAAACGCATATTGGAACGAATCAAAAAGAATAAAAATATCATTTGGCTGCAAAAAATCCAAATTATCAAAAAAAAAAAAAAAAAAAATTAAAA
>CAVDRM010000001.1:210698-220534 GCA_963611355.1 Anaerovibrio sp.
ATGATGAGCATATCAAGGCGGACGCCTTACCAAATGATTATTAACAAGGAGGCATTTTCTATGAAAAAATTGCTGGCGATTCTGGTGGGAATAACCCTTCTGCTCGGAACGGTTGCAGTCGGCCATGCGGAAACGGCGACCGGTGCTGACGTCAAAGGCACAGGCACTCCGCTGACGGTTTACACCAACTCCGGCAGTTCAGGCCGTGCCGACTGGCTGGTCGAACGTGCGAAGCAGGATGGCTTTGCGCTGGCTTATGTAAGCGAGGGAGCCGGCGCCGTGCAGCAGCGTATCATCGGTGAAGCCGCCAACCCCATTGCGGACGTCGTGTTCGGCTTGAACGCCATCATCTGGAACGACCTGATTTCCAGAGACCTGCTGGTGTCCTACGAAGCGCCCAGCTGGGCGGCCGAGGTTTCCGCGGGACTGAACGACCCAAACGGTTACTACTACGCCATCGTAAAGCAGGCCATTGTCCTCGCCTATGACAAAAAACAAATAAGTGAAGAGGATGCGCCGAAGGATTGGACCGATTTGTGGACGAATGAAAAGTTCTACGGCAAGTATGAAGCCTCCGGTAATCTGACCGCCGGAACGACGCGCAACGTGATTGCGGGTATTCTCACTCGTTATACGGACCCGAACGGAGACTTGGGTATTTCCGATGAGGGTTGGGCGGCGATTCAGGCCTATTACGCGCATGGCGTGCCCAACGAACAAGGTCTCGATACATATGCCCGTATTGCCAATCGGGAGGACCCGGTGATAATCGGTCAGATGTGGTCCAGCGGCGTTCTGCAGTTTGACGCGATGTATGAAACGGACACCGGCGTTGCCATGCCGGATGTGGGTGTTCCCTATGCCGTTGAGGGTGTCGGCATCGTCAAGGGCACCAAGAATATGGAAGAAGCGCTGCGCTTCGTTGAATGGTTCGGCTCCGCTCAAATTCAGGGCGAATGGGCCGAGCAGTTTGGAACTATGCCCGCAAACGAGATTGCGGCGCAGAAAGCCGACCCACGCCAGCAGGAGCTGTGCTCCATTCCCGCGCAGAATATCGACTGGGCGCTGGTTGCCGAGAATATCGATGCATGGTGTGAAAAAATCACGCTGGAATATCTGCCGTAACAACGTAACGAATCAAAAATACCTTTTTCTTGGGCAAGGGCCGGTATGCCCTTGCCCCGTTTCATATCCGAATCGTTATGAAGTAAGGAAGAATGCTATGATAAATCTGACAGACATTGAAGTGAAGTTCGGCGATTTTACGGCGCTGAAAGACATTAACATTCACGTTCGGGAAGGACAGTTCTACACATTTTTAGGTCCCTCCGGCTGCGGAAAAACAACAACGCTGCGTACCATTACCGGTTTTATTAAGCCGGTAAAGGGACGTGTCATCGTAAAAGGAAAAGACATCACCGATACGCCGGTCGAAAAGCGCAACATCGGCATGGTGTTTCAGAACTATGCGCTTTTTCCGACGATGAGCGTTTATGAAAACATCGCCTTCGGTCTTCGGGTGAGCAGGGTAGAAAAAAGTGAGATAGACCGCCGTGTTCGTGAGATGGCCAAGAAGGTTGAGCTGAATGAAAAGCAGCTGATGCGCAAGGTTGCCGAATTATCGGGCGGCCAGCAGCAGCGCGTGGCCATTGCCCGTGCGTTGGTCAACAATCCGGCCATCATCTGTCTTGACGAACCGTTGAGCAATCTGGATGCAAAGCTGCGCGTTCAGCTGCGTGGTGAACTGAAGGAAATGCAAAAAAACTTCGGCATTACAACAGTGTATGTCACGCATGACCAAGAGGAAGCGCTGACGTTGTCTGACTGCATTGCGGTGTTTAACAACGGCATCATTGAGCAAATCGGCACACCGAATGAAATTTACAACCATTCCGAGACGGAATTCGTCTGCAATTTTATCGGAGATATTAATCGTTTGCAGCCGCCGCTTCTGCATCAAATCACCGAACAGACAGGCACGCCGCTTGATTTTGAAAAAGCGTCGTATGTTCGTCTGGAGCGCGTCCACATGAATATGCCCGCCGCTTCCGGCTTTGCCTCCTTTAACGCCAAGGTCGTCAGCCGTGAGTACTACGGGCTCTATATTAAGTACACGCTCTCCCTCGGCAGCCAGACATTGAAGGCTATCGAGCGGAATGACGGCACAAAGTATTTTGAAGCGGGTGAGCAGGTAACTGTCTTCATCAAGCCGGATGACCTAATGGTTTACTGAGGAGGGCACGCCGATGACAATCAATGGAAGACGCCAAAGAATCAGAATCACGCCGGGCAAAGCACTGATGCTTCTGTTTTTTGTATGGTTTATTCTGGCCTGCCTGATTCTGCCGAATCTGAATCTGCTAAAGACAGTGTTTTTCGCGGATGATAGTTTTTCCATGGAGCCGATTTACAAACTGCTCAAATCCAAACGAGCGATGAAGGCGCTGCGCAATTCGTTTATTTTGGCTCCGACACTTTCGATTACCGTCGGCTTCGTCGGCATTACACTGGTGCTTATAACAGAATACTTCGATATAAAGGGCTCAAAAATTCTGCGGCTCGGCTACATGACAACGCTGATTTACGGAGGAATCACGCTCGTATCCGGCTATAAGTTCATTTACGGCAGCAGCGGTTTTTTGACCAAATTCCTCGTTCAAATCTTCCCAAGCATCAACACATCATGGTTTCAGGGCTACGGCGCCGTGCTGTTTGTCATGACGTTCAGCTGCACTTCCAATCATATGATTTTTCTGCGGAACGCCATGCGTTCGGTTGATTTTCAGACGGTTGAAGCAGCGCGCAACATGGGCGCCGGTCAGTTCTACATTTTGCGTCGGGTTGTTCTTCCGGTGCTTTTGCCCAGCTTGTTCGCCGTAACGATTTTAACATTTATTACGGGTTTGTCGGCCATGAGTGCGCCGCTGTTGGTCGGCGGCACAGAGTTTCAGACAATCAATCCGATGATTAAAACGTTTGCGGATACTGTTTCCTCCAAAGATTTGGCGGCGCTGCTTTCCCTTGTGTTGGGATTGGCCACGATACTGCTGCTGGTCATTATGACGCAAATTGAAAAACGCGGTCATTATATGTCCGTGTCCAAGGTGAAGACCAGAATCATCAAACAGAAAATCTCAAACCCTGTTCTGAACATTTTGGCACACATATATGCCTACGTTTTGTTCATAATTTACGTTTTGCCGGTTGTGCTGATTATTCTGTTCTCCTTCACTGACAGTAAATCAATCGGCACACGTACATTGACGCTTTCATCCTTCACTTTGGATAACTACAAATATCTGTTGCAGGGCATGAGCAACTACCGCCCGTTCGTCGTCAGTATGGCATATTCTGCTCTTGCGGCCGTAATCGTCGGAGCAATCGTTGTTGTCGCATGCCGCTATATCCAAAAACATAAAAAGGCGGTTTCTGCCGGCGTGCTGGAATACTGCCTGATGATTCCTTGGCTGCTTCCTACCACCATGATAGCCTTGGGGCTGATGCTGGCTTTCAACGTGCCGCGTATCTATATGTTTAATCGGGTGCTGACGGGGACAATGGTGATTCTGCTCATCGGCTATGTCATCATCAAACTCCCGTTTACCATGCGCATGACCAAGGCGGCGTTCTTTTCACTGGACGATGCGCTTGAGGACGCTTCTAAAAATTTGGGTGCAAGTGAGATGTATACTTTCCGTCGGGTCATTTTCCCCGTCATACTGCCCACAATCATGGCGATTGCTGCGTTAAACTTCAATGCCTTAATCAGCGATTATGATATGTCGGCGTTTCTGTATCATCCTCTGAATCCGACGCTCGGTGTTCAAATCAAGTCTCTTACGAGCGATATGAACAATCCCAACGGCATGGCGCTGACGTTTGTCTACGCCGTACTGATGATGATTATTTCCGCCGTTGTCCTGTATCTTGTTTACGGGCGAAGCGGCAAGGAAAACATAAAGGAGTAAAAAATATGACGCTTGGACAGGAACGTTACGCATCCATCAATACGCCGCTGAGCCAAAAGCTGGCTCGAAAAAAATGCCTGATTGCCGTACATCGCGGCAGTTGGGGCGGCAATATTACGCAGAATACCGTTGGCGCATACACGGCCGCGTTTCAGATGGGCGCGGATATCGTAGAATCCGACGTGAATGCAACGGCTGACGGAGTACTGTATTCTTTTCATGACGGCAATGAAAAACGTGTATTCGGCGTGGATAAGAGCATTCGGCAAATGGATTCAGGGGAAGTTGAAAGCTATCACCCCATTAACACATGCAATGAGCTGACGGCAGCGCGAATCAATCGTTTGACTGAGGTGCTTGATTTTCTTTCCCACGGTGAATTGCTGAATATAGACCGTGCATGGAATATTATCCCTCAATTGCTTGAAGTGCTTGACCAATATCCCGATGCGAAATATCAGGTTATCATCAAAGCGCCCGTGCAGGCCAAGGAAGCATTCGAATGTCTGAATGAACATCCAGTCAAATATATGTTCATGCCTATTTGCTACAGTCTTGACGATATGGCGGCAGCGCTCCGCAACAAAGATATCAATATTGTCGGATGCGAGACCATCGCTTTTGATGACACAATGGAACTTTTTTCCGATGAAAGCATTCGGAAAATACATGACAGAAATTTGTTTGTGTGGGTCAATGCGATTACGCTGGGCGATGTGACCATGAAGCCTTTGTATGCTAAACTGGATGATGATGTATCTGTCCTTGAGAGTCCTGCATTAGGCTGGGGTAAGCTGTTCGAGAAAAAGATAGATATCATACAGACTGATTGGCCGGCCATTCTGTACCAATACAGGCAAAAGATTCTCAACGTATAACAAGCTAACCGCACCGGCATTTTGTCAGATTATATTTATGCCTGCCCTGCAGCCCAGCGCATTCCGCGCAGACTGCAAGGCGGGCTTTTATGCTGTTTATATATCCTCCGTCACGCCGAAAGCGTCAAATACAGTCTCGGCTGCGCTTATCAAATAAAAGATATGGTGTTGATGAAAACATCAAAACAGGCTGAGCTGCTCCGTCCTTGGGGCGCGGGCAGGGAGGACGGAGCGGGAGACGGAGGCGGGAAGGTCGGGCAGGAAGGGCGACGGCTCGCCGCCGCAGGTCAGGATGAGCTGCTGCTTGGCGCGGGTCATGCCGACAAAGAGGAGGCGGCGCTCCTCGGAAATATCCGCGTTCTCGCGGGCAGAAGGCAGAACATCCTTTTGAAGCCCCGCCAGAAAAACCACGGGAAATTCAAGACCCTTGGCCGCATGGAGCGTCATCAGCCGCACCGCACCGCCCGCATGGTTTTCGCTGCCGCCGAAGCGGCAAAGGTCAATGTCCTCTCCGGAGCGCAGTACATCCAAAAAAGCGGGCATGGTATCCGAAAACGCCGCCATGTTTAACAGCCGGCGGACGGCCGCGCTGCGCAACGTGAGCATGGAAACAGCCTTGTCCAAGAGGCGGCGCGGCCTTTCCTTTTGGATGTGCGGACGCAGGGCATCGGCCAATTCAAAAAACGGCTTCAGCGCCTCCTCCGGTGCCTCCGTTTCGCCGTCCCGCAAGGCCTGAAACGCACGCTGGCGCAGGACAGGCGAAAAGCCAAACAGACCGCTGAGCGCCTCATCGAGCGCCTGCTCGTTCCGCGCATCCGAAAGCGCCTCAAACAGCGCAATAAGGGCGCAGACCTTGCTGTCCTCCAGCGCATTTCCGCGGCCGAAGACGAGGCAGGGAATGCCGTCATGCTTAAAGCAGTTTTCCAGCATTTCCAACTGCCTGTGGGTGCGGCAAAGCACGGCGATTTCCGAAAAGGCCCGTGCCCGTCCCGTTTCCATGTGCTGCGCCTGCGTCATATCCAAGCCGCCCGTCAGACGGGCGATTTCCTTGCTGATAAAAATCCCCTCGCCCTGCGCGTCATGCGCGTTCACATACCGGACGCGCACGCCATCGGCGCAATGCGGGGTCAGCGTCCGCGGCGCACCGGCATTCGCGGAAACGGCGGCACAGGCTGCGGACAGTATCTGCGGGGTCGAGCGGTAGTTATCCGTCAGGCGAATGATGCGCGTATCCGAAAAATCCGCGCAGAAGGCATCGAAACAGCCCGCGTCCGCGCCGCGAAAGCCGTAAATGGACTGGTCCGGGTCGCCGATGACGAACACGCTTTCGGCATCCTTCGCCCATGTTTTGACCAGCCGTCTTTGGAGCGGGCTGACATCCTGAAACTCATCCACGAAAAGGTGCTTGAACGGCGCTCGGACGTTTAAGCCGTCCAGCAGTAAGCCGTCCAAATCCCGCGTATTCATTCGGCGCAGCGCCTCCTGATAGGCAGGGAGCAGCCACGCGGGGGCGGAAGGGCAGGAAAGCCCGTTTTGAAGCGCCGATATATAGTCCAGCGCCTGTGCCGGCGGCAGGGAGTCGTGATTTTCCTTGAGCATGGCGGCCAACATTTCTTTGGCCTGCGCAGGGGACACGATGCGCTTTTTTTCGGTGAGTTCAAGGCAGAGCGCATGGAATGTCCCCACACGCAGCCCGCGCACGGCCTTTTTGCCGCCCAGCGCCTGCGCTGCGCGTTCGCTCAATTCTCTCGCCGCCTGTCGTGTAAACGTGACAGCGCCGATGTCCCGCGCCGGAACGCCGTCCTGAATCAACCGCACGATGCGGCTGACCAGCGTCTTCGTTTTGCCCGTGCCCGGTCCGGCGATGACGGCAATGTGCGGTGCGTCCGCGTGAACGGCCTCTTTCTGCCGCTCGTTCAGTTCATCGGACAGGCTCGGTCGTTCTTCCTCCGGCTTGACTTCGGCGGGAGCGGATGCGGAAACGGAGGATGCTTCCTCTGCCCCCATATCCGGCAGGGTGAAGGACGTCTGCCCCGCCTGTATGCGCAGTTCATCCTTTGAAAACAGGGAAATCACGCCGTATTCGCCGTCATACCCGCCATGTTTCTGAACCCGTCCCTCGCGCAGACGGCGCAGCGCCTCGCCGAGCGGCCACGAAACGGCGCTTTCGGCATCGGACAGGGAAAGCGTCCGCAAAATATGCAGCTCCGTCCCCAGCGTTTTCAAAAGCGTTTCGTACGCTGCGGCGGCCTTTTTGCCGGCTGACGATACGCCCAAGCACTCGGCAACGATTTCCTGAAGCGGGATAAGGCTTTCAAACATTTGGTCATCGGGCAGCGCAAAGCCCTCCGGCCTGTCGGCCAGCGCCTCCACCCTGTGCAGCACGCCGACCGTGACCTTTTTCCCGCACACGGGGCAGCGCCCGCCGTTTGAAATCGTCTCCTTGGGCGTTAGGCAGCAATGACAGGCGCGGTGCCCGTCCAAATGATATTTTCCCTCTTCGGGGAAAAATTCCAGCGTCCCCAGCAGATTTTCCCTTGTTTCCAGCGCTTTTTTCATGGCAAAGTAGCCCATTTCGCCGTCAAACAGGGTGGCCTCGCGGCCTAGCTTGCCCGGCGAATGCGCATCCGAATTGGACACCAGCGCATACCTGTCTAAAGCAGACAGCCGTCTGTTCATGGGTGGGTCGGACGAAAGGCCGGTCTCCAAGGCGGTAATGTATCGGCTTAAATCGCCGTAGCATTCCTCCATGCAGGAAAAATCCGAGAATGCACCCAGAACGGAAAAATGCGGCGTCCAGATGTGGGCCGGAATGAAAATCGCATCCGGACAGGCATCCAGGGTGATTTTCAGCAGTTCCTCGCTGTCCAGCCCTAAAATGGGGCGGCCGTCGCTGTGCAGGTTGCCGATGGCCTCCAAGCGGTTCGACAAGACATCGGCATCATCCACGGAGGGCAGCAAAATCACATGATGCACCTTGCGCGTCTTACCGTTTCGCTTATAGATGGTGCTGATTTCGCCGGACACGATAAACCGCGGCGGCCGGCTATTCGGCACATCACAGGAAAGGCAAAGCCCTTCCTTCAGACGATACAGTCCATTGCCGTCCGGCACAAGCATTTCCCGCATTTCCTCGCGCCATTTGGGGTGCGTAAAATCGCCCGTTCCGAGCATGAAAATTCCCTTTCGGCGGGCGGAATATTCCAAGTGCGGCAGGTCGCAGTCGCGGCTTGTGGCACGGGAAAAACGGGAATGGATGTGCAAATCGGCGATGTACATGGAATGCCTCAAATTCTGTCAGCTTTAATCATGTTGGTATTGCCGGAAGCATGGCTGGGCAGGCCGCCGGTGATGATGATAAAATCGCCCTTCTCTAAGGGAAACATCTTTTTTGCCATGTTTTTGGCATTAAAGAAAAGCACGTCGGTGGAATCAAAATAATCGCTCATGGCGGGCGTCACGCCCCACGAAAGCGCCAGCTTGCGCCATGTCTTTTCGTCTGTGGTGATGCCCAAAATATCCGTCGGCGCACGGAAGCGGGAGACCATCCGCGCCGTCATGCCGGACAGGGAGCAGACCACAATCAGCTTTGCACCGACATCAATCGCCATGCCGCACACGGCGTGGGAAATCGCGTCCGTTTCGTTCTTGATGCGGAAAGCAGTCTGCCGAAAGCGCTTGTCATAATGGATGGTCTGTTCCGCCTGCACAGCGATGCGCGCCATCGTTTCAACCGTATGCACGGGATATTTGCCCGCCGCCGTCTCGCCAGAGAGCATCAGGGCGCTCGTTCCGTCGTACACGGCATTGGCAACATCAGAAATTTCGGCGCGGGTCGGACGCACATTGCCAATCATGGATTCCAGCATTTCGGTCGCGGTGATAACGCGCTTACCGAGCAAACGGCACTTGGTAATCAGCTTTTTCTGAACGGCGGGCAGCTCCTCAAAGGGAATTTCTACGCCCAAATCGCCGCGGGCGACCATGATGCCGTCGCAGCATTCACAAATCTCCTCGATGTTGTCCATGCCCGAACGATTCTCTATCTTGGCAATCAAGTCAATGCCGTCTCCCCCATGCGCATGCAGAAATTCATGCACGTCCAGCAAATCCTGCTTTCTGGAAACGAAGGAGCAGGCGATGAAATCCACATCGTTTTCAATGCCGAACAAAAGGTCGCGTTTATCCTGTTCGCTTAAATAATCATGGCCGAACACACGCCCCGGCACGCTCATGCTCTTTTTATCGCTCAAAACGCCGCCGCTTTTCACGATGCAGCGGGCATTTTCATGATCGGCCTCCGATACGGACAGCACCAAAAGACCGTTGTTAATCAGCACCTGATCGCCCGGCTTTAATTCCGCGCACAGCCCCGAATAGCTGACCGAAACGTGCTTGGCATCGCCCATTTCCTGCCGTGTCGTCAGGGTGAATTCGTCTCCCTCGCGCAGCTCGATCTTCCCGTTTTCAAAGCAGCCGATGCGGTATTCCGGCCCCTTGGTGTCCAGCATAATGGCGATGGGCAGGGATAACTCCTGCCGCAGCCGCTTGATTTTTTCAATCCGCGCCCCGTGTTCCTCATATGAGCCGTGCGAAAAGTTCAGCCTTGCGACATTCATGCCCGCCAGACATAACGCCCGCAGGGTCTCCTCATCCTCGGACGCAGGGCCGATGGTGCAGATGATTTTTGTCTTTCTCATAACAAAAAATGAACTCCTTTTACAGGATTTTGGCCGTTTCGAGATAAATAGCCGAAACCTAACCAATATATAGTATAGGCATAGCAAACTGTTTCTGTCAATCATACCGAAAATATTTGGCGGAATCTTGGCGAAAAATCCGATGCTTATATAAATTTAGGCAGCACAGCACAAATAAAGCTGTACGATAAGCAGTAAATTTTGCATCAGGTACAAAACGCAAAAATCGAAGGTTTTGTCCGCGTTTTTCTGCATGGCCGCCTGCAGGCGCTCCACCTGCTTGGCCAGCA
>CAVDRM010000002.1:0-184538 GCA_963611355.1 Anaerovibrio sp.
TACTTGTATCAAAATTTGTTTGACCCGTTCGGAAAAATTCTGCATTAATCCCGATCTGTATCGAGCCCGTTTGATGTGAGTTCGGAAATTCTTTCATTCTCCCTGCGCATCACGCTGCTCCGCGCTCCGCTTTATCTTTTCCATTTCTATCACGCCCTGTGCGATGCCGTCGGCGATGCGCTGCTGGTAGGGCGCGTAGGAGCAAAGCAGGTCGTTGGACGGCGTGGACATAAAGCCGGCTTCAATCAAAAATGCGGGCATTTTCGCCCAGTTATTGGCGATGAACTGGTTCGAAAAACGGCTGCGGCCGCCTTTTGCACCCGTGGCGCTCTTCAGCGCCTCCAGCAATACGGCATTCATGGCGCGATAGGTCTCCTCGTCTGCCGCTTCACGCGCATAGGCGGAATCCTTGGGGCTGTATACATAAATGGCATCGGCGGTCTTGCTGTCGTCCAAATTCAAATGGATGCGGATGAAATAGTCCGCGTTCACCTCGTTGGCATAGGCGGCGCGTTCCATGTTGGTGACGGACACCTGCTCCTCCCAACGCGTCATATGGACGCTTGCGCCCATTTCCCGCAAGGCTCGGCAGGCCTTGTATGCAATCTCCAGCACCACGACGGACTCCCTGCGGAGGGTCACGCAGCCCTGCGCCTGTCCCGCAGAGCCGCCTTTGGCCGTTTCGTTCGAGCCAGGCATTTTCTGCACCCGCGCAACGGATACAGGCAGGCTTTGATGGCCGGGGTCAAGACACACGATTACGCCGGACAACGGGCCGTCCGCGTTGACGATGCCGATTTCCGGCGCTTCAAATGCAAGCCTTTCCTGTGCTTCTGCCAGCTTCTTTCCCTTCTGCGTCTTCAGCGTCACCGTGACCAAATCGCCGGCGTGCGCGCAGGGAAGGGAAAGCGTGCCGGAAAACACGCCATTTTCATCGGGGCGGACGGTCAGCGTCCCCTTCTGTGCGACCGTGCGGAAGGACAGAGAAACGCTGCTTCGGCCGGACGCGGTAAAGCGGTACCCCACGCCATCGGCGCCCGCCGTTAAAACAAGGTTGTCCACACGGCCGGACGCACCCTTTTCATCCTTGGGCGTTTCCTCCGCGCTCAAAGTCAGCGGAACGCGCATGGCGAACAGCTCCTTTTGATTCATGGACAGCACGGTCAGCGAGGCGCTTTTCGCGGTTTTTGTATACAAAAGCGGGATGCTGCCCGTAAACCGTCCCGTCCCCCCCTCAATGACGACCGTGCCGGATTCAGTGCCCGTCTTGTATTTCAGCGTCAGGTATCGGTAATCGGGCGCGGTAAAGGCGTAGGAAAGGCAGCCGTTCTCCGCGCTCAGCGAGGCATCGGAAAAGCCTTTGTTCTTTTTCGTGACGGTCATTTCGCCGAGCGCTGCCGAGCAGGTCAGCAGCAGCGCAAGCCATAAAATGGAAAAACGCCGAAAACTTTTCATCAATAAAAGCTCCTTCTTCAGGTCGATTTTCGAGGCTTTCTTCCTCCGCCCGGCGCGATGGCGGCGACCAGCAGGCAGACCGATTCTGCTCCCGCGTCGTGCAGCGCCTGCGCGCAGGCCAGCGCCGTTGCGCCGGAGGTGCGCACATCATCCACCAAGAGCAGGGACTTTCCTCGCACAGAAATGTCGGGCGAAACATTGAACGCGCCGCGAATGTTCCGAAGCCGTGCATCAGGCGAAACCAGCAGGGACTGCGCCTGGGTGTCTCGGTTTCGCTGAAGGGCGGGCAGCAGCGGCCATCGGCCGTCGGCCACCAGCCGCGCCAGCAGCTCCGCCTGGTCAAAGCCGCGCTGCAGTTTCCTGTTTGGATGCAGCGGGACATAGACGATAGCGTCAAAGTCCCGTCCGGTCACGGCGCGGCGCATCCCGCCGGCAAGCAGGGCGGCGGCGCGGACGTCGCCGTGAAATTTGAAATGCAGAATCAGCCGCCGAACCAGACCGCGGTAGCGATACGGCGAAAAGGTGCGCTCGATGAAATGCGCCTTGTCCCGCGCACACACGGGGCATTCGCCGCCCGACCGAAGCGCGGACAGGCAGACAGGGCAGACGGGCGACCGCTCCCTTTGTGCGTGCAGCAGCCTGTATGTGCAGTCCTCGCAGAGCGGAAGCTGCCGCAAAATTTCGATTTTCTTCTGACAGCCGATGCAGAATGCGTGACGCGCCAGCAGCCTTTTCCCCTCCCGTCACCGAACATTTCGTCAACTTTTTTCCGTTATGATGCGCGATGAATCAGCCCGCTCCGTTCTTTTTCCGTCCCGATGAAGGCCATGCCGCGATTTTGAAAAAGCCGCCCTGCAGCGGCAAAGCGGCTTAAAGTATCTGAACCGTATCAGGATAAAAAGCCCGTGTTTCTGCAGCGCCGAAGGCGAACCTGCACATCAAATGAAACGGAATTTCATGCGTTTGAAAATGCGCGGCGCATCCTCATCTCATGCCCTTGTCATACGGTATTCCCTCGGCCTTGGGCGCACGGGATTTCTTGCTCGTGAGCGCCAGCAGGAACATGGAAGCGATGAAGGGCATCATATTATAGATTTCCTTCGGCCACTTGAGCGCCGCCAGGAAGGAGATGGAATCAGCGATGTTGGCCAAGGACTTGAAGACCGAGAAGAACAGCGCCGCAAAGAAAATGCGGAACGGCTTCCACTGCCCGAAAATCATGACCGCCAGCGCCAGGAAGCCCATGCCCGCGACACCGACCTCAAAGGTCCAGCTCTGCACGGCGGGGACGATGTAGGCAAAGCCGCCCAAGCCGCCCAAGAAGCCTGAAAACAGCACACCCGTATAGCGCATTTTGTACACATTGATGCCCACGCTGCCCGCCGCCTGCGGATGCTCGCCGCAGGAGCGCAGGCGAAGGCCCAGCCGCGTCTTATACAGAATCACATAGGCGGCAATCAGCAGCAGGATGCCCAAGAAGAAAAAGATGTTAACCGTCACGCCGCCGATATTGAAGATGAATGCCTCGTTCGGATAGCTGAGCTTCGGGCTCTGCGTCCCGTTGACGCGCTTGGCGATGACCATGGCCACGGCCGTCGCCAGAATGTTCAGCGCCGTGCCGCCGATGGTCTGGTCGGCCTTCAGGTTGATGGAAGCAAACGCAAGCAGCAGGGAATAGATTACACCCGCCAGGCCTGCGGTCAGGATGGAAACCGTCACCATCAGCGCGGGCGCGGCGTTCTGCATGGCCGAGGCGACCAGCACGCCCGCCAGACCGCCGATGACCATGATACCCTCCAAGGCGATGTTGATGATGCCGCTGCGCTCGGAGAACATGCCGCCCAGCGCCACCAGCATCAGCACAATGCTGTACAGAAGGGTGTATTTAATAAGAAGAAGCAGCATTATTTCTTGCCCCCTTCCGCCGAATCCTTTTTGACCAAGAGCTTGAGTACCCCGCTCTTAAAGAGCATCATGAACGCGCACAGGTAGATGATGACGCCGGAAATGACGTCCGCGATTTCCGGCGGGAAGAGGTTGGCATTCATCATGCCGCCGCCCGTAGAGATGTGCGAAATGAACAGGGCGGAGAAGATGATGCCGATGGGGTTGGACGAGGCCAGCAGCGCCACGGAGATGCCGTCAAAGCCGATGCCCGGCAGGGCGGTGGACACCAGCGGCTGCCATTCGGCCGTGCCGGAGAGGTAATACAGCCCCGCGCCCAGACCCGCCAGCGCGCCCGCAATGGTCATGGACAGAATGATGTTCTTCTTTTCGTTGATGCCCGCGTACTTCGCCGCCGTCTTGGACAGGCCGCACGCCTTCAGCTCATAGCCGAACACCGTCTTGTTGATGACGATATACAGGATGACGGCCACGGCGATGGCGATGAAAATCGCAATGGTCGGGCGCTGGGAGTTTCTGAAATAATTCCCGATTTGGAAGTTCGGAAGCAGCGCCTGGTCGTACAGGCCCTTGAGCGCCCATGTCTTGGTGGTCTTGGCGTTGTACAGCGGGCTTGTGCCTCCGCCGTAGGCCAGGGTGTTCACCGCGTACAGCCCAATCCAGTTGAACATGATGGAGGTGATGACCTCGTTGATGTTCAGGTACGCCTTGAAGAGCCCCGGAATCGCGCCCCACACGGCGCCGAACAGCATCGCCCCCAAGAGGCAGACATACCACGGGCATTTCAGCACGATGGCGAACAAAAGCCCGCCGAACGCGCCCACGGCGTACTGTCCCGCCGCGCCGATGTTGAAAAGACCCGTCTTAAACGCAAACCCGACGGAGAGACCCGTCATGATGAGGGGGGCGGCCAGGGTGATTGCGCCGTACACGCCGCGGGGCTGCAAAAAGAAGCCGCCCATCAAAATCTGCCGGAAGCCGTCCATATAGGCGCTGGACACAACATCCCCGAAGGTGAACGGCGCGCCGCTTTGCAAAAACGCGCTCCAGCTCAGCGCCAGCAGAATCAAAAACCCGATGCCCAGACCGATGACAATGCACAGCAGCGCGGCCAGAAGCGTGCCGAACGGCTGCAAAAACTTTTTGTTCTTCATTCGTCGCTCGCCTCCTCACCCTTTTTCGCATATCTGTCCTGCCGCCGCGCACCGGCCATATAAAGCCCCAGTTCCTGCACTGTGGTGGTCTTGGGGTCAAACTCGCCGACGATTTCGCCCTCATACATGACCAAGATGCGGTCGGCCAGATTCATGACCTCGTCCAGTTCCAGGGACACCAGCAGCACCGCGTGACCCGTGTCTCTGGCGGACACAATCTGCTGATGGATAAACTCGATTGCGCCGACATCCAGACCGCGTGTGGGCTGCACGGCGACCAGCAGCGCTTTATCCCTGTCCAGCTCGCGCCCGACGATGGCCTTCTGCTGGTTGCCGCCGGACATGGAGCGGACGATGGTGTCCGGCCCCTGCCCGGAGCGCACGTCATATTTTTGAATCAGCCCATCGGCGTAGCTGCGCACAGCCTGGCGGTTGATGAAGCCGTCATGCTGAAATTTAGGCTCAAAGTAGCGCTGAAGCACCATGTTTTCATCCAAACGGTAGTCCAGCACCAGACCGTGCTTGTGCCTGTCCTCCGGAATGTGGCTCATGCCGGCCTTCGAGCGCTCGCGGATGGTAATGCCGGTAATGTCTTTGCCGTTCAGCCGCACGCGCCCCGCGCCCGTTTTTTCAAGGCCGGTCAGCGCCTGAATCAGCTCGGTCTGCCCGTTGCCCTCGATGCCCGCCAGACAGACGACCTCACTCGCCCGCACCTCAAAGGACACGTCGTTCACGGCGTTCTTCTTTTGCAGCTTGGACGGCACGGTCAGGCCGCGCACCTCCAAAATGACCGACCCCGGACGGCTCTCCCGCTTCTCGGTGGCGAAGGACACATCGCGCCCGACCATCATGCGGGACAATTCTTCCTTGGTGGTGTCCCTGATGTCCACCGTGCCCATGCACCTGCCCTTGCGAAGCACCGTGCAGCGGTCGGCCACCGCCATGATTTCATTGAGCTTGTGGGTGATGAAGAGGATGGACTTGCCCTCGCGGGCAAAGCCGCGCATGATGTCCATCAGCTCGTCAATCTCCTGCGGGGTCAAAACGGCAGTCGGCTCGTCCAAAATCAAAATGTCGTTGTCACGGTAGAGCATCTTCAAAATCTCGACGCGCTGCTGCATACCGACGGAGATATTCTCGATGACGGCGTCCGGGTCGACCTTCAGCCCGTAGGTCTCGCTCAGCTCCATGACCCTGCGCCGCGCTTCGGCCTTTTTGATGAAGCCCAGCTTCGTATCCTCCGCGCCCAGAATGATATTGTCCAGCACGGTGAAGACCTCCACCAGCTTAAAATGCTGGTGCACCATGCCGATGTGCAGGGCGTTGGCGTCGTTCGGGTCCTTGATGCGGACAACCTCGCCGTCCTTTTTGATGACCCCGCTGTCCGGCTGGTACAGGCCGAACAGCACGCTCATCAGCGTGGACTTGCCCGCGCCGTTCTCGCCCAGCAGCGCATGAATCTCTCCCTTGCGCAGCTGCAATGTAATGTCGTCGTTCGCTTTGATGCCGGGGAAGGTCTTGGTGATGTTCAGCATTTCAATGACATAATCGTCCAAGCGTCATCGCTCCTTTGCTTTCATGTGAACCGACTTTTATATTCAGTTATCTCATTATAACTGATTAACGCGAAAAAGGCAACGGGAAATGCGGGACGTTTCACGCATTCCCCCCGTTTTCTTTTCGGAAAAGATTGACGATGGCACTGAAAATTTGTATAATAGCAGTTAATCTGAAAGGAAAACGGTGCGAAGGGAGGCAGGAGGATGCGCGGACGGATAGCAGGGCTTTTGCTCGTCTTGGGCGTTCTCGTGCTGATGCTGAGCGCCATGACGGTCATGGGAACGGAGGAGGATGCGCCGAAGCCGGAAGCGCCGCCGTATCGTGCGGTGATCGAGGCATCGATGCCGCACGCGCAGCAGGAAGCGCCGGGCGCGCTGCGGGAGGCCTCGCGGCCGGAAGCGCTGCCGGCGGCCTGCACGCGGCTGAGCGCCCTGCATACGCCGAGCCGTGACGCCAACGGCGTGCCGGTGATTCACCGCTCCTATACCCGCGCCAATTTTTTTGCCTTTCATTTGCCGGACAGCGCCGGTTAGCGGCCTGTTTTCCCAATGAACAGCCGTTCAGTCAATCGTCTGCCATCAAAAATGTAAATCATGTATTGAGGAAGGAAGTTGCATTGTATGTCCAAGCCTGTTAAAACGCGCAAGCACATGGGCGCAAAGAGCAAGTCGGCTATCACCTTGGCCGTGCTGCTCGTGCTGACCGTGGCGCTTGGCATCCTCTCCACCAACGGTATGCGCTGGGGTGAGGACGGTCTCTACCGTCTCCTCCCGTGGGTTCCCGTCGATGCGGACAACTGGCCCGATTCCATCGCGCTGGGTCTTGACCTGCGCGGCGGCGTTTACGTCGAGTATCAGGCGGCGAAGCCGGAGGAGGCCAATGACGCCACCTTCGCCGTGCTGATTGAGAATACGATGGATGTTATCCGCACCCGTCTGACCGACCAGGGCTATCCGGAATCGACCGTGACACAGCTCGGCACGGACGGCATCCGCGTGGAGATTCCCGATGTGACCGACCCCAACGCCGTTCTTGATTTAATCGGCACGCCCGCGGAGCTTGAATTCAAGTCCCCCGACGGCGAGACCTTCATGACCGGCAAGCAGGTCAAGAGCGCGGGCATCGCGCAGGAATCCTCCAGCATCAACAACTATTACGTCGTCACCTTTGAGCTGAATGAGGAAGGCACACAGCTTTTCGCGGACATGACCAGCGCCTCCGTCGGCCAGACCATCGGCATTTATCTGGACGGCAAAGAGCTGATGGCGCCGACCGTCAACGAGGCCATCACGAGCGGCAGCGGCCAGATTTCCGGCAACTTCTCCTATGAGAGCGCCCGCACCCTGGCCATTCAGATTCAGTCCGGCGCGCTGCCCCTGACGCTGACGCAGCAGAAGGTGGACACCATCTCCGCCACGCTGGGCGTCGATGCGCTCCAGACCTCTCTGCTCGCCGCGGGCATCGGCATCCTGCTGGTCATGTTCATCATGATTTTCCGCTACCGCATGAGCGGCGTGGCCGCTTCTTGGGCGCTGGTGATTTACATCATCCTCCTGTTCTGGCTGACGGCTATGCTGCCCGGCATCCAGCTCACCCTGCCCGGCATCGCCGGCGTTATCCTCGGTATCGGCATGGCGGTCGATGCGAACGTCGTCATCTTCGAGCGCTTCGGCGAGGAAATCAGAAAGGGACGTCCCGTGAAGCTTGCTGCCAAGGCCGGCTTTAAGAACGCCTTCTCCGCCATTCTGGATGCGAACGTCACCACCATGATTGCCGCCATCGTGCTGATGATTTTCGGCACGGGCTCTGTGCGCGGCTTTGCCAATATGCTGGCGATGTCCGTCGTGTGCAGCATGATTTCCGCCATTCTCGTGACCCGCGTGCTGCTGATGAACCTTATCACCCTCATGCCCGACGGCAAGCTGTTCACCCATTCCATTTCTTCTCAGAAGGAGGCGCAGTAAGATGAAATTACAGAACCGCGCCCGTATTTGCCTGACCGTTTCTCTGGGGCTGATGGCGCTTGCCCTGATTTTGTCCGTCTGCGGGCTGGGCATCAACATGGGCATTGACTTTGCCGGCGGCCTGTCCATCAAATATGAAATGGGCGCTGAATTTGCGGTGGCCGATGTGGAAACCGCGCTGAAGAACGCGGGCATCCATGAATATCAAATCGCCGCGGCCGGCGCCGCGAAGAGCGAATTGCAGCTGCGCATCAAGGCCATTGACGATGAAGAGGGCGTTGAATCCCTCCGCGCTTCTCTGGAAAGCGAGCTGTCTCAGAAGTATCCGGACATGCAGGTGAACGACGCGACCGTGTCCTATGTGGGCGGCGTGGCCAGCGGCACCCTGCTTCAGAATGCCATTTGGAGCGTTCTGGCGGCGGCGCTGTGCATGCTCATTTACATCGCCTTCCGGTTTGACTTCAACATGGGTCTGGCCGCCGTGCTGGGTCTGCTCCATGACGTGCTGATCATGCTCTCATTCATGGTGTTCGCCCGCTCCTTCGTGCAGATGAACTCCACGTTCGTAGCCGCCATGCTGACCATCGTCGGCTATTCCATCAACAACACCATCATCATCTTCGACCGCATCCGCGAGAATGTCCGCAAGCCCGCGCTGGCCGCGCTGCCGCGTGTCGAAGTGGTCGAAATGTCCGTCAAGGAGTGCTTGGGGCGCACCATCAACACCACCCTGACCACCCTTGTCACCATCCTGACTTTGTACATCCTGGGCGTGGACAGCATCAAGGAATTTGCGCTCCCCATTATCGTAGGCATCCTCGCCGGCGCGTACAGTGCGAACCTCATCAACGGCTACCTCTGGGCGGCCCTGCCTGACCTGCACAAGGCGGGCGTCAAAAAGGCTGTCAAGGCAAAACAGTAATTTTGTTTGGGAGCCTGCCGCGCTCTGCCGGCAGGCTCTCTTTCTATCATTTTACGCAAAGAATGAGGGGTTAAAATCGTGGATAAGTATGTTCTGCGCGGCGATGCGAAGGGAGCAAGGCTGGCTGGGTATCCGGCGTGGCTGAGCGATCTGCTCATATCCCGCGGCATTGACACGGCGGAAAAGGCGCAGGCGTTTCTGCATCCCGATTTACGATCTCTGCATTCGCCGTTTGACATGGACGGCATGGGGAGGGCGTGCGCGGTCATTCGCAGGAGCTTGGAAGAGCATCGCAGGGCTGTCGTCTACGGCGACTACGATGTGGACGGTGTGTGCGCCGCCGCCATCATGTGCGATACCCTGCGGGTGCTGTCCTTTGAGGTTTCGGTCTATATCCCCGACAGGCACGATGAGGGCTACGGCCTGAACGAAGGCGCCGTCCGTGCAATCGCCGCCCGTGCGGGGCTGCTGGTCACGGTGGACTGCGGCGTGACGGGTATTCGGGAGGTCGCGCTGGCGAAGGCGCTCGGCATGCGCGTGGTGGTGACCGACCATCACCGCCTGCCCGATGCACTGCCGGACGCGGACGCGGTGGTCACGCCGCTCTTGGCCAAGCCGGATTATCCGAGCCTGTGCGGGGCGGGCGTGGCGTATCAGATGCGGCGGGCGCTGCTGGGCGAGGAGCGGGCGCTTTCCTGCCTTGACCTGTGCGCGCTGGCGACGGTCGCCGACATGGTGCCGCTTTTGTCCGACAACCGCGTGCTGGTGTCCTGCGGCCTCAGGGCGCTGGAAAAGACAAGGCGGCCGGGGCTCAATGCGCTTCAATTAAAGGCCGGGCTGCCGAGCGTCTTAAAAAGCGAGCATATCGGCTTCGGGCTTGCGCCGCGCCTGAACGCGTGCGGGCGGCTGGAAAGCGCACAGACCGCGCTTCGGCTTTTGCAGACGGAGGACGCGGCGGAGGCCGTGCAGCTGGCGGCAAAGCTCGATTTGCTCAACAGCGAGCGCAGGCAGATGGAAAAGCAGGTGCAGGACGAGGCTCTGGCGCTGGTCAGGGATATGGATTTATGCGCGGAGCGCGCCATCGTGGTCTGCGGCGAGGGCTATGAAAGCGGCGTGGTCGGGCTGGCCGCCGGGCGGGTCGCCGAAAAAACGGGCTACCCGACCGTGATTTTGAGCGCGCAGGGCGATACGGCCGTCGGCAGTGCGCGGAGCGCGGGCGGGGTTGACCTCTATGCGGCGCTGAAAAGCTGCGGCGACATCTTCCTGCGCTTCGGCGGCCATGCGCAGGCGGCGGGCATGACGCTGCCGATTGCAAACGTGCCGCTCTTAAAGGAGCGTTTGAACCGCGCCGTTTTTGAGCAGCTTCACGGCGCTCCGCTTCAAAGGGTGCGCCCCTATGACGCGGAGCTGGCGCTTTCCGATGTCAATGAGGAGACCTATGCGCATTTGGCCTCCCTGGAGCCCTTCGGCATGGGCAATCCGGAGCCGGTATTTCTGGTCAAGGATGCGGAGCTTCTGACGGCGCGGGCGGTGGGCGCGGACGGCGCGCATCTGAAGCTGTCGTTGCTTCAAAACGGGGCGCAGCGCGGTGGCATTGCCTTTTCGATGGGCACGATGGCGGCCTCGTGCGCGGGCGCGTCGGCGGACGTGCTGTTCACCCCCACGCGCAATGAATTTATGGGGCGCGTGTCCTATGAGTGCCGCGTGCAGGCGCTGCGGCCGCGCAGCCTCTCCGAAAACAAACAGCAGCTTGCGCTCTCCGTTTTGCAGGATTTTTCCGTATGCGCGGAGAATAAAACAAGGTTATCTGTGCGGGAGATTACCCTCTCCGGCATAGATGATTTTCTGAAGTCAGACGCGCAGGGGACGCTGCTCTTCTGCAGAACGTGGGAAACGGCGAAGCGCCTGCATGAGCGCTTTCCCGAAACCGAATTTTCGGTCGGGGCTGCGGACGACCCGCGGGCGTTCAATGTCATCCTGTGCGGGGGGAGCTTAACGCAGGTCACCGCGCCGTACAGAAGAATCGTCCTGTGCGACGGGCTGCTGTATGAGGGCGAAGCGGGGCTGCCGAAGTCCAAGTTTGCGGGCGCCCTGCTCTATGCCTGTCCGCAAAGCGGCAGCTGGGCGGCGTACAAAAAAGAGCTGCTTCCCTCGCTGAACGACCTGCGGACGGTCTACAAAATGAGCGGAGGCTTTTCGGGCGGCTTCGAGGCGTTCTGCGCCGATGGGAAACTGAGCGTGCCGAGAGCCTGCGCCGCCCTGTGCATTTTGGCGGAGCTCCGTCTTTTGACCGTCCGATGGCAGCCGTTTTTGATTGAGCGTCTGCCCTTTCAAAAATGCGACCCCATGAAAAGCATGATTTACCGAAGATTATTGAGCGGGGAGGTTGAATGAATGGCATATTCCGCCTATGAAAGCCTGAGCATTGAGGAAATCTGTGCGCGGGTGGAGAAGGCGTATGACGCGGCGGGCGCCGCGCTGGTCAACCGTGCCTATGCCTTCGCCGCCAAAGCCCATGAGGGGCAGGTGCGAAAGAGCGGCGAGCCGTACATCATCCACCCTCTGTTCGTGGCGAGCATTCTGACGGAAATCATGATTGACCCGCCCACCATCGCCGCGGGCTTTCTGCATGACACGGTGGAGGACTGTGAAAGCGTCACCCTGCAAAGCATCCAAAGCGATTTCGGCGATGAGGTCGCCCAGCTTGTGGACGGCGTGACCAAGCTAGGCCGCCTTCAGTTTGCCGACCGCGAGGAGCAGCAGGCGGAGTCCCTGCGCAAAATGATTCTGGCCATGAGCAAGGATATCCGCGTGGTGCTGATTAAGCTGGCCGACCGCCTGCACAACATGATGACCCTGCACTTCCAGCCGCCGGAGCGCCAGGTGGCCATTGCGCGGGAAACCCTGGATATTTACGCGCCGCTTGCGCACCGCCTGGGCGTGTACGCCATCAAGCAGGAGCTTGAGGACTTGTCCCTGCGCTACATCGACCCGGAGGGCTATCAGGAGGTCGCCCGCAAGGTCGGCATGAAGCGGGCGGAGCGCGAGGAGAACATTAAGCTGGTCATCGAGGAGCTGTCCCAAAAGCTCAACGAGGCGGGCATTCATTATGACATTGACGGCAGACCCAAGCACC
Organism: Anaerovibrio sp.; assembly: GCA_963611355.1. Taxonomy (GTDB): domain Bacteria; phylum Bacillota; class Clostridia; order Christensenellales; family Aristaeellaceae; genus CAVDRM01. The sequence continues at coordinate 12,097 of CAVDRM010000002.1, forward strand.
TGTATTCCATCTACAACAAAATGGTCATCCGCAACAAGCCCTTTGAGCAGATTTACGATTTAATCGCCATCCGCGTCATCGTGGATACAATCCCGGATTGCTACACCGTGCTCGGCATTGCGCATACCTTGTGGAATCAGGTGCCCGGCCGGTTCAAGGATTATATTTCCGTCCCCAAGGCGAATATGTACCAGTCCCTGCACACCACCGTCATCGGCGGGCGGCGCATTCCCTTTCCGTTTGAAATTCAAATCAGGACGCACGAAATGCACCGCGTGGCGGAATACGGCATTGCCGCGCACTGGCGCTATAAGGAGGGCGGCAGCGGCAACGACGCGGCGCTTAACGAAAAGCTGTACTGGCTCCGCCAGATTCTGGACTGGCAGACCGAGACACGCGACAGCCATGAATTTATCGACGGATTAAAGACAGACCTGTTTGCCGAGGAGGTCTTCCTCTTCACCCCGAAGGGCGACATCATCAGCATGCAGCGCGGCGCGACCCCGCTGGACTTTGCCTACCGCATCCACAGCCATGTGGGCAACCAGTGCGTGGGTGCGAAGGTCAACGGCAAGATGGTGCCGCTGGACACGGAATTAAAGACCGGCGACCGTGTGGACATCATCACCTCCGCCTCCTCCAAGGGGCCGAGCATGGACTGGCTCAAGGTTGTCAAGACCCAGCAGGCCAAGGCGAAGATACGCCAGTTCTTCAAGCGCGAGCTGCGCGGCGAAAACGTGCAGCGCGGCCGCGACATGCTGGAGCATGAGGCTAAGCGGCGCGGCGTGAAGCTGGGCGACTATACAAAGCCCGAATATTACGAGCCGCTCTTAAAGAAATACATGTTCACCGAGCTGGACGATTTGTACGGCGCGGTGGGCTACGGCGGAGTCGCCGCCGTCTATGTCCTCTCCCGCCTGATGGACGAGAAAATGCGGCAGGAGGACACGCACAAAAAGCTGCCGCCCGTGGTCGAGGGCGGCCTGCCCGCCGTATCGCCCCGCGGCAAGCCCACGCACGGCATTTATGTGCAGGGCGAGCCGGACATGCTTGTCCGCTTTGCGCACTGCTGCAACCCCGTGCCGGGCGATGACATCGTGGGCTATATCACCAGAGGGCGCGGCGTAACCGTTCACAAGGCGGATTGCGTGAACGCCCTGCACAGTGAGCCGGAGCGCGCCATTCCCGTCTCGTGGGCGGACGACGGCAGCGGCGATTTCAGCGCCAACATTCAAATCATCTGCTACGACCATCCGAGTCTGCTGGGCGAAATCACGGTGTTTGTGGACGAAATGAAGATGCCCATCTCCGCCGTGTCCGTCAAGGTGAATAAGAACAAGACCTGCTCCATCATGATGAACGTCAAGGTGCAGAGCAGGACGCAGCTTGACAATGCGCTGAAAAAAATACAGAAGCGCTCTGACGTAATCGAAGCGTACAGAGGCGCGAATTAAATCATGATAAAAAAGGAAGAGCGTCTATGCGCAGTGTGGTGCAGCGGGTATCGTCCGCGTCCGTAACCGTTAACGGACAGGTGAGCGGGCAAATCGGAAAGGGTCTGTGTGTGCTCATCGGTGTGGAGGAGGGCGACACGGAAAAGGATGCGCAGTACATGGCGGACAAAATCCGGAAGCTGCGGATTTTTGAGGACGAAAACGAAAAGATGAATTTGTCCGTGGAGCAGGCAGGCGGCGCGGTGCTGGCCATCAGCCAGTTCACGCTGCTGGGCGATGCCCGCGGGCAGAACAGGCCGGGCTTCACCCGCGCCGAAAAGCCGGAAAGGGCGAATGCGCTGTATCTGCATGCCGTGTCCTGCCTGCGGGACGCGGGCGTTCCCGTGGAAACGGGCGTTTTCAGGGCGCACATGGAGGTCTCCCTCGTCAACGACGGGCCTGTTACCATCCTATTGGATTCCCAAAAACTGTTTTAGGAGATTTGTATGCAGCAGCCGCTCAGCAAAAAGGAAAAATCGCGCTTTTGGCCGGTCGCGCTTATGTCATATGCCCTGTTTCTTGTGGTCTTTGCGGGCTTTTCGTGGTACAGCCTCCGTCAAAACCTGTATGTGCAGGCGGAAGCGACGACTGCGCTGTTCGCCGCCTTCTGTCTGTTCTCCGTTCCGTGGTGGCTGTTCGCGGCGGTCTTATGGGTGTTCCGGGAAAAGAAGCACTGGGGCTGGAAGGCGGCGCTCATCGCGCTGCTTGTCGTTTCGCTGGTGCTGGCGGGCATATCCGGAGCGCTGCTCATGATTCTGTCCTTTGATTCCGCCACGGACAGCACGGATAACTACCTTGTCTTTGACCAAAGCGTGAGCCTGCCTGCCGAGGGAACGGCGCTGTTCCCCGCGTCCATCCCCGAAACGGCGGAAAACGCCGAGTATTACTATTCTTACAGCCGGCAGATGAGCGGGCTGCTCAATGTGCAGGCGGGCTGGACGCTGCCCGAAGCGGAATACGAAGCGGAAATGGAGCGGCTCCGCGCCCTGCTTTCCGATGCGGCGGAGCAGGAGGGTGATGACGGCGAACGGATCCTGGAGGTAACAGACGAGGCGGACGGCATGAAGACCGTCTACGGCATTCTTTATAAAGAAGAAACGCATTTCATCCGCTATGTATATTGGCGTCAGGAGAATTAAAAAATGGATGTACACATTGAGCGTCTGCCGGTGGGCAGGCTGATTGAAAACTGCTACATGATTTATAAGGACGGGCGGGACGATGCGGTGGTCATTGACCCCGGCGCGGAGCGGGAGCGCATCCTTGCCGCCTTGGAGCGCCTGCACAAAAAGCCCGCCGCCGTGCTGCTGACGCACGGGCATTTTGACCATACGGGCGCTTTAAGCGCCTTTGCTGGTCTGCCCATCTACATCCACAAGGCGGATGCGCCGATGCTGAACGACGCCGCCCTGAACTTGGGCGACCGCTTTGACGACACGGCCGAGCGCCCGAAAGCGACCGACCTTGTGGACGAGGGCGATGCCTTTGACATTGCGGGCATTCATTTTTCCGTCCTGCACACGCCCGGTCACACGCAGGGCTGCGTCTGCTATCTGGCGGACGACAGCGTGATGTTTACGGGCGATACCCTCTTTCATCACGGCTACGGCAACACCGAGCATTACGGCGGGAATTTTCGGATGCTCGTGCAGTCCTTAAAGCGCCTCCTGCGCCTGCCGAAGGACTACGCCATCTACCCAGGTCACGGGGAGGCTTCCACCATTTTCACGGAGCGCGGCGGGCTATGAGGCTGTATGTGACGACCCCGACCCCCGAATTTGCCAACGATATGGCGGACGAGGCGCGGGTGTTTGCGGGTGCGGTCTCCTATACGAGTGTCAAAACCCCGCCCGATGACGCGGACGGTCTTTTCCTTTGCCACACGGAGGAAAAAAGGGACGGGCAGACCGTCTGTTGCGTCAGCTTGCGCGGCGCACTGAGTGCCGACGCCGAGCAAAGCTTTACGGAAAGCACGGACGCCCTCATTCAAAAGCGGCTGCACAAGCGGGCGCTGAAGCTGGCGGTCTATGACTGCTTCCGCGAGGCGACAGGCCGCACCCCGCCGTGGGGTTCGCTGACGGGCATCCGCCCCACCCGCATTCTGTATGCGCAGATGGACGCGGGGGCTTCCCTGGACGAGGCTGCGCGGTTTGCCGGAGACGTGTTCGGGGTGCAGCCGCAAAAGCTCTCGCTCCTTAAGGAAATCATCACCGTGCAGCAGACCCTGCCCGCGCCGAAGACGCAGGATGCGGACATCTACATCGGCATTCCCTTCTGCGTCACGCGCTGCGCGTATTGCAGCTTTTTGAGCGGGGAACTGGGCGACGGGCATCTGGCCGCGCCCTATACGGACGCACTGCTGAAGGAAATCGAGCTGACAAAGCAGCTCATTCAAGCCGCGGGGCTGACCGTCAACGCCGTGTACATCGGCGGCGGCACGCCGACCGCCCTGCCCTCAGCGCAGCTCAGGCGCGTACTGAACGCCGCCGCGCCACTGGCGGACGGCAGGGAGTTCACCGTGGAGGCCGGAAGGCCGGACACCATGGACGAGGAAAAGCTCGCCGCCATTCGGGACGCGGGCGCGACCCGCATTTCCATCAACCCCCAGACCAAGCATGACGCGACGCTCAGGCTCATCGGCCGCGCCCACACGAAGCGGCAAACGGAAGAAGCCTATGCCTTGGCGCGGCGCATGGGCTTTGGCCACATCAACATGGATTTAATCGCCGGCCTGCCGGACGAAAACGAGGAGATGTTCGCGCAGACACTTGCGTGGGCGGAGAGCCTGCACCCCGAAAGCCTCACCGTGCACACCCTGTCCATCAAGCGCTCCAGCCTTCTGCACCTGTGGCAGGCGAAGCTGCCGGACGGCGAAATGGTCGGGCGCATGGTGGACATGGGGCGTGCCAAGGCACATGAAATGGGGATGCGCGCCTACTACCTCTATCGGCAGAAGTACATGGCGGGCAACCTTGAAAATGTCGGCTACGCAAAGGCGGGGCACGCCTGCGGCTACAACGTGCGCATGATGGAGGAAACGGGCAATGTGCTGGCGCTCGGCGCGGGCGGCATCAGCAAGCGCGTTTACCGCGACGGCGGCCGCATCTCCCGTGCGCCGAATGTCAGCAATATCGAACAATACATTGAGCGCATAGAAGAAATGGCGGAACGGAAAAGAAACATCTGGAAAGATAAAACGAAAGCGTGAACGGCGGCCTGCGGCCGGCGCTCCATGAAAGGATACGACCGTGAAAAAAATTCTCTGCTTCCTGCTTGTGTGTTTGCTGCTGTGCGGTTCGGCACTGGGCGAGGACACGCGGCTCGTCTGCTCGTTCTACCCCGTGTACCTGTTTACCCTGAACGCGGTGGACGGTATCGAGGGCGTTTCGGTGTCCCGGCTCACGCCGCCGGCAGCGGGCTGTCTGCACGATTATCAGCTGCTGACGGGCGATATGCGGGCGCTTTCCAAAGCGGACGCCTTTATCGTCAACGGCGCGGGCATGGAGACCTTCCTGCCCGAAATTCAGACGCAGCTCCCGAATCTTCCCGTTATCGACTGCTCTGCGGGTGTTGCCCTGCTCTCGGATGAACACGGCGAAAACGCGCACATCTGGCTGGACGCGAAGAACGCCGCGCAGATGGTCAAAAACATTTCGGAAAATCTGCAAACGCTTCTTCCCGCCCACGCGGACAAAATCAAAGCAAATGCCGATGCCTATATCGAGCGGCTGACCGCCTTGGACGCGCAGCTTGCCGAGGGGCTTCAAAACGTCACGCGGCGGGACATCGTGACCTTCCACGAGGCGTTCCCGTACTTTGCCGCCGCCTACGGTCTGAACATCGTGGGCAGCGCCACCTTAGACCCGGACGAATCGCCGTCCCCCCTGCAGCTGTCCAAGCTCGCCCAAATCGTGCGCGAGCATGACAACTGCCCCCTGTTCACCGAGCCGAACGAAAAATCGGACGCGCTCAAAACCATCGCCGCCGAGACGGGCGCGCCCGTCTACGCCTTGGACCCCGTGACCGACGGCGACGGCGCTCCAGACGATTACGAGCAGAAAATGCTGGCGAATCTTTCTGTTTTGCAGGAGGCGCTGAGGGTCAATACCGCCGAATAGCAATCGCGTACAAAATAAGAACAGAAACCCTGTTGACATTTCTTCAAAAAGCGATATAGTGAAAGACGAAAATTGAACAGTCGATAGAGGCGCGGTGGTCATGAGTAGCGCCGGATGAGCCGCTTTCAGGGCGGTGCGGATATCCGGCAGATGCGAAAGGGGCAGCCGCCGAAGCGCCGGAGCGCCTGAAACGCGAAGGGCTGGGCAGCGGGAGAATATGTCGCTGACTGTCACGACTTGATGAGTTGTGGAGCGCTATCATGAACGCGGACCGTGTTTTTTCGGCAGCCGAAGTGATATGCTTCGGCTGTTTCTTTTTTCAGACATAATATAAGGAGGCTTTTGTGATGAAGAAGCTGTTTTGTCTGATGCTGGGTCTGCTCCTTGCCTGCGCCGCGCTGTCCGCCTCGGCGGAGGAATTCAAAGTCGGCATGGAATGCGACTACGCGCCCTTTAACTGGACGCAGGCCGAGGAAAGCGAACATGCCGTTCCCATTCAGGGCGGCGGCTACGCGGACGGCTATGATGTGCAGATTGCCAAAATCATCGCCGAGAAACTGGGACGCGATTTGGTCATCGTCAAGACCGAATGGGACGGCCTGCCCATGGCCGTGCGCAGCGGCAAGCTGGACGCCATCATTGCCGGCATGAGCCCCACCGCCGAGCGCAAGCTCACCATCGACTTTTCCGACGCCTACTATAACAGCGATTTGGTTCTGGTCGTGCGCAAGGACGGCGCTTACGCCAATGCATCCTCCTTGGAGGACTTTTCCGGCGCGAGGGTCACGGGGCAGCTCAACACCTTCCATTACTCCGTCATCGACCAAATCCCGAATGTGAAGAAAATCACCGCGATGGACACCTTCCCCGCCATGATTGTGGCGCTGAACGCGGGGCGCATCGACGCCTATGTGTCCGAGCGGCCGGGCGCGATTTCCGCCGCCGCCGCCAACAGCAGCCTGACCTACATCGTCTTTGACGAGGGCCAGGGCTTTGACTATGACGCGAGCGACAGCTCCATTGCCGTGGGGCTTCAAAAGGGCAGCGCGCTGACCGATGCAATCAACGAAATCCTTGCGGGCATTTCCGAGGAGGAACGCCAGCAGCTCATGGAGGAAGCGGTGCTTCGCCAGCCGCTGAGCAACTGATATGCCGACAGACGAACGCTTCTTTTCATGGGTTCTGTTTATCCTGAAGGAATATTGGCCGATGTTTTTGAGCGGCGTGGGCTCTACCCTGCTGGTCGCCCTCAGCGGCACGGTGCTGGGCTTTCTCATCGGCCTGCTGGTCGCCATCGTGCGCACCGTCCCCATTGCGCCGAACGCGCCCGCTTGGAAAAAGTGCGTTTTGAAGGCTCTGCACGGGCTGATGAGCGTGTACATCGAGGTCTTCCGCGGCACGCCCATGATTGTTCAGGCCATGGTCATCTACTACGGCGCGATGCAGTTCCTGAGCCTTGACCTGTCCGTGACCTCCACCGCCGTCTTCATCGTGTCCATCAACACCGGCGCGTACATGGCGGAAATCATCCGCGGCGGCATCCTGTCCGTTGACAGGGGGCAGCGTGAGGCGTCCGTCTCCATCGGCCTCACCCATTGGCAGATGATGGTAGGCGTGGTGCTGCCGCAGGCCGTGCGCAACATCATGCCCTCCATCGGGAATGAATTCATCGTCAACATCAAGGATTCCAGTGTGCTGAACGTCATTTCCCTGAGCGAATTGTACTTTACCTCCAAATCCGTTGCGGGAACGTACTACCGCTACTTCGAGGTGTTCTTCATCACCGCGATGATTTACCTCTTCCTCACCTTCACCATCACGCGCCTGCTGCGCCTGCTGGAAAAGAAGATGGACGGACCGCAGCACTACACCATTCACGGCTCCCAGTCCTACAGCAAGGCGGACATCAAGGTGGATGAAAGCGAGGTGCTGCCGAATGACTGAGGAAATCCTTCGCCTTGAGCACCTTCAAAAGACCTTCGGCGAGCATCGGGTGCTGCGCGATATTTCCCTGAGCGCCAAGCAGGGCGACGTCATCTGCATCATCGGGCCGTCCGGTTCGGGCAAATCCACCCTGCTCAGGTGCATCAATCAGCTGGAGACCCTGACCGGCGGGCGAATCTTCTTCCGCGGGCAGGACATCGACGCGCCTGACTTTAACAAAAAGCAGTATCACGCCCGTGCGGGCATGGTGTTTCAGCAGTTCAACCTGTTTGAGAATATGTCCGCGCTCAAAAACTGCGTCTACGGCCAGCGCAAGGTGCTGCGCCGCAGCAGGGAGGAGAGCGAGGAGACCGCGCTCAAATATCTGGAGCGCGTCGGCATGGCGCCCTATCGGGATGCCCGCCCGCGCCAGCTCTCCGGCGGGCAGAAGCAGCGCGTGAGCATCGCCCGCGCCCTGTCCATGAACCCCGAAATGCTCCTCTTTGACGAGCCGACCAGCGCCCTTGACCCGGAAATGGTCGGCGAGGTGCTGTCCGTCATGCGTAATCTGGCGGCGGACGGCATGACCATGCTGGTCGTGACGCATGAAATGTCCTTTGCCCGCGACGTCGCATCCCGCGTCATTTTCATGGACGACGGTCTCATCATCGAGGACGCCCCGCCCAAGGAGCTGTTTTCAAACCCGAAAAACCCGAGAACACGGGCGTTTTTAAAGACCGTGCTGGAAAAATAACAGCGAAAGGATGCCGTGAAAGCGGCGTCCTTTCTGCGTGTCAAAAAACTGCGTTTTGAATACGCTCCATGCAGGATGAAGCAATGCATCCTGCATGGCAAGGCTGCGGACTTTTTCGACAATCTGAAAGGGGCTGTCGCAGCACTTGTGCAGCAGCCCCTCCCCGCAAATATTGATTCTCTATGATTTATTGACCATCATCGCCGTGCTGCGTTCGCGCATGAGCTGGCTCTTATAGAACGAGCGGATGGTGTAGACATAGCCGTAGTCGATTTGCCCGTTCGGGCGCATGACGCGGTAGCGGTGCAGGGCGTACACGGGCGACTTGAGAATGGGGATGTCCTCGCCCAGCACCTCGGCCAGCACACGGGTGCGCTGGCCGGACAAGAGCCGAAAGCCGCCCTCGCTCAGAGAAAATTCGCACAGCTTGCCCGGCGGACATACGGACGAAAACACGATGCGGTTGCGCTCGATGCGCACCTGGTCCAAGTCCCGCCGGCGGGCAAAGCGCACGAGCGGATACACCTGCGCATAGAGCTTGCTGTTGCGCAGCTTGGTCATCATCAGCCGCTCGTGCCGGATGCGCCGCTCCTCCCGCACAATCAACAGGATGGCGAGCGCCAGACACACAGCGCCAAGCACAATCAGCCGTTGCTCCAACGCTATCGCCCTCCATCCATCTTTTTACATATCTTAACATTTGTAAACAAAGAATGCAAGCAAAAGCCATAAAGTTCGGAGAATTGTAATACATTCTTCCTGCCCATTGCGCTCCTTTGGATTCCCCGCATTCGCATTTCTTTTGACAACCGCGCATTTTCGGTATACAATAGGATAAAATCAGGAGATACCGGAAAGGAAGCGATTTGATGAGCATCACGCAGAAGCCCTTCGGCATTGACCAAATCGGCCGTCCCATGACGCTGTACACGATGACGAACAAAAACGGCGCGGAGGTTTCCGTGCTGGACTACGGCGGGCACATTGTCAGCGTGAAAATGCCCGACAGAAAGGGCGAAACAGCCGATGTCGTGCTGGGCTTTGACGAGCTGTCCGTTTACGAGGGCAATCATGCCAGCATCGGCGCAACCATCGGCCGCTATGCCAACCGCATCGGCAACGCCCGCTTCACGCTGAACGGGCAGGAATACACGCTGTTTCCCAACGACCACGGAAACAGTCTGCACGGCGGGCGCGAAAACTTTCAGTTTAAGTGGTTTAAGGCCGAAACCCTGGAAACCGAGGATGAGGACGCCGTGCTGATGACCTATGTCGCCCATGACGGCGAGGAGGGCTATCCGGGCAAGCTGCGCCTGCAGGTGACATTCGCCTTGGACAGCCGCAACACCCTGACCATCCGCTACCTCGCCGAGACCGACAAGGACACGGTCGTCAATTTCACCAACCATTCCTACTTCAATCTGGCGGGCAAGGGCGACATTCTGCATCAGACAATCCGCATCAACGCGCCGGAAATCACCGAGACGGACGATTTGCTGATTCCGACCGGACGCTTCCAAAAGGTCGAGGGCACGCCGCTTGACCTGCGGAAGGACACCACCGTGGCAGCGGGTCTTGCGCGCCGCGCAGACTGCCACGAAATCGACAATGTGAACGGTTATGACTTCAACTACTGCGTCCCCGGCGAGGGCGTTCGCGAAATGGCCGTGCTGTATGACGAGGAGTCCGGACGGCGGATGCGCGTGCTGTCCGACCAGCCCGGCATCCAGCTTTACACCGGTCAGGGCCTGAACATCACGGGACACGGCGGCGCGCATTACGGTTCCTTCGCCGGCCTTGCGCTGGAGACCCAGCACTACGCCGACAGCCCCAACCACGAGAATTTTCCCTCCACCGTCCTGCATCCCGGCGAGGCATTTCAGAGCGTGACCATGTATGCGTTTGACGTCCTCTGATTCTTTCCGCTGATTTTTGCACCCGGACAGACAATCTGTTCGGGCGTTTTTGATGGCGCAAGGAAAATGCCGGGCGCTGATGCGCTTTTCGGCAAACCCGCCTACCCCTGATAAAGCGCAAAATGCCGATGCTTCGGTTTCTGACCGGACACCGGCATTTATTTTTTCTTCGGACAGGCGGAACGGCCTTCCCTTCAACAGAACAAAGGCTCTCCCGCCGCACCGTCTCCGTCCGTTTTATCCATTTTATCGGGACGAATTTGCCCCAGGGGGTTGCTATTTGTCCGCAAACAGGATATAATACACAATGGCTCAGGAGGATTTCCGGGTCGACCACTACACGCTGCGCGTTCACAATCGGGCGCGTCTGAAACGTTTTTGAGGAGGAGTTACCTATGGTTAAGGTTGCTATCAATGGTTTCGGCCGTATCGGCCGTCTTGCTTTCCGCCAGATGTTCGGCGCTGAGGGCTACGAAATCGTCGCCATCAATGACCTGACCAGCCCCAAGATGCTGGCGCATCTGCTCAAGTATGACACCGCGCAGGGCTCCTACTGCGGACATATCGGAGAAAACCTGCACACCGTCGAGGCCACTGAGGATTCCATCATCGTCGACGGCAAGGAAATCAAAATCTACGCCGAAAAGGACGCTGCGAACTGCCCCTGGGGTAAGCTGGATGTGGACGTCGTGCTGGAATGCACCGGCTTCTATTGCTCCAAGGAAAAGAGCCAGGCTCACCTGAACGCCGGCGCGAAGAAGGTCGTTATTTCCGCGCCCGCCGGCAAGGATCTGCCCACCGTCGTCTTCTCCGTCAACGAAAAGACCCTGACCAAGGAAGACAAGATTATCTCCGCCGCTTCCTGCACCACCAACTGCCTGGCTCCCATGACCAAGGCGCTGAACGATAAGTATCCCATCGTGAGCGGCATCATGACCACCGTGCATGCCTACACCGGCGACCAGATGATTCTGGACGGCCCGCACCGCAAGGGCGACCTGCGCCGTGCCCGCGCCGGCGCTCAGAACATCGTGCCCAACTCCACCGGCGCTGCCAAGGCCATCGGCCTGGTCATCCCCGAACTGAACGGCAAGCTCATCGGCTCCGCTCAGCGCGTCCCCGTCTGCACCGGCTCCACCACCATTCTGGTCGCCGTTGTCAAGGGCAAGGACGTCACCGTGGATTCCGTGAACGAAGCGATGAAGGCTCAGGCCTCCGCGTCCTTCGGCTACAACGAGGAAGCGATTGTTTCTTCCGATGTGATCGGCATGAAGTACGGCTCTCTGTTCGATGCCACCCAGACTATGGTCGCCAAGCTGGACGACGACACCTATCAGGTGCAGGTCGTGTCCTGGTATGACAACGAGAACAGCTACACCAGCCAGATGGTCCGCACCATTAAGTACTTCGCGGAACTCGGCTGATCAAATCATCTTGCAAAAGCCTCCTGCATCGCGGGAGGCTTTTTGCGTGTCCGAAACACTGCTGTCTTTCGCCGATTCACACGCCCGTTAAATCAAACGGCGGCGTATATTCGCGCCCGGCCGAGGCTTTCTCCTGCATATAGCCGTTCAGACCGAGGGCGATGAGGCGGTCAAGGACGCGCTCGTATTCCGCATCGGTGATGCGGCGGTCAAGCCCCTTAATCCGGCATTCGGGAATGGGGCTGTACTGGCGCATGAGGCTGACAGGCGTGCCCTTGGGGAGACGGTCATGGATGAAATCCAGCACGCGCAGGCTGTCGCCCGTGCAGCCGGGGAGGATGAGGTGGCGGACAATGGTGCCCCTGAGCATGATGCCGTCCGCGTCATATACAGGGGCGCCGGTCTGGACGCACATTTCGATGACGGCGGCGGCCGCCGCTTCAAAATAGTCCGGCGCTTCGGCGCACAGGGCGGACAGGCGCGGAGAAACATGCTTGATGTCAGGCAGATAGATGTCCACTGCGCCGCGCAGCAGGCGAAGGGTCTCGACGGTCTCATAGCCGCCGGAATTGAACACGACGGGGACGGGCGGGCGGTAGAGGGCGAGCGCGTCCAAAATCGCCGGAACATAGGGCGTGGCGGTGACCAGGTTGATGTTGTGCGCGCCCTGCTCAACGAGGGACCTGAAAATATCCGCCAAGCGCTGCACCGAAACCGTGCGGCCGAAGCCGCCGTGACTGATTGCAAGGTTCTGGCAGTACGCGCAGCGCAGGGTGCAGCCCGAAAAAAAGACCGTGCCGCTGCCGCGTGTGCCGGAAATGCACGGCTCCTCCCACCTATGCAGGGCGGCGCGGGCGACGCGGGGGAGCGTCCCCATCCGGCAAAACCCGCCGCCGCTTTCCGCCGTGCGCTCGGCGCGGCAGGACCGCGGGCATAAAGTGCATATCATACGTTCCAGCTCCTTGAAAAATCGGCGTTCGTTCCTATTTTCCTTTGAAAATGCGCTCCTGTCAAGCGGAAAAATGCATAAAACGTACCGATGTATGCTTTTTTTTAGGTTTTCCATAGGCGCATTGCGGATAATGCGGGATAAGCAGGGGATAAAAAACTGTGGATAACTTGCCGCTGCGGATAAACTTTCCCCTGCCGAAAAGCAAAATATCCGTCAAATCAAGGTTTTTGAGCGGAAAATCTGTGGATAACTCTGTGGATAATGTGGACAACTTCGGATGTTCGCATATTTTCGGTCCATGCTTATCCTTTATGCATTTTATTCCGCCTGTCGAACGGCACGGCAACGGTTTTCCGTGCATACGCCGCCGTATATGCAGCATAAACCGTGCGAACAGCGTCACAATTCATCCACAAAGGATGTGGATAAACATGTGGAAAACCTGCAGATTGTCAAAAAAGACTTTGGTACGCATCCTGCGTCGGACGACGGGCGATTGGAAAAATATGTATCATTTTCCCAGTTTTCCGTCTCATTCCTCGTCTTCCCCGCCCCGCACAAATATTGCTTCTTCGTTCCGGCATTTCCATTGTACATTAACGTTTTTCTTTGGAAGGGTACGGGAAGCCTTGCCTTTGCCAAAAGGAAACCCCTTCCGTCTTTTCATGATGACACGATATATTTGACATCTCTTCCGAAATCGTGCATACTATGACGCGGAGGCGATTTTGGATGATTCGTGCGGTCATATTCGACATGGACGGCGTGGTGACGGATACCGAGCGCCTGGGGCTGGACGCGCTGGTCGAGGCGGGACGCTTTCAGGGAATCGAATTCGACAGGGGCTTTCTCAAGACCACGATGGGCATGACCTTCCAATCCTCGGAGGGTCTGTATCGTGCGCTGTACCCCACCCTGGACGAAAAGGAAATGGTGGCGTATTACAGGGGCTATATGGATTCGCTCGCCCTGTCGCACAGCATTCCGCTGATGAAGGGCGTCCGGGAGCTTTTGGACGCGCTGGACGAAAAGGGCATTCCCCGCGCCATCGCGTCGTCCACCTGCGTGCGCGGCATCCGCCTGTATCTGGAGGGCTGCGGCATTTACGAGCGCTTCACGAAGGTGGTTTCGGGCGATATGTGCGCCCGCTCCAAGCCCGCGCCGGACATTTTTCTGAAGGCGGCGGAGGAATTGGGCGTTGACCCCAGGGACTGCCTCGTTCTGGAGGACTCGCCCAGCGGCGTGAAGGCGGGGCGCGCCGCCCATATGCAGGTGTGCATGATTCCTGACCAGATGCCGTATTCCGATGCGCTGAAGCCCTACTGCGACCATGTGCTGGACAGCCTTCTGGCCGTCCGTGCCCTGCTGTGATATGGCGGAGGCCATCGTATGCGTAGGCCGCCTGCGCGAAAAATTTTATCAGGAGGCGGCGGCAGAATATCAAAAGCGCCTGTCTCGGCTGACCAGGCTGGAGGTCATCGAGCTGCCCGATTTACCGGAGCCGCAGAATGCCTCCCCCGCCCTGCAAAAGCAGGTGACGGAGCGGGAGGGCGAAATGATTTTGTCCCGCTTAAGGCCCGCCGATTATGTGGCCGCGCTCTGCATTGACGCCGAGCAGATGGACAGTCCGTCCTTGGCTGCCTTTATCCGGCGGCAGGAGGGGCTTGGGAAGCGCACGGTCTTTGTCATCGGCGGCTCGCTGGGGCTGTCGGACGCCGTGCAAAGGCGGGCAGACATCAAAATTTCCATGTCGAAAATGACATTTCCGCATCAGCTTGCGCGGGTGATGCTCCTGGAGCAGCTCTATCGGGCGCACAAAATCAACGCGGGCGAAAGGTATCACAAATGACGGACACAAGGGCGCGTCTGACGGCACTTTTCTCGATGTACCCGCGCATGGAGGCGCAGGATGTCTTCAAATACCTGCACCAGAGCGTGTTCGGCTGCGGGCATTTCGTGCATGACAGGGCGCTGGGTATCGCGTGGATTGAGGAGGAGATGAAGACCGCCCAACCGGACGGACACGGGCTCGTCTTTCTGGACGGCGACTTTGTGCGCGTTCCGGTCGGGTATCACGGGCTCGGCGCGGAAGCCCTGTTTGAGCGTTTTTTTCTGTCCTCCAGCATGCCGTGCGGCACGGTCAAGGACCTTGAAGAGCGTCTCTTTGTCCTGCGGACGCTTGCGCAAAGCGGCGAAATCCCGCTTTCATCCGAAATGCTAAACGAAGCCCTGCAATCATGGAAGGCCGCGGGCTATCCGAGCCTGCATCACTCCGAGACCTACCGCAGGCTCTATCATCCGGCGTACCGCGTCGTGCATGGAAATTTCATATCCGATATTTGACCCCTCTTGACCGCTCCCTTTTTTCTTTTGTTCAGGCAGGAGATACAATGGACAAGTTCGTTTTGAAAGCCCCTTACAGCGCAAGCGGCGACCAGCCGCAGGCGATTCGTGCGCTCTCCGAGGGCGTTCTGCGCGGGGACAGCGCGCAGGTGCTGCTGGGCGTGACCGGCTCAGGCAAGACCTTTACGATGGCCTCCGTCATTGAAAGGGTGCAGCGCCCGACGCTGGTCATCGCGCACAACAAGACGCTGGCCGCCCAGCTTTGCAGCGAGTTCAAGGCGTTTTTCCCCGACAGCGCGGTCGAATATTTCGTTTCCTATTATGATTATTACCAGCCGGAAGCCTACATCGCCTCCAGCGATACCTACATCGAAAAGGACGCCTCCATCAACGACGAGATAGACCGCCTCCGCCACAGCGCGACCGCCGCGCTGAAGGAGCGCAGGGACGTCATCATCGTTGCTTCCGTGAGCTGCATTTATTCGATGGGCGACCCCTCCGAATACGAGGGGCAGATGGTATCCCTGCGGCCGGGCATGAAGATGCCCCGTGATGAGCTTTTGCGCCGTCTGGTGGACATTCAGTACGAGCGCAACGACATCGGCTTCACCCGCGGGGATTTCCGCGTGCGCGGCGATGTGGTGGAAATCATTCCCGCAGGCGAAAAGGAAAACGGCGTGCGCGTGGAATTTTTCGGCGATGAAATCGACCGTATCAGCGAATTTGCCGTGACCACCGGCCATGTCCTCCACACGGTGCAGCACAAGGCCGTCTTCCCCGCCACGCACTACGCCACGGGCGTTTTGGGGCGCGAGGAGGCCATCCGGCAAATCGAGCGCGATGTAAGCGAGCGTGTCGCCTATTTTGAGGGCGAGGGACAGCTTCTGGAGGCGCAGCGCATCGCCCAGCGCACGCATTACGACATTGAAATGCTGCGTGAAATCGGGATGTGCAGCGGCATCGAGAATTACAGCCGCTATTTTGACGGCCGCAGACCCGGCGATGCCCCCTACACGCTGCTGGACTATTTTCCCAAGGGCTTTCTGGTCATGATTGACGAAAGCCACGTCACCGTGCCGCAGATACGCGCCATGTACGCGGGCGACCGCGCCCGCAAGGAGGCGCTGGTTCATTACGGCTTCCGCCTGCCCTCCGCCTTTGACAACCGCCCGCTCAAGTTTGACGAATTCAGCGCCCGCGTTTCTCAGGTCATCTATGTCTCCGCCACGCCCGCGCCGTATGAATGCGGCCTGGCCTCGCAAATCGTGGAGCAGATCATCCGCCCGACGGGGCTTTTGGACCCCAAGCTCGTCCTGCGCAGGGCGACGGGGCAGGTGGACGACTTGGTGGGCGAAATCAACGAGACGGTCGGACGCGGGTATCGGGTGCTTGTCACGACGCTGACGAAAAAGAACGCCGAGAGCCTCACGGATTATCTGCGCGACCTGCACATGCGGGTGCGCTATCTGCACAGCGACATCCAGACCCTGGAGCGCACCAAGCTCATCCGCGATTTGCGCACGGGCGCGTATGACGTGCTGGTGGGCATCAACCTCCTGCGCGAGGGGCTGGACCTGCCGGAGGTCGGGCTGGTCGCCATTCTGGATGCGGACAAGGAAGGCTTCCTGCGCTCCGAAACCAGCCTCATCCAGACCATCGGCCGCGCCGCCCGAAACGCGGACGGCCGCGTCATCCTCTATGCCGACCGGCTCACGGACAGCCTCATGAACGCCGTCAACGAGACCAACCGCCGCCGCGCCATTCAGGAAGCATACAACAAAGAGCACGGCATCACGCCCGAAAGCGTCCGCAGCGCCGTCCGCGCCCTCCTGGAAATCACCGACAAGGCGACCGAGGACCTGCCTTACGACCTTTCGCCCGATGAAAAGGACGAGCTGATGCACCGTTTGGAGGATCAGATGCTGACCGCTGCCTCCGCGCTGGACTTTGAAAAGGCCGCCAAGCTGCGCGACCAGCTCTTTGCCGTGCGCGGCGACAAGCCCGCCGACAAGCCGCAGCAAAAGCGCCGCAGAAGGGCGAACCGATGATGAAGACAAAACAAGTGCTGATTTTCCTGCTTGTCCTTTTCTTTGTCCTGCCCGCGCAGGCGGCGACGCAGGAGGAGATGGAGCAGGCCGTTTTGAACGAGCTGAGCTCCCGCCATATCATCGGCGGCGCGGTGGTCATCTCCGTCAACGGGAACACCTGCATTCAGCTTGGCTACGGCACAACGAACGGCACGACGCCGGTCACGGCCGAGACGCTGTTTCGGGTCGCGTCCGTCACCAAGCTGGTGAGCGCCGTCGGCCTCATGCGCCTGTATGACGAGGGATATTTTCTCCTGGACGAGGATTTGAACGGCCTTTTGCCCTTTCCCGTCCGAAACCCGCGCTTCGAGGACGAACAAATCACGCCGCGCCAGATTTTGAGCCACACCTCAGGCCTGGCCTCCAACAGCTATTATGCCATCGACTGGGCGAATCTGCCCCGCGGCACGCGCTATTTTTCGTCCGCCGCGCCCGGCAGCCAATACGAGTATTCCAACACGAACGGCGGGCTGTTCGGCTGCCTCATCGAGGCGCTGACGGGCGAAGGCGTGAACGACTACATGACCCGCACCGTCTTTGACCCGCTGCAAATCACCGCCGCCTACGACCTTCTTTCCCTGCCGGAGGACGCTCAAATCTCCCCGACCTACGACAAGAACCGCAAGGTGGCGCGGAGCTTAAAGGACTATCGGCGGGACGCAGGGCGGTACACGGCGGGCGCAGACCCCGAAAACCATCTGGCGCTCACGGTGGGCAAGCTCTTTATCAGCGCCGAGGGGCTGAACAGGCTGCTTGTCATGCTGCTTCAGGACGGCTATCTGGACGGCGCACGCATTTTAAAATCGGAGACGGTGGCGCTCATGGAGGCAAAGCAGCATTTGGCGGAGCATTCGTCCGTCACGGCCGAAAGCCCCTACGGGCTGTCCCTCAAGCGCAGCGAGGACTTGCCTGGCGGCACCTGGTACGGGCATCAGGGCATGATTTTCGGCTTCTCCGCCAATGCCTTTTATCAGCCGGACACCGGCCTGTGCGTGACCGTCCTGTTGAACGGCTACGCCGCGGTTCAGGAGGACGGCCTGGTCACGCCCGCCCGCAGCATCATGACCATGGCCTCCGAATGGGTGCTGGACGGCTCGCTGCACCCCATCTTCGATTCGGCGGATTTCGCGGTGACGGAGGAGGGGCAATGAGGGCTGTATCGATGAAAGCGAAGAAACAGTCCGTGCAAAGTTGATTTTTTCCCCGTTTTCGGCGTATAATAGGGAACGGAAAACGCTTTAACGAGGTGGCGCATGACAGACATCAGGGATTATTTCGGCAAGCGCGTTCATATGCTCGGCATCGGCGGCTCAAGCATGTCGGGGCTGGCGGAGCTGCTCCATCGGGAGGGCTGCATCGTGACCGGCTCGGACAATGCCTGCTCCCATGCGGTGGAGCGGCTGCGCGCCATGGGCATCAAAATATTGATCGGGCACAAGGCCGAAAACGTGCGCGGCGCGGCGCTCGTCGTCTTTTCCGCCGCCATTCTCCCCGACAATCCGGAGCGCGTGGAGGCGGAGCGGCTCGGCATCCCGCAGATGGAGCGCTCGGTGCTGCTGGGGCAGCTCATGCGGGGGCACCGGCACGCCGTCTGCGTCTGCGGCGCGCACGGCAAAACGACCGTTTCGTCCATGATTGCGGAAATCTGCCTGGACGCCGGGCTTGACCCGACCGTTCACATCGGCGGACGGCTGGACGCCATCGGCGGCGGCACGCGCATCGGCGGCAAGGATTTGTTTGTCGCAGAGGCGTGCGAATTTCACGGCAGCTTCCTTGAAATGCACCCGACCGTCGCCGTCGTATTAAACATTGACGCGGACCATTTGGATTATTACAAAGACATTGACGACATCGAGCATGCCTTCGGGCGCTTTCTTGCGCTCCTGCCCGCGGACGGCACGGCCATCGGCTGGGGCGAGGACGCCCGCGCCATGCGGCTGCTGGCGCGGTGCGGCCGCCGCGCCGTGACCTTCGGCTGGTCGTACAACAACGACTACTACCCTGAAAACCTCTCCTACTCGGACTTTGGCTGCCCGCGCTTCGATGTGATGCACGAAGGGCGGAAGGCAGCGCATATCGAGCTGCGCGTGGCGGGCACCTTCTCCGTACTGAACGCCTTGGCCGCGTTCGCCGCGTCCGCGGAGGCGGGCGCGTCCCCCGCGGGCATCGCCAAAAGCCTCTCCGATTTCAAGGGAGCGCATCGGCGCTTTGAATTGACGGGCGTCATTGACGGCGTTCGGATGTATCACGATTACGGGCACAACCCCGCCGAGATGCGCGCCGCGCTCTCCGTGGCGAAGCTGCAAAAGGCCGGCCGCGTGTTCGCGGTGATGCAGCCGCACACCTATTCCCGCGTCAAGAAGCTCTTTAACGACTATCTGACCTGCACCGAGGACGCGGACTTTACCCTTGTCACGGACATTTACGCCGCCCGCGAAAAAGACCCCGGCGACATCCATACGCCCATGCTCATCGAGGGGATGCGCGCCCACGGCATCCATGCCGTTCACACCCCGACCTTTGACGATACCGAGCGCTATCTCCGCGCCCACTGGCAGCCCGGCGACCTTGTGCTGACCATGGGCTGCGGCAACATCAACCTGCTCAACGAGCAGATGCAGGCGCACGGGGATACGGAAAAATAACGGAAAGTGCGTTGCTTTGCGGGAGGCTTTTTCAAAAAGCCCCCGTCCGAAAAGCCGAGCGCCGTATCCATGCCCGCATCGAAGCCGTTCTTTTTATGCGCGAATTAAAGAAAAACGCCTGTTCGTCCCTCTAATGCTTGACAGAGCGCCGCGCCGTTTCACCATTCTGCCATCACTCAAACCGGAGGTTTTCATGTCCCAGCCGTTCCGCTTCGAGCTTCTCCACATCTGCGCCCAGTCCGGTGCGCGTCTCGGCGTTCTGCACACGCCGCACGGCGACATTCCCACGCCCATTTACATGCCCGTCGGCACGCAGGCGACGGTCAAGGCCATGACCCCGCGTGAATTGGACGAGGTCGGCGCGAAAATCATCCTCTCCAACACCTATCACCTGCACCTGCGTCCCGGCGAAGCCCTGGTCAAAAAGGCCGGCGGCCTGCATGCCTTCATGCACTGGGACAAGCCCATTTTGACGGACAGCGGCGGCTTTCAGGTGTTTTCTCTGGCGGGTCTTCGCAAAATCACCGAGGAGGGCGTAGAATTCCGCAGCCATCTGGACGGCGGCAAACGCTTCATCTCCCCCGAAAAATCCATGGAGATTCAGGAAGCGCTCGGCGCGGACATTGCGATGGCGTTTGACGTCTGCTCCCCCTACCCCTGCGACCACGCGGCCGCCAAGGTGAACATGGAGCGCACGCACCGCTGGGCGGCGCGGTGCAAAAAATACCACACGCGGGAGGACCAGGCGCTTTTCGGCATCGTACAGGGCGCGTTCTATGATGACCTGCGCATTGAGTCCGCGAAGGCCTTGGCCGACATGGATTTTATCGGCTACGGCATCGGCGGGCTCTCCGTCGGCGAGCCGAAGCCGATGATGTATGACCTGATGGACAAATTCATGCCCTATATGCCCGCCGAAAAGCCGCGCTATCTAATGGGCGTGGGCACGCCGGACTGTCTGTTTGAGGGCGTTCTGCGCGGCGTTGACATGTTCGACTGCGTGCTGGCTACGCGCATTGCCCGCAACGGCACGGTGCTGACCAAGAACGGCCGTCTGGTCATCCGCAATGCGACCTATGCCGAGGACTTTTCGCCCTTGGAGGATGGCTGCGACTGCTACGCCTGCCGGAATTTCTCCCGCGCCTACATCCGCCACCTCTTCAAGGCGGGCGAAATCACCGGCGCGAGGCTTGCGTCCATTCATAATCTGCGCTACCTGCTTCGGCTCATGGAGGACATTCGGGACGCCATCGCCCACGACAGCTTCCTTGACCTTCGCCGTGCGTTTTACGAAAAGTACGACATGAGCAGGAACTTCTGAGGGGACAGGCATATCGGGCGCAAAACGGAAACGGGGCATGAGAGCGCGGTATCCGTGCGAAAAAGGAGGCTTTTGATGAAACGCTTGCTTTCTGTTTTTCTGGTGCTGTGTCTTCTTTCGCCGCCGGGTCTGACCGAGGTCAGCACGGAGGAAATGGACGCCTTTGCCGACCACGCTTTCAAGGCGCGGAAGGTGCGGGGGGGGGTCGTCATCATTTCCGAGGGCGACAGGGTGCTGTACTCCTACGTCTGCGGCTATCGGGACGCGAAGAAGACGCAGCCCGTCACCCTGGACACCTGCTTCCGCATTGCGTCCGTAACCAAGCTCGTCACCGCGATTGGGGTGATGCAGCTGTACGAGCGGGGTCTGTTTTCCCTGGACGCGCCGGTTTCGGACGTCCTGCCCTTTCCCGTTGTCCATCCCCAATTTCCCGATATTCCCGTCACGGCGCGGCAGGTGCTGAGCCACACATCGGGCTTTCGGTCGGTGCAGACCTATTTCCCGAACTGGGAAAAGCTGGCAAAGTCCAGAACCAACGCATTTTTTGAGCCGAAGGCAGCGCCGGGCACGCAGTACATCTATTCCAACATGAACGGCGGGCTGCTCGGCGCGATGATAGAAGCCCTGAGCGGGCAGAGCGTGAACGCCTACATGACGGAACACGTTTTTTCGCCGCTTCACATCAACGCCGCCTATTCCGTCACCCTCCTGAACGACAAAACCGACATTGCGGACAGGCTCAAAAAATCCGGCGCGCTGCGCCGCACGGCAGAGAAGGAAGCGGAGGAATATACAGACTATGACGACACCTGCGACCCGCGTGCGCACACGGAGCGCACCGTCGGCGGCCTGTACATCAGCGCAAACGGCCTGGCTGCCCTGGGGCAGGCGCTGGCCTGCGGCGGAACGCTTCATGACGTTTCCCTGTTAAGCGCCGATACCCTGTCGCTCATGGAGCGGAAGCAGAACACCGAGGGCTCGTCCGTCACCTGCAAAACGCCCTACGGCTTGGGGCTCACGCGCACGGAGGGCATGACGGGCGGCACATGGTACGGCCATCAGGGGCGTCTGGACGGTCTGTCCTCCAATCTTTATTATCAGAAGGACACGGGGCTGTCCGTGGCCGTCATTGCGAACGGCTATAACGCCTTTGCCATTGACGGCGTCGTCTCCATTGCCCGTGTTTTCATGGAAAAAGCACAGGAGCTTCGCACAGCTTCGGAAGGGAAGGATTGACATGAAACGCTTTTTAAGCCTCCTGCTGGTGCTCATGCTGCTGCTGCCTGCGGCAGCGCAGGCCGAGCGCAAATGGTCGAAGTTTTACAACCACGGCAGCCGCGACGAGGCGCGAATCGCTATCACCATCGACGACTGGTGGCATCCCGAAATGCTGCCGGATTTTTTGGATGTGGCGAAGGAATACGGCGTGCATCTGACGCTCTATCCCTGCGGCTGCAACCTCCATGCCGAGGACAGGGATTTGTGGCAGCGCGCCCTGGACGAGGGGCACGAAATCGGCAGCCACGGCTTTACGCACACGGACTTTTCCGTGCGCGGCAGCCTCATCATCCAGCATGACTTGGAAAAATACCAGACCGCGATCGACGAAACGCTGGGGTACCATTACGAGTTCCTGACCGTGCGCGTCCCCTACGGCAAGGGGCGGGCTGGCGCCAACAGAAATGCGCTCAAACGCTCCCTGCATCAGGCCGGCTTTGACCATGTCATCTTCTGGGACGTGGACAACACCAAGGACCTGGACAAGGCGCTCAAGAGCATCCAAAACGGCAGCATCGTCCTCATGCACGGCAACAGCAACGACCTGAAATTCTTCCGCAGGCTCATGGAGGCGCTCAAGGACAGGAATTATGAATACGTCACCGTCTCCGACCTCCTCGGCATCACGAGCCGCCTCATTCCGCAGGACGAGGAAACGTAAGGGAACGGAAGACATGACGAACGGGAAACCCCTCGCTTTTTTTGAAAATCAGCTGGAGCGCCTGTACGGCGACGCGGTTGACAGCGGCGCCCGCCAGGCGCTGTGCGAGCAGGCAATGAAGTATCTGGAATAAGCAGCATTACGGATGCAGATTGCGGGGCAGCTCACGACCGCGCAGCACGTTTGCATAGTCTGTCACTACGCGCTGCACGCGGCGCACAGTAGTCTCCTTGGATACGCCGCGCCACAGCTGCAGGAAGGCATAGAGCCAGTTTTCCAGCCGGACGGCCAGCGCATCGCCCTGCTCGGGCGAAGGCTTCTTGGACAGATACAGGCCGATTTCATTAAATATGCTCGCCCCGTCAGCCGCCGTATGCACAGCCTGCAGCAGCTGACGCTGATCGGGCCGCAGCTGCGCCGCCGCCTCGTCCAGCCGCTCCAGCGCGGCGGCGATGGCGGCGTTTTCTGTGGGAACGCGCTCCACGTGCGCATCCGCCAGGATTTCCGCCTGCCTGGCCGCGTCGCCTTCTTCAATCCAGCGCACGGTATGGAACCAGTCCCACACCTCGTGATCGGTCAGCTGCGCCAGCGCGGATACCCACGCCTCGCTGCGGTCGCCATACTCCAGGAAGGAAATCGCGCGGTTGATTTCATCAAAGGGGATTTCCTGTGCGTTCCACGAAAAGGCCGCGCCGTACAGGATGCCCGGCACGCTCAGCCACGGGTGGCAGATATGCCCATAGTCGCCCCAATCGGTATTGAGCATGCCGATTGCATGGTATTTTTGCCCGTGGCGGCACATCACGCGGATATTCTTATAGGAATTCTCCATCAGCGGCAGCCAGCGGTTCCAGGTGCACACGCCGGGGCAGGCATACTGGGTAGCGCCCATCTCGGCCAGGGTGCGGATTTCATCCTCGCGCTGATTGGGCAGATATCCCCAGTTCAGGCAGATGGTCTCCTTGGGCAGGCTGGCATAGGTTTCAGGATGGCGATAGACGATATCGCCCCAGAACATCGGGGTGATCCCGCGCTTGACCAGATGCCTGCACAGCGCGGCCACATGGCGGATATACACCTCGTGCTCGCCCTGCTCCTGCACCAGCGCAGCGCTGCGGCCCTTGCCCAGGTCGAAGGTTTCATCGCAGCAGATGTTGAACTTGCGGGAGGTAAACAGCGCCGCGTACTCGTCGATCAGGCCGGTGATAAACGCCAGCGCACGCGCATCATCCGAGCGCAGGGTATGATGATCGCCGGAATAAGTATAGTTGAAGGTTTTCTTTTCGGAATCCGTCAGCTCGCACAGCTCGCAGCAGGTTTTGGTGCTCAGAATCTTATACATATGGCCGAAGCTTGACAGCGACGGCACCAGCTCGATATGGCGCGCGCGGCAGTATGCATCCAGCTCCAGTATTTCCTCCGCCGTAAGCGGCGTATCGTCGCGCCAGGCCTCGCTCAGATGGCGGAACAGATAGGTATGCTCGATATACAGCTGCCACTGGTTGATCTTGTAGCGGCACAGGATATCGGCATAGCGTTTCAGCGTGGCCAGCGTGGGCACGCGGCCGCGAGAGCAATCCAGATAATAGGCGCGGGCGGCCAGATCGGGCGCATCCTCAATTTCCAGCGCGGGCAGCTGCACGCCGTGACGCTGCACCCACTGGCACAGCGTCATCACGCCGTTGAGCAGCGCCTCGTCGCTGCCGCCGGACACAGTGACTCCCTCCGGCAGCACATGGACGCGATAGTTTTTTTCCGCAAGCGCCGGATCGGGGCGCAGCACAATATCCCCCGCCTCGCCCTGTCCGCGGCGGATGCTCAGGACAAGCCCGGTTTCTTCCCGGATGGTATCGCGCAGCATCCGGGCATACAAAAGCGCCGACGCCTCCGTATCCTGCAGCATGATGCAGCCGTTATAACGAATGCAGAAGCGCCCCTCCAGCCTGCGCACATGATGCGGCATAGGCAGAAAATCCATGTTGCTCACTCCTTTTCCCGAATGCGGAAGGTTTTGATCTCGTAGGGCTTGATGACAAAGGGAATGCGCGCGCTATCAAAGGCCGCGTCCGCTTGTTTTTCCTCGATGCAATTGCACTCCTCTACCGAGGCGATAGGACGGTTCCAGGTAAGGCAGGCTTCCGTGCGAGCGTTTTCGGTTTCGTACAGGCGCACGATCACCCCGTCGCCATCCTCCGCCTGCTTGACGGTTTCCAGAATCACATTGGCGGGCTGCACGCTGGCCAGGGAATACTCCGTGCCCGCCTGGCCGCCGCGCACGCTCAGCGCGGGCTGGTTCAGCCGGTATGCCTCGCGCACCGTGCCGGCCTGCTGCCAGCCCTCGGCGTGCGGATAAAGGGCGTAGGTAAAGAAATGCTCTTCCTGGTCGGTGGTCGGGTTGGGCTCGATGCCGCTCTTGATCAGCGTCAGGCCGATGCAGCCGTCCTTGACGGAGTGCCCGTACTTGCAGTCGTTGAGCAGGCTTACGCCGTAATGCCCCTCGCTCAGATCCATCCACTTCTGCCCGCAGCTTTCAAAGCGCGCCACATCCCAGCTGGTATTGGTATGCACCTTGCGCTTGAGGTTGCCGAACTGGATTTCAAAGGTAACCTCGTCCGTATGCACATCCACCGGGAAATGCACCTTAAGCAGATGCTGATGCTCGTGCCAGTCCACATAGGTTTCAAAGTCAATGCGGCGGCTGTTGGCATAGAAGCGGATCTTCTGACGGATCAGGCTACTGCTGACGCAGCGCTCCAGCTCCAGGGTGGCGGATACCGCGCCCACATCCATCCAGCGCAGGGACGTAAGCTCCGTCACATCCCAGTATTTTTCTGTATAGTAGATATCAATGTCCCAGTTATCGTAATAAATGGGCTTATCCTCGTACATGCGCATCAGGTTGCCGCGCTGGCCGGGGCGCAGCACCTCGCGGCGGTTTTCCTTATCATACAGGCGGGAAAGCAAGCCGTTTTCATCCAGCTCCACCGTGTAATAGGGCGTTTCCAGATGATGATCGTCCGCAAGCACAAAGGGCGCGGCGCAGGGCTCAGGCTGATTGAATACGCTGTAGGCGCGCCAGCCCTTGGCAGGCAGGGCGGGCAGGAAGGCCATGGCGCCCTCCGCCGTCTGCTGCACAGGATAGCGCGCGCCGTCCGCATCCACAAGCGCCGCCGCGTCCAGCTGGCCCAGGCATACCGTCTCGTCAGAAGCAAAGCCCTTGGTGTTGAACACGGTCACAGCGTCCGAGGAGGCGGCCAGGGCGGCCAGGCGCTCGCCGCGCAGGGCGGAAATCTGCCGCTCCAGCGCTTCGTATTCGCGCTTGGTCACCTCGTACACCTCGTGAATCGAGGAGCCGGGCAGAATATCGTGGAACTGATTGAGCAGGATGGTTTTCCACATCCCGTCCATCTCCTGGGCAGGATAGGGCAGGCGATCCTGCGCCAGCACGCTGAGCAGCTCCAGATCCATCATGTGCAGCTCGGCCTTGCGGTTGGAGCGCTTGTTGCGCGCCATGGAGGTGTAGGTGCCGCGATGATACTCAAAGTACAGCTCGCCCTCCCACACAGGCAGGCGATTGCTGCCCTGCACGCGCGCGTTCAATTCGTCAAAGTAGGTGCGCGCAAAGGCCTGGCGCACGTGCGGCAAGCCCGTGACGCCCTTTTCCATGCGGTCGGAGTTTTCCAGCATCGCGCGGGTGGGGCCGCCGCCGCCGTCGCCATAGCCATAGGAAACCAGAATGTCATTATTGATTTCCTTTTGCTGATAGCGCTGCCAGCCGCCGATCAGCGCGTCCGGGTGCAGCATGCCGTTATAGGTGGTAAAGAAGTTTTTCACCGGCTGCCCCACGCCCAGGGTGGTGATCAGGTGCGTCAGAATCTCCGTGCCGTCGATGCCGCGCCAGCGGAAGGTATCATATGGCATTTTGTTGAACTGGTTCCAGGCCAGCTTGGTCGTCATAAAATACCGGATGCCGCACTGCTTCATGATCTGCGGCAGCGCGCCGGAATAGCCAAACACGTCCGGCAGCCACAGGATGCGGCAGTCCACGCCGAATTCATCCTTGAAAAAGCGCTTGCCATGGATGAACTGCCGCACCAGCGATTCGCCGCTGGTCAGGTTGCAGTCCGCCTCCACCCACATGCCGCCCTCGGGCTCCCAGCGGCCCTCCGCCACGCGCTGTCTGATGCGCGCGTACAGCTCGGGGTGGCGCTCCTTGAGAAAGGCGTACAGCTGCGGCTGGCTGGACATAAAGCGATAGTGGGGATACTCATCCATAAGCTTGAGCACCGTAGCGAAGCTGCGGCACACCTTCTCGCGCGTCTGCGCCACCGTCCACCACCACGCCACGTCGATATGCGTATGGCCGATGCAGGTTGCAATCACATCGTCATGCCCGCCCAGGGCCTCGTACAGATTTGTCTTCAGGTATTCGCGCGCCTCGCGGACGGAGGCATAGAACGCATCCGAATAGGGCGTGCGCAGATCCAGCAGGTTCACCGCGCCGTTGAGCGCGCGCGTCAGCTCACGGCGGCTGGTGCCGTCCTCCTCCAGGCGGGAAAAGGCGCTCAGCGGCACCTGCATATCCCAGTACAGGCCGGCGATTTCCGGGTCGATCTCCTGCATTTCCACAATCAGGTTGAACTCGGTATGCAGCGTGCCGGTATAGGACTGCAGATCCAGCCGGTACGTCTGCCCTGCCCTGGCGCTGCGGGTAAGCAGCACCTCCCGGTGGTTCATATCGATGCCCTGCACGACCTCGCCGTCCACATACAGCAGGAACTGCGGGTTCTTGCCGTCGTCCCACTCGTCAATCTGCGTGCGCACATACAGCCACAGCGGGCGGCCGTCAAAGCTGTCGGGAACGGTCATATCGGCCTTGAACCAATAATGCGCATCGGGGCCGTACCAGTGCATGATGCGGCTGTCAAAAGGCAAAAAGGGCGTTTCATCCGCCTCCGCGTCATGGGGACGGATGAAGTTGCCCTTCTTATAAAACCATGCGTCAATGGTGCGCCGCTGGCGCACGCTGAGTTTTTTCAGTTCGTCGCAGATGACCTGCGCGCGCTTATCCAGAAAAACCATCGGTGTTCCTCCTTGCTCAGCAGGAATGCGTTTTTGTATATTGTACCAGTTCCTCCACCGTTGTAAAGGCCAGGCCGGTCACGGTATCCGCGCAGCCGTAATAAATGGCGATGCGGCCGGTATCCGCGTCGGCCAGCGCCGCGCAGGGGAATACAACGTTGGGCACGTCGCCCATGCGCTCGTAGGGCGCGTCGGGCGTCATGATATAATTCTTCGTGCGGTAGAGCACCTTCCAGGGCTTTTCCAGATCCAGCAGCGCGCTGCCCGTGCGGTACACATAACCGCTGCAGGAGGTAAGCACGCCGTGATAGATCATCAGCCAGCCCTCGTCGGTCTTGATGGGCGTGGGGCCCGCGCCGATCTTGGTGGACTGCCAGGCGGAGGCGTTGCCCTTGATGGTGCCCATCATAAAGCGGTGCCTGCCCCAGAACTCCATATCCGGCGACTGGCTGATATAGATATCGCCGAAGGGCGTATGCCCGTTATCGCTGGGACGGCTCGCCATCATATACATGCCGTTGATTTTTTCAGGGAAGAGCACGCCGTTGCGGTTAAAGGGCAAAAATGCGTTTTCAAGCTGATGAAAGCGCTTGAAATCCTCCGTCCAGGCCGCGCCGATGGTGGGGCCGTGATAGCCGTTGCACCAGGTCACGTAATAGCGGCCGTCCAGGGGCGTAATGCGCGCATCATAGCGGAACTCGTTTTCCGCGATTTCCGGATCCGCGCCCTCCATGCGGATGGGATCGTCGTTAATCTGCCAATGAAGGCCGTCCGCGCTGAAGCCCGCAAACAAATCCATGCTGATGGACAGGCTGTCGCAGCGGAAAACGCCCGCAAAGCCGCCCTGATAGGGCACAATGGCGCTGTTGAACACGCTGTTGGCGCGCTTATTGCCGTTGCGCGCGATCACGGGGTTGCCGGAATAGCGCCACACGGGCGTCTGCAGGCCCTGCGGCTTGTCCTCCCAGGGGATATTGGGCAGGGAGCTGCCAAGTATTTTTGCCGTACGTCAACACTCGCTTTCCTGCATAATTAATAAGGAAAATTCGTTTTAAGCTTCGGCCCGCAGAAGGTGTGCCCTCCCGCGCTGCCATAAAAAATCGCCCGCGCCCCGCGGGGCGGGCGGGAGAAGACTCCCCCGCCTGCCCGCCCCGGTAACGCGGGCGAAAATTGGTTAGCGATTGCCTGTGATGATTACTTGCCCAGGAAGGCGTTGATCTGCGCCTGCGCCTCGGCGATGATGTCGTTCAGGCCTTCGGCTTCCATTTCCTCGTACATGGCCTTCACAGCCGCTTCGGGATCCACGGAGCCGGTCAGCAGCTCGGGATGATAGCGATCCCAGATAACGCTGCAGTTGTTGATCTGGTCGGAAACCTTGCTGGCGTCAAACGCGAAGCCCAGCAGCACGGAAGGCTCAGCCTTGTCGTTGAGTTCCTTCACTTCGTCCCACTCGTTGAATTCCACGTGGTCGGTAGGCGTGATGGCGAAGAAGGTCGCCTGGGTGTAGCCAGCCAGACCCCAGCCCTTATCGGGATTGGTGTGCACGCGGCCGTCGGCAGTGTAATCGAAGTTCTCGCCTTCCAGGCCGTAGCGGAACGCATCGCGGACCTTGGAATCGGTGTTGATCAGGTTCAGGTAGGCCAGGGCCTTGTCAGGATGCTCGGAGTTGACGGAGATGAAGTTTACAGAGCCCAGAACGGAGTCGTTGGACAGGATGGTGGGGCCATACTGATAAGCCACCAGTTCCTTACCCATGTTGGGGCCCCAAGTGGTCTTGGCAGCGCCGGACCAGCCCTGAGCCAGGAAGCAGGCCTTGTAGGTGGGGCCTTCAGCCAGGTTGGGAGCGTCGGCGTTGATGATGCCGGACTCGAACCAGCCGCGGACGATCTTCAGCTGTTCCATTACGTCTTCTTCTTCAAAGATCTTGACAACCTTGGCTTCCTTGTCGTTGTAGCGCACGCCGATGCCGCGCAGGCCGGCGCCGAAGCCGTCAAAGATGAAGGGGATCTGGGAGACGCCGTCCTTGGTCAGGGGGAAGGAAGCTTCGCCCTTGGCGTCCTTGATGGCCTGCAGGATGGGGGTCGCGTCAGCCAGGGTGTGGCAGTTCTTGGCGGCCTCTTCCAGGTTCAGCTCCTTGAGCACTTCCACGTCCCATACAAAGTACTGGGTGATGGAGGAATCCTTGTAGGTAGGCACGCCGTAGATACGGCCGTTCACGCGGCAGGCGTCCCAGTAACCGGCGGGGATCAGCTCCACCAGGCCGGGGGCGTTTTCAGCCAGCATGTCGGTGATGTCCAGGTAAGCGCCGGTTTCGACGTCGCTGCGCAGGTTGCCGCTGTCGCCGAAGATGACGTCATAGGCTTCGCCGGAGTTGATGATGACGCTGCGGCGGTTGCCCCAGTCGCCCCAGCCGATGCACTCGACTTCCAGCTTGCAGCCGATCTTCTCTTCCACATAGGGGTTCAGCTTGGCGATCCAGGCTTCATAGTTTTCGGGCTGGCCGTTGCCCAGGGTGATGATCTTGATGGTGGGCACTTCTTCGGCCGCCGCGAACGCGGCCAGGCTCAGCACCATGCACAGCGCCAGAATGAGGGACAGGAACTTCTTCATACGGTTCTCTCCTTTGATATATTTCGTTAACCCTTCACCGCGCCGATCGTCAATCCGGAAATGAAGTATTTCTGGAAGAACGGATACGCGCACGCGATGGGGATTACGATCACGATGGCGATGGCCATGCGCACCGATTCGCTGGGCATCTGCGCCTTGTACTGCTGCAGCGATACGCCGGCGGCGGGGTTGTTGGCCATGTATTCCAGGGAGCGCATGATGTTGTTGAGCAGCGCCTGGAGGGAAATGAGCTTGCTGTTGCTGATATACAGCGAGGACATGAACCAGTCGTTCCAGTAGCCGAAGCACAGGAACAGCGCGATGGTGGCAAACAGGGGCTTGGAGATGGGAATGACGATGCTGACAAACGTGCGCAGCTGCGTCGCGCCGTCAATCATGGCCGACTCAATGATGCCGTCCGGAATCGTGCTTTTGAAGAACGTTTTGCAGATGACGATATTGTAGGAGCTGACCGCCAGCGGCAGGATCAGCACCCAGATGGTATTGCGCAGGCCCAGGATGTTGACGTTGACCACATAGCAGGCCACCAGGCCGCCGCCAAAGAGCATGGGGATGAAGATGACCCAGGTGTAGAACTTTTTGAGCATAAACTCCGACCGGGACAGGGAATAGCCCATCGACGTGGTCAGCGCCAGGCCCAGCACCGTGCCGATGCAGGTAACGCCCACGGAAACCAGCAGGGCGTTGAGGATGGTGCTGCGCTCGTTCCACAAAAAGGCGTAGGCCTTGTTGGAAAGCTCTACCGGGAAGAAGGAATACCCCACCTGGCGGATGGATTCCTCCGAGGAAATCGAAATCATGAACACGAAGATAACCGGCAGGATGGCCATAGCGGCCAGCAGGATGAACAGCAGATTAAACGCCGCGTTGGTCCAGGGCTTTACCCGGTTAATCTGCAGGGAGCTCGCTTTTTTCTTCATGGCTTCTCCCCTCCTTAGAACACAGCGCTGTCCGAGTCGATCCTGGACACGATGAAGTTTGCAAGCAGGATGGTAATGCAGCAGGCGACCGACTGGAACGTGGATACGGCGGCCGTTTTGCCGATGGACGTGTTGCTCTGCAGGGCGGCGTATACGTAGGTATCAAAGGTAGACGCCACCTTGTACAGGGAGTTGGGCACACCCTGCGTAACCTGATAGAACAGGCCGAAATCCGAGGCGAAGATGCCGCCTACGGACAGGATGAACATCATCACGATGATGGTTTTCAGCATGGGCAGGGTGATGAACTTTGCCTGCTGCCATTTGCTTGCGCCGTCCAGCATGGCCGCCTCGTACAGCGAGCTGTCAATGCCCGTAATGCTGGCCAGGTACACCACCATGCTGTAGCCCGTGCCCTTCCACACCTTCAGGAACACCAGGAAGAAGGGCCAGTATCTGGCCTCCGAATACCAGCGGTGCGGCTGACCGCCGAAGAACACCACAATGCGGTTGAGCAGGCCGTAATCGGAGTTGAGGAAGGCGAATACGAAATAGCTGACGACTACCCAGGACAGGAAGTGCGGGAAGAACATCATCGTCTGGTACACCTTGGATTTGCGCTTGGAGTACAGCTCGTTGATTGCCAGCGCCAGCACCACGGGAATCACAATGCCCAGGATGATAAAGACGATGTTGTACAGCAGCGTATTGCGCAGCAGCATGGTAAAGGCGTTGTTGCTGATGAAGAACTTGAAATTCTTCAGCCCCACAAAATCGCTGTGCAGCAGGTTGTACAAAAAGCTCTTGCGCGGAAAAATCCTGTAGTTTTTGAAGGCAATAATGATGCCGAACATCGGCAGATAGCAGAACAATACATACCAGATAAACGTAGGAAAGCCCAGCAGCGCAAGCTCGGTATCCTCGCGCGACCATCTTTTTTTCTTGCGCGCAGGCTTTCTGATTTCCGCCGTGCGTTCTCCTGTCTTCAGGCTCATCGGCTTCCCTCCAATTAACAGAATTAACATTGTTTGCTCATATGTTAGCATACCGTTCAGCACATGTCAATAGCTATGGTAAATTTTAATATATATTTATCCATCCAGAAAATAAATTTTGTTTTTCATGAGTTAACATTGTTAATTTTACTATTGACTTTTTCCGGTTAACATAGTATGCTTTATAATGTTCATCTATTCCATTGAATTGCTCTGTTTGACTGCAATGAAAGGTTGTGTTTCTGTGGCTCGGATTACCATGCAGGAGCTTGCCGATTCCCTTGGCACCTCGCGCATTACGGTATGGAAGGCGTTGACCAACCGGCCCGGCGTATCCGATACGCTGCGCACCGAAATCCAGCATAAATCGCAGGAGCTGGGCTATTACGCCGCCGAGCGCACGGCGCACGCCCAGCCGCAGCGCACCTTTTCGGTGGTCGTCGCCCGACCGGAATCCTCCGCGTTCTGGATGCAGATCATCCACTATGCCGCCAAGGAGCTGGCGCTGCACGGCATCAACCTGATGTATACCTACATGCCCGCGCTGTACCGCCCCGGCTACGAGCTGCCCGCCTCCCTGGAGGGCGGAGCGGTCAGCGGCTTTATCGTGCTCAATATTTACGATCAGGAGCTGCTCAGGCTTCTGTCCAAAAGCCCGCTGCCCAAGGTTTTTCTGGATACCATTCCCGCCATGCCCGAGCGCGCGCTGGGCGGCGATCTGCTGATCATCGAGGGGCGCTCCCGCGTGCGTGAAATCACCGCGCGCCTGCTGGACCGCGGCTATCGCAGGCTGAGCTTTGTGGGCGACGTCAACTATGCCCAGACCAACATGGACCGCTACCGCGGCTTTCTGGATGCGCACGCCGCGCACGGCGTTACGCCCGATCCCGTGCTGAGCATGACGGGCTCTCTCGGCCTGCGCAGCCATTATGAGGAAATCAGCCGCTTTCTCGCCTCCCTGCCCGCCCTGCCCGATGCGTTTATCTGCCCCAGCGATTTTATCGCCCACTATATCCAGCACTACCTGTCCGAAACCGGCGTGCCCGCCGGCAAGTGCCCCATCCTTACGGGCTTTGACAACAACGCGGAATACGCAAACGTAGCCGAGCAGATTACCACCGTGGATGTGGATACCTCGTCCCTTGGCAAGCGCCTGGCGCGGCAGCTGATCTATCGCGCGGATTACCCGCAGGCGCCCTACGAAACCACCTATTTTTCCACGCAGATTCTCTATCGCGGCGCGCTTGCGCAGCCGTAACGCATGCCCGCAAGGGAATCACCCTGTACGGCGCAAATCAGCCCATCCTGTTCGCCGCCCAACAGGCACTGCATGAGGGCAGACCAGTCAACGTCTTCACCTCATCCCCCGCGCTTAAGGACGAGCAGACCATCGTGCAAACGCTTTGTGATGTCAAGCAGTGAAAGTCTATGGAAATGCTATAATTTGTGTTGAGTTATAATACATAGGTAACACGGAAGCAAACAAAAAGAGAACTCATGTGGTAAGATAGCAGTGCCAACAAACCAGCCACCACAGAGGAGTTCTCCATGGACAGAATAACACAGGAAGCGTACTATCGTCAACGGGTATTGAAATATGCGGCGAAGCACGGGGTAACGAGGGCGGCAGAGCGGTACAGGATGAGCCGCAAGACGGTCCACAAGTGGAAGCGGCGGTATGACGGCACGATTGAGTCACTGAAGAATCGAAGCCGTGCGCCGCTGCACTCGCCCCTGAAGCAAAGCGACTGGGAAATCCAGCTGGTGCAGCGATACGCAAA
Source organism: Anaerovibrio sp. (assembly GCA_963611355.1). Classification (GTDB taxonomy): domain Bacteria; phylum Bacillota; class Clostridia; order Christensenellales; family Aristaeellaceae; genus CAVDRM01. The sequence goes on from CAVDRM010000002.1 coordinate 46,421, forward strand.
AAAGTACCCGCGCGATCTGCTGCTGGGCTATGAAAAGGCGCAGAAGAGCGGCTATGCCAGGAGCTACGGCTGCTTCAAGCGAACGGCCTCAAAGCTCAGGCCGCCCGAGAAGAAAAAGCATGCCCGCCAGAACAAGCCGTATGAGCGCGCGGCATACCCCGGTCAGAAAATCCAGATGGACGTAAAATTCGTCCCGTCCTATTGCGTAGCCAACGGCCAGAAATACTACCAATTCACGGCCAAGGACGAATGCACGCGCTGGACATACCGGGAAATGTACGAGGAGCACAGCACGCACAGCGCCTGGCAATTTCTGATGAACCTGGTTCGCAAAGCGCCATTTCCCATCCGGATGATCCAGACGGACAACGGCACGGAGTTTACAAATGCGCTGCTGGTAACCAAGTCAAAGCACAAGACGCTGTTTGAGTCCGCTCTGCTTGAGATGGGCATTGCGTATCACCGCATTCAGATCGCAACGCCGCGCCACAACGGCAAGGTGGAACGGCAGCACCGGACGGACGAGCTGCGGTTCTACCGGCACATGCGGATGTACAGCCTGGAGGATGGCAGGAAGCAGCTGGCAGTATACCAGCGGCAGTCTAACGACCACATAACGACCACATCATGACGTGCCTGGGCATGCAATCGCCCAACCAGGTGCTGGCAAAGTACGCGGGCGTCATGTGGTAAAACCCGCTGGCACAGGCGCGCCGCAAGGCAAAGTATCCAAGGCCGTTCGGCAAGGCTTGCCGAACAGCCCCCTCCCATTGTACGGCTTTCTTACCACAGTCAAGGTCAGGTTGTATTTGCTCCGCAAATCTCCACCTTTCCCTTGACTGCGCTCTCTGGCCTTTGTGTAACCTATGTTTGACACGGATACAGGGAAACCCCTCGCTTTTTTTGAAAAGCCCTTGCGCTTTTGACGGGGCTGTGATACAATAGCGAATGCTGATTTGTGCGCAGCCGTATCCTGCGCCCGAATCGCGCTGATGAATCCATTTCGGGAGGTGAAAAAGAAAATGCCGAACATTAAGTCTGCTATCAAGCGCGTGAAGGTTTCCAAGAAAAAGAACCTTCAGAATCGTATGGTCAAATCCGGCGTCAAAACCGCCGTTAAGAAGTATGAAGCCGCTTTAGCCGCAGAGCCTGCCACCGCCAATGTGCAGCTCAGCAACGCCTCTTCCGCGCTGGACAAGGCTGTGTCCAAGGGCGTCATCCACAAGAATGCCGCGAACCGCAAGAAGGCTCGTATGGCCAAGGCGCTCGCCAAGGCCGCCAAGTAATTGGCATTTTCATTCACCCTCTTCCCGCTGTAATGGCGGGTTTTTTCATACGGCGCTGCGGATGCAGGGAGGTGCTAAATCCGTCATGAGTATAGGTTTTTTCCTTGTAGTTACGGTTATTTCTACCATTGGCGTGGCTGTGGCTGTGGCACTCGGCAGTCATGACCTGCACAAGCAGATGGACAGGATTGAAAAGACCAAGATCCTCACGACCAATATACGGAGCGAAAGCTCGTTCAGAAGGCACTATGAGCGCTGTGAGGTGACGTTTATGGTCTACTACAAAGACGGTACGCATGAGGCCAAGACAATCGACACGAGCGACAGGAAGACCTATGACGCCTACATGAGCAAATTGGAGCTGTGACCAAGGCATCGCCCGAAAGCGCACGGCGGACGAAGGCAGCACCGCAGTCATAGCCGGATTTTCCCCGTCCGAAGATTGGCGATGACGCGCCTAAGCTGTCTGCGTCAGGATAAAAACGAAAAATCTCCCGAAACGCAATCAAACATCCGAACGCCCGCTTCACGAAGAAGAAGGCGTTCGGATTTGATGTTTGGTCAGTCTGCCCACATGACCGAAAGTGGCGAAAATCCGAGGGGTTCACCCCCTCTTTTTTGTGAAAAAGCCGCTTTTTAACGGCGGATAATATAAAAACGTCCGAAAGCATAACGTTTTCGGACGTTTTGTGGTGGAGCATAGCGGATTCGAACCGCTGACCTCTACAATGCGAATGTAGCGCGCTACCAACTGTGCTAATGCCCCTTGCGCCATCCGTAAGACAGTCTCTTACAAATGCTTGGATATTATAGCACACGGCATGAGAAAATGCAAGGGTTTCAAAAAGATTTCTTTCAGGCGCAGAAAAATCATTTCCGCAGCCTTGCCATGCAGGATGAATGGCTTCATCCTGCATGGAGCGTGTCAAAAGCGCAGTTTTTGGACACGCAGACTGCCCTGCCGAATGTACGGGCAGGGCAGGATAAGGATTGCTTGGGATTGCTTAGTATTCCTTCGGGCCGTCGGGGGTGTCCACAACGACCTTGGTCTTCTTCCAGCGGAACAGCACCATCCACGCCCACAGGATCGCACCAATGCCCATGTACACGGCAAAGGAGATCCATGAGCCAACGCCCTGGCCCAGTGTGCAGAAGAATGCGATGACCACCGCGATGACCAACGCCAGGCAGCGGGTCAAGTTGCCGCCCTTAAGATGATAGCCGCTCTTCCAATCAGGATGCTGCTTGTGCATACGGATCGCGCTGATCATGGTCAGCGCATAGGCGCAGGCGCAGCCAAAGGCCATCAGGTTGAAGAAATCGTTCATGAAGGTGCCGGCGTTTTGCAGCACCAGGAACACGATGGATACCGCCAGCAGCAGAATGTTGGGGATGATGGGCTGCTGATGCTTGTTCAGCTTGGCAAAGGACGCAGGCAGAAAGTTTGTGCGCCCCATGGCGTACAGCAGGCGCACCGTGGACAGCCAAAAGCCCAGCAGGCAGGTGCCGATGGCGCACAGGATGGCGCAAATGCCAAACAGGATGGCGAATACGCGCCAGCCGGCGGTGCCAAACTGCTCCATCAGGGAGATGGCCAGAAAGCCACCGGTGGCCGCGCCTCCCTCCTCCACCAGGGGCTGCGCGTTCATGCCGCCCACGCCGATGAAAAAGAAGGCGTAGATCACGCCGCAGGTGACAACCGAGCCCCAGATGGCCTTGGTGCTGTCCTTGACGGGGAAGTCGCCTTCCTCAATCATCTGCGGCACGGTTTCAAAGCCAAAGAAGGGGGTAATCAGGAAGGCCATGCCGATGATCCAGCTGGGAATGCCAAGGGAAGACTTAATCTGGGAATAGAAGAAGTTGGAGAAGTTCTCTATGCTCCACTGGCCGGAGGTCATAAAAGCGATGGACGCGGCAATGCAGCCCGTGATGGCCAGCGCCAGCATGACCAGCTGAATCTTGCCGGCCACCTCCACGTTTTGCAGGCTCAGGATAAAATAGCCCACCAGCAGCACGGCGGATACGATTTCCAGCACCGTAAAGCTGCTGTTAATGTTTGTTACATGGAAAATCCACTGCACAATGGCCATGATCGCAGCCGGGGGCACGGCAATCCACGCGGCCATAATCAGCCAGGCGGAAAGGAAGCCGCAGTGCTTGTTCAGGCCCACGGTGTTGTAGATCAGCTCGCCGCCCGCCTCGGGGAACAGCGGAGCCAAATCGCAGTATACAAAAGCGATAGGCAGAATCAGCGCGGTCATCAGCAGGAATGCCAGGAAGGTGCCGGGGCCGCAGTATTCATAGAAGATCGAATCCCAGTAACCGATGAAGGTGAAAATCGCGCCGGTAGCAATGGCGTATACGTAAATGAGCTTCAGGCTTCGGTTGAGCTTATTCTCCGTCAGCGGGCTGTTGACGGTATTGTCCTTAGCCACAAATATTCCCTTTCCTTTCTTATACGCATTTTTGCGCGCGCAAAAGGGGCTGCGCAGCCCTGCAATCGGTATTTCGATCGCGGCGCCGACGCAGCCCCCCGTTGTTATGCGCTGTATAATGCCGGTTGAACGGCAAAGCGTCAGTTGGTGCCGATGCTCATGGTTTCGGGCAGGGTAGAGCCGCCGTCGATGACCACCTGAGAACCGGTCAGGTAGCTGGCCTCGTCGCTGCCCAGGAAGGCGAACAGCTCGCCCACTTCGATGGGCTTGGCCAGGCGCTTCATCGGCACGCCGCGGGCAATATCGTTGATCGCGCTCTCGGGATCTTCAGGGTTGGATTCCTGCGCCATCTTTTCCACCATGGGGGTGCGGGCATAGCCCAGCTGAGAGCAGTTAACGCGGATATTGCGGTTGGCATATTCCACAGCCAGGCACTTGGTCAGGCCGACCAGCGCAGCCTTGGTCATGGCATAGGCAGCCTCGCCAGCGTCAGCCACGATGTCGCCGGTCACGGAGGAAGCGATCACGATGCTGCCGCCGCCCTGCTTGAGCATGTAGGGGATAACGGCCTTGCAGGTGTTCCAAACGCCCTTGATGTTCACGTCGATGTGGAAATCACGCACGGCGTCGGTCATTTCTTCAAAGGGAGCCAGGCGGCATACGCCGGCGTTGCAGCAGGCGATGTTCACTTCGCCAAAGGTCTCGGCGGCCTTGGCGGCGGCGGCCTTCATCTGCTCGGGATCGGCCACGTTGGCCACGCAGGTAACGATCTCAGCGTTGTATTCCTTGCGCAGCTTTTCGGCGGTCTTTTCCACTGCGGGGGACAGATCCACCATGCACAGCTTGGCGCCATACTTGGCATACGCGGTGGCGATGCCTTCGCCCAGGCCTACCGCAGCGCCAGTGATCAGAGCAACTTTACCAGTCAGCTTAGCCATAGTCATAATCTCCTTTTCAGCTTAGATTAAAATATGAGAGCAGTACGGCGCGGCAAGGCGCCGTCCGCAGGGAACGCGATGCGATTAGAATTCCTTGGAGCCGTCGGGCGTATCAATGACCACCTTGGACTTCTTCCAGCGCACCAGCACCATCCACAGCCAGATGCAGGCGCCGATGCCAAGGTAGATGCCAAAGCAGATCCAGGAGTCCTTGCCCTGGCCCAGGGTGCAGAAGTAAGCGATGGCGATCATGATGATCATGGCCAGGAAACGGGTGAAATTGCCGCCCTTGACCAGGTTCTTGTTGCCTGCATACCATTCGGGGTGCTTCTTGTGAATCAGCACAGCCGAGATCATGGTGATGGCATAGGCGCAGGCGCAGCCGAAGGACATGAGGTTAAAGAAGCTGTTCATGAAGGAACCGGCGTTCATCAGCAGGATGAAAATCAGGCTGATGCCCAGCAGAAAGATATTGGGCAGGACGGGCTGCTGATGGCGGTTCACATAGGTGAAGCCCTTGGGCAGGAAGTTCTTCTTACCCATGGAGTACATCATGCGCACGGTGGACATCCAGAAGCCCAGGATGGAAGCGGTCATGCCCAGCAGCACGGAAATCACGGCGTAAATCATGGGCCATACGCGCCAGCCAAGCAGATTCTGCATCGCGCGGATGGTCATGAAGCCCGTATCGCCAACGCCGTCAGCCAGCAGCACAGCAGGCTTGTCCAGGCCGGCCACACAGAAGAAAAAGATTGCGTAAATCACGCCGCAGGTCAGCACGGAGCCGCAGATAGCCTTCTTGGTGTTGCTGATGGGGAAGTCGCCTTCCTCCACCATCTGAGGCACGGTTTCAAAGCCGAAGTAGGGCGTAATCAGCAACGCCATGCCGATGATCCAGCCGGGGATGCCGCCGGTGGTTTCGATATTGGAGAAGCTGAACATACCGGCTAAGTTGCTGATGCTCCAGTGACCCGACGTCAGCACCAGCACGGCGGTCAGCAGGGTGGTGGCAATGTTGGCAAAAAGGCAGAAGGCCTGTACCTTGACCAGGAAGGTAATGTTCTGCAGGCTCATGGTAAATACCAGCAGCAGAATCACAACGCCGATGCCCACGATGCCGATGGTGGGGATGGCCAGGCCGAAGATTTCCTTAAAGAAGGTAGCAATGGCCATGCACACAGCCGGGGGAACGGAAATCCAGGCAGCCATGATCAGCCAGGAGGCCAGGAAGCCCATGTGCTTGTTCATGCCCACGGTGTTGTAGATCAGTTCGCCGCCGGAGGTGTGGAACAGCGGAGAAAGCTCGCTGTACACCAGCGCAACGGGCAGGATCGCCAGCGTCATCAGCGCGAAGGCCAGGAAGGTGCCCGCGCCGCAGTAAGAGAAGAACACGGAATCCCAGTAGCTGACGTAGGTGAAGATGGAGCCTGTCGCAACGGTGTAGACGAAGATCAGGCCCAGACTCTTTTTGAGTCCACTCTCTTTCTTTTCGATTGAAGGCATATACTGTCTCCTCCTTTGCGGCGCCCATTATAGCACTCTCCATTTTGTTTTTCAAGCATTTTGTTATCGATTTCGTTGATATAGATATAAAAATTTTTTAAGGCGTCGTCCCCGCCGAAATCAAGGTCTGTGCCTTGACAGGCTCGGACATCAATGGTATACTACCTGTTGTTGCCGGAATGATGGAATTGGCAGACGTGCTGGACTCAAAATCCAGTGGTGGCGACACCGTGCGGGTTCGACCCCCGCTTCCGGCACCAAAGACATATGATTCGAATCGTCTTTTCGGAGGACGGCTTCGAATCATTTCTTTTTTCTATGCATTTCTGCGCACCCGCGGCTTCGGATGAAAGGAAATCCGTAAAACGGGAAAGATCCTGCTGCGAATTTCCTTTTATTTCGGCTTGTCTGACGACAGGCTCTTGCGCCGTTCACGATTTTGCTGTATCATCATCATACCGAAACGGAAGGGAAGGATGTATCATGGATATCAAGGCGAAAATCGAGGAAATCGTCAACAGGCTGCAAAACGACCAAACGCTGCTGTCTTCCTTTGAAAAAGAGCCGGTCAAAACGATTGAAAAGCTGCTCGGCGTTGATCTGCCCGACGAGACCATCCGGAAAATCGTGGACGGCGTGAAGGCCAAAATTAAAGTCGACGATGTGAAGGGCATCCTGAACGGCGTGAAGGGTCTGTTCGGCAAGTAATCCTCATTGCCCAAACATCAAACCGGCGCGGAAGCATGACCTCCGCGCCGGTTGTTTTTCTGTATGCGGTTTATCGTCGGCAGACAGTGAGCCGCGAGGATAAGCAGGGAAATTTTTCCGTTTGACGCCGAACTTTACGGCTCAGATGGACAAAACGCATTCTCGGGACGGCTTTCAAAGGCCGTTTCTTCACTCTTTCACGATAATGTTTCCCCGGCCGAAGGTCTCGTTCAATTGGGCCATGTCCTGCTCGGTGCGCTTTTCCGCCTCGGCATCCCGTGCCTTTTTCGGCGGGTTCAGCGCTTCGAATTTCGGGCTGGAAGCGCCCGCGTTCCGAAGGGCGGCCTCGATGACGTCCCTGCGCTGCGGCTCATTGAGCAGGCCGACCCACACCTGATGTTCGCCCTCGAAGTACATCCTGTACACGCCGTCCTTATAGCCGGCGAATTTTCCCAGGCTCATCGGAATGGTCGGCTCTTTTTTCAGCGCATTGAGCGCGTCGTTCCACACGTCCTTGGGCAGCCTTTCACCCGCCGGCACGTCGTCGCACGGGGCGGCCGTTTCTTTTTTCGGCGCATTTTCCTTCGCGGGCGCATGGGCGGCTTCTCTTGCTTTCGGCGCTTCCGTGCGCACGGCGACAGCGCCGCTTTCGATTCTGCCGAGCCTTGTCTCCAGCTCGGCAATCCGCTCCAGCAGGGCGCCGACATTCTGCGTTTCCGGCTTTTCGCACGCCCGCAGCGCGCAGACCTCCAGCACCGCCCTTGCGCTGGCCGCCCAGCGCGTATCGGCCTCGGCGTGCATGAACAAATCCGTGATGCGCAGCAGCCGCTCCGCCGAAAACAGCGCCGCCTGCGCCGCATAGCGCTCCGCCTGCTCATGCGTTGCCGCCGCCTCGTCCTGTCCGCACAGCTTGGCCGACAGCAGCATCCTGAAATGGCGGCTCATGTCCTTCAAAAAGACCTGCACATCGCGCCCCTCGCGCATGAGCCGGTCGGTCAGCTTCAGACACTCGCTGCCGTTGCTCTGGCCGATGGCCTCCGCAAACGAGAACAGAAAGCCCCTGTCCGCCGCGCCCAGCACGAGGCGCACATCCTCCTCGGTCACACGGCTTCCCGCGCCAAGGCACATATCCAGCAGCGACAAAGCGTCGCGCATGCCGCCCTCGGCGGACTGGGCGATGAGTGCATACGCATCCTCCGTGACGGACGCGCCCATGGACTCCGCCGCCTGCTTCATCCGACCGACCAGCTCCGTTTCGGTGAAGCGCCCGAAATCAAACCGCTGGCAGCGGGAGAGGATGGTCGTGGGAATCTTCTGCGGCTCGGTCGTCGCCAGAATGAACACCATGTAGGACGGCGGCTCCTCCAGCGTCTTGAGGAGGGCGTTGAACGCCGCCGTGGACAGCATATGCACCTCGTCGATGATATAGACCTTGTATTTGCCGAACTGCGGCGGATAGCTCACCTTTTCGAGCAGCTCACGGATTTCGTCCACCTTGCTGTTGCTGGCGGCGTCCATTTCGTAGATGTCAAAGGACGCATCGCTGCCGATGGTCTTGCACGAGGCGCACTCGCCGCAGGGGTCGCCGTTCACGGGATGCTCGCAGTTGATGGCCCGCGCCATGATTTTCGCCGCGCTGGTCTTGCCCGTGCCGCGGCTTCCGCAGAACAGATAGGCATGGGCGACGCGCCCCGTCATCACCTGATTGCGCAGGGTGCGGACGATGCTCGTCTGCCCCACCATGTCGGAAAATGTCTTCGGCCGCCAGACGCGGTACAGTGCTTGATACATCATCGTCTCTGCCCCTTTACGCAATGTTCCGTGCCTATCATACCATATTTTGAGGATTTTTGAAAGGGCGGAAGGACGCTCGTCCGGCGAACAATCGTCCCGCTATTTAATCATTCGCCTTCATGGATTCGACCATATCGACCTTGCAGATGCTGCGGCGCATGACGAGGTTGATGAGGGCGGTGAAAATCATCGAAATGGCAAAGGCGTAAACAAAGCTCATGCCTTTGATTTCGCGGCCGAACATGACGGCGCTGACCTCGACCGTGCGGATGACAAAGCTGTGCAGCCAGATGCCCACGAAGAGGCCGGCAATCGTTCCCAGCACGCTCAGCAAATCGGTCTCGCGGAAGATGTATTTTTCGACCTCGCGCTCATGGAAGCCCAGCACCTTGATGGTCGCCAGCTCCTTGCGGCGCTCGCAGATGTTGACGTTGGTCAGGTTGTAGAGGACGACCATGCACAGCATGCCCGCGCAGAGTATCAGCACGACGACGATGGCGTCGATGCTTTTGACCGTGTCGCTGAACGCGGAGCGGATGCTGGCGGACGAGCGCACATAGAGAACATGTCTGCTTTTTAAAGCGCCGGCCGCCGCCCCCTCTTCCCTGCCGGAGACGAGCTTGCACATGACGGTCGTATGCGCCGGCACCCTGCCGTACAGCTTCTGATACAGGTTGTCCGTCATGTACGCAAAGCCCGTGATGTAATTCTCCGTCAGCCCCAGCACGATGACCTCCGCCCGCCGTCCGTCCGCGTTCTCAAGGGTCACGGTATCGCCCGCCGAAACGCCCAGCATCTCGCCGCTCTTTTCCGTCAGCAGGATGCCGTCATCCGTCAGGGTCAGGGCTTTGCCGCTCTTTCTCTCGCGCAGGGCAATGAAGGCGGGAAGGCGGCTTGCGTCCGTCACCGCCATCAGCGTTACGGTCTGACTTGCATCGTTCGCCAGCGCCTTGCCGCTTTCGCCCGCGTAGGCCAGCCAGTCCTCGGTCGTGGCCTTATCGTTGAGGAAGGCATTCAGCGTTTCGTCCGTTTCGGGGGCGTCCTCTTTGTCCATGACCATCGTCAGGTCATATCGGTAGACCTCGCCGAACTGCCTGTCCACAATGTCGTGGATGGAATCGCGCACGCCGAAGCCCGTGACCAGCAGGGCGCTGCAGCCCGCTACGCCGATGACGGTCATGAGGAAGCGCTTCTTGTAGCGGAAGAGGTTGCGGAAGGTCACCTTGCGCGTGAACGACAGGTGATTCCAGATAAACGGCAGATGCTCCAGCCAGATGCGCTTGCCCGCTGCCGGCGCTTTGGGCACCATGAGCTGCGCCGGGCAGGAGCGGAACGCGCCGAAGCACGCCCACAGGGTCGCCAGCAGGATGCCGCCCACCGTGACGGGCGCGACCAAAACGGCGATTTCCAAACGGAAGGGGGTCTCGGCCGCCGGCAGGAAGTACATCATGCCGTAGGCCGAGCTGATGACAGCGGGCAGCACCTTAAAGCCCGCAAAGAAGCCCAGAGCGCAGCCTAAGAAAGAGGAAAGCAGGCTGTAAAGCAAATACTGCGCCAGCACCTGCCCGTTCGAAAAGCCCAGCGCCTTCAGCGTGCCGATTTCCGTGCGGTTTTCGTCCACCAGCCGCGTCATGGTGGTCAGCGCCACCAAAAGGGCAACGAGGAAAAAGAACACGGGGAAGACCTTGCAAAGCGCCGTGACCTTCTCCACATTCCCGTCATAGCTCGCATAGCCCGCGGAGTCGTCCCTTGTGCGGCTGACCCACACGCAGTCCTCCATTTCGTCAATGGTCTTTTGGCCGTCCGAAACGGACTTTTCCAGGTCGGTCAGCCGCTGTTTCTCGGCAGAGGCCGTCGTCATCTGACGCATTACGGAGGTGCGGACGCCTGAAGCCGTGTCCGTCAGCGCCTTCGAAACGGAAGAATCGCCCAGAATGGCGGCCGTCTCGGACGCTTGGCCGATGCGCGTCATCGCGTCTTTGGCAAGCTTCGTCCTTGCGTCCGCAAGGGTGTTCAGGGAAGAAAGCAGCCGTTCGGCATCGGAAAGCTTATCCTCCGCCTGCTCCCTGACCTCTGCGGTGCGCAGGGCGGCGCGTTCGTCGGCGAGCGCGTCAATCTCCCCGAGCGCCGCGTCAATCAGCGCGTCGTACTCCCCGCCGAAGGTATTGACTTCCTTCGCGCCGCGCACGGTCAGATACAAATCCGTATAGACCTCGCTCGTCAAATACCCGTTCCGCGTGTACACAAGGAGACCGACGGAGCCGGAGCCGACGCTGGTCACATCCGCCTCCACGGAAATGCACATGGGGCTCTGCGCAATGCCGACCACGGTCAGCGTGTCCGACAGGGTGTTTTCCAGGATGGTATCATAGTTCAGGTTGTCGCCCGCAACGGTCAGCGTTTCGCCGATTTTCGGCGCATTGTCCGCATACGGCCCCATCGCGGACTGCACGACGCATTCCGTATCCGTTTCGGGCATGCGGCCGCTCAGCAGCTCAATTTTATTCATCGAAACAGCGTCGTCCGTCAGGGCAAAAACGCGGGCGGTAAAGCCTGTTTCCCCGCTGTCCGACAGCACCACATCCAGGGTGCGGGCGGGCTGGCACGCCTCGACGGTGCTCAGCGCGGCGACAGCCTCCGCGTCCGCCGCCGTAAAGCCCAGGGTGGATTTTATGTCCAAGTCATACCAGCCGTATTCGTCCATGTAGCGGTCGGCGGACTCGTACATATCGGGGGAGGTGGCAAACAGCCCCGCCAAAAAGCCCGCGCCGAGGGCGACGATGAACAGGATGGACAGGAACCTGTTCATACTGCCCGCGATGCCGCGGAGCACGTTTTTCCTTCTCGTTCTTTTCACTCTTTACCACTCGATCCTTTCGACCGGCAGGGGATTTTCATTGGTCACCGTCTTTGTCACCGTGCCGTTCTTCACATGAATCACGCGGTCTGCAATCTGGGTCAGGGCGCTGTTGTGGGTGATAATCAGCACGGTCTTGCCCGTCTGACGGCAGGTATCCTGAAGGAGCTTCAAAACGGCCTTGCCCGTGTTGTAGTCCAGCGCGCCGGTCGGCTCATCGCAGAGAATCATCTTCGGGTTTTTCGCCAGCGCACGGGCAATGGACACGCGCTGCTGCTCGCCGCCCGAAAGCTGGGCGGGAAAATTGTTGATGCGGCTGCCGAGCCCCACGCTTTCCAGCGTCTTCACCGCGTCCAGACTGCCCTTGCAGATTTCGGCGGCCAGTTCCACATTTTCGCGGGCGGTCAAATTCTGCACCAGATTATAGAACTGGAACACAAAGCCCACGTCCGTGCGGCGCAAATCGGTGAGTTGCCTTGCGTTCAGGCGGCTGATGTCGCGGCCGTCCAGCATAATCATGCCGGAGGTGGCGGAGTCCATGCCGCCCAAGATGTTGAGCAGGGTCGTCTTGCCCGCGCCGCTCGGCCCGACGATGACGCACAGTTCGCCCTTTTCCACCGTAAAGCTGATGTGGTCCAGCGCGTGAATCTGCGTCTGCCCCATCGTATAAACCTTGCATACGTCCTGAAACGCTATGTATGACATACTCTCATCCTCTATCCTTCGTTGCGTGCCGCGCCCGAAATAATTATCGGGCAGCCGTTAAAAGCTCCGCATAGGTCGCCGGCATGTGCTGTTTCAGCAGGGTCTTTGCCAGCGCATGATCATGTTCGGCTGTCTTTTGAAGGAGCCGGATGAGCGGGGCAAAATCGGAGTTATCCGCAATACCTGCCGTGGACAGGCCGGAGGCCATGTCAATCGAATCCGCGCCGATGCTCCCCTGAATGCCCTGCGCCATGAGGAGCAGCGCCTCATACACGGTCAGCCCGTCGTCCGAAAGCCCCGCGTCCGTCAGGCTGTGGCGGCCGGCATAATAGGAAGAGATGGTCGGCGCAAGGTCAAGCATGGTTTGAAGCGCGGTCTCCAAGCGCCCCGCCAAGTCCGCATCGCCGTTCAGCATGATATCCGTTCCCAGCCGCGAATAGCCCCACGCCCGAAGCGGCATCATGGGCACGATGTCCGCGGGATTGATGAGGTTGAAGATGTTCTTTGCCTCGTACTGCGCCATTGTCCCGCGCACGGTGGCGGGGGTGGCGGCGGTGTAGACATAGACGTTCTCCGCGCCGTACTGCTCGTTCAGGAGCATCCCCAGCAGGTTGGCGCATGCCGCGCCGCGGCTGTGACCGACCGCCAGAATCAGCGGGGCGTCCCCGGTCACGGCCTCCTGAAGCCCTAAAAACACGTCCTGCGCGGCGAACAGAAAGTTCTCCGCAAACAGGGTGCCGTCGCTGTGCGAGGGCGCAAAGTCGAAGTTGGAATACCATTCGCCCGCCTCCGTGCCGCGCACAGCGACCGCGTACAGCGTCCGCGTTTCCTGCCCGCGCACGACCGTCTTTGTGCCCACGGAGTATGCGCAGGTGTGCGACAAATCGTCGGCGGCCTTATCGAAATTCTTTTGCAGGACGACCTCAAAGCCCATTTGACGCATGATGTCCGCCGTTGTGTCCTGCTTATGGCCGGCACTGAGCGTCAGCGCGTTCAGCGCCAGCGCCTCGGAAAATTCCGCCGTGCTCTCCGGCAAAGCAAGCTCCGCCGGCTGCGCGGCGGACAAAAAAGCATCACTGCCCGGAATCGAATGTTCCTCCGCCAGCACGCCCATCGGACGGCAGACCATCAGCACCGCCAGCATCAGCGGAAGCACATACAAAAGCCTTGACATGCAAACACCTCTCCTCATTCGTTAAGCGCGCAAAGCGGCGAAGCCTTTCGACTTAACGGTGTCCATTATAATATGCCGCCCGCCCCCGTTCAAGCATGCATCCCCTCAAAAAACCGGGCGAAAATGTGGCAGGGATGGGCGAAAACGGGAAAAAAGATAGGCGGGAGGGTTTTCCTTTTCTTTTTGAAAAAGGAAGGCCTTCCCGTACCCGGACAAGGAACCCTTTGATTCCCAATGGTGATTGCCGAAGCAAGGGGCGGCGTGTGTGCGGAAAAAAAGCATCCAAAAAAGATGAGACGGGTCTTTCCCCGCATAAAAAACGGCTCGGAGCAGTGTCCAAGCCGTTGACAGGCAATGATTGGCATTCAATCGTCCAAATTGTCGAATCAGTCCGCAGACATTCTGTGGGATGCATAAAGGGCCGCAGCCCCTTCATTATTGATCGTATCGACCGGCTTTGCCTCTCGGACGGGACGATTGTTCGGAGCGTCAGCGCAGAAAAATCATTTCCGCAGCCTTGCCATGCAGGATGAATGGCTTCATCCTGCATGGAGCGTGTCAAAAACACAGTTTTTTGACACGCAGCATGATTTGGCTTAAATCGTCTTTTCCTTGCCCATAAAGCACACCGCCAGCGTGCCGGGGCCGCAGTGCGCGCCGATGACGGGGCCGACGGCCTGAATGCGGATGGCCTTGATATCGGGGATGCGCTGCATGAGCATCTCCTTGAGGCGCTGAGCGTCCTCCGGCACATCGGCCTCCATGATGACCAGCTCCTGCTCGCCCGCGTTTTCGATGTTCTCCGCCGTGCGATCGACCAAGGTGCGAAGTGCCTTTTTGCGCCCCTGCACCTTATCGGCCGGGTCGATCTTGCCGCCCTTGCCCATGACGAGGATGGGCTTAATGTCCAGAACCGTGCCGAAAAAGGCGCTGGTGGACGAAATGCGCCCGCCGCGCTTGAGATATTTCAAGTCGTCCACGGTGAAAACGGCGTGGGAGCGCATCTTATTGTCCTCCACCCACTGCGCGACCTCCTCCATCGGCCTGCCCTCTGCATAGAGCTTGTGCGCGCCGATGATGAGCAGGCTCATGGGGGCGGAGATGTTCAGGGTGTCCACGACCATGAACTTACGGTCGGGGTACTTTTTCAGCAGCATTTCCCGCGCCTCGAAGATATTGAGGATGGTCGCCGACATCTTGGAGGAGAACGCCAGAAAGAGCAGGTCGCTCTCCTTCAGAATCGGCTCGAAATATTCCAGATAGGTCTCGGTGGGCAGCAGGGAGGTGACGGGGTTCGCGCCGTCGCGCATCCGCTGGAAAAACTCGTGCGCGTCGCCGGAGCGCCCGTTGTCGTCAAAGTATTCCACGCCGTCGAGCGCATAGGGCATCCTGACCACCGGTATATTCAGCCGGTCGGCTATATCAAACGGCAGGTCGCTGTCGCTGTCTGTCATAAAAACATAGTGCTTGGGCATTGTCATACCTCCTGTTTCATCAAAATTGTTGCATATCCCCACAAAAAGCCGCGCAGGGGATACTTGCTTTTTACATTATACAGGATTTTCACGGAAAATGCAACCGTTATGCAACTGTTTTCCATTCGGCGGTACCGGCGCGGGCCGCTGCGGGCGAACGGACGCTGCCGCCCGATTTCTGCAGCGCGGACGGAAGCCAGATTTCCCTATGCAACCCCTATAACTCGGCGGGCAGTTTTTTGTAAAAAAATGCTTGACAAAGGCCAAAAAATAGGGTATAGTACCAATAGTGAGTTATGAAATGATGTTCTGTAACCTGTTTCGGCGAAACAGGGGGCAAAGCGGACGGAACGGGCAGGCAGTACGGAAAGCCGCCGGGCGGCGAAAGGATGGGACATATGAACAGGGCAGAAGCCAGGAGCAAAGCCGAGGCGCTGGTCGCGAAAATGACGGTCGAGGAGGCCGCGGAGCAGCTCCGCTATGATGCGCCGTCCATCCCGCGTCTTGGCGTTCCCGCCTACAACTGGTGGAACGAAGCGCTGCACGGCGCTGCGCGGGCGGGCACGGCCACAAGCTTCCCGCAGGCCATCGGTCTGGCCGCCACGTTTGATACGGCATTGCTTGAGCGGCTCGGCGAAATCGCCGCCACGGAGGGGCGCGCCAAGTACAACGCCTCCGTCCGCCACGGCGACAGGGATATCTATAAGGGGCTGACCTTCTGGTCGCCCAACGTCAATATTTTCAGAGACCCCCGCTGGGGGCGCGGCCACGAGACCTACGGCGAGGACCCGTTTTTGACAGCCGAAGCGGGCAAGGCCTATGTGCGCGGCTTACAGGGGGACGGCGAGGTGATGAAGACCGCCGCCTGCGCAAAGCACTTTGCCGTGCATTCCGGGCCGGAGGCGCTGCGCCACCGCTTTAACGCCGTCGCCTCTAAAAAGGACATGGCGGAAACCTACCTGCCCGCGTTCAAGGCGCTGGTCAGGGAAGCGCACGTGGAGGCCGTCATGGGCGCGTACAACCGCACGAACGGCGAGCCGTGCTGCGGCAGCAGGACCCTGCTGCACGACATCCTGCGCGAAAAATGGGGCTTTGAGGGGCATGTGGTGTCGGACTGCTGGGCGATCCGCGACTTCCACGAATGCCACCATGTGACGCATTCCTCCGAGGAGTCCGCTGCGATGGCGCTCAAAAACGGCTGCGATGTGAACTGCGGCTGCACCTACCTGAACTTAATGAAGGCGTACAAAAAGGGGCTGGTCTCGGAGCAGGACATCCGCACCGCCGCCGTGCGCCTGTTCACCACCCGCTATCTGCTGGGCATCATGGACGGGAGCGAGTACGACACCATCCCCTTCACGGCCATCGAATGCCCGGAGCACCTGAGCAAAGCGCGGGAGGCCGCCGAAAAGAGCTGCGTTCTGCTCAAAAACGACGGTATGCTGCCGCTTGACAGAGAAAAAATCAAGACCCTTGCGGTCATCGGCCCGAACGCGAACAGCCGCGCCGCGCTTATCGGCAATTATCACGGCACGTCCTCCCGCTACATCACCATTTTGGAGGGCATTCAGGACGCCGTCGGCGAAGATGTCCGCGTCCTCTACTCCGAGGGCTGCCACCTGTTCAAGGACAGGGTGGAGGGGCTGGCGCACGCGGACGACCGCCTGTCCGAGGCCGAAGCCGCCGCCGAAAGCGCGGACGCCGTGGTGCTGGTGGTCGGTCTGGACGAGACGTTGGAGGGCGAAGAGGGCGATACGGGCAACGCCGCCGCATCGGGCGACAAGCGCGACCTGCTCCTGCCGCAGAGCCAGCGCAGGCTCTTAAGCGCGGTGCTGGCCGTCGGCAAGCCCACCGTCATCTGCCTGACGGCGGGCAGCGCCATTGACCTGGAGGAAGCGAACGACAAGGCGAACGCCCTGCTTCTTTGCTGGTACGCGGGTGCGCGGGGCGGCAGAACCGTTGCCGATATTCTCTTCGGCGCGGTATCGCCCTCCGGCAAGCTGCCCGTCACCTTCTATCACAACAGCCAGCTTGCGCACATGCCCGAATTTACGGACTATACGATGCGCGGGCGCACCTACCGCTACGTTGAGGAAGCGCCGCTCTACCCCTTCGGCTTCGGCCTGACCTACGGAAAGACCGAGGCGCTGTCCGCCGCCTGCGAGTACAGCGCGGACGGAAGCCTGACCGTCACGGCCAAGGTTCATAACAGCGGGCGCGGCACGGAGGACGTGCTTCAGGTCTACGTGCAGAACGAGGGCAGCGCCTTTGCGCCCCCGCACCCGCGCCTGTGCGCGTTCCGGCGCGTTTTCCTTGCGCAGGGCGAAACAAAGAGCGTTTCCTTGACCATCCCCAGGGAGCGCCTGGCGGTCGTCAGCGACGACGGCGAGACCGTCTATGAAGGGCAGATCAAACTTTATGTCGGGTTCAGCCAGCCGGACGAAAAGAGTCTTGCACTCACCAACACAAAGGCGGTCGTCGTGAACGGGTAAGCCGTCCGCGCTCAGACCTTACGGAGGCACATACATGGCGTATTTTATCGGTGCGGATTTGGGCACCTCATCCTTAAAGCTGCTGCTCATGGACGAGCACGGCAGCATCCGTCGGGTGGTCAGCAGGGAATACCCCCTGGAATTTCCCCATGCGGGCTGGAGCCAGCAGGCGCCGGAGGACTGGGCGCGGGCGCTGAAGGAGGGCATTCCGGAGCTGATTTCCGGCATTGACCGCACGCTGATCCGCGGCATCGGCTGCGGCGGGCAGATGCACGGGCTGGTCGTGCTGGATGAAGCGGACAGGGTCATCCGCCCCGCCATTTTGTGGAATGACGGGCGCACGGAAAAGCAGGTGGAGTACCTCAATGAGGTCATCGGCCGCAGGCGCCTGTCCGAGCTGACCGCGAACATCGCCTTTGCGGGCTTCACCGCCCCGAAGCTCCTGTGGATGCGCGAAAACGAGCCGGAGAATTTCCGCAGAATCCGCAAAATCATGCTCCCCAAGGATTATATCAACTATTTGCTGACCGGCGTTCACGCCTGCGATTATTCGGACGCCTCCGGCACGCTGATGCTGGATGTAAAAAACAGGCGCTGGTCCAAGGAAATGCTGGACATCTGCGGCGTTTCGCAAGAGCAGATGCCCAAGCTGTTTGAAAGCTACGAATGCATCGGCACGGTCGAGCCGGAGATGGCGAAAGCCCTCGGCCTCCCCGGCAATGTGCGCGTGGCCGCGGGCGCGGGCGACAATGCCGCCGCCGCGGTCGGCACGGGCGTTGTGGGCGAGGGCGGCTGCAACATCAGCCTCGGCACGTCCGGCACGGTGTTCATCTCCTCCGCGCATTTCGGGGTCGACCCGACCAATGCCCTGCACGCCTTTGCCCACGCGGACGGCGGCTATCACCTGATGGGCTGTATGCTCTCCGCCGCGTCCTGCAACAAGTGGTTTCTGGAGGACATCCTCCGCACGGACGCCTTTGCGGACGAGCAGGCTGCCGTCAAAGAGGAGCGTCTCGGCGAAAACAGCGTGTTTTTCCTGCCCTATTTAATGGGCGAGCGCAGCCCCATCAACGACACCAATGCCCGCGCCGCGTTCATCGGCATGAGCATGGACTCGACCCGCGCCGACATGGTGCAGGCGGTGCTGGAGGGCGTGGCCTTCGCCATTCGGGACAGCGTGGAGGTGGCGCGCTCCTTGGGGCTTGACATCCGCTCCGCGAAAATCTGCGGCGGCGGCGCGAAAAGCCCGCTGTGGAGGAAAATCATGGCGAACGTGCTGGGCATCCGCCTGGAAAGCCCCGCCAGCGAGCAGGGCCCCGGCATGGGCGGCGCGATGCTGGCAATGGTCGCCTGCGGGCAGTATGCAAGCGTGCAAACAGCCTGCGGCTCCCTGTGCAGCGTCTCGGCCGTTCTGGAGCCGGACGAAGCGCTGACCGCCCGCTACGAGCGGCAGTACCGCAAATACAGGGTGCTGTATCCGGCCTTAAGGGACGCATTCCCCGTGCTCCGATGATTTGTCTTTCTTTCGTCTGAAACAGCACGAAGATGTTGTTTATCGGCAGCGCCGCGCTGAGGAGGCTGTGCGGTGAAGCGTGCATCCTGCATCGAATGCGAATGAAAAAATCGAAGGGCTTCCCGAACGCACAGGGAGATTTTTTCAGGAAGCGGACGGTTCGGAAGGCACATTCGCCGCCGCCGAACGGCAAGGCGATGCCGAGGATAAATAAGCGGTGAAAATCCGCTGAAATTTGTAAGGAGGTCTCCCCAATGAAAAAAATCCTGTCTCTGGTTCTGGCTCTCCTGATGGTGCTGAGCTGCATGAGCTTTGCCGCCGCAGAGGAAAAAGGCGTCATCAACCTGTACGCCTTCACCGATGAAGTGCCCACCATGCTCCAGCGTTACCTCGACCTGCATCCCGAATTTCCCTATACCCTGAACGTGACCATTATCGCCACCACCGAC
Organism: Anaerovibrio sp.; assembly: GCA_963611355.1. Taxonomy (GTDB): domain Bacteria; phylum Bacillota; class Clostridia; order Christensenellales; family Aristaeellaceae; genus CAVDRM01. Next base: position 65,750 of record CAVDRM010000002.1, read on the forward strand.
GGCCTGTATCAGCCCGCTCTGGACCAGGCGCTGAGCGCCGGCGGCGCGGACGCTCCGGACATCTATTGCGCGGAGTCTGCCTTCGTCCTCAAATACACGCAGGGCGACATGGCCTCCTACGCCGCCGCCTATGACGACCTCGGCCTCAACACCGCGGAAGCCATCAAGGAAGCGGACATCGCCCAGTACACCGTGGACATTGGCACCCGTCCCTCCGACGGCAAGGTCGTGGGTCTGGGCTATCAGGCCACCGGCGGCGCGTTCATCTATCGCCGCTCCATCGCCAAGGACGTTTGGGGCACCGATGACCCCGATACCATCGCCTCCAAAATCGGCCCCGGCTGGGACAAATTCTTTGAAGCGGCCGCCGAGCTGCGCGCAAAGGGCTACGGCATCGTCTCCGGCGACGGCGACATCTGGCACGCCATCGAGAACAGCTCCGAAAAGGGCTGGCTGAACGAGGACGGCGAGCTGTACATCGACCCCGCCCGCGAAGAGTTCCTCGACCTGTCCAAGAAGCTCAAGGACAATGACTATCACAACGACACGCAGGACTGGACCGACGCCTGGTATGCCGACATGAAGGGCATCGGTGCCAAGGGCATCCTCGGCTTCTACGGCCCCGCCTGGCTTATCAACTACGTCATCGCCGGCAACAGCGGCGACACCTACGGCGACTGGGCCGTCTGCACCCCGAACGTCGGCTTCTTCTGGGGCGGCACCTGGCTGCTGGCCAACAAGGACACCGCGAAGAAGGACGCCGTGGCTGAGCTGATTCACTGGGTCACTTTGGACTGCACCGCCGAAGGCCTCCAGTACGGCTGGGCGAACGGCAACATCTACGGCGACGGCGGCACCAAGGACTGCGTCGGGTCCGGCACGGTCATGGCGATGAGCGACGGCAAGCTGGACTTCCTCGGCGGCCAGAACATGTTTGACATTTTCGTTGCCGCGAACCAGTATGCGAACGGCAAGAACCTCACCCAGTATGATGAGAGCATCAACAGCCTGTGGCGCGACGCTGTCCGTCAGTACACCGGCGGCGCGATGAGCCGCGAGGACGCGATTGAATTCTTCAAGACCAACGTTGCCGACCAGCTCGGCATCGAAGCCGCTCAATGACCTTTTCTCCCCTTGTTTCCGGACGGACGGGCAACCGCCCGTCCGCTTCGGTTGAAGGGGCATTCTCCGGCTTCACGGAAAATCTCAGAGCCCGATACATGAGGTGCATTCATTGTATCGGGGCGGGGAGGAATACAATGAGCAGTACTGTGAAAAGAAAAAGCGTCAGCTATGCGAAATACGGCTATCTGTTCAGCCTGCCCTTTGTGCTGGCCTATGCCGTGTTCATGCTGTACCCGACCATTTATACCTTTGTCATCAGCTTTAGCGATTTGAAGGGCGTCGCCACCAACACCTGGCATTTCCTGGACGAGCCCTTCCAGAACTTTCAAAAAATCCTCACCAACAAAACCTTCCTTGATTCCATCGGCAATACCTTCCTCATCTGGATTATGAACTTCATTCCGCAGATGCTTATGGCGCTGCTGCTGACGGCCTGGTTTACCCGCCGGAAGGTGACCATCCGCGGGCAGGGCGCGTTCAAGGTCATTTTCTATCTGCCCAACATCATCACCGCCGCCACGGTCGGCATCCTGTTCAACGCCTTCTTCGGCTACCCCGTCGGCCCCATCAACTCCCTGCGCAATATGCTGGGGCTCAGCTCGTTCTACTACCTGAACGACGCATGGTCATCCCGCCTCATCGTGGCGTTCATTCAGTTCTGGCAGTGGTTCGGCTACACGGCCATCGTGCTGATTTCGGGCGTTCTGGGCATCAACCCCACGCTCTTTGAATCCGCTGAAATTGACGGTGCGACGCCGACGCAGGTGTTCTGGAAAATCACCCTGCCCTGCATGCGCACCATCCTGATTTACACCCTCATCACCAGCACCATCGGCGGCCTGAACATGTTCGATATCCCCAAGGTGTTCAACGACGGCAAGCCCGCGAACGCCACCATGACGTCCTCCCTGTTCATCTACAAGCAGGCGTTTTCGGGGACGTACCAGTACGGCCGTGCGGCCGCGGCGAGCATCATCATGTTCCTCATCGTCGTCGTGCTGTCCGTGTTCGTCTTCTATCTCATGCGCGACCGCTATGACGTGCGCGAGCTGCGCAAGCAGCGCCGGTTAGAGGGGCGCCTGCAGAGAGGAGGGAATCATCATGGCCACTGATAACAGAGTTAAGCTGAGCGGCACCGGATTTTTCGGCATGTTCATCAAGTATTTTGTGTGCATCCTTCTGTCGATTCTCTGCCTCTTCCCGTTTTACATCATGATCATCAACGCCACCCGCGATACCTATTCCATCCAGCAGAACGCCATTGCGCTGCTCCCCTCCAACGCCCTGCTGACCAACTATGCGGTGTTCGGCGAAAAGGCGTTCAACCCCTTCATCGGCTTTAAAAATTCCATGATTATCTCCACCTGCTCAACGGCGCTGACGGTATATTTTTCCACCCTCACAGCCTATTCCCTGGTGGCGTACACATGGAAGCTGCGCAACGCCCTGTTCGGCTTCATCCTCGCCGTGATGATGATTCCCGGTCAGGTCGTGTCCATCGGCTTTTACCAGTTCATGTACAAAATCGGCATGACGAACAACCTCCTGGCGCTCATTCTCCCGTCCATCGCGGCGCCCAGCATGGTCTTCTTCATGCGCCAGTACATGATTCCCTCGCTCAGCATGGACATTGTCGCCTCGGCGCGCATTGACGGCGCAAGCGAATTCCGCACGTTCAATGCCATCGTCCTGCCCATCATGAAGCCCGCGATGGCGACACAGGCCATCTTCGCCTTCGTCACGAGCTGGAACCGCCTCTTTGAGCCGATGATTCTCCTGACAAGGCGCGAAAACTACACCATGCCCATCATGGTCAGCCTCTTGAAGGGCGACATCTACAAGACCGAGTACGGCACGGTCTATCTCGCCCTGACCATGTCCGTTCTCCCCCTGCTGATTATCTACTTCATCCTCAGCAAGTACATCATCGCAGGCGTGGCGCTGGGCGGCGTGAAGGAATAACGCCTTCCCAGAGGGCATCAAAAATCCCCGGCTCCGAAAAGGGGCGGGGATTTTTTGTGTTATTGTTTAACTTGTTTCAATGCCGTTCTACCGCAGCCCCTTGCCGCCGGGCAGACGGGTCTCCAGTCGGGATTCCATGTAGCGCATGAGGAGGGGAAGCGGGGCGTCTTGGGGCGGGCAGGCGGTTTGTTCAATGCCGACGGCCAGTACGTCGCGCAGCCAGGCGATTTCCCGCGCAGACACGGGAAAGGCGGGAAGGTCGGCGCGCTCGCAGCTGCGGCAGACAAGGCCGCCTTCTTCGATGTCAAACAGCCGTGCTTCGCTTTTCAGGACAGGCTGATGGCCGTGCGCATCGCCCGCCTGTATGCCGGACTCACTGTCCAGCCGCTGCCCGCAGCGGACGCAGTGGCGAAGGCGCGGGCGATAGCCGGACAGGGCGGCGTCCATGAGCAGGAAGGCGGCGGTGACGGCGCGGGCATCCAGCTCCGTGTAGCAGACACGCTTGAACGAGCGAAGGAGCAGGGTGAAGAGTCTGCCGGGGCGCTCGGCGGGCAGCGCCTGCGCGCCGATGACCTGCAGCATATAGGCGGCGTAGCGCAGGCGCTCGTAGTCCGTGCGCAGGTCGTAGAAGCTGTCGATGACGGAGCAGGAGACGACCGTGGCGCGGCCCCGCCCGCGAAAGAGGACATACTCGCCAAAGGCGAACAGCTCCGCGCCCGCCAGCAGAGGGCTGCCCGGCTTCTTGCAGCTCCGCGCCAGCGCGTCCACCCGCCCCAGCTCCGGCGTGAGCAGGGTCAGCATGCGGTCGTTTTCCCGATAATCCGCGTGGCGCAGGACGATGGCCTGCGTGGTGATGTTCATGGCCGTCCTCCTTTCGGCAGCGTGAAACGTGCGGTATGCAAAGGCATGATGTCTGTCATTCGGCGCTTTGCTCTTGCGAAATGGCAGTCGCCGTCCCCAGACGAATGGAATACAGCGCGATTTCCTTGACGGGCAATCCGGTCAGCTCGCGCAGGGCGCGGGCGTACCACTGCATCTGTCCGCCGTAGCGTGCCGTCAGCTCGGAAACGTCTGTCACGGCATCGGTTTTATAATCGACCAGCGTCCACGCGCCGTCCTCGACGAAGCACAGGTCGAGCACGCCCTGCACAATCACCCCGTTTTCGGCGCGGAGGTTGAACGGCCATTCGCGGCGTACCGTCCCGGCCTTCAGGACGCGCTGCCCCAGAGCGCTCGTAAAGAAGCGCTGCAGTTCGGCGGCGCGGACGGCCTTCCGCTCCATGGACGTGAGCAGCCCGCGCTTTGCCAGGGCGTCCAGCTCCGCGCCGATGCTCTCCTTCGTCCCGTCCCGAACCGCGTCATAGGAAAGACAGCCCAGCGCCTTGTGGATGGCGCTGCCGCGCTCGGCTGCGGTCAGCGTATGCTCCTGCATATAGCGCGGCCTGTCCTCCAATGTTTCACGTGAAACATTCCGCTTGTCCTGCGGGGTCTCCTCCTCGTCCTCCTCGGTTCGCGGGTGCTTGGCCATGGCGGACACGGAGGTCTTGACGGGCAGGCGCTCCGGCAGCGGCCGCTCAAACAGGGTGCGGATAAGGTCGGGCACCTCGCCCGTTTCCATGCGGGGGCGGACAGCTGTCTTTCGTTCCTCGGAAGCTGCCAGCGCATCCGCGTCATCCCAGCAGATTTGCCAGACCGCGCCGTTCTCCGCATAGAACATCTGATTTTTGCCGGCGCGCAGGCCGTCAAACAGGGCTTGGCCGACCCAGTCCAGCATACAGCCCGCGCCGCCCGCGGCAACGTCGCCCCTGGGCAGCGCCCATTGGGCGGCCGCACTCTCGACGCTGCGCGGGGAGGCCAGCAGAATCAGCTTGTTCTTAGCGCGGGTCATGGCGACATAGAGCAGCCGCGCCTCCTCGGAGCGGCTCTTGCGCTGCTGGGCGCAGAGCAGCGCCTGCTGGTTAAGCGTCGGGCGGGTGATGCGCCTGTCCGCGTCAATGAAGGGCAGCCCTACGCCGAGCTCCTCGTCCGTGTACACGCTCTCGCTCGTCTGGGCTCGGAAGCCCCGCGCCAGCTCCATGAGGATAACCACGGGAAATTCCAAGCCCTTGGACTTGTGCATGGTCATGATGCGCACCACGTCTTCGCTGTCGGACAGGGTCTTTGCGGACTTGCCGTCATCCGAGGCGCGCATTTTATCGACCGTTTCCAGAAAGTCATGGAGGTTTTCTGCCGCCCGCGCCCGCTCCGAGAGCAGGCGGAGGTTCGCCTGCCTTGTCTCGCCGTCCGGCATCGCGCCCGCCAGCATGTACGCGCCGCTTTCGTCCAGGAGCAGGCGGACAAGGGTCTCGGTGTCAATGTGGCGGGACGCAAACCGCCAGCCGCCGAGCGTGTTCAGGGTCTCCGTGACCTTCCGCCCCAAAGCGCTTTCCTCGTCCCTGAGCTGATAAAACGCCTGATAAAACGGTGTGCCGGGCTGACGGTTGACCAGCCGCACCCTCGCCAGCTCCTCCTCCGAAAAGCGGAAGCAGGGACAGCGCAGGGCGGCCAGCAGCGGCAAATCCTGATAGGGGTTGTCCAGCACGCGCAGGAGATTCAAAATGTCGGAGACCTCCGGCAAATCAAAGTACTCCGCGTCCGCGTCCGAATAGACGGGGATGCCCTCGTCCTGCAGAGTTTTGGCAATGACGGCGGCGTGGTCCTTTGCCTTGCGCAGCAGAATCACGATGTCGCGGAACTGCAGTCTCCGCTCGCCCTGCTTATCGCGGACGGTCATGGTCTCCATGAGCGCACGGATGCGGCGGGCGGCCAAACGCGCCTCCGAAAGATAGCCGTTCGTCAAATCGGGCTTTTTGTCCGCCTCCGCCTTCGGGCGGAAGAGGATGTGCAGCTCGGCAGCCGGACCGTCCGCCGCGCTGTCTCCCGCCTTCAATGACGCGCTCTCGTCATAGTCGATTTCCGTGACCCGTGCGCGCATGGCGTTTTCAAACACGCCGTTGACGCAGCGAAGGACATTCCTGTCCGAGCGGAAATTCTGGTTTAAGAGGATGCGCCGCTTTTTCGCGTCCGCCGCGTCCGAAAAGGTGTTGTATTTTTGGAGGAACAGGGTCGGGTCGGCCAGACGGAAGCGGTAGATGCTCTGCTTGACGTCGCCGACCAGAAACAGCGAGTTGTTCTCATGCACGGCGGCGATGATGCTCTCCTGAATGCCGCTCACGTCCTGATATTCGTCCACAAAGATGGCGTCGAACTGCGCGGCGACGGCGGCGCGGACGCTTTCTGTTTTGAGCGCCTGATGGCAGAGCTGCTCCAGATCGCTGTAATCCAGGGCGTTTTTCCTGCGCTTCAGCGCGTCATAGCGGGTCTGGATGCTCTCCGCCAGCCCGCACAGGGCGCGGACACCGGGCGCGGATGCGTTCATGTCGGCAATGGCCTGCTCTTCGTCCGAAGGCAGCAGGTCACGCGCTTTCTGCATCGCGTCCTTGAAGCGCTCGCGGGCCTCGGTGTAGACCAGCCTCGCCTCCTCGCTTTCGCCCTCCGGCTTTTTGGAGGACGGCAGACGGGAAAAGTTGATTTTGCCGCCGCGCAGCCTGCCCGCACTCAGCTCAGCGCGCATTTCCTGAAGCAGCGCCAGATCCTGCTGATAGGCCTTCTCATACCGCGCAGGGCCGCCGGGCAGGTTCATCGCCCGGTTGCACTCGGACAGCATGGTCTCCGCCGCCTCCAAACGAAGGAGACATTCGGCGGCGACGGTCTTGTAGCACAGGTGCTCGCCCAGGCCGCCGTGATACGCCTGCCCCTGCGCCCGCGCCCACACCCACGGGTCGGGCAGGGACAGGGCAAAGCGGCGGATGCGCTCGGCCATCTCCAGAATCTGATTTTCGTCATAGCAGTCAAGGAGGACACTCATGTCCCCGTCCGGCGCGGCGCACGCCTGCTCCAGCGCATCGTCCGCGGCGCGTTTCAGGAGCCTGTCCAGCACGGAATTGTCGGCGATGCGGGACATCGGGTCGATTTTCAGCACCTGAAAGTGCCGCTGCAAAACGCTGAAGCAAAAGGTGTGCAGGGTGGAGATTTGAGCGCGGGACACGCGCAGCGCCTGCCGCCGCATATGGGCATCATGCGCGCCCGCCCCTTCCAGCGCCGCCTGAAGGCGCGCCCGCATTTCCGCCGCCGCCGCACGGGTGAAGGTCACGATGAGCAGGCGGGTGATATCGCCGCCCGCCGCAATCAGCCGCGTCACGTGCTCGACCAGCACGGCCGTTTTCCCGCTGCCCGCCGCCGCGCTGACCAGCACGGTATCATTCTTCGCCTCAATTGCCGCCTGCTGCGCCGCCGTCCACTGCATACGCTGCCTCCCCCGAAAAGCACAAGCCAATGTTTCACGTGAAACAATTTCCGTGCCTCTATTATACCCCAAGCGGGAAGAAACGGCAACATGATTTCGTTGTATAAAGGGCATCGCCGCACCCATCGCCGCGGCCAGCCGCCTGATTTGTTCATTTCGCTGATGTATGATATAATCATCCTGTTGAACAGACGAAAGGAGAAGCCCTATGCAGTCAGATTCTCCCCGCCCCCTGGTTTATGCCCTGCAGCAGAACATCCGCCGCGTGGTCGTGGGCAAGGACAATGCCATCGAGCTTTTGCTCATCGCCCTTCTGTGCAAGGGGCATGTGCTGATTGAGGACGTGCCCGGCGTCGGCAAGACGACGCTGGCCAGCGCCCTGGCCAAGTCCCTGCAATGCTCGTTCCGCCGCATTCAGTTTACGCCCGATGTCACGCCCTCGGACGTGACCGGCTTCAGTATGATGAACCTCAAAACCGGTGAAATGGAGTTCAAGGAAGGCGCGGTGATGAGCCATATCGTCCTGGCGGACGAAATCAACCGCACCAGCCCGAAAACGCAGTCGTCCCTGCTTGAGGTCATGGAGGAGGGACAGGTCACCGTGGACGGCGTGACGCACCATCTGCCGCGCCCCTTCATGGTGCTGGCGACGCAGAACCCCGTGGACTTTGTCGGCACCTATCCGCTGCCCGAAGCGCAGATGGACAGGTTCTTCCTGCGCCTTTCCATCGGCTATCCGAGCGTGGAGGAGGAAATGGACGTGCTGGAAAGGTATACGGGGCAGGTGAAGCCCATGGAAACGCTCACGCCCGTCTGCGGCACGGAAGACATCGTCCGCATGCAGGACACGGTCGGCACGGTCTATGCGGGTCCTGAGGTGCGCTCCTATGTCGCCCAGCTGGCCGCCGCCACCCGCAACACAGCCGCCCTGTCCTTAGGCGCGTCCCCGCGCGGGTCGATTGCGCTGCTCCGCGCCGCGCAAGCCCTGGCGCTGCTGTCCGGTCGGGACTATGTCGTGCCGGACGACGTGCGCCGCATGGCACTGCCCGTGCTGACGCACCGCCTGGTGTTAACGCCGGAGGCGCGGATGAAGGGCATGAGCACCGCGCAGGTGCTGACGGGCATCGTCAACCAGCTGCCCGTGCCCGTGGCGAGGCGCACATGACGCGCCGCGGCCTTTATGTGCTGCTGCTGGCGGTGCTGACGGGCGTTCTGGCGCTGGGATTGACCAGCGCGGTCTACCTGTATCTGTCCATCGCCCTGTGGCTGCTGCTTGCATACGGCTTTCTGAGCGTCCTGCCCGCGTTTTGGACAACGTGGGCCTCGTGCAGCGTCAACACGGAGCGCGTTCTGCGCGGGGAAAGCGTCAATGTCCGCATTGCCGCGCACAGAACGGCGATTCTGCCCGTTGCGCCGCTGACGGTCGAATACAGCTGCCGGAAGGCCCAATACAATATGGTCTTCCACCATGTCTTTTCCTTTAACCTGTATGACGAATGCGCCGTCAAGCTCAGCCATGTCGGTACATATAGGATAAAGATTAACTCAATTACCAGCAGCGACCTGTTCGGCCTCTTCCGCTTCGGGCGGGCGGTCAACGAGGGCTATGACGTCCTCTGCCTGCCGCGCCCCTTCCCCATCGAAAAGCCGACCTTCTGCCTGGGCGATGAGGGCAATGCAGCGCTCAACCGCAGCCAGGAGGACTATACCTCCCCCGACGACCTGCGCGCCTACCGTGCGGGCGACGCCATGAAGCGCGTGCACTGGAAGCTGTCCGTCCGCAAGCGGGAGCTGCTCGTCCGCAAATACGAGATGCCCGCGCCGCCCGACACGCTGATTTTGCTGGACTGCTCGGAAATCGAAGACCAGGAGAGCGCGGAAAAGGCCGATTCCGTGCGGGACGCGCTCTGCGAGACCGCCGTGGCCGCCGCCTCCCTTCAAATGGCGGACGGCAGCCCCGTGCGCCTGCCGCTCTACGGCGAGCACGCGAATGAATTCTGCTCCGACCGTTCGGACACCCTGACCGTCCTTCAGGAAATGCTGGCATGGCAGACCTTTCGGGGCGGCAAGGACTTTGCGCGGGTGCTGACCACCGAGCTTCGCCGGATGCGGCGAACGGGCGCGGCCATCATCATCACCACCCGCCTTGATTACGCCGTCACGGACGCCGTCATTTCCATCCGCAGAATGGGGCCGAGTGCGCGGCTCTATCTGGTCACGCACACGCCGGGCGCGGAAAAATATATGCCGCTCGTTTCACGGCTTCAGCATCATTTGGTGGAGGTTTGCTATGTCACGCCTGCGTAGCGTCCTATGCTGGACGATTCCCACGGCGCTGCTGAGCGCGGGGCTGTCGCTGTATGTGCTGTCCGCTGCCGTGACCGCGCCGCCCGTCTTCATCGTCTGCCTGTACGCCCTTGTGTCCTCCGGCCTGCTTTGCGGCCTTGATTTGCTGCCCGATAAGCGGGCATTGCGGGTGCTGGAGGGGCTCAGCATCGCGCTGCTGCTCACGGCCGTGTTCGGCCTTGAGCCGGGGCACAGCCTGTATCAGGCAGGGCGCGCCTTGTATTTATCCGTAACCGGCGTTGAAAACGCGCTGCTTCCCTTTCGCAGCGTCCTCGTCCGCGCCGTGCCCGTCCTCTTTTCCCTGTTCCTGTTTCAGTTCGCCGATACGGAGAGCTTCTCCGTCACGGCGGCCTTTGCCGGCGTCACCGTCATGCTGACCTACATCGCAGGCGGCGGGCAGGGCGAGCTTTTGTATCTCATTCCAGCGCTTGTCGGGCTGATTCTGCACCTGTCCATGTCGCACACGGAGGAGTTTTACTGGTCCGTGCTGCTCGTCGGCGCGGTGCTGGCGGCTGCGGCCTTTTTCCTCACGCCGTCCGCCGGCATGACGGATAAAACCTTGGCGGATGCGGCGGAGGATTTGCGCGAGACCATTGAGGACTATTTTTACACCACCGAGGGGCGCGTCGGCTTCACCTTAGAGACCGAAGGCTATCTCCCCCTGTCCGACCGTCTGGGCGGCAAGGCCGCGCCCGAACCGCACACGGTCTTGGAGGTGGACACGGACGAGCGGCTCTACCTGCGCGCCGTGGCGTACAACGAATACACCGGCCTGCAGTGGCGGGATACCCTGTCCGCCCAGCGCTATCTGTGGGCGGGCATCCGCGCAAGGGACCTGAAAGCCGATTTGTTTGACTTTGACAGGCCGAATGCGGCGCTTCCCCAAAAGCAGGCGACCGTCCACGTCCTGCGCGAGGGCGCGACGACGCTCTTCCTGCCGTGGCGCGTGAAAACGCTGGAGCTGCAAAGCGAGCGCATGGTGCCGTACTTTAACAGCGGCTCGGAAATTTTCATCACCCGCGCACTGAAGACGGGCGATGTGTATTCCTTTATCTATTCGTCCGTTGACGCGGATGACGCGGCCGATTCGGCGCTCATTCAGGCAGCTGAACAGGCGGAGGACGCGCGCTATGAGACGGTCTGCGGGCAGTATCTGAGCCTGCCGTCCCACATGCAGAGCGAAATTTACGACATGGCCCGCGAAGCGGCGGGCAGCGCCGCCGATGCCTTGGGCAAGGCAAAGAACATCCGCCGCTACCTCGTCAGCAACTATGCCTATACCCTGGACGTCGGCGACCCGCCGGACAACGTGGACTTCGTGACGTGGTTCCTCCTGCGCGAAAAGAAGGGCTACTGCACCTATTTTGCCTCCGCGATGACCGTTCTTTGCCGCATGGCGGGCATTCCGGCGCGGTATGTGACGGGCTTTCTGGCTGAGCCGGACGAGAGCGGCAAGGCCATCGTCACGGGCGACAACGCCCACGCATGGACGGAAATCTACCTGAACGGCGTCGGCTGGGTGACTTTGGAGGCGACCCCCGAACACTACACGGGCAATGATTCCGGCGCGGGCGATGCGCCGAACGAACAGGACGATGCCGATACGCCGACCCCGACACCTGCCGGGGAGGACGAAGACAGCGCGGCCCCCGACCCTTCCGCGGACGGAGAAAACGGCGAAGACGGCGCTGCCAGCCCCACCCCGACCCCCAGCCTTTCCTCCGACGAGGAGGATGCGGACGGGCAGGAGGATCAGGAGACCCCGACCCCGCCGCCGGACGAAAACGGCGATGGCGATGCATCGAACGACGACGACAGCGGCGAATCGCCGTCCCCCACGCCGGACGAAACGAACGAGCCGGAGGAGCAAGACCCATTGGGGAGCGAAGCCTCCGAGGATTCCGCATCTCCCTGGCTTTGGATATTTGTTGTTATTTTACTCATTCTGCTGGCTGTCTTCCTCTTCTGGTGGACAGACCCGCTGAATCGGGCGAAGCGGCATCCCGAGCGGGCGGTTGAGATTCTGGTTGCCGCCATGCTGGCCATGCTGGCGGCGGACGGGCATCCGCGTGCCGCGTCCGACACCCTGAATGCCTATGCAGCGCAAATCGCCGCCTTCTACCCGACCCTTCCCCTGCAGCGCCTGCTGGCCGATTACCAGGCCGCGCTCTACGGCCGCCGCCGCATTGATGCCGCGCCCTTCTTCGCCGCCTGCCGCGCCCTCCGCGCCCTCAAGCCCCTCTCTGTCCGCCGCTTCCTCGCCGGAAGGCGGAAATACAAAAACCACCCTTAATGATGGGTGAAATGGGCGATATTCGGCAATTATGTATATTTTCGATGGACAGGCATTCAATCAAATGATGCGGTGCAGCCGATGCATGAAAGCAAAGCAAAGGTCATCACCGTTCGCAAGACGATAGCGAAAACAAAAACGGAGGCTGCGCACATGAAGGCACACGTATTATCCGGTCTGGACAACCTCTCCCTTGCGGACGAGCGGCTGAAGGGGCTGCGCGTCGGGCTGATGACCAACCCGACGGGCATTGACCATGCCCTGCGCAGCGGCATTGACATCATCAACGAAAAATACCGCCTGACAGCGCTTGCCTCCTGCGAGCACGGCGTGCGCGGCGATGCGCAGGCCGGCAAAGAAATCGACACCTATACGGACAGGGACACGGGCGTGACCGTGTACTCCGCCTACGGCAAGTCCCACCACCTGCCGCCCGAAATGCTGGACAGCATCGATGTGCTGGTGTTCGACATTCAGGATGTGGGCGTGCGCTTTTACACCTATATGTATTCGCTTGCCTGCGCAATGGAGTCCTGCGCGGCGGCGGGCAGGCCCGTCATCGTGCTGGACAGGCTCGACCCCATCGGCGGCCTCAGGCGCGAGGGCACGATTCTGGACATGCAATTCAGCTCCTTTGTCGGCAGCTTTGAGCTGCCGTCGCGCACGGGGCTGACCATCGGCGAGCTGGCCAAGTACATCAAGGCTTTTAAGCGCCTGGACGCGCTGGAGCTGACGGCCGTCCCGCTCAGCGGCTGGACGCGGGACATGTACCTGCCCGACACAGACCTGCCGTGGGTCGCGCCCAGCCCGAACTGCGCCACCTTCAGCGCCAATATGTGCTACATCGGCACCTGCGTGTTTGAAGGCACGAACATCTCCGAGGGGCGCGGCACGACCCTGCCCTTTGAGGTGATCGGCGCGCCGTTCATCGACCATGCCGCGCTGGAAGCCAAAATGAACGCCCTGCACCTGCCCGGCGTGCATTACCGCCGCACCGCCTTCCGCCCGACCTTCTCCAAATACGAAGGCGAGCTGTGCTTCGGCGTGCAGGTGCACGTTCTTGACCGCGACCTTTACAACGGCTTTGATTCCGGTCTTTACCTGCTGGACGTCATCCGCGAAATGTACCCGAACAAGCTGGCATTTATGCCGTCCCAAGGGCAGAATGCCTTTTTCATCGACAAGCTCCTCGGCGACGACGCCTTCCGCCTCGGCCTGAGCGCAAAGGCGCTGATTGAAAAGCACCGACCGGGCTTGACGCGGTTCGAGGAGAGGGTGAAACCGTATTTGATGTACTGAAGCAGGCATGACCGGAAAAAGAATGCTTCTATCTATTTGCGGGGAGGGTTTCCTTTTAAAAAAGGAAACCCTCCCCGCACCCCTCAAGGGCTAACTTTCATTCACAAGGTGATTGGACGGAACGAAAAAACTGTCCCTGTGTAGAAAGCCTATGTTTTTATCTTGCTTATTTCATGTCCGCACGCACGCTGTTTTTTTGTTTCAGCCCCTTTATGCGTGCCATAAAATTTTCTGTATAGGGCGCGGGGGATATGTCCTTTTCAAAAGAAATACCCCCGCACAGCCTTCTTCCCCCGCCAAGCTCCTCTGTCCTTCACACTCAGATCCGCCCCCGTGCGCCGTCCTTTCCGAAGAAGAAGAGCGCCAGCGCGCCGGGACCGACATGGGCGCCGGTGACGGGCTCATAGTCCACAGTCAGAATCTCCCTGGGCGGGCGTTTTTCATTGAGCAGGCGGATGAGCAGCTGCGCATCGTCCGGACAGTCCGCGTGGGCAATGCCGACGGTCTGCTCCTCCGGCTTCTCGACCAGCGCGTTATACCGCTCCGCCATCGCCTGAACAGCGCGTCTGCGGCCGTGCAGCAGGGCAAAGCTGACAATTTTTCCCTCCTCGTCGCCCTTTAAGAGCGGCATGATTTTAAGCAGCGAGCCGACCAGCGCCTTGACGTTCGAGATCCGCCCCGTGGCGCGCAGGTGCTTCAAATCCTCCACCGTGAACACCTGGCACATGGAAAAGCGCATTTGAAGCAGGGCGTCCGCCGTTTCGTCCAGCGTGCGTCCCGCATCGCGCATTTCGGCGGCCTTCATGACGAGCAGCCCCTCGCCCAGGGACGCGCCCAGGGTATCGACCAGGCGCAGCTTCCTATCCGGAAACTGCTCCAAAAGCTGCTTTTTCGCGGTCTCCGCCGAGGCATACGAGCCGCTGATGCCGGAGGACATCCCGACAAACAGGATGTCCGCCCCGCCCGCCATGAGCGGAGCAATGCAGTCGATGTACTGCTGCGGCGTGACCTGCGAGGTCGTCACGCGGCGGCCGCCGCGCATCGCGTCATAGTAGGCGTGGCTGTCAAAGGCGCGGGTATCGGTACAGGAAAATTTCTGCCCGTCCGCATGATAGGAAAAGGCGACAACGGCCACCTGACGGCTTTGCAGCCATTCGCTGTCCAGATTCGCCGAGGTATCTGTCACAATCGTGAACACGGCTTCTGTCCTCCAATCTAATATGCTTCATCAGGTTATCACGTCTGTTTCTCCGTGTCAAGGACTGCCATTTTTTTGACATTTCATGTTAATATTTGATTTTGCGGGCGCTTTATGCTATAATCCGCCGTGGAAGCGGCGGGTGACCACGGCATACGGCAAGGCGCGCATCGCCGGAAAGCTGCGGCGCCGGAAAGGGTATCCGGACGGGTTCGAGCTGCCCGCACGGGACAGCATACCGGATATCGCGCTGTACATGGAACAGGCGGCGCTGCTCAAAGTCTGCCTGGACTATCTGCCGCCGGAGCTCAAGGAGGAGCAGCGGTCATTGTCAGCGGCTTTTCCAAGCTGCTGGCGGAAAAAATCCTGCTGCCTGACCATGCGACATCGGAAAACGGCGGAAGCATCGAAATCGAGGAATCATAACCATGTATGAAGGCAAGCTGGTGCGCCTGCGGGCGCTGGAAAGGGACGACATCGTCCGCTCCCATGCATTTGTGAATGATTATCAGACCATGCGCGGGGTGATGAGCGGGATGCTCTACCCCTCCTCCTTTGAGGACGAGACGCGCTGGGCGGACGGCCAGTCCAGCTACACCAGGGGCGAATACCAGTTCGGCGTGGAGACCCTGGAGCAGCGTGCCTTCATCGGGCGCTGCGGGTTCACGCGGGTGGACTGGAAAAACCGCCTCGCGGAGCTGGGCATTTTAATCGGCGATTCCGCGTTCCGAGGCCGCGGCTACGGCTCGGACGCCGTGCGCGTGCTGTGCGCGTTCGGCTTTCAGGAGCTGAACCTGCATAAAATCAAGGCGACCGTGTTTGACTTTAACGAGGCGGCGCTGCGCGCTTACGAAAAGTGCGGCTTTGTGCGGGAGGGCGTGCTGAAAAAGGAGCTTTTCCGAGAGGGGCGTTATCACGACGTGATTGCGCTCGCCCTTTTTCACGAATGAGCGGCATGAAAAAGCGGGGGCGCCCCGTTCTGTGGTGGGCAGGCGCGATGCTGGCGGCGGGCGTCTTGCAGGCGCTGCCGATGCTGGTGCCGGACTCTGACTTAGGGCTTCTGCTCTGCGCCCTGCTGCTCTACGCCGTGCATCCCGTGTGCGCCGTCATCGTTTCCTATCGGCTGGTGCGAAAGCGCTTTGTCCCGCCGATTGCCGCCTGCCTGCCATTCGGCCTGTTTCTGATCATTCTGCCGTTTTACGCAGACGGCGTGCTCACGGGCGTTGTCTGCATGCTGCTGGGCATCGTGAGCGCAGCGGCGGCGGATGAAAAAAACAGGCTCGAACGCAAACCATGACGAACTGCCGACAGGGAGCGGCTACTGACAAAATGAAGCAAAGATCACGAAAAACAAACCCTTTCAAAGCGCTGCTGCGTATGCTGGGCGCCGCCATGGGGCTTGCGCTCATCGCGGCGGTCATCATCGTGCTCAATGTCATCGGCGTGAAGCCCGCGGCGGACAGGCAGAGCGAGGCGTTCGCCGTCACCGAGGATGCGCCGCTTTCGGCTGCGCAGGCAACGGATTCGGACAACGCGCAGGTGCTGGCGCGGGCATTGGAGGACGCCGTGCCGACCTTAAACGGCCAGAGCATGGCGGGGCAGCTGCGCAACGCCACGTTTGAAGGGCGGCAGGCGCGGGTTTTGAGCCTGCGGTACGCGCAGGCTGAGGTGCTGTGCGTGCGCCCCGTCACAGCCGCGCCCCTTCTTTTGCAGGACAGCCTGAGCATCCAGACCGACACCGGCCTTTCCGTCCTCTCCATGCCCGCGACCTACGCAGCCGGCGGCGGCACCCACTGCCTGTACTTTTCCGGCGACACCTGCGCCTACGCCTTCATTGCCTCCGACATGACCAGGGACGAGTTTTTCGCGCTGGCGGCGTCGCTGACGCTGACGAGATAAGGGATTGAAGATGCGAAAAAGCGAAAATTTTTGCTTGCTTTTTCTTTCCATTTCGAATATAATATCAAATTGGCACATCCTTGCGCCGCGCGTGCCGCGGCGCCATAAGTCCATGAGGAGGTGAAAAGGAATGAACAAGTACGAACTGGTGTACATCATCGATCCTGCCGTCGAGGAGGAAGCCCGCAAAGCGCTGATGGAGCGCGTGAACGGCCTCATCACGGGCAACGCGGGTGAGGTATCCAAGGTGGAAGAGTGGGGCAAGCGCCGTCTGGCCTATGCCATCAACTACAAGACCGAGGGCTGGTACGTTCTGGTGAGCTTCTCCAGCGCGTCCGAGCTGCCGCGTGAAATCGAGCGTAACCTGGGCAACATTGACAGCGTGATTCGCTATCAGATCGTTCGGGTGCTGGACAAGCGCTCCAACGTGAAGCCCCGCCCCGTGCGCGTCGCGCCGGCTGCCGAGGCCGCCGAAGCGCCCGCCGCTCCCGCTGCCGAAGCGCCTGCCGAAGCACCCGTTGAGTGATTTTGACGGAGGAAGGCCATCATGAACAAGCTGTTTATCGTAGGGAATCTGACCCGTGACCCCGAACTGCGCACGACGTCTGCGGGCATCTCCGTATGCTCCTTCACCGTGGCGGTCAATCGCCGCCGTTCGTCCGGCGCGCAGGCCGGCCAGCCGGAGGCGGACTTTTTCCGCGTTTCCGCGTGGCGTGCCCTGGGGGAAAACTGCCAGAAGTACCTTGCCAAGGGTCGTAAGGTCGCCGTCACCGGCTCCGTTTCCGTGCAGACCTATCAGGGCAGCGACGGAACGACCCGCGCCAGCCTTGAGGTCAACGCCGATGATGTGGAGTTTCTGTCTCCCCGCGGCGAGGGCGGCGATGCGTCCGGCGCTTATCAGCCTGCCGGCGCGTCCGCAGCAGCCTCAAAGAGCGGCGGCGGCTTTGTGCAGGTGGACGAAGAGGAGCTGCCTTTCTGATTTCTGAAAAAGGAGGATGTACACAATGAGTGAAGATCGTGGCGAACGCAGACCGCGTCCCCGCGGCCGCAAGCCGCGCCGCAAGGTGTGTGACTTCTGCGTCAACAAGATCGAATATATCGACTACAAGGACATTAACCGCCTGCATCGTTTCATCAACGAGCGCGGCAAAATCCTGCCCCGCCGCATGACCGGCAACTGCGCAAAGCATCAGCGCCAGCTGTCCGAGGCCATCAAGCGCGCCCGTGCCATCGCGCTGCTGCCCTATACGGTGGACTGAGCATATTCAAAGAAGGGTGTCGGTTATGCCGGCGCCCTTTTTATATTGCACGGCTGTGGCGTCGGTTTCCCGATGCCGCTGCGTGTCCAAAAACTGCGTTTTTGACACGCTCCATGCAGGATGAAGCACTTCATCCTGCATGGCAAGGCTGCGGAAATGATTTTTCTGCGCTGACGCTCCGAAAAATCGCCCCGCACGACCGGCAAAGCCGGTCGATACGATTAAAAATGAAGGGGCTGCGGCCCCTTCATGCATCCCCCAGAATGTCTGCGGACTTTTTTGACAGTCTGTGGCGTCGGTTTCCCGATGCCGTTTTTGGATGCAAAGAGCCTCCCTCATGATGAAGGAGGCTCGCGCTGTTTTCTTTGCTTCTGTCAGCCTCATGGTATAGCCAAGGTTTCCCGTGGAGGGGTGCGGAAAACCTTGTATCCAAAGGAACGGTTTTCCGCACAATCCTCACTTCTCCCGTGTTTCCGGCCCTTCCTTCCCGTTTTCCTTTTCCCGCAGGGTGTCCAGCAGGCGGCGCAGGGAGTCCGGCACGGGGACGCCGAGGGCGAGGGCGTTTTCCAGAATGGAGAGCCCCTCATTGGCGGCGTAAAAGCCGATGACCGCAATACGGCAGACGCTGTCCGTGTTCAGCATCCTGTCCAGCGCCGTGCCGAGCATGACGATGACGACCATCATCAGCTTCCTGGTCAGCCCCTTAAACGCCGCGGACGAGCGGAAGCGGCCGTCCTCGGTCTTGCCGCTCCTGCCCAGCAGCGCCAACGCAAGGCCGGTCAGGTAGTCGAGCCCCATCAGCAGGAACATCACCGTGAGCGCCGTGTCCCAGCCGCCCAGGAGACGGCTGACGGAAGCCCCGATGGTGCCCGCCAGCACCGGCAGATATTTTGTGATTCTTTCCATTGTGTGTTTCATCCTTTCGCGGAGAAAAGCTCACGCTTCTTCCTTCACCAGATATTTCGTCATCATATATCCCGCCGCATCCAAATACTGCACCCTCGTCCACTCGCCGCCCGCCTCGGTGATGCGGATGCAGGAGGAAACGGGGACGCGGTAGAGGACGGCGGAGGACAGGCTCGGCCTGGCGCGGAGGCTGACGGTGCTTCCCGTCTCCGCCGTGACCCGCGCCGTGACGGATGTTTCCGCGCCCTGCATGCAGGCGTAGTGCGTCCAGCGCGTCTTGGAGATTGTCTCATGGACGACCCCGCTCGCGCTGTTCTTGGCGTGGATGACCGTGCCGTCGCCCAGATACAGCCCCACATGGCGCATTTTGTTTTCGCCCTGCGCAATGAACACAAGGCAGACCCGATTGCGCGGCATGTCCTTTATGACGCCCTTTTCGGACAGCGCCCCGCGCTGCCATTGGGAGGTCGCGCCGCTTGGCAGGGTGACGCTGCCCGCCGCCGCGCTCAGGCGGGTGAGCTGGGCGCAGTCAAAGCAGCGCTTGCCGTCCCATTTTGCACACACGGTCTGGATGTTCTTCGCCTGCCTGGGGTACTGCGCCGCCTGCATCGCCCGCCGTTCGGGGGAGCAGACCCAGCCCGTTGCCCCGTACACATAGCCGCAGCCGACCTGCGACAGGGCGTATTTCACCATCAGGTATTCGGTGTTTACAGCTTTTTCCATCATATTCTCCTTTACGCTAAGTCGAGGGTGCATTCGTCCGTCATGCACAGCAGCGCGCCGTCCGTTTCGCCCAGCGCAAAGCCGCGGATGGTCTGTCGGGTCAGCATTTGAACGACTTCGGCGGGCAGGTCGATGACCGCCTCCTGTCCCGCGGAAAGCGCCGTTTTTACGTTCAGGTCAATCAGCGCCGGCATTTGGCTGATGCTCTCGCCCGCCGTCCACGCCATGTTGTGGCCGTATAAATGCAGGGTCCGCTTCTCTGCGGAAAAGCCGTCCAGGGCGCGGCGAACGGTCAGGCGCGCCGTTTCAAACGCCGTGCCCGCAATGGTCTCCGCATTGTCAAGCACCCAAAGCCCCGTGCAGGAAATGGTCTGCCAGACGCTGATGCTCGTCCCGTCCGAGGCCGCCGCCGGAACGGGCGCCGCGTATCTGCCCTGCCTTGGCGCAAGCCCCGCGACGGGCGAAGCGTCCAGGGGAGAGCGCTGCGCAAAGCAGCAGGCGGCGGTGTAGCGCGTTCGGGTGGCGGGCGTGACGGGGACGAGCGAATCCGCCTTGAGCGCCTCTGCGTCCGCGCACAGGATGTCCCCCGCCGCATCGTCCGCGCACGCGCCCAAGCCGCTGTACGGGTATGTCCCTTTGCAGAAAATCCGGCTGAGCGCGTCCGCAACAAATGCGTACTTCAGGTTTGCGGCGCTCCGAAAGCCGGCGGGGACCTGCACGATATTGCTGACATAGCTGGCCGACACATAGCCGATGACGCCGTCCGCCTCGGCCATGTAGTACCCGCCGTTCACCTTGTCGAGCGTGAGGATGGTGACGCTCCCGCCCTTTTCGACGGTGGCGACCGTCTCATAGCCGGAGGCGACGTGCTGATCGCGGAGGACGAGCGCCCCCGCGCCCTTTGCCGTGCCCTGATAGACGTCGCTCACGCCGCCCAGGGCGTTTTCCATGCGGCACAGCGCGCCGTTCAAAACGCGGACGCAGACGTCCGTGCGGCTGATTTCCGCGCCGGACAGAAGCGCGAAGCTGCGGCTCAAATCAACGCCGTACACCGTGCGGCTTTCGCTTTCTTCGCTTGAACGCACGCTTCCGAAGAGCCGCGTGCCGAGGACGGTCAGGCTTTGGCAGTCCCGCGCAGACAGGCAGACGCTGCCCGCCGCCGCGACAACGCCGCCCGATAAAACAACGGGGCAGGCGTTCTGCAAAAAGCGTATCGAGCCAAAGAGCAGCGCCCCGTCCGCCATGGACAGGGTCAGCGTCCCCCTGCCGCAAAAGCCCGATAGGACGACGTCCTCTGCGTACGTCCCCGCCGGCACGGTGACGCTGACATCGCCGCTCAGGTAGCTCGGCAGGCTGCGGAGGGTCGCCTGAATGCTCCCCAGGAAGGGATAGCCGCCGCTTCCCGCGCTCACCACGGAGGGCGAAAGGATGCTGTCCGCAGCAACGGTCTGCGCCCTGATGCCCTGCTCGTCCATGCAGAACATGGGGTTTCCGTCCTTCAGCGCGCTCACGGAGAAGCTGTCCGTCTCGATGCGCACCCTTGCGCCGCCGACGGTCAGGCCGTCCTGCCCGATGCGCACACCCGCGCCGTCCACCACGGCGGCTGTGATGGTGCGGTTGGCGGAGAGGTCGAGCGCACCGCCCACATCGGCGGACAGCTTGTCCGCCGTGATGCTGCCCGCCAAGATGCTGTCCGCGGTGACGGCGTTTGCCGAGAGCTTGTCCGCGGTGACGGCGGAAGAGAGGATTTTCTCGCTCGTCACGCTGCCCGCTGCCAGCTTGTCCGCCGTGACGGAGGACACGGCGAGCGCCTCCCCCGTGACCGCGCCCTGCGCGATTTTGCCGCCCGTGACCGCGCCCTGCGCCAGCTTGTCTTCGCCCAGCACGGGGATGATTTGCCCGTTCAGCGTGCCGGTCGTGATGTTGTCGGCGCAGAGGTTGACGACCGCGATGTCCTGCGCGTCGATTTTTCCCGCCGTCAATTTGGAGGCGCTGACCGAGACGATTTTGCCGTCCGTCACGCTCAAATCGCCGATTTGCGCATTGCCCACGCAGGCATCGGCCAGAATGCCGCTTTCGGCGGTGATAGCGCCCGCGCTGATGTGCCCGCCCCGCACCGCGCCCGCCGAAAGGCTGTCGGCGGTGACGGAGGAGGCGGCCAGCTTGTCCGCCGTGACCGCGTGCGCCTCGATTTTGTCGCTCGTTACGCTGCGGGCTGCCAGCTTATCGCCGGTCACGCTCCCCGCTTCCAAGGTGTCCGTTGTGACCGCGCCTGCCGTCAGCTTGTCCGCCGTGACCGCGCCCGCTGCGATTTTGTCCGCCGTGACCGCACGGGCGGACAGGTACTGCGTTGTGACCGCGCCGAGGGCCAGGGCGCTGCCCTGCACCGAGCCCGCAATCAGGCTCCGGCCGTTGATGCTCCCGCCAGCGGCGGGCGTGCCGCCGACCAGGGTAAGCCCCGTGTCCGGACGGGAGGCGCGGCAGGAAACGGTCGTATGCAAAGCCCCGCATCGAAAGGACAAATGCCTGTCCGTGACGGGCAAAACGGCGCGTGCGCCGAGCCTGTCCGGAACGCTGAGCCGCGTCCCCAAAGGATACGGCCCGCCGCGCACCACAATGCGCCCCGAAGAAAGGGTCAGCCCCTTTAAGGCGGCGAGCAGCCCCTCGGCCAGCGCGTCCTCCCCGTCCGCGTATTCCAGCAGCGGGTTTTGCGACACGGTCAGCAGGTACGCTTCCTTCTGCGCGTCCGCGTCCCCCAGCACCCGCTTTTCGCCCGCGTTCGTTTCGACGGACAGCGCCGCCAGCGGGCCGAAGGCAGGGCTCGGCGCTTCCAGGGAAATCACCTGCGCGCTTTGTATTTCCGTCGGCGCGCCGTCTGTCCAAACGGGACGCACATCGCAAAGGCCGCTTTCATCGACCGTCAGGAAGCACCCTGCGGCGGTCAGCGTGACGGAAAGCGCCTGCCGCACGGTCATGCGGCTAAAATCCGGCGCACGCAGCACCATCCGCTGCGCGCCCGAAAACGTTTCGTCCTTCAGCGTCCCGCCGCCTGCCGCAACCAGCGTCTTGACAAGCGCGCCGATGGACGCGGGATAGCGCACCGCATCCGCATACTGGGCGGCAAACAGAGGAGGAAAGCCGCTCCCGCCGCAGAGCGTCACCGCGCCGCGCAGCGGGCAGGACGCTTTTTTCACAAAGAAGGTGTGAAAGGGCGTTTCCGCCGTTTCGCCGTCCGCCCGCGCCGTCAGCATCAGGGTGATTTTCGCGCCCGCCATGTCTCTTTCTCCGCGCCGCGCCCCGCCCGCGCTCCATTGCCCATCCGCGTTCGCCAGCCTGAGCTGCGCGTCCGAGCAGAGCACGGCGCCCAGGAGCAGCCCGTCCGTCACGCCCTCCGAGAACGAAGCCTCCACGATGTCCTCCGGCGCCAAGGCTTCCTCATGCCCGTCCGAATAGGTCAGCGTCCCGCGCAGGGAAAGCTGCCTGTGTTCTCTTGCCAGCATCTGTTCGATGGTATATGCCATGGTTTATCTCTCCTTCAATATAAGGCGCACCGTGCAGGAACGCGCCCCGACGCTGACGCCGACGCTCTCCGCATAGCAGGGAACACGGTTTAGGCTGCGCGCCCCGTCCGTGAGCGTCTCAAAGCCGCCCGTCAGCGCATCGCGGATGCGCTGTGCGTCCGCGGCGTCCGCCAAACGCCATTCCAGCGTGATTCTGCGCTTGAGCGCGCCGCCGTCCAGCACGATGTTTCCCAGGGCGTTGTATTCGCCCGTGCCCCCGTCCCGCGTTTCCTCGATTTGACACAGGCAGGGCGAGGGGACTTGTTGCTCGTTGATCATCATTTGCTTCACCTTCCCGTCGTCTCGGACACCTGCCGCATGGCGCTGATGGCCGCCACGCCCAGCCGATAGCCGTCCACCTCCAAGGGGACGGTGATTTCCAACCGGCGGAGCGCATCATACAGCCTGTCCGCCGTCAGGGTGTCCGTGTTCTGCGTGAGGGGCGCTGCGGGCAGGCTCTTCATCTGCGGCAGGGTCAAAGCGTCCAAGGACAGGCCTCCGATGCCCAGAGCCGTCTCCTTCACGGAGGCGCGCCCGCCTGTCAAGCCCTTCACAAAGCCCTCGTCAAAGCGCTCGCCCATTTTCATGGTCACGCGGGAGGGCGAATGGATGTCCAGCGCCTGCCGGAGGGCATTCTTGGCCGCCTCCGCCACAAGGCGCGCCGACCTGACGACCGCGTCCTTGCGGATAAGCAGGCCGCTTGCCAGGGCGCTCCCCGCGTTTTCGCCGCAGGCGCGGTATACGCCGGTTAAGTTCTCCGCCTGCGCCGCTGCGGAGCGCATCAGCGCGGACAGCTCGTTCAGCCTCTCCATGAGCGGCTGCGCGTCCGCCGTGAAGCGGACGGAAAGCTCCTCAAGTGTCATGCCGCTCCCTTCTGCGCGTCAGCAGCAAAAGACGCGCCTTCATTTCATCATCGGTCATTTCCTCCGCCGGAGCGGGGAAAAAGCAGGGGCGGGCGGGAAAGCGCTTGGGGGAAAGCAGGGCAACGGCCGTGTACTGGGCGGCGATGAAGGCCGCCGTGTCCGCCATTTCCCGCTCGGCGCGGGCTGCCCTGAGCAAAAGGAGGATGTCCCGCGGGCTCATGCCGTCATCCCCCGTTTTCCCCGCCTTCGCCGCGCTTTGAAGCAGCGCCCGCGCCCGCTGTCCTGCGCTTCCCTGCCCCGTCAGCGAAAAAAACCCGCTTCGTCCAGCGCCTCGGCAAAGGCTTCGGAAAGGCTGAGCAGCGAGCCGCCTTCCTTCATATAGCCCGCCAGCAAATCGCCCGCCTGCTCCAGGGTCACGCGATCCTTACCGTCCAGCAGCCCGCAAAAGAGCAGGGCGCGCAGGGACGATACGGAGGTGTTCAGCAGGTCGTACAGCGAGCAGCCCAGCGCCTTTTCCGCATCGCACACGGCGCGGACGGAAAAGGAAAGCATCAGCTGTTTCCCGTTCATTTCCACCGTCACTGCACCGTCACCCCGCCCGTAACCCTGAGGACGGCGCCGAAGCCCGTCGGCTCATCCACCTGCGCCCCGCCCAGCCACACGGTTTTGACAAAGGCGG
This sequence comes from Anaerovibrio sp., assembly GCA_963611355.1. GTDB lineage: Bacteria > Bacillota > Clostridia > Christensenellales > Aristaeellaceae > CAVDRM01. The sequence goes on from CAVDRM010000002.1 coordinate 90,207, forward strand.
TGAACAGCGCCCTCTGCCCGTCCGGAAAGCAGACGGAAAAGTCCGCCGCTGCGCCGCTCAGATAGAGGGTGCGCAGGAGGGTCTGCCCTGCCGCCGCGCTGTCCAAATAGCCCTCCACGGTGATTTCGCCCGCATCCCGCACGCCCTGCGCGTAGGTGCGGAAGCCGTCCTCGCTGTCTAAAGTGGTGGTGTCCAGCATTTCGCTGTCCAGCCTGATTTCGCTGATGCTCCGAAGCTGCCCGATCACAGTCTCCGTATGATCCGCCGTGCAGCGGAGCGTCGTGCCCATTGATTTTTGAAGCATGTTCCTTTTCCTCCTTCAACACTGCCATCAGAATCGTTCTTGAAAGGAAGCATAGCAGTGTATCCTGTGCGCCTGCGCCGCCTCGTGAAAGCTGATATTCCAGCCGAATTTGTTCAGCCCGCATTCGGCCAGCACCTGAAAGGCCCTGCGCAGCAGGGCGCAGCTTTCCTCCCGTGTCTCGCCCCACACGGTCATCTCGTACAAATCTTCCGTTTCAAACAGCCCTCTGTCCAGCAGAAAGCGCGGCTTTACCTCCTGAAGCATCAGCGTCACGCAGGGCAGCTGCGGCGGGGTTTTTGCATACGAGCACTGCGCGGGCAGCCCGGCCTTCTGCATCTCGTCCGCGATTTCCTGTGAATAGTCCTTCATGTTACATCTCCTCCCTGATGCTTCGCAGCATCATCTGCACAAATTCATTCTCTGCCATCGCCGTTCTCAAAAACGGCGTTTTTTGTTCAACGAACGCCACATAAGGCGCCGAAGCGGTTAATTCAAAGCCGTTATTCTCCACTTTGACGGAAATGGAGGCCCGCAGCGCACCCGTCTGCACGGGGCAGAAGGCGCAGGCGTTCTGATAGGCTTCATCCGCCGCACGCCGAAGCCCGCGCTGCAGGCCGCGCTCAGCGCCCCTCGTCATGCGCCGCAGTTTTTCCGCAAAGGCCGATAATTCGCTCATATGCCCTCCCGTCTTGGGATGCGCCGCGCCAGCACCGCCGTGTGCGAGGCCAGCCGCCGGACGTGCAGCGCCCGAAACGGCGCGCCGTCCAGGGTGAAGGTGTCGCCCGCCGCGCACGGGGCGTAATAGGGCAGGAGAAACGTATGCGTCCCCTCATCGTCCTGCCCGTAGCCCCGCCGCTCAAAGGACGGGGACGCCGGGCATACACGCGCCCGCAGCGCCTGTCCGTGCAGGGTGATTTCCCGAAGCCCTCTTTTCATCAGCCGCATTCGCTTCCTCCCGTCCGGCACAGGCGGTACGCCAGCACCTCCTGCCTTATGTCCTCCGGCAGCCCGTCCATAGCGCGGGAAACATCGCCCTCCTGATGCGATTTTTCCCCCTCCGCGCCGCGCCGCGCATAGAAGACGGCCGCCAGCCGCACCACGGCGTTGTGCAGGCTCTCCGCCATGCTCAGCAGCTCCTTCTTATGCACCATGTCATAGCCGCGCACCACGCGCAGGGAAATGCCGTTGTAGTGGGTGGTGTAGCTCTCCACGCCGCCGGGCGTGGGCAGGGGGCGGGTGACGAAGGCGAACGCCATCGGATGGAAGGCAAGGTTCGCCGTGTGGCTGCCGGCCAGCTGCACCGCGGCGCCCGCCGCGCAGGTAACGCAGGGCGACAGGCGGACGGAGACTGCGCCGCCGGAGGCCGCCGCGTCCGCCAGCACCGTGTGCTGCGTCTGCCTGCCGCTTTCGCCGATGGAAAGAAGGTCGCCCTTTTTAAGGCTGCCGCTCAGGGACGTGCCGGTCAAAATGACCGTTTCCGCGCCGGAGGCGGCGTTCTTTACGGTGATGACGCCGGACGCGCTCAAATCGCCCGCCGTGTGGACGCACACGCTCTGGGACATGAAGTTGTCCAGCCCCATCACGCGGCCGATGCTGCCCTCCCTGAGGCCCTCGCTGCTGCCGGATTTTTCCGCATGGACGATGGCGTCCAGCGCGGTAAAGGCGGCGTCCGCCTCCGCGTCCCACAGGGCGACGCGGCCGGAGACCGGCACGTTCTGCCGGTTGAGCTGTTTCCGTGCCTCGGCCAGCACGGACAGGGTGCCGGGCGTCTTGCCCGCCTCGCCCACAAAGGTGGGCACGTCCCTGTACAGCGTCAGGCCGTCGGCGTTGATTTTCTTGGCCAGCGCGGCGGCGGCAGGCTCGATGAACACGCGCTCCAAATCATCGATGCAGGTCGCGCCCTGAAGCGCCTCGATGCCCACGTCCACGGTGGCGATGCGGTCGAGCGTCACGTCCACGGCGCTCTCCTCAATGTCCTGCTGGCTGACGCCCACGCTTGGGTCAAAGTCGTGCGCGGTCAGCACCACGGGCCTGCGCACACGGATGGTGTCGCCGAGCTTGCCCGCAAAGTCGTCGGAATAGTCGCGGTGAATGAGGTTCGGGAACACCAGATGCTCCATCAGGCGCGGCAGGGCTGCGCGGGCAAAGTCCCGAACGGACAGAAATGCATTGGCCATAGGGTTTGTCCTCCTTCTTAATGGCGGCTTGTAATATAGTCGAAGTATTCTTCGTCCGTTAATTCACGAACGTCCTGAAACGGCAGGCTGTCGTCCGGCGTGCTGCCGGACAGACGCTGCTCCACGCCCTGCTGCACGGCGGCTCGAAACGCCTTTTCCAGAGCGGATACCACGGTTTCGACCGCCTCCTCGCTTTGAACGGAGAGCGCCTCCGCAAGCTCCGGCGGCAGGCCGCGCTTTTTGAGCGCCTCCTCGCAGGAGATTTGGAGGGCGCGGGCGGTCAAATCCCCCTCGCGGCGCTCGATGTCCTTTTCCCGTGCGTCCAGTCTTGCGGCGGCGGCCTGCAGCGCCGAATCCACCTGCGTGCGCACCTCCTCCCGAAGCAGGGCGGACAGCGCCTCCCGCTCCGTGTTTTCCGCCTGCACTTGGCTTCTGTTGTCTTCCATGATGTTCTCGTCTCCTTTCTTATTTTTCCATGAACGGCAGCTGGGACAAAAGCACCTTGTCCGGCACCATGCCCTCCAGCGTCCGCACCATCTGCGCGGTTTCCAAGGCGTCCTGCGGCAGGGAGCGCTCAAACACCATGCGCACCTTGTCCGCATCCAAAGGGCGCTCGCCCCGGACGCTTAAAAAGGCGGCATAGGCGCGCAGCCTTTCGCGCAGCGCCTCCCGAAACCATCTCTCCTTGATGCGCGTGAGCTGCTCCAGACCCAGCAGCTTATAGCGCATGGCGACCCCGCTGGCGTTCCCCGCAAAGTGCTCGTCCGCAAGGTCGGGCACCATGCACAGCTTGTGGATATCGCTCTTTAAGGAAAGGCGGAGCGCCTCCGCGTCCCCGCCGGCATTCGGGCGGGTCAGGAACTGCACGGCGGCGTCCCTGTCGGGCAGGTACAGGAGCTTGTCCTGCCGAAGCTGCTGCGCGGGCGTGCGCCCCCTCTCATCCGGCAGAAGCTGTGCCCCCGTGATGACCAGCAGCGCGTTCACCAGCTGCTCCGCGTCGTTCAGCCGGTCGCTCTGCACGGTGTCGTAGGCGTCCAGGAGGCTGAGCACGCTCTCAAAATCGCCCGTCTCCTCATCGTTGTTCCAGTATTCGATGAGCGGCACGCGCCCGAAGTAGTGCGGCGTTTGACGGTCGGGGTTTTTCTTGCCGAGCTCCGACAGGCAGGCGGCGCGGTAAACCACGCTCCTGTCCTTCAAAAAGACCGTGACCTCGTGCGCCCTGGGGCGGCCTCTTTCATCCGTCACCGCCCTGTGCGACACGCCGAACAGCGGCCTTGCGGCGACGGTGGTATCATAGACCACGAAGGCCGTGCGCGGGTCGAGCGCCGCAGAGCGGGGCGTCACGCTTTCGTCCGCATAGACCAGCTCCACGCCCTTTCCGAACAGGCTCTGCGCCCGCGCCAGTTCCATGTCCGCGCTCTGCACATCCGCGGCGCGGTAGGCGGCGATGAGGGGACGCAGCGCCTCCTCCTGCTCCTCGTCCTGATAGGAAACGGGGCTGCCCGTCAGATAGCCCGCCGCCACGCTGACCACATAGCGTGCGTAGGCATGGGACAGGCGGTTGTTGGGCAGGCCCTCCGGCCTCGTCCTTCTGTTGATGGGACCGCGCAGGGCGTAGTAGTCGTGCAGGCGGTTCATGCGCCCGACGTCCTTTTCATGCTCCTCCAGCACCCCGCGCAGCAGCCTGCCCGAAGGCGCGCCGTTTTGCAGAAGGCTCTTTTCTCGTCTGATCATCTTGCTCCTTTCAGTGTGTCCCTGTGTCATTCTCCGCTCTCCGTCCGCGCATACCGCGCTTCCATGTCATAGGTGAGCGCGTATCGAAGGGCGTCAATCAGGTGGTTGTTCCTGTCCTCCGGATAGGGCAGCAAGGCGCCGTCCCTGTCCTTTTTGAAGCAGTAGGCGGACAGCTCATTGCGCATATGGCGGCAGCGGGGGCTGACGATGATTTCATGCCCGCGCAGCCACTGCAGGCCGTACATCACGCTGTCCGGCCCCTTGCGGGCGGGCCGCGCATAAAGCCCCAGGTCGCACAGCTCCCGAATGGATTTGGGCTCCGCGCTGTCGCAGAGGACGAGCCCCTGCCCGCACACGGGCTTTAATCGCTCATACAGGGCGCGGTTGGTCAGCCCGCGCTCGTACATTTCGTCCGTGACGCAGATTTTCCGCGCCCGCCTGTTATACAGCACCCGAACGAAGCCGCAGGGGTCTGTGGAAAACCCGAAGTCCAGCCCCATGCGCGTTTCGCCCGATATGTCCCCGTCCGTGTCCGCCACGCGCCAGTTCGTGAACACCGCGTCCGCAGGGATGCCCCACGCGCCGTCCGTGTACACGCGGCGGAAGTAGGGGTCCCGCTCGTTAAGGAGCGCCTGCCTGTCCTCGTCCGTCAGGAAGCGGTTGTCGCGGAAGCTCGTGCGGACAAAGAGCGTGCTGTCGGTTTGAGAAACCTGCTTTTCCTCATCGCAGCCGTCAAAAAACTCGCGGTATATCCAGTGCGATTTGGAGACGGGGTTGAACGAGAGCGTCAGCCGCTTTTGAAAGGGGCTGAGGCCGCGCAGACGCTTGTCCAGCTGCTTGAGCTCCGCCCTGTCCAGCTCCGTGGCCTCCTCGACCCAGATATCGGTCAGCACGCCCTGCTGCGGGGTGACGGACTTGATTTTTTCGGCATCGTCCATCCCAAGGAAGATAATCTGTGCGCCGTTTGCGGCGGTCAGCACCGCGTCCGCCTTGTTCAGGGTGAAGTACCTGTCCGCCTGAAGCCGCCCGACGGCCTTTTTCACCTCGTTCATGCAGCTTGTGCGGAGCGTCCTGAACACCTTGCGCACAATCAGCACGTTCCTTCCCTCCAGCGCGGCGACGGCCGCCCTCGTCGCCAGAAACACGCTTTTCCCGCTCGCCGCCCCGCCGTAAAAGAGCTGATAGCGGTGCGTATCGTGCAGAAAGGGCACATACACTGGATTCAGGCTGTCTGCCGGCAGGGTCAGCGTTTTTTTGCCCGGCCTGCCGGCAGCGGCGTTTGTCAGCCGCTGCCCGGTTTCCGCAGCCTCATGCCCCGCAGTCAAACGACCGTCACCTCAAACATCCCGCTTTCCTCCTCCCTGTCCGTTTTCAGCTTGTCCAGCACCAGCGAAGCCGCCTTGATTGCGTCCGCCGCCGAGACCTCCTCGCCTTCCAGGATGGCCGTCAGCCGCAGGACGGCCGCCCGCTCCGCACGCTGACGAAGCGAAGGCATCTGTCCGTCCGTTTGTGTCACCTCCCCGCCGTTTTGTCCGCCGGCCGCTCCTCTCCGGCGCAGCTCTATCGTAAACGAAAACACCCGTGCAAAACCGGCGGATTTTCTGCGAATTGCAAGGAAAAAGGAAAGATATGGAAAAAGCGTGTTGCGCCGTCATAAAATTCTATTTGACAAGACGGGGTGTTCGCCGTTATACTGAAGCAGGAACACCCATTAACAATAAGGAGGACAAACCCAATGAAAAAACTGATGTGCGCAGCGCTCGTGCTGATGCTTGCACTGACGCTGTGCATCGGCGCAACAGCCGAGGACGTGACCGGCCTTTGGTACCTGAACACTTTAGAAATGGGCGACTTGAGTATGAACGCGGCCTCCATCGGCCTGGCGGACTACGTCATCGAGCTGAGATCGGACTATACCTGCACGACGAGTGTCGGCGACGACACCGAGGAAGGCACCTGGGTCATGGACGAAAACGGCGCGGCTGTGCTGACGGGCGCCGATGGCAATGTGTTGACCTGTGTGCCGGGTGAAGACGGCACGCTGGTCTGCATCCTCGAAGAGGAAGGCGTAACCATGAAGATGGTGTTCGGCCGCGAGGAGGCCGTCGCCGAAACCTTTGTCGCCGGCGATGTCTGTGCGGACCCTGTCCTGGCGGACTTTAACGGCACATGGACTCTTTTCCTGATGGACTCCTACGGCATGCAGGTTCCCTCGTCGAGCCTGGGGGCTTACATCATGCTGACGATTGCGGACGGCAGCGTGACCCTCGATGTCGCCTACGATGAGACAAACAAAAGCGGCGTCACCGCGGAAGCCGCGCTGTCCGACGGCGCGCTGCACATCGACATGGGCGTGGAGATGGAAGGCTTTTCCAGCCTGACCCTCTACCTGCACGAGGGCGGTCAATACATGTCCGCGACGGTCGAGGAAGACACTGTCCTCTATTTTGAAAAAATCGCCGAGTAAAACGCAATCAAAAAAAAGCCGCTCCGATGGTTGTCGGGACGGCGGAAGCCGCTTCAAGCAGGCGGCTTCTTTTATTATGGTTTCATGCCGGGTTATCCGCAGGGGGCTGCGGATAAGTCCGCATCAGGCAGCCTCTCGGCGGGCGCAAAGCGGGATACGGACGTGGTTTTGCATTGTCCCCAGGCTGTGGATAAATAGGCTGCGGATTGTTCGGATTGTGGGGATAAGTCCGCATCCGGCAAAGCGGCATCCAAAGCGCGGGCAAAACGGCGGGCGCAAAACGGGACGAATTGGCCGACATGGGGCGGTCTGACGCCCGAAATCAGGGGAATCGGCTTGCTATTTTACGGAAAGTATGCGATAATACAAAGCGGGACAAAAGGCGCGGCAGGCCGCGGACAAAAGAGAAACGGACTTATCCGCCGTTTGTCCATACCCTGTCCGCAGGGCAAAAGACGTTTATCCATAGGCGTTTTCGGGGCGCTGCCTTGCTTTGCGGGACTTTTCCCCACTTTCCCCAGCCCCTACTACGACTACGATATATAGAATAGAACCATTGTAAGGATGGTTTTGGCTGCCGCCGCGAAACGGAAAACGGACGAAGGCATGAACGGAAGAGACACGGAAGCAGCCGAAAGGAGCAAGAAGAGATGCAATTTACCGTGTATACCGATGAATTCAGCTACGGCCTGGGCATGGTGACCAAGGCCCTGCCCGTCCGCGCCTACAATCAGGCGACCAACTGCGTCCTGCTCGAAACGCCGGACACGGGCCTGAGGCTGACCTGTACGGACGGCGAAATCACCATCAAGGCGAGCATCGACGCGCAAATCGCCGAGGACGGCTGTGCCCTGCTCCCCGCCAAGCTTTTGGCGGACTTAATCAGGAAGCAGAGCGCGGGCGACGTGTCCGTAAACATCGACAGGGACTGCAAGGCCAGCATCCGCATCCACGGCAGCGCCATCAACATGATCGGCATGACGGCGGAGGACTTTCCCGAAATCAGCGACGTGCAGCCGGGCAACGTCATTCAGCTCCCCTGCGGGCGGCTGCGCGAGGCCATTTCCAAAATCATGTTCGCCGTCTCGTCCGATGAGAGCCGCAAGGTATTGACCGGCGTGCTGATGGAGACGTACCGCACGGAAACGCGCTTTGTCTGTTTGGACGGCTACAGGCTGGCCATGCAGTGCATCGAGCGGGAAAACCCCGTGCCGGAGGGTCAGGAGCTCATCAAGGCGGTCGTGCCCGGCCGCGTGATGAGTGAAGTGTCCAAGCTCCTGCCGGACAACAACGACATGGACGCGACCATCACCTATAACGCCTCCCACATCATGTTCGAGTTCGGCAAGGTCAAGCTGTACGCCTCCCTTCTGACGGGCGAATATATCGATTATAAGCGCATCCTGCCCGACAAATGGACGACAGAGGTCAACGTTGACCGCCAGCTTTTCAGCCGCGCCATCGAGCGCTGCGGGGTCATTGCCAGCGAGGGCAAGAACAAGCTGATTTATCTGAGCATCGAAAACGGCAGGATGTTCATGCGCTCCAACGCGGAAATCGCGTCCGTGGATGAGGAGATCGAGATTGCCTGCGTCGGCGAGAGCCTGCGCATCGCCTTTGCCGCGGGCTATATGATGGACGTCATCAAAAACCTGAGCGACGATACCTTCACCCTGTGCTTTAATTCCAGCGTTTCCCCGTGCGTCATCAAGCCCGCGCAGGGCAGCAGCTACCTGTATCTGGTGCTGCCCGTGCGCACGTTCCAGGAATAAAATCAAATGCATTTAAAGAGGCTGTCTCACAAAATCAAGTGAGGCAGCCTTTTTTGTCGCGGGCCATAGGGAGTTACCGATAGATGATTTCCTCGCGCTTGGGGCCGTTGGAGAGCATGGTGAGGGGGGTTTTGATTTCCTGTTCGATGAACTCCACGTAGCGGCGGCAGTTTTCGGGCAGATCCTCATAGCGGGTGATGCCGCGGACGTCCGTCAGCCAGCCCGGGAGAATCTCATAGACGGGCTCGGCCCTTTCAAGCAGGGGGGTGACGGGAAAGTCGCGGACGATTTGCCCGTCGATTTTGTAGCCCGTGCAGACCTTGATTTGAGGCAGGTAGCCCAGCACGTCCAGGTTGGTCATCACGCAGTCGGTCGCGCCCTGCAGCATGCAGCCGTAGCGGGTCGCCACGGCGTCAAACCAGCCGACACGGCGGGGACGCCCCGTCTTTGCGCCGTATTCGCCCGCGTCGCCGCCGCGCCTGCGCAGCTCCTCGGCCTCATCGCCGAACAGCTCGGTCGTGAACGGACCTGCGCCCACGCAGGAGGAATACGCCTTGGTGACGGCAATGACCTGCCGGAGGCTTGTCGGCGGCACACCCGCGCCCACCGTGCCGTAGCCCGCCAGGGGCGAGGAGGAGGTGGTGAAGGGGAAGATGCCGTTGTCGGGGTCGCGCAGCGTTCCGAGCTGTCCTTCCAGGAGGATGCGGGCGCCGTTTGCGATGGCATGATGCAGATAAAGCGCCGTGTCGCCCACCCAGTGGGCGATTTTCTGCCCCAGGGCGTAGTATTTTTCGGTCAGTGCGTCCGCGTCAAGGGGCGGCTGATGATAGAGCGCGTCCAGCAGCGGGTTCTTGAGCGCGGCAGCATTGGCAAGGCGGCGGTGCAGCAGATCCTTGTCAAACAGCTGGCAGACCTGCAGGCCGATTTTGGCGTACTTGTCGCTGTAAAAGGGCGCGATGCCGGACTTTGTCGAGCCGAAGCCGCCCTTGCCCAGCCGCGCTTCCTCATAGCAGTCCAGGGCGACATGATAGCTCATCAGCACCTGTGCGCGGCTTGAAATCATGAGCTTTGGCATGGTGACGCCGCGGGAGACGATGGAATCCAGCTCACGCAGGAGGGCCTCAATGTCCAGCGCCACGCCCGCGCCGATGATGTTCATCACGTTTTCGTGAAACACGCCGGAGGGAAGGAGGTGCAGGGCGAACTTGCCCGCGTCGTTGATGATGGTGTGGCCGGCGTTTGCGCCGCCCTGAAAGCGCACGACAACGTCGCTTTCCCCCGCCAGCATATCGGTGATTTTGCCCTTGCCCTCGTCGCCCCAGTTCGCGCCGACTATTGCCCGTACCATACATAACTCCTTTCGGCTTCCTGTGAAGGAAAAAATGCCGGTTATTCCTTTATCAGCACACATAAACAGCCGCTTCGATGCAGCTATTTCCATTGTGTATCAGGTTTCCTTTCGGAAGGTGCGGAAACCGTTTTCTTTTTCCTGAAAGGAAAGGGTTTCCGCCATTTCCTCCTCACACGCATTCAGCCGCTTCAATGCAGCGGACAGCTTGTGTATCCGTTTTTCTTTTTCCAAAGGAAACGGCTTCCGACAATCCTCAAAATGCCCGTACAATCCTCTCCACGGCCTTTGCGGTATTTTCCGGCGTATTGAAGGCGGTGAGGCGGAAATAGCCCTCGCCGCTTGTTCCAAAGCCCGCGCCGGGCGTACCGACGACCTGGGCACGGCCAAGCAGGGCATCAAAAAAGTCCCAGGAGGACATATGGTCCGGGGTCTTCATCCAGATATAGGGCGCGTTCACGCCGCCGTAGACCGTAAAGCCGGCTTTTTGAAGCCCCTCGCGGATGATGCGCGCATTGTTCATGTACAGGGCGATGACGGCTGCAATCTCGCGCTGCCCGACGTTGGAAAGCGCTGCCTCCGCCGCCCGCTGCACGGGATAGGACACGCCGTTGAACTTCGTCTCCATCCGCCGCCGCCAGAGCGCGTTGAGCGGGATGCGGGCTTCGCCGTCCTGCCCCATGACCTCATGCGGAATGACCATGTAGGCGCAGCGCACGCCCGTAAAGCCTGCTGTCTTGGAGAACGAGCAGCACTCAATGGCGCAGGTGCGCGCCCCCTCGATTTCAAAAATGCTGTGCGGAATGTCCGGCTCGGTGATGTACGCCTTGTACGCCGCGTCATAGACGATGAGCACATCGTGCGCGTTCGCCCAGTCCACGATTGCTTTGAGCTGCGGGCGGGTCAGAACCGTGCCGGTCGGGTTGTTCGGATAGCACAGATACAGAACGTCCACGGGCGTCTGCGGCAGGGCGGGAACAAAGCCGTTCTCCGCCGTGCAGGGCAGGGTCTCGAGCCTGTCCCAGACGCCCCGCACGCATTCGCCCAGGCGCCCCGCCATGGCGTTCGCGTCCACATAGGCGGGATAGACGGGGTCGGTCACCGCAATGCGCGTGTCCGCGGAAAAAATCTCCTGAAGATTGCTCACGTCCGACTTCGCGCCGTCTGAAATGAAGATTTCATCCGGCGCTATCGACACGCCCAGCGGCGCATAGTCCTTTTCGGCAACGGCGCTCAGGAGAAAATGATACCCGCCGTCCGGCGCATAGCCGTGAAAGCCCTGAAGCGTGCCCATCTTCGCGGCCGCATCGGAAAAGGCGGCGGCCACATGGGGAACCAGCGGCTGTGTAACGTCGCCGATGCCCAGCCGCAGAATGGTCTGTTCGGGATGCTCCGCTTCATACGCCTTCACCCGCCGCGCAATGTCGGCGAAGAGATAGCCCTTGCTCATGTGCGCCAAATGTCCGTTTACCTTCATAGCCGCCTCATTCCTCCGGCCATTCGCCGTCAAACACAAAGGCGGCAGGGCCGGTTTGATAGACATGGTTGTCCGCCGCGTCCCAGTGGACGGTCAGGTTGCCGCCCGCCAGCTTTATCTGCACCGTGCGGTCGGCCACGCCCGTCAGCACGGCGGCGACAAGGGACGCGCACGCGCCCGTGCCGCAGGCCAGCGTTTCGCCCGCGCCGCGCTCCCAGACGCGCATTTGCAGCACGTCCCGCTTGATGACGCGCACAAATTCCACGTTCGTGCGGCGCGGGAAGAGCGGGTGATGCTCAATCATCGCGCCCAGGGTCGGCACGTCCACCACGTCAGGGTCGCGGGTGAAAATGACCGCGTGGGGGTTGCCCATGTTGACGCAGGTGATAAAGAGGGTCTGCCCCAATATCTGCAAACGGTGGCGCAGAACGGCCTCGCCGGGCAGGTCAACGGGGATGAGCCTGGGCGAAAGCTCCGGAGAGCCCATGTCCACGCGCACCTGCGAAACGCGGCCGTTTTCCTCCGTCAGCCAGAGCCGGCGGTAGCCGCCCTTGGTCATGAGGGAAAGCTCGTGCCTGGCCGTCAGCCCGCGCTCGAACATGAATTTGCCGATGCAGCGGGAGGCGTTGCCGCACATTTCCGCCTCGCTGCCGTCGGAATTGAAAATGCGCATGGCGGCGTCCGCCGCGTCCGACGGCTCAATCAGCACCAGCCCGTCCGAGCCGATGCCGAAATGCGGCCGGCTCATCTGAATGGCCAGACGGGACGGATCCGAAACGGTCTCCTCAAAGCAGTTGACAAAGATGTAATCATTGCCGATGCCGTGCATTTTGGTAAAACGCATAGTACCTCTCGCTTTCTTTCGGGGAATGCCGACAGACAGACCTCACATGTGCTCCGGCGCTTCCACGCCGATTAAATACAGCCCCGTTTTGATGACGCCGCGCACGGCCTCGGTCAGCAAAAGCCGCGCCCTGGTGCCGCACGGGTCGCTTTCTTCAATCACGCGATGCTCATAGTAGAATTTGTTGTACGCCTTGGCCAGCTCCGTCACGGCGCGGGTGATGAAGAAGGGCTCGTACTTGGCGGCGGCCTCCTTCACGGTGTCTGGGAAGCGGGACAAAAGCAGCAGGAGCTGCTGCGCCTCATCGTTGTCAAGCGCCGCGTAGTCGGGCTCAACGTCCGTTTCCGGTGCCTTGCGGAGCACCGAGCCGCAGCGGGCATAGGTGTACTGGACATACGGCGCGGTCTCCCCGTCAAAGCTGAGCGCCCTGTCCCACCAGAAATCAATGTCCTTGATGCGGCTGTTCTGCAGGGCGGAATAGACGACGGCGCCAACGCCCACCTGCCGCGCCACCTCCTCGCGGTTGGGGAGATTCGGATTTTTCTCGTCAATGATTTGCAGCGCCTTTTCCTGCGCACGGGCGAGCAGATCCTCCAGATAAATGACGTGCCCCTTGCGGGTGGACAGCGCCTGCCCCTCGTAGGAGACCATGCCGAAGGAGACGTGCTTCATGCGATTGCACCAGTCATAGCCCATCAGCTCGATGACCTTGAAGAGCTGCTTAAAGTGCAAATCCTGCTGGTACGCCACGACGTACAGGCACTGGTCAAAGTCGTAGGTATCCTTGCGGTAGAGGGCGGCGGCCAGGTCGCGGGTGGCGTAGAGGGTCGCGCCGTCGCTCTTGACAATCAGACAGGGCGGCATGTTGCAGGCGGACAAATCGACCACCTTCGCGCCGTCCGAATCCTTGAGCAGGTGCTTTGCGTTCAGCTCGTCTATCACGCGCCCCATCTTGTCGTTGTAAAAGCTCTCGCCCGCGTAGGAGTCAAAGGTGACGCCCAGGAGATCGTAGACCTTTTTCGCGTCGCGCAGGGTCATTTCCTTGAACCAGTTGAAGATGGAAAGGGCTTCCGCGTCCCCGTCCTCGATTTTCTTGAACCATGCGCGGCCCTCGTCCTCCAGGGTTTTGTGGCCTTCGGGCTGCGCCTCGGCCTCGGCATGGAAGCGGACGTACAATTCGCTCAGGGCTGCGACACCGCCCTGTTCGACCATTTCCCTGCTGCCCCAGTGCTTGTAGGCGGCAATCATCTTGCCAAACTGCGTTCCCCAGTCGCCCAGATGGTTGATGCCGACGGTCTTGTAGCCCAAAAAATCAAAGATGCGCTTGAGGCTGTTCCCGATGACGGTGGTGGACAGGTGGCCGATGTGGAAGCGCTTGGCGATGTTGATGGACGAATAGTCCAGGCAGATCGTCTTGCCCGCGCCCATGCCGGACGCGCCCCACCTGTCCGGCGCCTGCCCGACAGCCTCAAGCAGCGTCCTGGCCAATTCGCCTCTGTTCAGAAAGAAATTCAGATAGCCGTTCACGCACTCCGCCCGCGCCAGGTCCGGCTCGTCAAACGCCGCGCACAGCTCTTTGGCAATCATCGGCGGCGCTTTCCGCAGCGCCCTGGACAGCTTGAAGCAGGGAAAGGCATAGTCGCCCATCTGCTTGTCCGGCGGCACCTCCAAGAGCGGCAGCAAATCCTCCGGCACGCCCTGCGCGTCCGGATACGTCCGCCCGATGACCTGCCTCAGCCTCTGGGCAAGCATACGTTTCATGTCCATGAACATTCCCCTTTCCGGATTGGTGCCCAACGGCAACACATTTTATCATACCACGAAACACAAGCCAATGCAACACAAGCGCAGGGAAAAACGGCGGGAGACGGAGTGTTTTTGATACGGAAGGGAGGAATGGATAAGGCGGGGAGGATTTCCTTTTGAAAAAGGAACCCCCCCGCGCCCCTCAAAGGAAAACTTTGATACGCAATGTCAAAGGCTGAAACGAAAAAACAGCGTGTGTGCGGGAGGAAAACATAAAAGCCCGCTGATGGAGCGGGCACAATAACAGCGGACAGCGGCACACAGAAGGCAAGACTTCGATACGATCACGGAGCTTGTGCATCGTTTTTCGGGCGGGGTACGGGGAGGGGACTTTGTTCAAAAAAGTCTCCTCCCCGCAATCTATCTATCGTTATCCCTCATCCATTTTGAGGACGGCCATGAACGCCTCGCCGGGGAGCTGGACGGTGCCGAACTGACGGAGGCGCTTTTTGCCCTCCTTCTGCTTTTCCAGGAGCTTCTTTTTGCGGGTGATGTCGCCGCCGTAGCACTTGGCCAGCACGTCCTTGCGCACGGCCTTGACGGTCTCGCGGGCGATGATTTTGCCGCCGATGGCCGCCTGAATGGGGATTTCAAACTGCTGGCGCGGGATGACGTCGCGCAGCTTTTCCGCAATGCTCCGCCCGCGGGGGTACGCCCTGTCCTTGTGCACAATCATGGTGAAGGCGTCGCAGATTTCGCCGTTCAGCAGGATGTCCATCTTGACCAGATCGCTCTCCCGATAGCCCGTGACCTCGTAGTCAAAGGACGCATAGCCGCGGCTGCGGGACTTGAGCTGGTCGAAATAATCGAAGATGATTTCGTTTAAGGGGATGTCGTAGGACAGCTTGACGCGCCCGCCCTCGTACTGCATGTCGATGAACACGCCGCGCTTGGACTGGCTCAGATCCATCAGCGTGCCGACAAACTCCTGCGGGGTGTAGATGGTGGCGCGGACAAAGGGCTCGCGCATACAGGCGATGTCGTTGGGAGGCGGCAGATTGGACGGGTTGTCGATGGTGATTTCCGAGCCGTCCGTCCTGACGACCTCGTAAACGACGCTCGGCGCGGTGGTGATGAGGTTCAGGTCAAACTCGCGCTCCAAACGCTCCTGCATGATTTCCATGTGCAGGAGCCCCAAGAAGCCGCAGCGGAAGCCGTAGCCGAGGGCCGCGCTCGTTTCCGGCTCAAAGGTCAGCGCCGCGTCATTCATGCGCAGCTTTTCCAAAGCGTCCTTGAGCGCATCGTAATCCGCGCCGTCGGCAGGATAAATGCCGCAGAAGACCACGGGCTGCACCTGCCGGTAGCCGGGCAGGGCTTCGGCGGCGGGCGCGGCGGCGTTCGTGATGGTATCGCCCACGCGGGTGTCGCGCACGTCCTTGATGGACGCGGCGATGTAGCCGACCTCGCCGGGGCGAAGCTCCGCGCACGGGACGTAATTCGGCTTGAACATGCCGACCTCGACCACGTCAAACTCCGCGCCGGTCTGCATCATGCGCATCCGCATACCGGGATAGACGCGCCCCTCCATCACGCGGACAAAGCAGATGGCGCCGCGGTAATTGTCGTAGGCGGCGTCAAAGACCAGCGCCCTGAGCGGAGCACGCTCATCGCCGGCGGGCGGCGGCACGCGGGTGACGACCGCCTCCAGGACGTCGTCAATGCCGATGCCCATCTTGGCGGAAATCAGCGGCGCGTCCTGCGCGTCCAGACCGATTTCCTCCTCGATTTCGCCCTTGACGACATCCGGCTGGGCGCTGGGCAGGTCGATTTTGTTGATGACCGGGACGATTTCCAGGTTGTGCTCCAAGGCCATGTAGACGTTCGCCAGCGTCTGCGCCTCCACGCCCTGCGTCGCGTCCACGACCAGAACAGCGCCCTCGCAGGCAGCCAGGGCGCGGCTGACCTCATAGGAAAAGTCCACATGGCCGGGGGTGTCGATGAGATTCAGCTCGTACGTCCTGCCGTCCTTCGCGGTATAGTCCATGCGCACGGCCTTGGATTTGATGGTGATGCCGCGCTCGCGCTCCAAGTCCATCGAGTCCAGAATCTGCTCCACCATTTCGCGCTTTTCAAAGACGCCGGTCTTTTCCAGGATGCGGTCGGCCAAGGTGGATTTGCCGTGGTCGATGTGGGCAATGATGCAGAAATTGCGGATTTTTGTCAGTCTTTGGTCGGACAAGAGAGAACCTCCTTCGGGGTGCGTGGGAAAACAAAATGAAAGCCGGGGCTTTGCGTTCCGTCACGGAAAACGGACGGATAAAGCCTGCTTTAGTATATACGAGGCGGGGGAAAAATGCAAGAAATTCGGTAATCAACCTTCCTTTTCAACCGCCACACACAGATATTTTCTTTGATGCAGCAATCCATTTTGTGTACCGGTTTTCGGGAGGGCGCGGGAGGGGCTTTTGACGAAAAAGCCTCCTCCCGCAAAATAAAACCAAAACTCCTCCATAAAGCAGGCGCGCTCCCGTTTCCCGTCAGGGGAACGAGAGCGCGCCGTATGCGCCTGTTTGTTACTTCTGTATCGATACGCTGAAGCCGTCGGGGCTGTCGGCGGCATCGACGACGAGGGTATCGCCGGGGAGCGCCGCGCCCTCGATGAGCTTGCGGGCGACGAGCGTTTCGATGCGCGACTGAATGAGCCGCTTCATGGGGCGGGCGCCGTAAACGGGGTCGTAGCCCATGTCAAGGAGCTTGTCGCGGGCGGCAGAGGTGAGGGTCAGGGTCAGCTGTTTGTCCGCGAGCCGCGCATGCAGCTTTTCAAGCAGGAGGTCAACGATTTGCTGAATCTGCGTCCTGTCAAGCGGCGTAAAGAACACGGTATCGTCAATGCGGTTGAGGAATTCCGGCTTGAATGTGGCCTTGAGCAGGGAGCGGACGCGCTCCTTGGCTTCGTCCGAGAGGCAGCCGGAAGCGTCGATGCCTTCGAGAATCTGCTGGCTGCCCAGGTTGCTCGTCATGATGAGGATGGTGTTCTTAAAGTCCACCGTTCGCCCCTGGCTGTCCGTTACGCGGCCGTCATCCAGAATTTGCAGGAGGATGTTGAACACATCCGGATGCGCCTTCTCCATTTCGTCAAAGAGGACGACGGAGTAGGGCTTGCGGCGGACGGCCTCGGTGAGCTGGCCGCCTTCTTCATAGCCGACATATCCGGGCGGTGCGCCGATCAGACGGGAGACGGAGAATTTCTCCATGTACTCGGTCATGTCGATGCGCACAATGTTTTTCTCATCGTCAAAGAGGGCCTGCGCCAAAGCCTTTGCAAGCTCCGTCTTGCCCACGCCCGTGGGTCCCAGAAAGAGGAAGGAACCGATGGGGCGGTTTTCATCCGCAATGCCCGCACGGGAGCGCAGGATGGCGTCGGACACGGCCTGCACAGCCTCGTCCTGACCGATAACGCGCTTGTGGAGCTGTTCGGGCAGGTGCAGGAGCTTCTCGCGCTCGGTCTCCATCAGCTTGCTGACGGGAATGCCCGTCCACCGCGCCACGATGCGGGCGATTTCCTCGTCCGTCACCTTGTCGCGCAGCAGGGTGCTGTCGCTCCTGGGCGCTTTTTCAGCGTCCTCCAGCTCCTTTTGCAGCTTCGGCAGCGTGCCGTATTTCAGCTCGGCCGCCTTGCTCAAATCGTAATTCCGCTCGGCGCGGGCGATGTCCGCGTTCGTCCTTTCGATGTCCTCGCGCAGCTTCTGCACCTTGCCGATGTCGCTCTTTTCATTCTCCCAGCGGGACTTCATGGCCTTGAACTTTTCGCGCATTTCGGAAAGCTCTTTGCGCAGAACGGCAAGGCGCTCTCTGCTCATTTCGTCCGTTTCGTGGCTAAGGGCAGCCTCTTCGATTTCGTGCTGCATGATGCGGCGGCTGATTTCATCCAGCTCCTGCGGCATGGAATCCATCTCGGTGCGAATCATGGCGCACGCCTCGTCCACAAGGTCGATGGCCTTGTCGGGCAGAAAACGGTCGGAAATGTAGCGGGCGGAGAGGGTCGCGGCGGCAATCAGCGCGTTGTCCGTGATTTTGACCCCGTGGAAGACCTCGTAGCGCTCCTTCAGGCCGCGCAGAATGGAAATGGTGTCCTCAACGGACGGCTCATTGACCAGAACGGGCTGGAAGCGGCGCTCCAGGGCTGCGTCCTTTTCAATGTATTTGCGGTATTCGTCCAGGGTCGTCGCGCCGATGCAGTGCAGCTCTCCGCGTGCCAGCATGGGCTTTAAGAGGTTGCCCGCGTCCATGCTGCCCTCGGTCTTGCCCGCGCCGACGATGAGGTGCAGCTCATCGATGAAGAGGATGATGCGGCCCTCGCTCTTTTTGATTTCGTTGAGCACGGCCTTTAAGCGCTCCTCAAACTCGCCGCGGAACTTCGCGCCCGCAATCAGGGAGCCCATGTCAAGCGAAAAAATGCTGCGGTCCTTCAGGGAATCCGGCACGTCGCCGCGCACGATGCGCAGCGCCAGCCCCTCGGCAATGGCCGTCTTGCCAACGCCCGGCTCGCCGATTAAAACAGGGTTGTTCTTCGTCTTTCGGGACAGGATGCGCACGACGTCGCGGATTTCACGGTCACGGCCGATGACCGGATCGAGCTTGTTCTGCCGCGCCCGCTCCACCAGATCCGAGCCGTATTTTTTGAGCGCGTCATAGGTGTCCTCCGGATTGTCGCTGGTCACCTGGCTGGCGCCGCGCACGGTGGAAAGCACCTGCAAAAAGCCTTCCCTGCGGATGTCAAAGCGGGAGAACAGGGACGCAAGCTCCCTGTCCGGCACACGGAGGAGCGCCAAGAAAAGGTGTTCAACCGAGATGTATTCATCCTTCATCTGAGAGGCAGCCTTCGCCGCCTCGTTCAGCGCCTTGTCCATGTCGCCGGAGACATAGACCTTGCCCTGCTCGCGGGACAGGCCCTGCACCTTCGGCAGCTTTTCCACG
Source organism: Anaerovibrio sp. (assembly GCA_963611355.1). Lineage (GTDB taxonomy): Bacteria > Bacillota > Clostridia > Christensenellales > Aristaeellaceae > CAVDRM01. Next base: position 109,053 of record CAVDRM010000002.1, read on the forward strand.
ATGGCGCGGGCATTCTGCGTGACCGCTGCCACATCCTTGCCCATTTTTTTCAGAAGCTGGGGGATGAGCCCCTGCTCCTCCTGCAAAAGCGCCAGCAAAAGGTGCGCCTGCTCCAGCTGCTGGTTGCTGTATTCCGTCGCCAGCGTCTGCGCGCCGTTGATGGCTTCAATGCTTTTCTGCGTGTACTTGTTTTCGGACATATCTGTCACCTCACCTGCATTGGGGTTATGTTTGCATCAGGGCGGGAAAGAAGGTTTAGCCCCCGCACGCAAAGCCGAAGCGCTGCGCACCGCCTTTCGGGGACGGGCGCGGGAAGGACTGCTTCAGGCGCTTCCCTGGTTACGTCCGCGGGAAACCGTGTTTCCTGCCGAAGGCCGGAAGTCTGACCTTCTTTGACCTTCAAGAATATTATACACCGTCCGGCTTTGAAGTCAAGGGGTTTGAAAAAATTTTGTTAGCACTTTCCTTTGATGAGTGCTAATTTTTGATTGCATTTTGCTTCGGGGCGTGTTATAATGCATTCGGTCAGGCGTTTCACGGGGAAGGCGGCCTGCCGTTTCCCCGCATCAGGGTCTGACCGTGCGCTTCCCCTCGACGGGCGGAGCGGAATAGGAATATATATAAAGAAGGAAGGCGTTTGACCTTCCTCTGACACGGGAGGATTCGTATGAGCGATATGCAAAAGGGCAACATTTCCATTGACGCGCAGAACATCATGCCGGTCATCAAGCGCTGGCTGTACTCGGACAAGGACATTTTCATCCGTGAAATGGTCTCCAACGGCTGCGACGCCGTGACCAAATACAGGATGCTCAGGGGCGCGGACGCGGACAAGGAGGACTTGCGCGTCACCGTGACCGTGGACAAGGAAGCGGGCGAGCTGCGCTTTACCGACAACGGCATCGGCATGACCGCCGAGGAGGTCGAGAAGTATATCAATCAGGTCGCCTTCTCCGGCGCGGAGGAGTTTTTGAAGAACTATGAGGGCGGCGACAAGGGCGGCATCATCGGCCACTTCGGTCTGGGCTTTTATTCCGCCTTCATGGTCTCCGATAAGGTGACGATTGACACCCTCTCCTGGCAGGACGGCGCGGAGCCTGTCATCTGGCAGAGCGAGGACGGCATGCAGTTCACCATGCAGGCGGGCGGGCGCGCCGAGCGCGGCACCACCATCACCCTGCACATCATGGAGGACGAGAAGGAATTTCTGGACGGCTACCGCGTCCGCGAGGTGCTGGAGCGCTACTGCGGCTACATGGCCGTGCCGATTTATCTGGAAGATTTAGAGGCGGAAAAGCAGCGCATCGAGGCGGAAAAGAAGTGCGCCGCTGAGGAAAAGGAAAAGGGAGAAAAAGAGGAAAAGGACGAGAATTTCGCGCACGACGTGCCCAAGAAGGACGAGGAGCACGAATGCGAATGCGGGCACGACCATGAGCACGACCATGAATGCGAATGCGGGCATGACGACGCGCCCAAGCCCATCAACGATACGCATCCTTTGTGGCTCAAGAACCCCAAGGACTGCACGCCGGAGGAGTATAAGGCGGCTTACCGCAAGCTTTTCCACACCTATGAAGACCCGCTGTTCTGGGTGCACCTGAACGTGGACTATCCCTTTAACCTAAAGGGCATCCTCTATTTCCCGCGCATCAAGAAGAACTTCGGCGGGCAGGAGGGCGAAATCAAGCTGTTCAACCGTCAGGTCTTCGTGGCGGACAACATCAAGGAAGTCATTCCCGAATTTCTGATGCTGCTCAAGGGCGTCGTGGACTGCCCCGACCTGCCCCTGAACGTCTCCCGCTCCTTCCTGCAAAACGACGGCTATGTCAGGCGCCTGTCCCAGCACATCACCAAGAAGGTGGCGGACAAGCTCAACAGCCTCATGAACACCGAGCGCGAGACCTACCAGACCTATTGGGACGATATTGCCCCGTTTGTCAAGTACGGTTGCATTCGTGACCAGAAGTTCTATGAAATGGTCAAGGGCAGCATCCTGTTGAAGACCACCGCGGGCGAGTGCCTGACCATTGACGAATACAGGACGCGCAACGAGGGCAAGGCGGAGAAGAAAATCTTCTACACCACCGAGCCGGACCGTCAGGCGGCGGCCGTCGCCCTGTACACCGAGCGCGGCATTGACGTTGCGGTCATGGATACGCTGATTGACATGAACTTCATGTCCTTCATGGAGTTCGGCGCGGGGCAGGACGGCCTGTCCTTTGCCCGTGTGGACGCGGACGTGTCCGGCCTCAGGCAGGAGAGCGACGAAAACACCGATTTGAACGCCGAGGAGCTTCAGACCGTCCTGCGCGAGGCGCTGGGAGACAAGGACTTGGAGGTCAAGCTGGAGGCGCTGTCCGACAGGAGCCTTCCCGTGATGCTGGTGGAGGATGAGCAGATTCGCCGCTACAAGGAAATGAGCGCCGCCTACGGCGAGAACTTCAGCTTCCCCTCCCGCTATACGCTGGTTCTGAATAGGCTCTGCCCCACGGTCCGCGCTTTGGCTTCGATGGAGCCCGGCGACAAGCGCACCCTGCTTTGCAAGCAGCTGTACGACGTCGCCCGCCTGTCCTCCCGCCCGCTCAATGCCGAAGACCTCAAGGCGTTTATCGCCCGGAGCAACGAGATGATTGCGATGCTGGCGGAATAAGCGAAAGCAGCCGCGCACAAGCCCAATATCTGCCGCGGGAGACCCTTCCTCTTTCAGAGGGAGAGCCTCCCGCTTTTTGCGCCGCAGGACGCGCCGTTTTTGCCAAACCATTGACAAACCGTGGGTTTGCGCGTATACTGCTTTTGCGCGATGCGTGAAACTGTGTAGAAGGGAGGCTGCGGGCATGGCATACAGGAAGGGAAACAGGATTTTTGCTGCTGTGAAGGAGCGCTTTGCGTCTGTCTGCGGCCGGCTTTTCATGCTTTGATGCCTTTTTGAGGACATCAGGCGCTTATCCGTCGGCTGTGCGTCCCAAGCGCGGCCGGCGGGTCTTTTTATGTCTGAAGAAGTGCAGAAAGTCGAGAGGGGGAGACTGATTTGATGAAGCAGCCCAAGTCAAGGCTGATGGGGCGGCTGATTGCGATGAACTGGCGCTGGTTCTTGGGGGCGTTCGTCTGCACGGTCGTCTGCGTGCTGCTGGACTTTGTTCCGCCGCTGCTCCTGGCGGAGACGATGGACCACTATCTGGCGGGGGAGGCCTCGGTGCTGCCGGATTTCGTGGGGCGTCTGGCCGATGCAATGGGCGGGGCGGACTATGTGACGCATAATTTGTGGATCATGGGGCTGGCGCTCATTCTGGTCAACCTGCTGAGCGGCGTTTTTTCCTATTGCAAGGGGCGCTGGCAGTCCATGGCCGGCGAGAATGTGTCGCGGTATTTGAGGGAGCAGCTGTATGACCACATCCAGCGCCTGCCCTTTTCCTACCATGTGAAGGCGGAAACGGGCGACCTGGTGCAGCGCTGCACCTCGGACGTGGATACCATCCGCCGCTTTCTGGCCAACCAGCTTCTGGCCGTGGTCAATGCCGTGACGATGATTGCCGCGGCGCTGTCCATGCTGCTGGCGCTGAATACGCGGCTCACGCTGCTTTCGATGGTGATGATTCCCGCGCTGTTTTTATTCGCGTGGCTGTTTTTCAAGTGGGTCATCAAGTCCTTCCGCGAGGCGGACGAGGCCGAGGGCAGGATGAGCACCATGCTTCAGGAAAACCTGACGGGCGTGCGCGTGGTGCGCGCCTTCGGGCGGCAGAAGTATGAGCTGGATAAGTTCAACGGCAGCTGCGACGACCTGGCGAAGAAAAACTTTAAGCTGTGCTACCTGCTGGCCGTCTACTGGGCGACGGGCGACGCCCTGTCCATGCTGCAGTCCATGATTACCTTGCTCACCTGCGTGTTCGCCGCCGTCAGCGGGGAAATCACCGTGGGTGTGCTGGTCATTTACACGACCTATGTGGGCAGGCTCCTCTTCCCCATCCGGCAGCTCGGCCGCATCCTGTCCGACGCGGGCAAGTCCATGGTCTCCGCCGAGCGCATCGAGGCCGTGCTGAACCTGCCGGCAGAGCCGGAGGAAAAGGACGCGCTCAAGCCCTCCCTGCGCGGCGACATCGTGTTTGACCATGTGACTTTCGGCTATGAGGGCGGACAGCCCGTCCTGAAGGATATGAGCTTTACCATCCGCCGGGGGGAGACCGTGGCCATCCTGGGCGCGACCGGCAGCGGCAAGTCGAGCGTGGTGCACCTTCTTCAGCGGCTGTTTGACGTAAAGTCGGGGCAGATATACATCAACGGAACGCCCATTGACAGAATCGACCGCGCCTATCTGCGCAGCCGCATCGGGCTCGTCCTGCAGGAGCCCTTCCTCTATTCCAGAAGCATTCGGGAAAATGTTTCCATCGCCGCGCCGACGGCCAGCGAGGAAATGATAGACCGCGCCGTGTGCGACGCGGCCGCGAAGGACTTTATTGCAGAGAGCGACAAGGGCTTTGACACCATCGTGGGCGAGCGCGGCGTGACCCTGTCCGGCGGGCAGAAGCAGCGTCTGGCCATTGCCCGCACCCTGCTCAAGGAAAACGACATCCTGATTTTTGACGATTCCCTCTCCGCCGTGGACACGGAGACGGACGCGCAGATTCGGCAGGCGCTGAAACGGCGCGGAAAGGACACGACCACCATCATCATCAGCCACCGCGTGACCACCCTGGCGCAGGCCGACCGCATTCTGGTCATGGAGGACGGGCGCATCACCCAGCAGGGGACGCACGAGGAGCTGATGAAGCAGCCGGGTCTCTATGCCCGCATCTTCAACATTCAGACCGCCCTGGAGGAGGAATTCAGAGAGGAGGTGAACGCCTGATGGCCGCGACACATATCGAGGAAAAGGACTACACGCAGCAATTTTCCCTCTCGCTGTGGAAAAGAATCCTGAATTACGCGCCGGAATACAAAAGGCGTCTGGTCGTCCTGTGCGCGTGGATGGCCGTGACCGCCCTGTGCGACGTGCTCTTCCCGCTGCTCACGCGGCAAGCCATTGATGATTTCATCGGCAGGCAGACCACCGAGGGCATCGGGCTGTTCATCGCCGAATACGCCGCCCTGCTTATTTTGCAGGTCGCCGCCATCTACCGCTTTCTGTACATCGGCGGCGAAATCGAAACGGGCGTGTGCCTTGTCATCCGCAAAAAGGCGTTCAAAAAGCTGCAGGAGCTGTCGTTCTCTTACTATGACAGAATGCCCGCCGGCTATCTCATGACCCGCCTGACCAGCGATGCGCAGCGTCTGGCGGAGACCATCGGCTGGTCGCTGCTGGACCTTATCTGGAGCGCGGTCGTGCTGGTGCTGGGCGCCGTTACGGTGTTCCTGATTGACTGGCGGCTGTCTCTGGTCGTCCTGCTCGTCATCCCGCCGCTGGCGCTCATTTCGTGGTACTTCCAGCAGCGCATCTTAAAGGCGCACCGGCAGGTGCGCAAGACGAACAGCCGCATCACCGGCGCGTTCAATGAGGGCATCATGGGCGCGAAGACCACCAAGACCCTCGTGCGCGAGGACATGAACATCGGGGAATTTAAGGAGCTGACCCAAACCATGCATGCGTGCAGCGTGCGGGCGGCCTCCCTGTCCGCCCTGTACCTGCCCATCGTCGTGTCGCTCGGCTCGATTGCGACGGCCTACGCCCTGTGGCAGACGGGCAGCAACGTCCTCTCCGGCGCGATGACGCTGGGCACGATGCAGCTGTTTGTCAACTACACGGTGCAGTTCTTCCAGCCCGTGCGCGACATCGCCAACGCCTTTTCCGAAATGCAGAGCGCGCAGGCCGCCGCCGAGCGCGTGCTGAGCCTGCTGGAGACCGAGCCGGATATCAGGGACAGCGATCAAATCGTCAGCGTGTACGGCGACAATTTCAGCCCGAAAAAGGAAAACTGGCCCGAAATTCACGGGGACATCGAATTTAAGGATGTGGATTTTGCCTATAAGGACGGGGAAAAGGTGCTGTCGCACTTTAACCTGCACGTCAGGGCGGGCGAAACCATTGCTTTGGTCGGACCGACCGGCGCGGGCAAATCCACCGTGGTCAACCTGGTCTGCCGCTTTTACGAGCCGACCAGGGGGCAGGTGCTGATTGACGGCACGGACTGCCGCGAGCGCAGCCAGCTCTGGCTGCAAAGCAATCTGGGCTATGTGCTGCAGGAGCCGCACCTGTTCTCCGGCACCATCATGGACAACATCCGCTATTCCCGCCTGAATGCGAGCGATGAGGAGGTCATGGCCGTGGCGCGGCTGGTGAACGCCGAGCCGTTCATCCTGCGGCTGGAAAAGGGCTATCAGACCGACGTCGGCGAGGGCGGCAACCGCCTGTCCACCGGCGAAAAGCAGCTCATTTCCTTTGCCCGCGCACTGCTGGCAGACCCCGCGATTTTCGTGCTGGACGAGGCGACCTCCTCCGTGGACACCCAGACCGAGCAGGTCATTCAGCGCGCCATCGAAAAGGTGCTGGACGGGCGCACCTCCTTCATCATCGCCCATCGCCTGTCCACCGTCCGCAGCGCCGACCGCATTCTGCTCATCGACGACGGAAAAATCAAAGAAATGGGCACGCATAAGGAATTGCTGGCGCTCAAGGGCGCGTATTACAAGCTCTATACCAACCAGTTCAGGGAAGAACGCGCCCAGGCCCTGCTCAGCGGGAAGGACTGACGGCGTTCGGGCGAAAGGACAAACAGCCCGCCCGCTGCGGAAAACGGACAACCGCGCTTCGCGGCGGGCGGATTGTATCATTCAGGAGGCATATATGGGCAATCAGACCAGTCAAAACCGTTTCGGCAAAACCGCAGCCTTTGTCGGCTGCGCGCTGCTCATCCTGGGCGCGCTGCTGCTTTGCATCAAGGCGGTCTCTCCGGAGCAGGTGGATGCGGACGGGCTGCTGCATGAGTGGTTTTTCCTGCTTCCGCTGGGCTTCGGCTGTCTGCTTGGCGGCTGCCTGTCCCTTCTGTCGGCGGGCGCGGCTTTGGTTATGCGGAAAGCGAAAGACAAATAACGCCCGTGCGGGTTGCACGGTGAACTTTGGCAAAATAATTTCCCGATTGCACAAAAAACTATTGACAGGAACGCGCCGGTGTGGTATAGTAAGGGTGCAACGAAAGGGTGTAAGAGCTGAGAGGCCGCACCGGAGAATAGGGTGCGGCACAAAAAACGGCTTGGAGCCTGAAAGGGAGGCGATTCCGTTGTACAACGAAGAAACCGCACATTGTGCAGTCTGCCTCACGCCTGCGTTTTAACATCGGCCGTCATCACAGAACGCGCAGAGCGGCTTTTTTCCGGCTCTGCCGCGCCATACCCCGCCACGGGGCTTCATGAGCCGATCATAGCAGGAGCATGAAGGCAGACGACCTTCCGAACATTTTATTGGAGGGCTCATTTCGCGCCCGCTGCGTAAAGCAGCGCCGCGAACAGCCGCTCCGGAAGCAGCGAAGCAGGGAACGGCGCACAGGGCTTCTGCGCCGCCGACCCCACTTGTCCTCTGCGTAACCTGATCAACGTAAGCCTGTCACTTTGTTTCCGAATCGTCCCGCTTTTCCAAGGAGGGTCAACGGCATTTTCGTTTCCCTGAACGAAAAGCGGCCTCGGAGTTCATTTGAACGGGTTTTCCCGCCATCGGTTGCCGCCCAGCGGCACGGCATCAGCGACAAAGGACTTTCTTTTCCCGATCCATGAGGAGCCGGTTATTCCGCCTGCTGCATGTTTTCCTCTCTCTTTCATCGGCAGAGCACCCGCGCTCCGCGTCCTTTCATCGCGCCGCTGCCGCCTGTGGCTCAAGCATACAGGACAAGGCCGCGCCGCACGCATCGGCATCCCCTTCCGTACCGCCGCGCAACGCACCGCCCGCTTCTTGACTCGGTTTCCTTCTTTCTTCGGGCATTGAGGGGCATGGACAACAGCACGGCCGTATGCCGCCGATACCTGCGCGCAAGCTGTCTGACCCTGACAAGAGGCCGATCGCTTCGGCATCACACCTTTCACTCGGCTAAGCGACCCAAAACGGAAAGAAACAGGAACATCAGCCGAAGAGAAAACGCCGAAATCAGGGAAAACAGCCTGCGGCCGAAACAAAGAAATTGTCTCCGGCCAATACGCAGACGCAGCTTCGCACCTTCCCATCGGCTGAACAACAGAATAAACCCGTGTCCCGCGCAACCGTAAACATGAATGACCAACGGGGCTGCCGCATCAACCGCGGCAGCCCCTTTTTTGCGCCGACAGGCGGTTTTTCAGGTCGGATGGGCTGACAGAGCATCCCTGACAGACTGTCGAACAAGTCCGCAGCCATTCTTCGGGATGCATAAAGGAGCCGCAGCCTCCCTTATTTTTCGACCTCCGCAGGATTGACGTGAAGCATGATGTGCTTAATATTCGGGAAGGCGCTTTCCACGCTGTTATGGAGGCGCTCGGCGATGGCGTGGCTCTCGCGCAGCGGCTTGTCGCCGTCCACGCGGATTTCGGCTTCGATGTACACTTTGTTTCCGAACATGCGGGTGCGCAGGACGTCCACGCCCAGCACGCCGTCCGCTTTTTCCATGAACCGCCGCAGCTCGGCCTCGTACTTTTCGCCGCAGGAGGTATCCAGCAGCTGGGAAACGGCGTCCTTGAGAATGTCGCAGGACACCTTCAGAATGAACAGGCAGATGACCACGGAGGCAATGCTGTCCAGCACGGGGCAGCCCAGCATCGCGCCGCCGATGCCGATGAGCGAGCCGACGGACGAAAAAGCGTCCGAGCGGTGGTGCCATGCATCCGCCGTGAATGCGGAGGATTGGATGCGCTTTGCGTAATAAAGGGTGTAGCGGTACATCGCTTCCTTGCCGACGATGGACACCACGGCGGCGATGAGCGCAATCGCGCCGGGAACGGGCATGCTTGCATGGCTGCCGGAAAAAATGGTTTCCAGGCCGCTTTTGCCGATGAGGACGCCCGTCACGCCCAGCAGCAGCCCCAGAAACAGGGAGGACACGCACTCGATGCGCTCGTGCCCGAAGGGGTGCGAGCGGTCGGCGGCCTTCCTGGAGATTTTCACGCCGAAATAGGCGACGACGGTGGTCAGCACATCCGAGAAGGAATGCACGGCATCGGAAAGCATCGCGCCGGAATGCCCGATGATTCCGGCGAACAGCTTGAAGCCGGAGAGAGCGGCGTTCCCGATGATGCTGACGAAGGACAGCCTGCGGATAACGGCCTTTTCGTCAAGGGCGCTTCCGCCGTTTGGAAGTTTCTTTGTCGTATGGAGTGTCATATCAGGTTCCCCTTTCCAAAGGTTTCTCTTTTGCATTGAGATTGCCGTCCCGAATGTCAAAAAGCACATCCGCGGAACCTACAACTGTCCCACAGATGTGCTGACGCTCCATTCTGCTGCCGCTTTTGCAGCCCGGCCCATGCCCCTTCGGTGCATCGCCTGCTCAGCTTGTACTGTTGATCTCGCACCCCCTGGGGGATGGAATGCAGTGCAAAGAGTGCCTTTATTGTACAGGACGGGGCATAAGTTAGTCAACGCTAATTTTGATTTTTCGTCCGGGCTTGACGCGCCGTTTCCTTATGCATCTGGCGTTTTCCCCTTCATTATGCTATAATCCAGAGCACATGGCTGTGTGAAGGAGGGCGTTTATGCTGAATTTCGTGTATGAGACCCCGACCAAGGTGTATTTCGGGCGGGGCGAGGAGCAGAAGGTCGGGAAAATCGTGGCGGAGTACGCGCCGCGGAAGGTGCTTTTGCATTACGGCGGGCAGTCGGCGAAAAAAAGCGGGCTGCTGGACAGGGTGAAGGCCGCGCTGGAAGCGGAGCATATCCCTTATGCGGAGCTGGGCGGCGTGGTGGCAAACCCGCAGCTGAAACTCGTGCGGGAGGGCATCGGGCTGTGCCTGAAAGAGGGCGTGGACTTTGTGCTGGCGGTTGGCGGCGGCTCCGTGCTGGACTCCGCCAAGGCCATCGCCCACGGCGTTGCCAATCCCGATAAGGACATCTGGGATGTTTTCCTCGGCAAATTCGTGCCGAAGAAAACGCTGAACAAGGGCGCCGTCCTGACGCTGGCGGCGGCCGGCTCGGAAATGTCCGATTCCTGCGTCATCACGAACGAGGAGACGGGCGAAAAGCGCGGCGCGTCCCTTCCCTGCAACCGCATGAATTTTGCCGTTGAAAACCCCGAACTGACCTACACCGTCGGCCCGTACCAGACGGCGTGCGGCGCGGTGGACATCGCCATGCACACCATCGAGCGCTATTTTTGCCCGGGCGAGGACACCGATGTGACGGACGCCGTCGCGGAGGCCGTCATCAAAACGGCGATGAAGGCGGGCAGGGACTGTCTTGCGCACCCCGACAGCTACAAGGCCCGCGCCAACATGATGTGGGCGTCCAGCCTTGCGCACAACGGCCTGACCCAGTGCGGGCGGCAGTTCGTGATGGCCGTGCATCAGCTGGAGCATGAGATTTCGGGCATGTATCCCTCGGTCGCGCACGGTGCGGGGCTGGCCGCGCTGTGGTGCAGCTGGGCGCGGTATGTGTACGGCGCCAATCTTCCCAGATGGCTGCGGTACGCGGCGAACGTGTGGAATTTTGACATTGATTTTGAGCATCCGGAGCGGACGGTCGAGGCGGTCATCGACGCGCAGGAAAAATATTACCGCGCTATCGGCATGCCGACGAACCTGAAAGCCCTGGGCGTTCAGGCGGACGATCTGGAAACGCTCGCCCTGCGCTGCACACGCGGCAGAACGCGCATCCTCGCGGGCTATAAGCCGCTGGACTATGAGGATATCCTGACCATCTACCGCATGGCATATGATGCGGAATCATGATATGAGGGCGGGAAAGGTTTCCTCTTTCAATCAGGCAACCCTCCCCGCGCCCCGCAAGGCAAAACTTGAATACGCAATGCAAGCGGTCGGAACGAAAGGACGGTTTTTGTGCGGGGCTGATGTTTATCAGGAAGCCCTGTCCGCCTGTCTTTCACACACGCGCCTGCCGCCCTTTGCGTCCCCGTCAAGTCAGCGCTTGCATTCCCTGTTCCGCCCGTGCTATACTATACGTTGGTTATGGCACTGCCGTCGGTTTTTGCCTGCTGCATCCGACACGGCCTGCACGATGGATTGCACCGCTTTCCGTGCGCGGCGCTGCCTTTGACTGACTGCGGCGGGGCGCAGGCGCCGGACGCGAAAAGGAGACGCATCATGTTTGACACGCTGAAAAAAATGCTCGGCTTCGGCAACGACGCGCAGCTGAAGCCGCTTATCAAAAAGGCGGAGGAGATAGAGGCGCTGGAGCCGAAATTCCAGGCGCTGAGCGACGAGGCGCTCTGCCGTAAAACAGAGGAATTCAAGGCGCGGTACAAGGCGGGCGAAACGCTCGACAGCCTGCTGCCGGAGGCATTTGCCACCGTGCGCGAGGCCAGCAGCCGCTGCCTTGGGCTGCGGCCGTTCAAGGTGCAGCTCATCGGCGGCATCGTCCTGCACCAGGGGCGCATCGCCGAGATGAAGACGGGCGAGGGCAAGACGCTGACCGCCACCCTGCCCGCCTACCTGAACGCGCTGACGGGCGAGGGCGTGCACATCGTCACGGTCAACGACTATCTGGCCTCCTTCCAGGGGGAGGAAATGGGCAAGCTGTACCGCTTCTTGGGGCTGTCCGTGGGCGTCATCGTGCATGACCTGGAGGGTGCGGAGCGCCGCAAGGCCTACGCCGCCGACATCACCTACGGCACGAACAACGAAATGGGCTTTGACTACCTGCGCGACAACATGGTGCTGTACGAAAAGGACATGGTGCAGCGCGGCCATGCGTTTGCCATCGTGGACGAGGTGGACTCCATTCTGATTGACGAGGCGCGCACCCCGCTCATCATCTCCGGCCAGGGCGAAAAATCCACCGACATGTATGAAAAGGCGGATCGCTTCGTTTCCCGCCTGAAGGCGGACGAGGATTACACGGTCGAGGAAAAGGACAGGGCCGTCACCTTTACGGAAGCGGGCGCTGCCAAGGCGGAGGCCGCCTTCGGCATCGACAACCTCTCCGACCCCGAAAACAACGACCTGAACCATTACCTCATTCAGGCGCTCAAGGCCAATACCCTCATGAAGCGGGACATCGACTATGTGGTGCAGAACGACCAGGTCATCATCGTGGACGAGTTTACCGGCCGGCTCATGATCGGCCGCCGCTATTCGGACGGCCTGCATCAGGCGATTGAGGCAAAGGAGCACGTCAAGGTGGAGCGGGAGTCCAAGACCCTCGCCACCATCACCTTCCAGAACTATTTCCGCATGTACAAGAAGCTCTCCGGCATGACGGGCACGGCCAAGACCGAAGAGGAGGAATTCAAGGGCATTTACAGCCTGGACGTCGTGCAGGTGCCGACCAACAGACCCATGATTCGCGAGGACATGAACGATGTGGTCTACCGCACCAAGAAGGGCAAGTATCAGGCTGTCGTGGAGGAAATCGTCAAACGCCATCAGACGGGGCAGCCCATTCTGGTCGGCACGGTCTCGGTCGAGGTGAGCGAGCTGCTGTCCCGCATGCTCTCCATGCGCGGCATCGAGCATAACGTCCTCAACGCCAAGCACCATGCGCGGGAGGCGGAAATCGTGGCGCAGGCCGGTCACTACGGCGCCGTCACCATCGCCACCAACATGGCCGGACGCGGCACGGACATTCTGCTGGGCGGCAATCCGGACTTTTTGGCCCGCCGCACCATGCGGCAGGAGGAGGTGCCGGAGAACGTCATCGAGGCCGCCACGGGCTTTAACGAAAACGTCGGCGAGGAGGTGCTTGCGGCCCGCGGGCGCTACCGCGCACTCAAGGCGGAATATAAAAAGACCACCGACCAGGAGCATGACCGCGTGGTGAAGGCGGGAGGCCTGCACATCATCGGCACGGAGCGGCACGAATCCCGCCGCATCGACAACCAGCTGCGCGGCCGCGCCGGCCGTCAGGGAGACCCCGGCTCTTCGCAGTTCTTCATCGCCTTAGAGGACGATTTGATGCGGCTCTTCGGCGGCGAAAGAATCCAGCCGCTCATCGAGCGTCTGGGCATGGACGAAAACACGCCGCTGGCCGCGGGCATGCTGACCAAGCAGATAGAAAACGCCCAAAAGCGCGTGGAAAGCCGCAACTATCAGGTGCGCAAGCACGTCCTGCAATATGACGACATCATGAACCAGCAGCGCGAAATCATCTACGGGCAGCGCCGGCAGGTGCTGCGCGGCGAGGATATGCGCGCCGTGGTGCGCGGCATGGCGGATGCGCTGATTGACGAGGCCGTCGGCCGCTACTGCGCGGGCGACGACATGGACGCCTGGGACAAACCCGCCCTCAGGGACTATCTGGAGCGGCTCTGCATTGCCGCCGGCACCTTTGACGCAAACGCCGACGCTGTCGCCCATTTTGAAAAGGACGAGCTGGCGGCCTTCCTCAAGAAGGAAGCCGGACGCTTCTATGCGCTGCGCGAGGAAAAAATCACGGAAATCGGTCTGGATATGCGCGAGCTGGAGCGCACGCTGCTCCTGCGCTCCGTGGACATCCGCTGGATGGACCACATCGACATGATGGACCAGCTCCGCGACGGCATCGGCCTGCGCGCCTACGGGCAGAAGGATCCCGTGAACGAGTACAAGCTGGAGTCCTACGATATGTTTGAGGACATGGTCCATCTCATCCGCGAGGACACCGTGCGCCGCCTGTACCAGACGAAGATCGAGCGGGCGCCGGAGCGCCGCTCCGCTGCCAAGCCCGTGGAGGCCTCGCACGGCCCGCAGCCCGCCAAGCGCCTGACCCCCGTCAAGGCGGGCGAAAAAATCGGGCGCAACAGCCCCTGCCCCTGCGGAAGCGGGAAGAAGTATAAAAACTGCTGCGGCCGCAACCGTCAGGAAGGCTGACCCAAGGACAGGCAATTTCGGCGGGAAACGCAGGAAGACGAACGCTTCAAACGGAGGCATTTTGCTTTTCAGCCCGGCCGCCCCTGGCGACACGCACACGCTGCCCGCATGATTTTTTCCTTCAGAAAGGATTGATTGACGAATGATGATTGACGTACAGCAGTACCGGCAGGACATTGACGCCTTGCGCGCCAAGCTCCATGAGATTTCCGGCGGGCTGCATCTGGGTGATTTGGAGAACGAGCTGACCGAGCTGAAGGAGGAAATGAACGCGGAGGGCTTCTGGGACGATTTGGAGCGCTCCACGCACGTCAACCGCCGCATCACCGCCATCGAGGGAAAAATCAGGCACTATCAGGGGCTCTGCTCGGCGCTGGACGACATCGAGGTCATGCTGGACCTGGCGCAGGAGGAAAACGACGATGCGATGGTGCAGGAGGCCGGCACGGAGCTGACCGGGCTTCGTGAAAAGGTCGAGGCGCTGGAGCTGGAGACCCTCATGCGCGGCGACTATGACGACAAGAACGCCATCCTCTCCCTCCACGCGGGCGCGGGCGGCACGGAGGCGCAGGACTGGACGCAGATGCTGTACAGGATGTACACCCGCTACTGCGAAAAGCTGGGCTTCAAGGTGAAGCTGCTGGACTATCTGGAGGGCGACGAGGCCGGCATCAAGTCCGTCTCCTTTGAGGTGGACGGCGAAAACGCCTACGGCTACCTGCGCGGGGAAAAGGGCGTGCACCGGCTGGTGCGCATCAGCCCGTTTGACGCAAACGCCCGCCGCCATACCTCTTTTTCGTCCCTGGACGTCGCCCCCATGCTGGAGGATGACGACAACGAGATTGAAATCAACATGAAGGACGTCCGCGTGGACACCTACCATTCCAGCGGCGCGGGCGGGCAGAACGTCAACAAGACCTCCTCCGCCGTCCGCATGACGCATTTCCCCACCGGCATCGTCGTCGCCTGCCAGACCGAGCGCGACCAGGTGCAGAACAGGGCGACCTGCCTTAAAATGCTCAAGGCCAGACTGCTGGAGCTGAAGGAGCGCGAAAAGGAAGAGCAGATGGCGGATATCAAGGGCGAGATGAAGAAAATCGAATGGGGCAGCCAGATTCGCTCCTACGTCTTCCAGCCCTACACGATGGTCAAGGACCACCGCACGGGCTTTGAAACGGGCAATATCGACGACGTGATGAACGGCGGGCTGGACGGCTTTACCACCGCTTATCTGAAGATGCAGTGATACGATGGAAAAAACAAACACAAAGGGGCTTTTTGCCCTGCTGACGGCGCTTTTGTTTATCTTCTACACGCTGTTTAACCTCTGCCGCGTGACCGTGGAAACGGCGATGAGCGGCAGCAGCTATGTGACCTGCTTTGAGGCGTATGCGGATACGACGGCGTCGGGCGTGAAGCTGAACGAGTATGCAAAGCTCGGCACGGCGCTGGGCGATTATTTTTCCGGCAGGGCGGAGACCCCGCAGGTCACCGTGACCAAGACAGAGGGCGCGGCGGAGGCGTACAGCGAAAAGGAGCTTGCGCATCTTGCGGATGTGAAGGCGCTTTTGTCCCGCCTGTCCGCGGCGCGGTATATCCTGCTCGGCGTCAGCGCGGCGATGGCGGGGCTTTTGACATGGCTGTACTTAAAGCGCTCCCCCAAGGACGAAAAGGAGCGCGACCGTTGGGTGACGGCCTTTGTCTGGCCGGGCGTGCTCATCGGCGTGGGCGCGGCCGTGCTTTTGTTTCTTGCGCTCGGCGCGTGGGCGTATGTGAACTTTGACGGCCTGTTTGTCACCCTGCACCGGCTGCTCTTTGATAACGACCTGTGGCTCCTGAACCCGCAGACCGACCTGCTCATCCAGCTCATGCCGACCCGCCTGTTTGTGAACCTCTCGTGGGCCGTCATCAAGGACGCGGCGAAAAACCCCGCCATCTTAGCGGGGCTGTGCGTCCTGGCGGCAATCGTCTTAAAGCGTTCGGAGAAAAAAGAAAAAGAGAAGGCAAAATGACGTATTTCGAAGAGTCGAAACAAGCGGCGGAGGCGTTGAAAAGCAAGCGTCCCGTGCGCATTCTGGCGATGGAGTCCTCCTGCGACGAAACGGCGGCGGCCGTCATCGAGGACGGGCGCACAATTCTTTCCAACTGTGTTTATTCGCAAATCGACCTGCACGCCCTGTACGGCGGCGTCGTGCCGGAAATCGCCTCCCGTGCGCATGTGGAAAAGGTCAATGCTTTGACGGATGCGGCGCTGCTGGAGGCCGGTCTTCAGCTTGCGGATGTGGACGCGCTGGCCGTCACATACGGGCCGGGGCTTGTGGGCGCGCTGCTGGCGGGCGTGAGCTTCATGAAGGGGCTGGCGTTTGCCGCGCACAAGCCGCTCATCCCCGTCCACCATATCGAGGGACATATCTGCGCCAATTTCCTGACCAGCCCCGATTTAAAGCCGCCGTTTACCTGCCTGGTGGTCAGCGGCGGCCACAGCCATATTTTAGAGGTGCGCGATTACGGCGCGTACCGGCTCCTCGGCTGCACGCAGGACGATGCGGCGGGCGAGGCGTTTGACAAGGCGGCGCGGGTGCTGGATCTGCCCTATCCCGGCGGCCCGCGTCTGGACAGGCTGGCCGAAGAAGGCGACGACGGCTTTTTGAGGCTCCCGCACCCGCACACCGAGGGCAGGTACGATTTCAGCCTGTCCGGTCTCAAGACCGCGTTCATCAACGCCGTCCACACCATGCAGCAAAAGGGCGAGCCGCTCCGCAAGGCGGACCTGGCGGCCTCCTTCCGCAAAGCGGTCGTCGATATGCTGGTCGAAAAGACCATGCTGGCCGCCCGCGACACGCACGTCACCACCCTGGCGCTGGCCGGCGGCGTTTCCGCCAATGCCCTCCTCAGGCGGCGGATGCAGGAAGAATGCGCGGCGCACGGCATCGCCCTGTATATGCCCGCCCTGTCCCTGTGCGGCGACAACGCCGCCATGATAGGCTCGGCCGCCTATTACCGCCTCCTGCGCGGGGATATCGCCGGCCTAACCCTGAACGCAAGGCCGTCCCTGCCGCTGGCCGCAAAGTGACGGGCGGGAACATTCGCCGTGCGCTCTTTGATTTAGCACTTGCTTTTTTTCAAATTTTCAGTATAATAGAAAATGCCGTTGTGGTGGACGGGCCCCGTGCGATGTAGCGGTGTGAACCCTGTCAGGTCCGGAAGGAAGCAGCAGTAAGCGCTATGCGCATGTGCTGCGGATCAGTCTGACCGCCGCAGCGGTTTTTTATTTTCGCTGTTCTTTTTGAAAAAATCACGCTTCAGGCCGCTGTCTGCCGATGTAAAACCACGCGATGGATTATCAAGGAGGCATATTGAACATGTGGAAAATCCCCGAATGCATCACCGCTGTTGACCCCGAAATCGCCCGCGTCATGGAAGAAGAAAGTGCGCGGCAGGAGGCGCACATTGAGCTGATTGCCTCCGAAAACTTTGTCTCGCCCGCTGTCCTGGCGGCGACGGGCAGCATTCTCACGAACAAGTACGCCGAGGGCTATCCGGCGCACCGCTATTACGGCGGCTGTCAGGCCGTGGACAAGGCGGAGGAGCTGGCGCGGGAGCGCGCCAAGGCGCTCTACGGCGCGGAGCACGCGAATGTCCAGCCGCACAGCGGCTCGCAGGCGAATATGGCGGTTTATTTTGCCCTCCTTCAGCCCGGCGATACGGTGCTGGGCATGAGCCTTTCCAACGGCGGCCACCTGACGCACGGCAGCCCCGTGAACATTTCCGGCAAATATTTTCACTTTGAAGCCTACGGCATCGACCCTGTGACCGAGCGTATCGACTATGACGCCCTCCTCGCCCGCGCCCGCGAGGTGCGCCCGAAGCTCATCGTGGCCGGCGCATCCGCCTATGCGCGGACGATTGACTTTGCCGCCTTCCGCCGCGTGGCGGACGATGTGGGCGCGTACCTCATGGTGGACATGGCGCACATCGCCGGCCTTATCGCCGCCGGAGAGCATCCGTCGCCCGTGCCCTATGCGGACGTGGTGACGACGACCACGCACAAGACCCTGCGCGGGCCCCGCGGCGGCATGATTCTCTGCCGCAGCGAATATGCGAAGGCCATCGACAAGGCGAACTTCCCCGGCATTCAGGGCGGGCCCCTGATGCACGTCATTGCGGCGAAGGCGGTCTGCTTCCATGAAGCCATGCAGCCCTCCTTCAGAGCCTATCAGCATCAGATCATTCTCAACGCGAAAGCGCTGGAGCGCGCCCTGCTCAGGGGCGGCGTGCGCCTGGTGTCCGGCGGCACGGACAACCACCTGCTCCTGCTCGATTTGTGCGACACGCCCGTTTCCGGCCGCGAACTGGAAACATGGCTGGGCGAGGCGAACATCACGGTGAACAAGAACATGGTGCCGCGTGACAAGCGCAAGCCGACCGAGACGAGCGGCATCCGCATCGGCACGCCCGCCGTGACCACCCGCGGCTTTCAAGAGCCGGAGATGGAGCAGATTGCCGATTGGATCATCCGCATCCTGAACGGCGGTGAGGCTGCCGTCCCCGCCGTCCGCGCCGAGGTCGCCGCGCTGACGGAAAGATTTCCGCTGTATCAGTAAGAAACCGTTTCATGGCGGAAACCCTTTTCTTTGAACAGAAAACGGTTTCCGCGCCTTCCGAAAAGAAATGTAATTCATACTGGATATCGTCCTATCGAAGCAACAGCACTTGCGTGCTGCCATAAACGGGGGATTATTCTGCGGACAGCGCCCCGCTCTCCGCGCTTGAAAGGAGCAGGTTTTGCATGAACAATTACGATGTCATCATCGTCGGCGCAGGCCCCGGCGGTATTTTTGCGGCCTTTGAGCTGAGCAGGCTCTGTCCCGACAAGAAAATCGCCGTTTTTGAGGCGGGACACCCTTTGGAAAAGCGCCGCTGCCCCATTGACGGCGACAGGGTGAAGACCTGCATCGGCTGCAAGCCCTGCTCCATCATGAGCGGCTTCGGCGGCGCGGGCGCGTTCTCGGACGGCAAGTACAACATCACGAACGATTTCGGCGGCACGCTGTACGAGCATATCGGCAGGAAGCCCGCCCTGGCGCTGATGCACTATGTGGACGACATCAATATGCAGTTCGGCGGCGCGGGCACAAAGCTCTATTCCACCGCAGGCTCGCGCTTCAAAAAAATCTGTATTCAGAACAAGCTGAATCTGCTGGACGCCTCCGTGCGCCACCTGGGGACGGATATCAACTACATCGTCCTGAAAAACCTCTACGAGCACCTGCGCGAAAAGGTGGCGTTTTTCTTTGACACCCCCGTCCGCAGCATCAAAAGGGAGGACGGCGGCTTTTCCGTCTGCTGCGACGGCGGCAGGGCGTTTACCGGCGCGCAGTGCATCGTTTCCGTCGGGCGCAGCGGCAGCAAGTGGATGGAAACGGTCTGCCAGGAATTAGACCTGCCCACCAAGTCCAACCGCGTGGACCTGGGCGTGCGCGTGGAGCTGCCCGCCGTGGTCTTTTCGCACCTGACGGACGAGCTGTATGAAAGCAAAATCGTCTACCGCACCGAAAAATTCGAGGACAACGTGCGCACCTTCTGCATGAATCCGCACGGCATCGTCGTCAACGAGAACACGAACGGCATCGTCACCGTGAACGGCCACAGCTACGAGGACGCCGCCAAGCAGACCGAGAACACGAACTTTGCCCTGCTGGTCAGCAAGCGCTTTTCCGAGCCGTTCAAGGATTCCAACGGCTACGGCGAGAGCATTGCCCGCCTGAGCAACATGCTGGGCGGCGGCGTCATCGTCCAGCGCTTCGGCGATTTGGTGCGCGGCCGCCGCAGCACCGTGGCCCGTCTGGAGGACGGTCTGGTCACGCCGACCCTGGCCGCCACGCCTGGCGATTTGAGCCTTGTCCTGCCCAAGCGCATTTTAGACGGCATCATCGAAATGATTTACGCCCTTGACCGCATCGCCCCCGGCACGGCCAACGACGACACCCTGCTCTACGGCGTGGAGGTCAAGTTCTACAACATGGAGGTGGAGGCGGACGAGAATCTGGAGACGCGCCTGCCCGGGCTTTACGTCATCGGCGACGGCAGCGGCATCACGCACTCTTTGTCCCACGCCTCCGCAAGCGGCGTATATGTGGCGCGGCAAATCGCGCAGATGAAAGCCCGCTGACGGAAAGCGCCCCGTTTGACCCCGATTTTGCTTGCCCATGGTTGCCATTTTGACATTTTGTCCGCACAATGAGAGAAAACTTAGGGAGGCGGATGAAATGACGAAGGACAAAAACGAACGGCAGAACGGGCAAAAGCAGGACGGGCGGGCAAAGAAGCCGTCGGGCGGGTCTGCATGGGGCGTCGGCATCGGTCTGCTGCTGGGCACAGCAGTCGGCTGCTGGACGGACGACCTCGCGCTGTGGCTGTGCATCGGCGTGTCCGTCGGCCTGTGCCTCGGCGCGGCGTTTGATGCAAAACAATAAAAAAGACAGCGTGCCGAGGGCTTCGGCACGCTGTTTCGGTATGGCTTGCTTATTGCTCCACGCCGTCCGCTGAGCGGAACACGAGGATGGCCTTGGAGGAATTGGTGACGGAAAAGGTCAGGAGCTCCCAATGTTCTTTGGCCATTTCATTCGCGGCCTTTTCGACCGCCTCGGCCATTTTTTTGGCCTTCGGATAATAGTCTGTCACAACGGTTTTGTATTGCATACGCCGCACCTCATTTTAATGTTGATGGCCGGAAGCCCGTTATTCCTTAATCGTATTCCGGAGCAGAGACCAGCACAGCACCTCGTCGCTTTCCGCGTCGAAGCTGAAGAGGAGCATTTCGCCGGTATCCTCCAGCGAGCAGATCATCTGGTCATAGTCGAGGGTGTAGTTGCTGTCGCCGTACAGCTCGGCGACCTCGTCCAGCGTCATGCCCACGCAGGCGCCGCGGACGGTGGTGATTTCGTCGGTCAGCACCATAATCATTTCGATTTCATCCGCGCCGTCTTCGCCGCAGGGGTAGGTGATGATGTCCAGCACGTCGTTGGAATATTCCTTTTCCGTGCCGTCAAAATAGACGCTTTCGTATTCATACTTGGTCATGGTCTCGCCGTACTTGGCTTCCACGGCGGCGAGCAGGGCGGCGGGGTCGGTGCCCAGACGGTAGGAAACGCCCTCAAAGACAAACGTCAGGTCCTCTTCGCTCAGCGCGGGAGCGGTGGTCAGGGTATCGGCCACGGCAAACAGCGGCAGCAGGCAAAGCGCCAGCAGCAGGCAAAGCATCTTTTTCATCGGGATGCACCATCCTTTCGTGTCGGAAAGCGAACATTCATCGTATGCTGTGTTGGAGGCTTCGGGACGCATTCCGTGTGCGCGGCACGCCTCAAGCCCCGTGTTTTCGGCAGGCATCGGCTGCCCACACCCGCATTATAGCACGAAAAAGAACCAATTATCAAGAGAAGATGAAAAGTATTTACAAATTATTACGATTTTGCTTCAATAGTGTGGAATAATCGCCGCACAGGTCGCGCTCCGCCTGCCTTTTCAGCGCCGCCTCATGGTTTTCAAGCTCCCCCGCCATGACGCGGGCAAGGAGGCTGTTCAGCTCCCGCCCGATGCTTTCGCCGGCATAGCCCAGCCGCAGCAGGTCATCGCCGTGCAGGTGAAGCCCCTTCAGCGTGTAGCAGAGCCCCTCGTCCAGCACCCGCTTTTTTTCCGCACGCAGGGGCTGAACGGCCTGGCCGTCCGCTTCAAGCAGCGTCATGAGGTCGTCAAAGAGCGCAGTATCCAGCGTGTGGAGCAAAGGGAGCACGGAGGAAGGCTCAGGCGGCGCGTCCATGCTTGAAAGCAGCAGCGGCACGTCTCGGATGAGCGCCCCGGACAGCTTCAGCCCCCGCAGCACGTTTTCGGCGGTTTCGGGCGCTTCGTCCGTCAAAAGCGCCGCCCATGTCAGGCGCTGCGTCCGCCTGTCAAGGCGTTCCAGGACGGACAGCGCCCGCTCGGAAGGCGCGTTCAAGGACATTTCCGGCACGGCGGCGCGCAGGACGTCGGCATATTCCCGCAGAACGTGCGCCGAATATCTGCCCGCCAACAGCCCGGTCAGCTCGGCGGCGATGCGCTCGCGGCTGACAGGCGCCGTCCTTTCCCTCAGCCGGTGCAGGGTAAGCGCCGTCTCAGGCTCTATGCGAAAGCCCAGACAGGCCGCAAAGCGCAGCGCCCGCAGGATGCGCAGCGCGTCCTCGGTCAGGCGCTTTTCCGGCTCGCCCACGCAGCGGATGATTCCGGCATTGCAGTCCGCCTGCCCGCCGAAGGGGTCGACCAGCCCCTCCTGCCTTCGCCATGCCATCGCGTTGACGGTGAAGTCGCGGCGGCTCAGGTCGGCGCGGATGTCGCGGGTGAAGCGCACCCCGTTCGGATGCCGCCCGTCCGCATATTCGCCGTCCACGCGGAAGGCGGTGATTTCCACAACGGTATCTTTGGAAAGGATGACCGCCACCGTGCCGTGCTTTTCGCCCGATAAAATGAGCGGATATTCGGCGAACACGGCCTTGATTTCGTCGGGTCTTGCCGCAGTGGTTACATCATAATCGTGCGGAGGGATGCCGAGAAGGTCGTCACGGACGCAGCCGCCGACCAGATAAGCGGGAAAACCGGCGCTTTCCAGCCTGTCCATGACCAGAATCACGGGCTTCGGAACGGAAAAAAACATCAAAAATCCCTCCGTTTGTATCATACAAACTGCATCGGCTCTTGTCAAGCGCCATGTAACATGGTATAATAAGCAGTATAAAAGCTTGCGGATGTCGGCGCGGCGGCGGAGTCCGTTAAACCTGCGTACATCCCGGGGGACGCAGCCCGTTCCCGCCGAAGGCGATATGGATATTTTCAGCTTTTCTTCCCGCGTGGGAAAAAACAGGCGTATTTTTGCTTTACGGAAAAAGCCGAGGGGAGTTTGCATGGACGCGCATGACACGCTGCTTTGCGCACGGGAGATACTGAGCGATATGACGCCCCTGAAAACGGACTGCGGGCGCGGCTGCGGCCATGCCTGCTGCGAGGCGGACGAGGACGGGCAGGGCGGGATGCTCCTGTTCCCGACCGAGGACAGGCTCTATGCCCCCCTGCCGGACGGCTTTTGCATCACGCGGGACAAGCTGCTGCCGTCCGTCCTGCTCATCACCTGCGAAGGGCACTGCGAGCGCGCCCTGCGCCCGCTTTCGTGTATGCTCTTTCCGCTCCTGCCCAAGGAAAAGGACGGGCGCGTGCGGGCCGTTCGGGACGGCCGTGCCTGGTCTGTCTGCCCGCTGATGGATTCCGGCCTGTCGGGGCTTGACCCTGCCTTTGTGACGGCCGTCCGAAAGGCGGGCGAAATCCTCTATGAATGCCCCGTACACCGAATGTTTTTGGACAATCTGCATCGGCTGATTGCTTCGTTCCGGACAGGCAGCCTGTGACGCACCGACAAACCGCCGGGCGCAAGGCGATACGATCATATCCCCGCTTCATCTGATACAAAGCGGCCGAAGGGAGAGAAAGCTGTGTGGCGTCAGATACCCTGCCCTGTGGAGATGCGCGAAAACGCGCTGGGTGAGCTTCGGCTGGCGGACGCCGTTAAGGACCCGCTGGAGGAGTATATCGGGCAGGCGCAGTGCGTGTACATCGACCCGCCCTTTTTCACGGGCGAAGCCTTTGTCATGCGCCAGCGCATCGGCGAGGCAGGCTGGAAAAACGGCTCGCCCGCCGTCTCCCTGACCGCGTACAGCGACGTTTACGAGAGCAGGGACGCCTATCTTGCCTTTCTCCGCGCCCTCATTCAGAAGGCGCACACCCTTCTTCGGGACACGGGCGCCATGTTCCTGCATCTGGACACGCGCATGGACGCCTACGCCCGCCTGCTTCTGGACGAGATTTTCGGCGAAAAGAACTTCGTCAATCAGATCATCTGGGCGTATCAGTCCGGCGGGCGCTCGGTCAGGCGCTTTTCCCGCAAGCACGACCTGATTTTCTTCTATCAGAAGTCCCGCCGCCTTGCGTTTGATTTGAGCGAGGTCCCCATCCCGCGGGAGGGCAACCGGCAGAACCATATGCGCCGCACCGTGGACGGGGAAGGCCGCGCCTGCCGCACCATCCGCTCCGGCGGGAAGACCTACGTGTACTACGACGACGATCCCGTGTATCCGGGCGATGTGTGGACGGACTTGTCGCACCTTCAGCAGAAAGACCCGCAGCGCACGGGCTACGATACGCAAAAGCCGCAGGCGCTCATGGAGCGGATATTAAAGCCCGTCACGAAAGAGGGCGATTTAGCGGTCGACCTGTGCTGCGGCTCAGGGACTTTCCCGCTGACCGCCGCCCTGCTCAAGCGCCGCTTTCTGGGCGTGGACAGCGGGAAGCCGGCCGTCAGCGTGAGCCGCAAGCGCCTGATTGCCGCCAAGATACCTTTTACGCTGAACGCCTGTGCGCCGCTCATTCCCGCGCAGTTAGACGCAGGGCTGTACGGCGGCATTGCCTTCTGCGACGTCGTCCTGAGGGGGTTTTCCGCCGAAGGGCTGCCGGAGGAAGCGCGGGGCCTGGACGCCGTGGACCAGTGGTCGGTCGGCGTGCTGCGGGACGGGCGGCTGTATGCGCTGGACGATTCGGTGCGCCTCAAGCAGAGCCCGGCGCTCCTGTCCACCCTGCAAATCCCCTTCATCTCCGGCACACCCGCCGTCAGCGTGACGGATGTGCTGGGCAACCGGTACTGCTTTGTGTATGAAAGCTGAGCCTGTCCACAACGGCCGACGGAATGTTGCCGATGATGCATGATTGTACCCTTGCTATATGAGGCGGCAGGGTGTATAATGATTTAACGCACCGCAGCGCGGAGATTGGAAGGAGAGGAGAGCGGCGCATGTACAGCTTTGTTTACATGGAGCAGAATCTTTTTGCCGTCGCAGTGCTGGCCGTTCTGCTCTCGAATCTGCGCAAAAACGGCGGCATGATGCGGGACGAGGTGCTGTTCCGCCGTCTGGTCGCCTCGGTCATGATGGTGCTTATCGTGGACGGCTTTGCGTGGGTGCTTGAGGGGAGGACGTTCCCCGGCGCGCACCTTCTGCTGGTTATCTTAAACACCGTGTATTTTTTCCTGAGCGGGCTCATTTCCTTTATCTGGGCGCAGTATATTGACTGCCGTCTGTTCCCGCGGGACAAGAACTGGCGAAGACGCCGGTACTTTTACATGGTGCCCTATGTGTTTTTGTCCATGGTCGCCCTCTTGACCCCCTTCACGGGCTGGGTCTTCACCGTGGACTCCGCCAACATCTATCACCGCGGCGGCACGATGTTCTATGTCCATACCCTGCTCTCCGGCTTCAGCGCGGTGTTTGCCGCCTCCCGCGCCCTGTGGATGATACGCAGGGACTTTTCGCGCCTGCGCAAGAACGAGACGGTGCTGATTTCCATGCTGTCCCTTCTGTCTTTTTTCAGCGGGCTGGTGCAGCTGGACAATAAGGACTACCCCCTGATTTGGATTGTGACGACCGTTTCCCTGCTCATCGTCTTTGTCCGTCTGCAGAACCGGCAGATTACTTTGGATACTTTGACGAGCATCAACAACCGCCGAACGCTTGACCGCTATCTGGAGACCGCGTTCATCAACCTCAAAAAGGGCGATGCGCTGTATCTCATCATCATCGATATCGACGATTTCAAGTCCATCAACGATACCTTCGGCCATGCCGTCGGCGACGCCGCCATCATCCAGTCGGCGGAAATCTTAAAGCGCGTCTGCGGGCGCGGCGGGTATTTCCTGGCGCGCTACGGCGGCGATGAGTTTGTCGTGGCCGCCGTCCGCCGCCACGGGAGCGGCATGAACGACGTGATAGAGCAGGTCAACAGCGAGGTCGCCCTGAGCAATGCTTCGTCCGACCAGCCCTACAAGCTCTCCTTCAGCATGGGTCACGCCCATCTGCACGAGGGAGACCCCCGCGGCGTGGAGGGGCTCATCCGTGCGGCCGACCGCTGGATGTACACCAAAAAGCGCTCCGGCAAGCGCGCCGCCGCCGAAAAAGCGAAAGCCGGCGAGAATACCGCCGAGGAAACGGCGGACGGGAGCGCCGATGCGGGCTGCGCCCGCTGCCAAAGCCCGACCTGCCCGTGCGAAGCGCGGAAGGACGGAAAGGAATAAGAGAAAGACAGACGGGAGACCTTTCCTTTTGCAATAAGGAAAGGTCTCCCGTGCCTTCTATAAAGGAAAAGGTTGATACGCAAAGGAAGAATGGAAGCAAAGAAGCAGCGTCTGTGCGCGGCGGGCAACAAGGGGGCGATGGCATTCCGAAAATGCATGTTCTCCCCTGCCGCCCGAGTCGTTGCCTTATACGCGCAGGAAGTCCAGCAGCGCTTCCTTGTCCTGCGCGCCGACGGTGCGGCGCTGCTCCTGTCCGTTTTCAAAGACGATGAGCGTCGGGATGCTGCTGACGCGGTAGCGGGCGGCCAGCTCCCCCTGTTCGTCCACGTTGACCTTGCCCACATACGCCTTTCCATCGGTCTCCTCGGCGATTTCCTCGACGACGGGCGCAATCATGCGGCAGGGCATGCACCATGTCGCCCAGAAATCCACCAGCACGGGCTTATCGGCCTTCAAAACCTTCTCCTCAAAATTATCAGCCGTCAATGTCATTTCACGCATTGGCTTCACTCCTTTTCTTTATGCGAAACGGAATTTCCGTCCGTCTGCTTTTTTTCTTCTTCCCGGACGGCAATGATGCGCGGCTTCCACGCATTGCGGCGGCCGAGGCGCCTGTCCGCCAGATGCAGCCCGCCCCACGCAAGGAAGAGCCCGATGAGGCCGCCCGCTGCTGCCGCGGCGTCTGTCTTCAACAGGGTCTGCCCCAGGAAAACGCCCGCCATCAGCCCCAGCAGGGGGATGACATAGGCAAGCGCGGACGCCTTCACGATGCGTGCGTCCGGCATTTCGACGTCCACCTGAGCGCCGACTGCGGCGTTTCCCTCCAATTCGACCAATTCCCTGTGCGCGTGCCCCGTGCAGGCGCCGCATTTTTCGCACATTTCGGGGCGGTCAAAGCAGACTTTGAGCCTGCCGTTTGCCGCCTCCGTCACACGACCCGTTCGAATCATCCGTCCATCACACCCTCATGCCGTCCTGCGGATTTGTCCGCATACAAATTATACCACAGAAGCGGGAAATAAAACAAGCTTGCAGGGCGGGGATTCTCTTTGGGACACGGCATGCTTTTCTCCCTGCAAAAATTCGGCGTTCCGCCCCCGCGGGCGCAGCGTCCGCTTCTTGTCATAACCCGCAAAGTATGCTATACTGAGAATGCTGAAAAAGGCAGAAAGGATGCGCTGTATGGACTTTTTGCAGATTATCGAAGACAAGAAGCTGGGACGGGCGCTGTCTGCCGAGCAGATTCGGGATTTTGCTCTCGGAGCGGCGCGGCGAACGGTGCCGGAATACCAGCTGTCCGCCCTGCTGATGGCGATTCGCTTGAACGGCATGGACGCCCGCGAAACGACGGACTTGACGATGGCGATGGCGCATTCCGGCGATATGCTGGAGCCGGACGTTGGCGGCATCCCCGTGGACAAGCACTCCACCGGCGGCGTGGGCGATACCACAACGCTGGTTTTGGCGCCCCTTGTGGCGGCCTGCGGCGGCAAGGTGCTGAAGATGAGCGGGCGCGGGCTGGGACACACGGGCGGCACGGTGGATAAAATGGAGGCCATCCCCCACATGAAGACCTCCCTGCCCGAAGAAGAATTTGTGCGCATTGTCCGGGAAATCGGCTGCGCGGTGGTCGGGCAGAGTGCGGAGCTGGCGCCGGCGGACAAGGAGCTGTACGCCCTCAGGGACGTGACCGGCACGGTGGATTCCATCCCCCTGATTGCCTCCAGCATCCTGTCCAAGAAGTTCGCCTCCGGTGCGCGCTCCATTGTGCTGGATGTGAAGTTCGGCTCCGGCGCCATCATGGATACGCTGGAAAAGAGCGTGCAGCTTGCGCAGACGATGGTATCCATCGGCGCGCACGCGGGGCGGGACGTTATCGCCGTGGTGTCCTCGATGGCCGAGCCTTTGGGTACGCATATCGGCAACGCGCTGGAGGTCAAGGAAGCAATCGATATTCTGTCCAACCGCGCCGGCGGGGATTTGAAGACCGTCTCCCTCTTTTTAGGGGCGCGGATGCTTGTCGCCTCCCATGTGTGCGCGACAGCGTATGAGGCCGAGAAAAAGCTGGAGCGGGCGCTTCAATCCGGCGCGGGCCTCAACAAGCTGCGTGAAATGATTGCGCGGCAGGGCGGCGATGCGCGGGTCTGCGACGATTTGAGTCTGCTCCCGCAGGCGCCGATCGTGCGCGATATTTTCTTGAATGCGGGCGGCTATGTCACGCAGATGGACACGACGGCGCTGGGCAATGCGGCGCAGGGCATGGGCGCGGGGCGCAAGAAAAAGGGCGAAACCATCGACCCCGCCGTCGGCTTTGTCATGCGGGTGCGGCTGGGCGATTTTGTGCACGCGGGCGATACGCTGGCGACCTTGTACGCCCACAGCGAAGAGAGCGCGGACTGGGCGGAGGCGGGCATCAAGCGCGCCGTGACGCTGAGCGACGCGCCTGCCGAAAAGCCGCCGCTGATTTATGCGGTGATTACCAAAGACGGCATTGAAAAGCCGGAGATATAAGGAGTATTTATCATGAAAAAGCTGTCTGTTTTGCTGGCGCTCTGCCTTTTATGCACGCTGGGCGCGACCGCTTCGGCGGACACGAGCACCCTGTCCAAGCTGGAGCTTTCCTCCTACACCGATTCCATCCTGAAAACGGCGTTGATTGACAACCAGTACGAGGCCGAGGAAACGGACGGCGGCTGGCTGCTGCGCTTTAAGCAGTACACGCTGAAGACCGATGCGCAGAAGCTGACCTCCTCCACCCGCATTCTGGCCGTCATCTTCGACGACCTGACGCTGGGCGACGACGGCATGGGCGATTTGCGCGGCATCAAGCTGAACGACTCTTTGCAGACCCTGCTTTCCGCCTACCCGCTGGAAAATACCTCCATGGCGGGCACAAGGGAGGAAGCGGTGCTGTATGCGGACGGCGAGCTGCCGGGGCAGGCGGCTGTCGGGTATTTAAAGCGGGACGGCCAGCGCGTGACGCAGATTACCCACTACGCCTATTACATGGCGGACAGCGGCGTGGGCGTGGCGGCGGCCGTCTATGACCTGCGCGACGGCGCTGTCGTGCGGGCGGAGCTGAATCTGTCCATGCCCATCCTCACCGTGCAGGACGCGAAGGACGAGCTGGCCGCCTTCCGGGACGTGCTGGGGCAGACGGAATATTCCGCATATCTGAGCGCGGCGGAGGGCGGCGAGGCGCTGCCGTTTGACCGCGACGACCTCATTTTCTCCGGCATGGACTTTCTGGACTTAACGCCGGAGGAGGCGCAGAACGTGCTGGGCGACGACTTTGCCGAGGCATGGCTGGAGGACGGGGACACCTTCATCCACGTCATGGAGTGGAACGCCGCGACCGTCACCTTCCTGCACGACAAAGACAAGAACCTCCTGCGCGTGGACAGCCTGTACATGGATGAGGACACCCTGGAAGGGCCGCGGGGCATCCGCATCGGCGACCGGCAGGAAAACGTCATTTCCTGCTTTGCCTCCGAAGCGGGCGTGAGCGACGGCGACGTGACCTACCTCTACGGCGCGGCGGGCGATGAAAGCTACGGCCTGGCCGAGTATGTCGCCGCGGGCGAGACCTGCGTCCGCTACGGCTGCACGGTGGAGGACCATGCCGTGACCCTCATTCTGAATATGCGTGAAGCCACCCTGACCAGCATGATTTTACAGATGGAATAAACGGAAAAGCGGAGAGCGGCCGCCCGCTGTAAAGCACGGCTGCCTGCCGCTGAGTTTGTCATTCAAGGAAAGCCGGAGGCATTATGAAAATCGACTTAACCTGTCCGGTGGAGCTGTGGCATTTTAAAATGCCGACGGCTCAATACCCCGTCTGCACGGTGCAATTGTACAACCTGTCTGAAAAGACGGTCAGCAGCGTGCAGGCCTGCTTTCTGTGCTTTGACGCGGAGGGCGAGCAGATAACGCGGCAGGTCGAGCGTGTGCAGGGGCTGGATGCGCCGACGCGCTGCGCCTTTGAAATGGCCGTGGCGGTGGAGGGCGGCGCGGACGCCTCCGACATGGAGCTTATCATTGAAAAGGTCTGGTTTGACGACGGCACGGTCTGGCGGCGCGGGACGGCGCCCATCAGCGAATACACCCTGTCCGCCCCGCCGGACGACAAGCGCTTGCAGGTGCTTCGGCAGATGGCGGGCGCGGACGCCTCCGTCTACCCCACCGACCAGGGCGCGGTCTGGGTGTGCATCTGCGGCCGCGCCAATGCCGCCAGCGAGGAAAACTGCCGGCGCTGTCTTCGCTCCAAGCATGATATTTTCGCCAACTTCAACGAGGCGGCCGTGGAAAAGGTGCTGTACCTGCGCGAGACCGCCCTGGAGGAGCAGCGCCGCCGCGAGCGGGCGGAGCAGGTTCGCCTGCTCAACGAAAAGGAGGCGCTGGAAAAAAAGAAAAAGCGCCGCCGGAAGCGGATTCTGACCGTCCTCATCACCGTCACCTGCGTGCTGGCGCTGGCCTACGGAACGCTGTTTCACTTGATCCCCTGGTATGTGTACACAAGCTCCGTTCGGGAAATGGACAATGCGCAGTACGATGCGGCGAGGAAGGGCTTCACGCGGCTGGCGGAATACGATTATCGGGATTCCGCCGAGATGATTTCAGAGTGCAATTACCGCCAGGCCAGGGCCGCCCTGGAGGGCGGCACATACACCTCTTTAGCCGCCGCGCAGGAGATGTTCGACGCCCTTGACTATAAGGACAGCAGGACCCTGGCGAAGGAGGCGCGGTATTTACAGGCCGAAAAGCGCCGTGCGGCGGGCGAATGGGACGCGGCGCTTGCGATTTATGAGGGCATCGCCGATTATAAAAACGCCGCCGAGTGCATGGACCTGTGCGTCTACGGACGTGCGGACGAAAACATGCAGAAGGGCGATTATGCCGCTGCGCGGGAGGACTTTTTGGCTTTGGGCAGCTTCAGCGACGCCGCGGCCAAGGCGCTGGAATGCCTTTATCAGCCCGGTCTGAAGGCGCTGGCGGAGAACGATGCGCAGACCGCCATTGCCTGCTTTACGGAGCTGGGCGATTACAGAGAGAGCGCCTTAAAGCTCAAGCAGGCCTATTATCTGGCGGGCGACCTTCTGTTTGGGCAGGAGGACTATGACGCGGCGGCGGACTACTTCCTCCTGGCGGACGATTATTCCGATGCCTACCGCCGCGCCACGCAGTGCTTGTACGAGCCGGCGGTCAAGGCGATGAACGCGGGCGAATATGAGGCCGCCGCCGAAATGTTTGAAAAAATCAGCACTTACAGCGATTCGGCTGCCCGCTTCAGCGAGTGCGAATATCAGGTGGGGCTTGCGCTGATGGAGGCTGAGGACTACGAGGGCGCGCAGGCGGCGTTTGAAAAGGCGGGCGAGTATGAGCCGGCCAAGGAAGCGCTGAACGAATGCATCTACCTGCCAGCCCTGACGCTGCTGGCAGACGGCGATGCGGATGCGGCGCTGGCACAGCTTCAGCGCATTCCCGGCTACAAGGATGCCGATGAGCTGGCCGAGCAGATTTCCTATGAAAAGGCACTGACGGCGCTGAACAATCAGGATTACGAGACCGCCATTTCCCTGTTCACCGAATTGGGCGAATACGAGGACAGCGCCTCCCTGCTGATGGACGCCCGCTACGGGCAGGCGCTGGCCGCGCTGGAAGCGGGCGATGCGGACACGGCGTATGACCTGTTCTCGGCGCTCGGCAATTATCTTTCCAGCGCCCAGTACCTGCGGCAGGCGACCTATGAACGCGCCGTGAGGCTGCTGGAGCTTGAGAAATGGCAGGAGGCGCAGGCGCTGCTGGCCACCATCCCCGATTATGAGGGCGTGTCCGAGCAGCTTTCCGAATGCCTCTATCAGCAGGCGCTGTCCGCCATCAACGCGCTGGATTACGCGGGCGCAGTCGACAAGCTGGGCGGCATCCTCTCTTACAAAAATTCGCAGGATTTATTCAATGACTGCACCTATCGGCTGGCGACCTCCTCCATGGAGGCGGGCGATTACGCGCAGGCCGCCGCGCTCTATGCGCAGATTCCCTCCTACGAGGATGCGGGCGCTTTGGCCGAGCAGTGCTATGACACCTATTTCTCCGACGCCTACGCCGCGGCAAAGGCCGCCTATGACGAGAAGGACTATGCCGCCGTGGTGGACGCGGTGAGCGGGCTTGACCTGTCCTCGCTGGGCGACAAGTACGCGGACCTAAAGCCCATATTCGAGGAAGCCGCCTACAACTACGCCGAGGCGCTCTACGCGGACAAGCGTCCCTATGAGGCGTATCAGATTTACAAGATGATACCCGATTACAAGGACGTCGCCGACAAAAAAATGACGCGCATCTGCTATCAGGTCATCGGCAGCTGGGTCAGCTCCAAGGGCGCGCATTTCATCTTCAACGACGACGGGACGTGCAGCTTTGACGGCGCGAATATGTACTACTATGCGCGGCAGTACCTTTTGCAGACGGGCCCCACGGCGGACGACATGAGTACGGATTATCAAATCATCAACATTTCCAAGCGGGCGCTGACCCTGAAAAACAAAAAGTCGGGCAAGACCTACCGGCTCACCCGCGAAGAGACGGAGCAGGCCGAATGAAGCTGAAGGAAGCATTCAAAGCCAGCGCGGGCGACATCGGCGGGGACGGGCGTCTGGATGTGCTGGACGGCGTGCGGGCGCTGTTCGTGTTCATCGTCGCCTGGTACCACATCTGGCAGCAGAGCTGGCTCTCCCCCGCCGTGACGGTTTTCGGCACATACATCAGCCTTGACTTTCTGCCGCGCTCCGGCTATATGTTTGTGGACGGGATGCTGCTGCTGAGCGGCCTTCTCCTCTACTATCCCCTGACGGACGGGAAGCGGACGCTTTCCGTCCTGCCGTTTTACAAAAAGCGGCTCGTGCGCATCCTGCCCTCCTACCTGCTGTGCATTGTCATCATGCTGCTGTTTTATGCGCTGCCGTGCGGGAAGTACGCCTCCTTTTCGGCGGGCTTCAAGGATGTGCTGGCGCACCTTACCTTCACCCACACCTTCTTCCCCTTCAGCTATCAGTCCACGCCCCTGAACGGCGCGCTCTGGACGCTGGCTGTCGAAATGCAGTTCTATCTGCTGTTCCCGCTGCTTGCCAGGGGCTTTCGCAAACATCCCGTGATAACATTTTCCCTCATGACGGGCGCTGCCTTTGCCTACCGCGCCTGTGTCGCAGGCTTTGAGGACACGGCGATGTACATCAACCAGCTCCCCGCCTTCTTGGACGTCTACGCCCTCGGCTTTCTGGCGGCGAAGACCATCGCCCTGCTGAAAAACCGAATGCAGGGCGAGAGCAGGACGGAAAAGCTGCTTTTTTCGGCGGTGGCCGTCCTGTGCTGCGTGCTGCTCGTGCGGCTGCTGCAGGAGCAGGCGGGCAACCCGGACTATGCCTCCATCCGCTTGGGGCAGCTTGCGCATCGCTTTCCCTTGGCGGTGCTGCTGGCGGTGCTGATGGTTTCCCTCTGCTTTTCCCTGCCGACCCTTCGGTTTCTTTTCGGCAACCCCCTCATGCGCTTTTTCTCCGTCATTTCCTTCCAGTACTACATCTGGCATCAGGTGTTCGCCGTGCGCGTGAAGGAATGGGGGCTCATCCCCGCCGAAAGCCCGGAGCCATGGCGGTACGGGGAAAGGGCCTGGCAGCACCCCTACACGGCCGTGTGCTTGTTAGGCGCGCTCATCATCGCAGTCGCCGTCACCTGTCTCTTTGAAAAGCCCCTCGCCCGGCGGCTTTCGGCAAAACGCAAATCCGCCCTTTCACGATAATTTTTTTGAAGGAAGGAAAACCAAATGCGCGTAACACTGCAAAACCTGACCAAGAAGTTCGGCGCCACCGCCACGCGGACAAAGCCCACCGTCGCCGTGAACGACTTTTCCGTCACCCTGGAGGACGGCGAGCTGATTTCCCTGCTGGGGCCGTCCGGCTGCGGCAAGTCCACCATCCTGAATATGCTGGCGGGCATCATCCCCGTCACCTCGGGGCACATTTATTTTGACGATGAGGACGTGACGGGGCTGCCGCCGGAGCGCCGCGGCATTGGTCTGGTGTTCCAGAATTACGCGCTGTATCCGCACATGACGGTGCTGGAAAACATCTGCTTCCCGCTGGAGATTCAGCGCATCCCCCTGGCGGAGCGCCGGAAAAGGGCGCTTCAGATGGCCAGCCTCGTCCATGTGGACGAATTGCTCAACCGCCGCCCCAAGGAGCTTTCCGGCGGCCAGCAGCAGCGCGTGGCCATCGCCCGTGCGCTGGTCAAGGAGCCGAGACTGCTGCTCCTGGATGAGCCGCTGTCCAACCTGGACGCCCGCCTGCGCCTTGAAATGCGCGAGGAGATTCGCCGCATCCAGCAGCAGACAGGCGTCACCACCATCTTCGTCACCCACGACCAGGAGGAGGCCATGTCCATCTCCGACCATATCGTGCTGATGAAGAAGGGCGTGTTCCAGCAGTACGATGTACCGCAGGCGCTGTATGACGAGCCGGCAAACCGCTTCGTGGCGGACTTTCTGGGCAATCCGCCCATCAATCATTTGGACGGCGCGACGTCCGGCGATACCTTCACGTTAACGGACGGCAGCGCCTCTTTCCGGCATCCCATTTTCCGGAAAGCGCCGGACGGAAAAGCCGTGTCCCTCGGCATCCGCGCAGAGGCCGCGTTTGACGCGGAGGACGGGCAGAACGGCTGCATGACCTGCTGTGTCCGCCATGTGTACACCATGGGCAAGGAGCAGCTCACCTATCTGACCTTCGGCACATCCGAATGGCGCGCCTATCTGGACGCGGACAAGGTGCGCAAAGAAGGCGAGACCGTGCGCATCGGGCTTCGCAATCGCGGCGTGTTTCTCTTTGATGCGGAAACGGGGGAGCGCTACTGATGAGTACGTTTCAGAAAAGGCTGGCGCGGCGCTATGCGCGCAATCCCCGCCTCGTGGGGCACGCCGCCGCTTTCACCCTGGTCGCCCTGCTGCTGATTGCTTTAAGCGTCTGGGGCTTTACCTCCCTGCACACGGTGGAGGGAAAAACCTTTGAAGAGGCGGCCAAAATTGCCAAGACGCAGACCCTGGCGCGCAATTTCAAGGACCTCTCCTTTTCCGAAAAGGTCTATTACACCTCCCAGCACAGCTATGTTTTTCTGCTGATTTTCGGCGCTGTCTGCGCGGCCGTGTCCGCCCTGCTCTGGCGGGTCATTTTTCGGCGGGATCTGACCAGGAAGCACGAGGTTTCCGGCTATCTGGAGGCGTTTGACTTTGTCCTGCCGTTCATGATCGGTCTGGCCGTGTTCACCGTTTACCCCATCATCAACGTGGTGCTGCTTTCCTTCAAGGAAAAATACAAGCAGCTTTCGGACTCCTTCACCTCGTGGGGCCTTGCCAACTACACCAAGGTATTGAATGACGCCCGCTTCATCTCCGCCCTCAAAAACACGGGCGAATATGTGCTGTTCGTCGTGCCCATCTCCACCTGCCTGGCCATCGTCATCGCAAACCTGCTCAACAAAAAGGTGAAGCTGAACGCCCTCTTCCAGACCGCGTACTTCCTGCCGATGGTCACGGCGGCGATGGCGACCGGCCTTGCGTGGAAATTCATGTTCAACTTCCAAAGCGGCCCTATCAATTATGTATTGGGGCTGTTCGGCATCGAGCCGGTGGAATGGATAACCAAGGCGCAGTACAACATCTGGGCGCTGATTATCTACGGCATCTGGAACATCCTGCCCTTCACCATCATTTTGATGATTTCTGGGCTTCAGAACATCGACGAAACCTATTACACGGCGGCGCGGGTGGACGGCGCCCATTCCATGCGCATCTTCTTCCGCATCACCGTGCCGCTCCTTGCTCCGACCATTTCGCTGGTGCTTATCATCAATTCCATCTCCAGCGCCAAGGTCTTCAACGACCTCTTTCCACTCTTTAATTCCAACCCCGGCACCTATAACAACCTGTACACCGTCGTTTACTACATTTATAAAAAGGCGTTTAACAGCAGCCCGAACGATTTGGGCGGCGCGTCCGCGGCGGCCATTGTCCTGTTCCTCATCCTCTTTGTGCTGACCATGCTTCAGCAGTGGATTCAGCGCAAGTGGCGTTATTAAAGGGGGCGAATGTTCGTGAGCAAGCAATTTGTCAATGACCTGCGCCCCTCTCTCGTGCGCGACAAAATCCTGCCCTTTGTCCTGACCTTCCTCAAGTATTTCCTCCTGACCGCCGGCGCCGTGATGATGGTGTTCCCCTTCTACTGGATGTTCACCACCGCGTTCAAGACGAACGCCGAGGCCGTGCGCTTTCCCCCGCAGTGGATTCCCTCGCACCTTGAATGGCAGAACTTCGTCACCGCCTTCAACACCGCGCCCTTCGGCACATACTTTTTAAACTCCATCATCGTGACGGTCTCCTGCGTCATTCTGACGGGGGTGACCACCATTTTCGGCGCGTTCGCCTTTTCCCGCCTCCGCTTTCCGGGGCGCACGCTGATTTTCTCCCTGCTCATCTCCCTGATGATGGTGCCGTTTGAAATGCTGACCATCACCAACTATCAGACCGTGGCCAAGCTGGGGCTCATCAGCACAAAGACCGCGCTGGTCGTCCCCTTCATGTCCAGCATCTTTTACACCTTTATTCTGCGGAATTTCTTTGATTCCGTGCCGGACAGCCTCTACCAGTCCGCCCGCGTGGACGGCGCGACCAACTGGTTCTACCTCTGGCGCGTCATGGTGCCGATTGCGCGGCCGTCCCTCATGACCATCGTCCTTCTGAATGCCATCGCCTCGTGGAACTCCTTCATGTGGCCGATGCTCGTCACCAATGTGCCGGAGAGCTACACGCTGACGATGGGCCTTCTCGTTTTTACCTCCGAGGGCGGCCCCGACCCGAACCTGCAAATGGCCGCCTCCACCATCGTCGTGATCCCCGTCATCATCCTCTTCCTCTTCTGCCGCAAGCAGATCGTCAACGGCGTGGCCAGAGGCGGCATCAAGGGATAAGCCCTTTTGTACTTGACGGATTGGCCGGCGAAGAGTAAGCTTGTTCACGAAAGCTATGCGGACGGGAGGGGCGGCGATGCCGACAAAAACGAGCCGGCTCATGCTGCGGTTTCTCAAGGAGAACCCGCTGGCGGCGGGCATTGCGAAAACGAACAGCGTGATGGACTTTGAGCCGCCTGTTCGGATGCTGGAAAAGCTGCGCATCGAGGGAACGAGGGTGCGGCAGGTGCGCGGCACGCCGTGCCCTGCGCTGTGGGTGCAGCCGAAGGGGGAAAGGCTGAAGCACAAGGCGCTGCTTCACCTGCACGGCGGGGCGTATGTGTCGGGCGGGCTCTTGCAGGCGTATGCCGTCATTGCGCCCGTCTGCGCCCGAAGCGGAGTGCAGGCGCTGACCTTCGCCTACCGTTTGGCGCCCGAATACCCGTATCCGGCGCAGCTTCAGGACGCGCTTTCCATGTATGACTGGCTGGAGAACGCGGGCTACGCGGCGAAGGACATCCTGCTGGTCGGCGAGAGCGCGGGCGGCAATCTGGCCTTGGCGCTGACGCGGGCGCTGCGCGGGCAGGGACGGCCGCTTCCGGCGGGGCTTTGCCTCCTGTCGCCGTGGTGCGATTTGATGCAGGAGGGCGAGAGCTACGAAACAAACAAGGCCGTTGACGCGACACTGGACGCCGCCTCCTTAATGCAAAGCGCGCTGGACTTTGCGGGCGGAAACGCTTCGCTCCTGAGCGACCCCATGCTCTGCCCGCTCAAGGCGGACTTTCACGGCTTCCCCCCGACGCAGATTCACTGCGGGACGCACGAGCTGCTGCAAAGCGATTCGAGAACCCTGCTGGAATGCATGAAGCGGGACGGCACGGCCGCGCAGCTGTTTGAATGGGCGGGGATGTGCCATGTGTTCCAGATTTTCCCGTTTGAGGAGAGCAGGCAGTCGCTCAGAATCATGGGGGATTTTATCCACACGTTTTTAGCGGACGGCGAAACAGGAGGGGAAGGATGATGCTTTGGCATTCTTTCTGCGCGCTCCGTTTGCACTCACCGGCATTTTGTGCTATACTTTAAGCGTCGCAAAGGAGTGAGACGGACTGAGTATGAAGAAGGAACGGGAAAACATCTGGAATGTCCCCAATGTGCTGACCATGATTCGCTTTCTGCTGCTCCCCGTGTATTGGGTGCTGATGAGCGAAGACTGTTATTATCAGGCGCTGGCTGTTTATGTGGCCGCGTCCCTGACCGATTTGGCGGACGGCTACATTGCGCGGAAGCATAACCAGATTACCAACTTCGGCAAGCTGATGGACCCGCTGGCGGATAAGCTGATGGTGCTGTCCGTGATGCTGTCGCTGGTCATCAAGGGCATCCTGCCCGCCCTGCCGCTGATTATTCTGGCGGTCAAGGAGGGGCTGATGGTGCTGGGCGGCGCCGTGATGCTCAAGCATGGCGTTGTGGTGTACTCAAAATTCATCGGAAAATTCGCGCAGACGCTGGTCGTCTGCTCCCTGATTTTATCCTTTTTCCATGCATTCTGGACGCGCATCGGCGTTCCCGTGCACCGCATCCTGCTCTGGACGGGCGTGGCGGCAACGCTCTGCGCGCTGATCTTCTATGCATCAAACTGCGTGAAGCAGCTAAAAGAACAGAAGGAATGAATATCCGCCCTGAAGCGCCCCGCTTCGGGGCTTTTTTCGTGCAGAGGAAAGCACACGGCGGCGTCCCGCAGCTTTTCCCCGTTTGACATCCCGCAGTCCGCTCTGTATAATGAAGGGGAAAACGGATAACGGAGGCGTTGGCATGAAAATCACGGCGGTTGAGTGGGGGCGCGTTTTCATTCCGCTCCGCACGGCGTTCAAGACGGCGCAGCGGACAGCGACCGTTGCGGAAGAAAACATTTTGAAGCTCTGCACCGATACGGGTGCGGTGGGCTACGGCGAAGCGCCGGCCACGGGCGTCGTGACGGGCGATACCTCCGGCTCGATTGCCGCGGCGTTTGAAAGGCATATCGGCCCTGCCCTGCTGGGACGGGACGTGGATGCCTTGGAGGATTTGATGCGCCTCGTTCAGCGCTCCATGGTGCATAACACCAGCCCCAAGGCGGCGGCGGACATGGCGCTGTGGGACCTGTACGGGCAAAGGTACGGCATTCCCGTCTTCAAGCTGCTGGGCGGCGCACGCTCGCATCTGATAACCGATCTGACCATCAGCGTGAATTCGCCGGAGGAAATGGCGCGGGACGCGGAGGAAGCCATCCGGCGCGGGTTTGACTGCCTGAAGCTCAAGGTCGGCATTGACCCGGCCCTGGACGCGGCGCGGCTCAAGGCTATCCGAAGCGTCGTCCCCGGGGAGACGGTCATCCGCATTGACGCAAATCAGGCGTGGACGCCTAAGCAGGCCGTGCGCATCCTGAACGATATGCAGGCGCAGGGGCTGAACATCGAGTTTGCGGAGCAGCCCGTTGCCGCGCACGATCTGGAAGGGCTCAAGTATGTCACCGAGCGCAGCGACGTCCCCATTCTGGCGGACGAGGCGGTCTTTTCTCCGGACGACGCACTGAAAATTCTGCAGATGCACGCGGCGGATCTCATCAACATCAAGCTCATGAAGTGCGGCGGCATCTATAACGGCTTAAAGATTGCAGCCCTCGCCGAGCTGTACGGCGTGGAATGCATGATAGGCTGTATGCTGGAGGGGCGCGTGGCGGTCAACGCCGCAGTGCATCTGGCGTGTGCGCGGAAAATCATCACGCGCATCGACCTGGACGGCCCGCTCCTGTGCGCAAAAGACCCCGTTCACGGCGGTGCCGTGTTCAATGAAAAGGATATCACCCTGCCCGATACGCCGGGGCTCGGCGTAACGGGCATCGACGGTTATGAGAAAATCGGCCGGCTGGAGGCATGATGAGCGAGGAAGAACGGCTGGTCGTGCGGGCGCTGTCCGTTTCGGTGCAGCATCGGACGTTTGCGGACGAGGACGCGGCGGTGTTCCGCCGTTTCCACACGGCTTTAAGCGAGCTGTTCCCGCTGGTGTTTTCCAGGGGGCGCGTTCAGGTGGCGGACGAGCGCGGGCTGCTCATCTGTCTGTCCGGCGGGCAGGGCGCAAGGCCGCTCCTGTTTCTGTCACACATGGACGTCGTTCCGGCGCGGTTTGAGGACAGGTGGATGCATCCGCCGTTTGCCGGCCGCGTGGCGGACGGCTATGTCTACGGGCGCGGCACGCTGGACATGAAGGGGCATCTGTGCGCCCTGCTGACGGCGGCGGAAACGCTCCTTCAAAGCGGCTGGCAGCCCAAGGGGGACATTTATTTTGCCTTTTCCGCGGACGAGGAAAAGCGCGGCGAGAGCATGAAAAACCTGTGCGACCTGCTCCGCGCAGCCGGCGTGGAGCCTGCCTTTGTGCTGGATGAGGGCGGCTGCGTGACCGGCTATACGCGCCTGCATAAAGCCCCGGCTGCGCTGGTGGGCGTGGCCGAAAAGGGGCGCGTGGTCTTTTCCCTGACCACGCAGGCGGATGTGGGCGCGGAGCGGCTCCTGCGCGCCGGCTCGAAGGTCTCCGCCATGCGGTTCAAGCCGAGGCTGACCGGAGAGGTTGAAAAAACGCTGGAGCTTCTGTCGCCGCTGGCGGGCGCGCCGCTCAAGACCCCCAGCAGGCATTTGGCGAATCCCTTTTTCCGCCTGAGCGCGCTGCATATCCTGCTGCGCATGCGGGAGATGCAGTATGCCGTGCGCAGTCAGGTGTCGCTTTTGCGTTTGTCCGGCGATGCGCTGGACTATGAGCGCCCGACGCTGGTTTACAGCGCATCCCTGCTGCAGGGCGACGAGGCGCAGGCGTTTGTGAAAAGGCTGGAAAAGCTGCTGCGGCGGGACGGCGTGAACATCCGCGTGGAGCGCATCGAAGAGCCGAGCTGCGTATCGCCCGCCGAGGGCCCCGCGTGGGAGGCCGTTGAGACCGCAATCAACGTGCATTTTCCCCACGTCCCCGTCGTGCCGTATCTGATTCAGGGCGGCACGGATGCGCGGCGCATGGAGCCCATCTGCCCTTACATCTACCGCTTCAGCCCCTTCCTGCTTTCGCCGGAGGAAACGGCGCGGATTCACCGAACGGACGAAAGAATATCCGTTGAAAACCTGACCCGCGGCGTACAGTTTTTCAAGCAGATTTTACAGGCATGATTGTATTGAGTTTTGAGGCGCGTATGAAACGACTGCTCACTTTTTTTCTTCTTTTATCCCTGCTTGTCCCCGCCTGCGCGGAGGACGCCGCACTGCTGCCGGACACGACCTATGAGCTGGCGCCGCTGGTGACGCTTTCCGAGGGCGAGGAGCTTGTTTTGACGCTCCAAAGCTCCTATTATTCGGGCGAAACGGTCTACAAGGGCTCGACCGGCAAGGTGCTGACGGGCGCGTGCGCCCTGCACTGCGCCGCCGTAGTCATCACCAACCTGACGGGCAAAACGGTCACGGCGCAGGAGGCCGCCCGCGCCAACAACATCAGCAAGACCTCCGGCAAATACTGGTCGGCGTTCGTGTCGTGGGGCAAACTGGGCAACTCCTTCGGCGTGGACTTTGAGAGCTTCAATCTGGCGCAGTACAGCTCGCGCCTGCGCGCCAACGGCACGGATAAGGCCGAGCGGCGGCAGAAAAAGCTGGACATTATCGTCCAGGCGCTGGAGACCCATGCCGGCCTCAGCGGGCTGATTGTGCATTTCAACGCGACCGGCCAGATCAACGGCAGCGGCAAGCGCCATGCCGTGGTGGTGGTGGGGTACATCAAAAAGAATGGCGTCGTGACCGACCTTCTGCTCAGCGATTCCTCCGTTCCCGCGCCGGCGGGCGCGTGCGTGCGCCTGAGCCAAAGCTCCCTGCCCCTGTCCATGCTGGGCGAAAAGCGGCTGGCGAAGACGGCGGAGAGCGAACTGGCCGCGCTGATGATGGACTATGCCGTGTCGTACCGCTATGTTTTCGCGGAATAAAACCCGCGCCTCTTTCGTTCTATGACCGGGGAGAGGCAAAAGACCTGAATGCTGAAAGGATTTGGAAGGTGAAAAAGCGCTATTCGGAGCCGAATGACAATTGGCAGGGTGCGCCGCAGGGCGAAAACGCAGGCTTCAATCAGCCGTATGTGCAGCCGGGCGAACCGTATGACCGATGGGACGAGAATACGCAGGGCTATGAGGAGCAGTATCAGGACAGCTACCGGCAGGACTATGGGGAAAATCCCTATGACGAAACCGGCGGCTATGCGGATATGCCCTATGACGGCTATGCCGATGATGCGCCCTATGCAGACGCCGAGGAGCTGCCGCCGGACGAATACTATGACGAATATCTGGAGCAGTACGCCGAGGAACTGGACGACATCGACAATGTGAAGCCGCCGAAGCCCAGGAAGGAAAAGCGCACGATTTTTAAGCCCCGCGACCGCAGGCCGAGCTTTTTGCTGGCGGTCGTCGTCAATTCCTTCCGAATGCTCGTTTTGCTGGTGCTGATTTTGGGGCTGGCGGGCATGGGCGCCGTGGTCGGCGTCGCCCGCGCCTATGTGGACACCGCGCCGGAGCTGGATTTGGCGCTCATAGACGACCAGGCGCAGACCTCGTTTATTTACGATGCGGACGGGAATTTAATCACCGATTACAAGGGCACGGAAAACCGCGTCATGGTCTCCATTGACGATATGCCCATGATTCTGCGCAATGCCTTTGTCGCCGTGGAGGACGCTCGCTTTTACACGCATAACGGCATTGACTTGAAGCGCATTCTGGGCGCGTTCGTCAGCAATTTTGTGTCCGGCAGTCAGCAGGGCGGCTCGACCATCACCCAGCAGCTCATCAAAAACACCGTCCTGTCCTCCGAGCAGAGCTACCGCCGCAAGATTCAGGAGGCGTATTTGGCCATGCAGCTTGAGACCAAATACACCAAGGAGCAGATTCTGGAAAGCTACCTGAACACCATTTATCTGGGCGAAAATTATTACGGCGTCAAGGTGGCGGCCTACGGCTTTTTCGGCAAGGATGATTTGAGCACGCTCACCCTGCGCGAATGCGCGATGCTCGCCGGCATGACCACCAACCCCTATTATTACAACCCCCGCCGGAATTATTATGTCCGGCAGAGCGACACGACCGATTACCGCGCCGTCACCGACAACCGCACGGACTATGTCCTTCGGTGCATGTACGAAAACCAGTTCATCACCAGGCAGCAGTATGCGGAGGCGCTGGACAAAAGCACGGCGAACGTGCTGGAGAATTCGCCCGAAAGCAATGAGCTGTACCCCTACACGCATTATGTGGAATACGCCGTGCGGGACGTCATCCAGGTCCTGCTTCAGTTAAACGACTTGGAAAACACCAGCGCCAACCGCAACAAAATGGAAAACGAGCTGCGCACGGGCGGCTATCAGGTGTTCTTGGCGCTGGACACGGACATTCAGCAGACCCTGGAGGACACGCTGTACAACTACACGGATTACCCTGCCCTCAATAACTCCGCCGATAAGATATACCGCGCCCGCAACTCGGACGGCACCTATGAGGAAATCGTCCAGCCGCAGGCCGCCGCCGTGGTGCTGGATTACCGGACGGGCGAAATCAAGGCCATCGTGGGCAGCCGCACCAAGCCAACCCGCCGCAAGACATTGAACCGCGCCGCGGACATGAATATGCCGGTCGGCT
This sequence comes from Anaerovibrio sp., assembly GCA_963611355.1. Taxonomy (GTDB): domain Bacteria; phylum Bacillota; class Clostridia; order Christensenellales; family Aristaeellaceae; genus CAVDRM01. The sequence goes on from CAVDRM010000002.1 coordinate 152,777, forward strand.
CCTCCATTAAGCCCATCTCCGTCTATGCGCCGGCCATCGAACTGGGCGCGGGCGCGGGCACGATACTTTACAACATGCCCATCCCCGTCACGGGCTGGCGCGGCGACAGCGGGCAGGACACCTGGCCGCGCAATTACGGCGGCAGCAGCTACCGCGGCCCCGAAACCATGCGCACGGCGCTGGTCAAGAGCGACAACACCGCCGCCGCCTACGCGCTGATGAACTATGTGGGCGTGGAGCGCTCGTATGACTATCTCCTACGTCTGGGCGCGTCTGAGGAGCATATCAACAAGACGCCGTTCGGCTTGGCGCTCGGCTCCAGCGGGCTTTCGTGCATCGAAATGGCCGTCGCCTTCGGAACGCTGGGCAACGGCGGCGTGTATCAGCAGCCGCTCACCTTCCTGGGGCTGGCGGACAGCAGCCACAACATTCTGTACGACGCGCACGCCAACCAGACGCGCCGTCAGGTGTTCAAGGCATCCACCGCGTGGCTCACCGTGGACATTCTGAAGGACGCCGTGTCCTCCGGCACGGGCAAGTCCGCCCGCATTTCCGGCCAGACCGTGGCGGGCAAGACGGGCACGAACAGCGACCAGAAGGGCGTGTTCTTCGCCGGCATGACGGGCTGGTACTGCGCCACCGTCTGGATAGGCCACGACAACTACAAGGCGCTCTCGTCCAAGACCACCGGCGGCTCGTCCGCCGCCAAGCTGTGGCAGAAGTTCATGAGCGCGATTCATCAAAAGAAGGGGCTGTCCAACCGCGACATCATGGAGGGCAGCGCGTCGGACTACGGCCTGACCAAGGTCACGACCTGCGCCGTCAGCGGCCAGCTTGCGACGGCGGCATGCCTGACCGACAAGATGGGCTACGGCACGGTGACGGATTACTGGCCCGCATCCAACGTCCCCACCCAGAGCTGCCAGATGCACGTCTCCGTGACCGTCTGCGCCGAGTCCGGACGGCTCGCCACCGCCTACTGCCCCTCCACCGAGACGCGGGGCGTGGTCATCATCCCCCGCGGGCATCCGTTGTACACCTACATCGGCACGAGCTATGAAAGCGTTCTGACGGACTATCTGGGCGAGTTCGCGTCCGTTAAAATGACCGGCAGCTCCGCCACGGACAACGCTGCCATCCAAAGCAATACCTGCACATGGCACAGCTACGGCTCTTCGTCCTCCTATGATGCGGGCGATTTGGTCAATGCCCAGATGCGGCGCGATGCGGCCACGCTGATTACCTCCGCCGCCGGCCGCCTCTCTTTGCTCGAACCGTATTCGAGCGAATACTATACCCTGCTGGACGCCGTCAACAAGCTTTCGCTCCTGCTCAACGCCTCCGCGACCACCGCCGAATTGTCCGCCGCCATGACCGCGCTCACGCAGGCGATGGCGCAGTGACGGGCGGGGCTGCCCTCCGCATTTGGGCCACATTTCTGCTTTACAATTTGCGTCCGTATAGTGTATAATACAAATAAAGAAATACAGCAAAGGGGGAATTTCCCATGATACAGGTTATTCACGGCAGAAAGGGCTCCGGCAAAACGAAGCGTATTTTAGATTTGGCGAACACCACGGTCAAGGAAGCCCGCGGAAATGTCGTGTTTGTGGATGATGACAATCGGTATATGTTTGATTTGCGCCATGAGGTGCGCTTTGTAAACGCGGGCGATTACGGCGTGGACAGCCCCGAAATGTTCCTGGGCTTCCTGTACGGCATGCTTGCGCAGAATTTTGATATCAGCTACGTTTTTATCGATGCGTTCAAGAAGCTCGTGCGGGTGCCTGTCTGCGAGACGGAGACATTTTTCGAGCGGCTGGAAAAGATGAGCCTCAAGCGCAACGTTCAGTTTATTATTTCCGTCAGCGTGGACGACAGCGAAGCGCCGGAATTTATGAAGAAGTATTTCGTCTGACGCGCTTTTGCCATCCGGCTGCCGTGCCCCATGCACGGCGCGTGAGAATGCGCAGCCAAACGAAAGCCTGCTCCGGCAGGCTTTCGTTTGAATTTCGGAGAACGTTTTTTTTCGGGAGGAACAGACGCCATGCCGTATATCTGCACAAGAGGCGGGGAGACCCTGACCGCTGCCCAGGCGATTTTGAAGGGGCTGGCCGGAAACGGCGGGCTGTATGTGCCCTGCTCGATTCCGCGGGCAACGGATGATATGCTGCCGTTTGCGGCCGACCTGCCCTATGCGCAGCGTGCGGCGCGTGTCCTTTCCTGCTTTTTAGACGATTTTTCCGCCGAGGAAATCGGCGGTATCTGCGAGGACTCCTACGGCAAGTTTGACGATGCGCGCATCGCGCCCGTGCGTTTGCTGGACGAAAGCACGGCAGTGCTGGAGCTTTTCCACGGGCCGACGCTGGCCTTCAAGGACATGGCGCTGCAAATGCTGCCGCGTTTGACCGTTGCTTCCGCGAAAAAGTGCGGGGAGACGCGCAGCGTCTGCATCCTGACCGCCACGAGCGGCGATACGGGCAAGGCCGCGCTGGAGGGCTTTGAGGATGTCCCCGGCACACGCTGCACCGTCTTTTACCCTTTGGACGGCGTGAGCCGCCTGCAGGAGCGGCAGATGGTCACCTCCGGCGGAAACAACACGCAGGTTGTCGCCGTGCGCGGCAACTTTGACGATGCGCAGACGGGCGTGAAGCGCCTGTTCAATGATCCCGATTTTGTTCGGGTCATGAACGACAGGGGCTGCGTGCTGTCGTCCGCCAATTCCATCAACATCGGGCGTTTGGTGCCGCAGGTGGCGTATTATTTTTCCGCCTATGCCGACCTGTGCGCCGGCGGAATGCTTAAAAAAGGCGAAATGTTCGATGCCTGCGTCCCGACGGGCAACTTCGGCGACATTTTGGCTGCCTACTATGCGCGGCGCATGGGCGTGCCGATTGCGCGGCTCATCTGCGCCTCCAACAGCAACGATGTGCTGACGGAGTTCATGCAGACGGGCGTTTACAATGCGAACAGACCCTTCCGCAAGACCATTTCGCCCTCGATGGACATCCTGATTTCCTCCAATCTGGAGCGGCTGCTCTTTGCATTGTGCGGGCGCGGCGCAAAGCGCGTGAGCGCCATGATGCAGTCCCTCAAGGAAACGGGTGCGTTCCGCCTGAACGAGGACGAGCTGACCGCCCTGCAAAAGGATTTTTTGGGCGTCAGCGCGGATGATAATGAGACGAGGGACGAAATCGCGCTGGTGTGGCGGGAGAAGCACTACCTGCTCGACCCGCATACGGCGGTCGCCATGCGCGCCCTGCGAAAGGCGCGTGCCGAGGAGCAGGCCGTGCGCAGGACGCTGGTGGTGTCCACGGCCAGCCCGTTCAAGTTTGCGCAGGACGTGGGCGAGGCCGTCGGCCTTGCCCGCACGGAGGACGCCATGCGCGACGCCGAGGCGCTCAGCGCCTTTACGGGGCTGCCCCTGCCTGAACCGCTGGCGAGGCTTCGCACCGCGGCGGTGCGGCATCACGCCGTCTGCGACCCTGAGCAGATGGGCAGGGAAGTGCTGAACGGGCTGCCGGAATAAACGGCGCGGCGCCTAAACGAACGGAGTGAGCGGCTGATGAGTGTGCGGGAGCGGTACGAGCGGTATCTGCGGGCAAAGGAGCTGGAGCGCGAGGACAGGCGGGAGCGGCTGCGGATTTTGGCGGGGCTTGCGGACTTCGGCGGCATTGTGCTGGCGATTGTCATGATTCTTGCGCTGCTGGCGCTGCTGTTGAGCCTGCTCTCATGGCTGCGGCAGGACATTGCATCGACGTTTGCGATTTTTTTGAACAGGTTTTAATGTATTTGGGGTGCGCGGACAAGCTCGGCGCACCTTTTTTCGGTCAGGGGGCGGAGAATTTTTGTGTAAGATAGAGCAGCTCAACCGCGATATGGCGGCGTTTTTTGCGGACGAGGCGCGTCCTCTGGTGTTCGGTGAGGGAAAGACCGACTCGCCCGCGCTCATGCTGGTGGGCGAAGCGCCGGGCGGGGAGGAGGAGCTTCAGCGCAGGCCCTTTGTCGGCCGCGCTGGAAAGAATCTGGATGAATTTTTGCGGCTGGTTTCCCTCGACCGAAGGGAGATATACGTCTCCAACGTGGTCAAGGTGCGTCCGACGGCCGAGGGCAAGAAGGGGCGGCTTCGCAATCGTGCGCCGAGCCGAGGGGAGCTTGCCCGCTTCGTGCCGTGGCTGGAAAGGGAAATTATTTCGGTGCGTCCCAAGCTCCTTGTCAGCCTCGGCAACGTCCCTTTGCACGCGCTGGCCGGGGATAAGGATATCACCGTCGGGCAGGCGCACGGCACGTTTGTTGCGTCCCGCGTAGGGCTTCCGCTCTTTGCGCTGTACCATCCCGCTTCCGTCATTTACCGGCAGGCGCTCCGGGCGGTGTATGTGCAGGACGTGATGCGCCTGGCCGATGCGCTTGGGAAACAAACGCTTCATCCGCTGCCTTGATTCTGCCCCAAAATTAGGTTAAGATTCATCAAATTGTTTATTGACTTTGAAAAACGATTGCGGTAGTCTAATGCCTGTATCATTCAGAGCTTGTCTTGAGTCTCTCCGGGCGGAGAGACGGACTTGAGGGAGGGAAGACATTGAAAAAGCTGATGCGCTACGCGGGAGAATATCAAAAATTTCTCCTCCTGACGCCGCTGCTGATGGTGGGCGAGGTCGTGATGGAAACGCTTATCCCCACGCTCATCGCGCAGCTGGTGAACATGATTTCGGCCTCAGGCGAAACGCCGCTGGATATGGCCGAGCTGCTCAAAAGCGGCGGACTGATGCTCCTGATGGCGCTTTTGTCGCTGGGCTTCGGCGCTTTGGGCGCACGGACGGCCTCCAAGGGCGCGATGGGTTTTTCCAAGAACCTGCGCAGGGCGCTGTTTGAAAAGGTGGAGCATTTCTCGTTTGAAAACATCGATAAGTTCAGCACGGCCTCCCTGGTCACCCGTCTGACCACGGACGTCAATCAGGTGCAGAACGTGATCATGATGATGATCCGCATTGCGATTCGCTCGCCCATCATGTTCGTGATGGCGTTCTTCTGGGCCTGGAAGCTGAATCCCAGCCTCATCACCATTCTGCTCGTCGCCGCGCCGATTCTGTTCTTCGGCATGGCGGCCATCGTCAAAATCGCCTTCCCGCGCTTCCGCATCATGATGAAGAAGTACGATGCGCTGAACGCCTCCGTGCAGGAAAACCTGACCGCCATCCGCGTGGTGAAGGCATTCGTGCGCGAGCAGTTTGAAAAGTCCAAGTTTGCCAAGTCCGCCGACGACGTGACGCAGGCGCAGCGGGCGGCGGAGCGCGTCATCATCCTGAACTCCCCGCTGATGCAGATTATCATTTACAGCTGCATGATTGCCGTTCTGTGGCTAGGCGGCAATCAAATCATCGGCGGGCAGATGGCCGTGGGCGATATGATAGCCTTCATCACCTACATCACCCAGATTCTGATGGCGCTGATGATGCTGTCCTTTATCTTCGTCGCCTATGTCATGTCCAAGGCCTCCATCGTGCGCATCAATGAGGTGCTGGACGAACAGCCCGTCATCCGCAGCCCTAAGCACGCGGAAACGAATGTCAGGGACGGCTCTATCGTGTTTGACCATGTGACCTTCGGCTACGGCTCGGACAAGAGCCGCGCCGTCTTGCAGGACGTGAACCTGAGCATCCGTTCGGGCGAGACCATCGGCTTGATAGGCGCGACCGGCTCGGCCAAGAGCACGCTTGTTTCGCTCATCCCGCGCCTGTATGACGTGACGGAGGGGCGTGTGCTGGTGGGCGGCCGCGATGTGCGCGAATACGATACGGAAGCCCTGCGCGACGCCGTGGCCATGGTGCTTCAGAAAAACGTCCTGTTCTCCGGCACGATTGCCGAAAACCTGCGCTGGGGCAATGAACACGCCACGCAGGAGGAACTGGAGGCAGCCTGCCGGGTCGCCCAGGCGGACGGCTTCATCAAGTCCTTCCCCAAAGGCTATGAGACCGACTTGGGTCAGGGCGGCGTGAACGTCTCCGGCGGACAGAAGCAGCGCCTGTGCATTGCCCGCGCACTGCTCAAAAAGCCAAAGGTCATGATTCTGGACGATGCGACCAGCGCCGTGGATACCGCGACCGATGCCGGCATCCGTGCGGCGCTGAAGACCCAGATGGCCGATACCACCACCATCATCATTGCACAGCGCATTTCCTCCGTCATGGAGGCGGACCGCATCATCGTGCTGGACGAGGGCCGCGTGACGGATGTCGGCACCCATGATGAACTGATGCAGCGCAGCGAGATTTACCGTGAGGTGTATACCTCCCAGCAGAAGGGAGTGGAAGCCTGATGCCGCCCCGCAGCAATATGAAAGCCCCGGTCAAGCCCAAGGATGTGAAGGGCACATTAAAGAAAATGCTCTCCTACATGGGAGGATATAAAAAGCAGCTGGCCATCGTAGCCGTCTGCATCGTGGTGAGCGCTTTGGTCAGCGCCTTCGGCACCTATATGCTGAAGGACGCCATCGATACCTACATCACGCCCCTCATCGGACAGAACGCGCCGGATTTGGGCTCGTACATTGCCTTCCTCGTCTTCCTCGGCTGCATGTATCTGGCCGGCGCAGCCGCCACCTACCTGAACAACCGGCTGATGCTGAATGTCTCCACCGGCACGCTGAACCGCATCCGCAAGGATTTGTTTGACCATATGCAGTCCCTGCCCATCAGCTACTTTGACAGGCACACGCACGGCGAGCTGATGAGCCGCTTCACGAACGACACCGATACCCTGCGCGAGTTCCTCTCCCAGAGCCTTGTGCAGGCGCTGTCCAGCTTTATCACCCTGGCGGCGACCTTTGTGATGATGGTCACCTTAAGCCCCCTGCTCATGCTGGTTCTGCTGCTGTTGCTGCCGCTCAATCTGGTTTTAATCAAGGTCATCGGCAAGCACAGCGGGAAATACTTCATCGCCCAGCAGAAGACCGTGGGCGCGGTGAACGGCTACATCGAGGAAATGATTGAGGGACAGCGCGTGGTGCAGGTCTTCTGCCGCGAGCAGAAGACGCAGGAGGGCTTTGACGAGCGCAATGAGGCGCTCTGTCATGCCTCCACGCAGGCGAACACCCTGGCCAGCATTCTGATGCCCATCATGAACAATCTGGGCAATGTGCAGTACGTCATCATCACCATCGTCGGCGGCATCCTGCTGCTGACCGGCCATCTGACATCCGTGGGCACGCTGGTCTCCTTCATGCAGTTCACCCGCAACTTCTCCCAGCCCATTACCCAGGTGTCCCAGCAGTTCAACACCATCCTGCAGGCGCTGGCGGGCGCGGAGCGCATCTTTGAGGTGCTGGAGGAAAAGCCCGAACAGGACAACGGCTATGTGACGCTGGTCAATGCCCGCAGGAATGCGGACGGCAGCCTGACGGAATGCGCGGAGCACACCGGCACGTGGGCATGGAAGCATCCGCACAGCGCGGACGGCAGCGTCACCTACACGGAGCTGAAGGGCGATGTGGTCTTTGAGGACGTGACCTTCGGCTATGTGCCGGAAAAAATCGTCCTGCACGACATTTCCCTCTTTGCCAAGCCCGGCCAGAAAATCGCCTTCGTCGGCTCGACGGGCGCGGGCAAGACGACCATCACCAACCTTATCAACCGCTTCTATGCGCTGCAGGGCGGCAAAATCCGCTATGACGGCATCAACATCGAAAAAATCAAGAAGGATGACCTTCGCCGCAGCTTAGGCGCCGTGCTTCAGGATACGCACCTGTTCACCGGAACGGTGCGGGACAATATCCGCTACGGACGGCTGGACGCGACCGATGAGGACATCGAGCGGGCGGCGAAAATCGCCAACGCGGATTTCTTCATCCGGCATCTGCCGGATGGCTACGACACCATGCTGACAGGCGACGGCGCCAACCTGAGCCAGGGTCAGCGCCAGCTTCTGGCCATTGCCCGCGCAGCCGTTGCCGACCCGCCCGTGCTGATTCTGGACGAGGCGACCAGCTCCATCGACACCCGCACCGAGGCGCTGATTGAGCGCGGCATGGACGAGCTGATGAAGGGGCGCACGGTGTTCGTCATCGCGCACCGCCTCTCCACCGTCCGCAATGCACAGGCCATCATGGTTCTGGAGAACGGCCGCATCATCGAGCGCGGCGACCATCAGTCGCTGATTGCGCAGAAAGGCCGCTACTACCAGCTTTACACCGGCATGTTTGAGCTGTCCTGACACCTGCTGTCCTAATATCCCAAAAAGGAAGCCCGCTTCGGCGGGCCTCCTTTTTGCTGCATCAATCAAACCGTCCTCCGGCTTTTTAAACCGGAGGGCGGCTGCATGACATGCTTTTATTTTTTCTGCTCGTTGACCAGCGCCTGCACCTTGAGCGGCAGGCCGAAGAGGTTGATGAAGCCCTCGCTGTCCTTGTGGCTGTACAAATCCTCGCTGTCGCCGAAGGTGGCGATTTTTTCCATGTACAGGGAGTTCGGGCTGCTGACGCCCGCGCCGAAGCAGTTGCCCTTATAGAGCTTGAGCTTGGCGTCTCCGCTTACATTTTGCTGGGTGCTGTCCACAAAGGCGCTGATGGCCTCGCGCAGGGGCGTATACCACTGCCCGTTGTATACAAGGTCGGCAAACTTCAGCGCGACGTGCTGCTTGAAGTGCTGGGTCTCCTTGTCCAGCGTGATTTCCTCCAAATTCTGATGCGCGGCATACAGGAGCGTGCCGCCGGGGGTTTCGTACACGCCGCGGCTCTTCATGCCCACCAGACGGTTCTCCACCATGTCGGCAATGCCCACGCCGTTGCGGGCGGCGATTTCGTTCGCCTTTTCCAGAAGCGCCAGCGGCTCCAGCTTTTCGCCGTTCAGCGCAACGGGCGCGCCCTTTTCAAAGGTGACCGTCACATATTCCGGCTCGTCCGGCGCGTTTTCGGGCAGGACGGTCATCAGCGGGACGTGCGCCGCCATCTCGTTTTCGGGATATTCCAGGTCGCCGCCCTCGTGACTTAAATGCCAGACGTTCCTGTCCATGCTGTACGGGCGCTTCTTGGTGACGGGCACATCAATGCCGTGCGCCTTGGCATAGTCGATTTCATCCTCGCGGCTCTTCAAATCCCACTCGCGCCACGGGGCGATGATTTTCATGTGCGGGTCGAACGCCTTGATGGTGATTTCAAACCGAACCTGGTCGTTGCCCTTGCCGGTGCAGCCGTGGCAGATGGCGGTGCAGTTTTCCTTGTGGGCGATTTCCACCAGGCGCTTGGCGATCAGCGGGCGCGCAAAGGAGGTGCCCAGCAGGTACTTGCCCTCATACACCGCGCCGCACTTGAGTGTCGGCCAGATGAAGTCCTCGACAAATTCCTTTTTCAGGTCTTCAATGTATAATTTTTCGGCGCCGGTCTTCTTCGCCTTTTCGTGCAGCGGCTCCAGTTCATCGCCCTGACCGACGTCGGCCGCCATGCAGACCACGTCGCAGTCATAATGCTCCTTGAGCCACGGAATAATAATCGAAGTGTCCAGTCCGCCGCTGTAAGCCAGCAGCACACGCATCTTTGCCATCGTCAATTCCTCCCGTCTCGTTCTTGAGAACATGATGAATTATACGGCTTTCAGTATAATTATGCAATACAAAAATTAACTCTTTCTTTATTTTCGGCTGAATGTACAAAGATAGAAGCGCTGTTTTGGCGGATATGAAGAAATGAAGTGAATAACAACTGAATACCGTGAATGGCGGCGAAAGCCGCTGAACATTGCGCAACGCTTTGCCGTGTGCTACAATGAGTGCGTATTTTTTTTGAAAGGACGAGCCGTATGCCGCTGGACGGATTAACGCTGGGATTTTTGACACGGGAAATGCAGGCGCTGGTCGGGGGACGCATCGACCGCGTGACGCAGCCGGAAAAGGACATGGTCGTGCTGGTCGTCCGCTCGGAGGGGCGAAACGCCCGCCTGCTCATTTCCGCCAGCCCCTCCATGACGCGGTTTCATCTGACGGAGCAGAGCTTTGTGAACCCGCCGGAAGCGCCGATGTTCTGCATGCTCCTGCGCAAGCATCTGCTGGGCGGTCGCATTCAGTCCGTTGAGCAGGTGAACGGCGATCGTCTGGTGCGCATGGTGATAGACAACCGCGACGAGCTGGGCGAGAGCGGGGCGCGGGAGCTGTGGCTGGAGGCGATGGGGCGGCACAGCAACCTGACGCTGGTGATGAACGGACATATCATCGACGCCATCCGCCATGTCAGCGCCGATATGAGCCGCGTTCGGCAGGCGCTGCCGGGGCTGCCCTTTGCGCCGCCGCCCGTACAGGACAAGCTGCCGCCGGAGGAGGTCGGCGGCGAAGCCCTGTATGCCCGCCTGAGCGCGGAAACGGGACGGCTGCAAAAGGCGCTGATGAAGCATATCAGCGGGCTGTCGCCCGTTTCTTCGCAGGAAATGGCGCTCCGCCTGAGCGGTCTGAGCGACCCAAGCCTTGAAGACCTTGATGTGCGGGAAATCTGCGAAAAGGCGGCTGCCTTTTTCGAGCGCCTGCCAAAGCTGCATCCGCCGGTGCTTTTGTCCGATGCATCGGGCAGCCGCACGGACTTTTTTCCCTTCCCGTATGTAAGCTGTCCCAGGGAGCGCCAGCAGCCCTGCAAAACCATGTCCGAGGCGCTCGACCTGTTTTACACCGGGCGCGACCGCGCAGAGCGCATGGCGCAAAGGAGCGCCGCCCTCAAAAAAACGCTTAAAACGCATCTGGAGCGCGATGAAAAGAAGCTGGCGCTTCAGGAGGAGGAGCTGCGTCAGGCCAATGACGCGGAGCGCCTGAGGCTTTTCGGAGAGCTTCTCAGCGCCCAGCTTTATCTGGTGCGGAAGGGGGCGCGCTCCGTTGAGGCGGACAACTATTACGACCCGGACGGCGGAAAAATCGTCATTCCGCTGGACGAGACGCTGAGCCCCGCCCAGAACGCGCAGAAGTATTTCAGGAAATACAGAAAGGCGATGGCCGCCCGCAAGACGGCGGCGGAGCAGAAGAAAAAGACGCTTCAGGAAATCGAGCTGCTGGAGGACGCGCTCTTGTCCATTGGCAACTGCGAAACGCAGGACGATTTGGGCGACATCCGCCACACGCTGGAGGCCGCCGGGCTCATAAAGCCGGAGCGTGGCGCAAGGCGCGTCAGGAAGCAGCAGGAAAGTAAGCCCTACCGGTTTGTCTCCTCGGACGGCATGACGCTGTACGTCGGCAAAAACAGCCTGCAAAATGAGCGGCTGGTCAAATCGGCGCGGGGCGAGGATATGTGGCTTCACGCCAAGGATATGCCAGGCTCGCACGTCATCATCGCGGCGGAGGGGCGGGACATCGCGCCGCAGACCATCATGGAGGCGGCAAAGCTGGCGGCCTTTTATTCCAGGGGACACGGCGTGTCCGTGCTGGTGGACTATACCCTGCGCCGCCATGTGAAAAAGCCCGCCGGAACACCAGCAGGCTTCGTGACCTTCACCAACAACAGAACCCTGCTCGTCAGCGCTTCGGAAAGCGAGATACGCTTGCTGAAAAAGCAGGAATAAGCCGTCCAACCGCCCAAACGCGGGGCGATTTTTCGGAGCGTCAGCGCGGAAAAAGCATTTCCGCACGCTTTTGACACGCAGCTCCTGCCGCCTGTTTAACAACAAACGGCAGGATGCTTTTTATCGTGCGTTGTAACCAAGCTCAAACGCCTTGAGGTTGATGTCCAGGAATTTTTCCGGCACGGCGGCGCGGACGGCGTCCAGCCAGCGCTCACGAGGAATCTGCGTATCCCGCGCCATGCGCCCTATCAGCACCACGTTGACCGCCTTGGCGCTGCCCGCCTGCGCCGCCAGAGACAGCGCATCCAAAATGGCGGCATCGGCGGCTGCGGAGAGCTTTTCCGCGATGTTTTGGGGATAAACAGCCGCGCCGGTGATGACGGGCATCGGGTCTATCTGCTGGGCGTTCACGATGACGCGCCCGCCCTTTTTGAGGTACGGCAGGGCGCGGTACGCCTCCAGCAGCTCAAAGCCCAGGATGATGTCCGCCTCGCCCATGCCGATGATGGGCGAATAGACCTTGTCGCCGAAGCGGACATAGGTCACGACGCTGCCGCCGCGCTGACTCATGCCATGCACCTCGGAGACCTTGACGTCCATCCCCTCTCCAACGGCGACAGCGCCTAAGATGCGGCTGGCCAGCAGCGTTCCCTGCCCGCCCACGCCGACAATCATAATGCTTGTATTTTTCATGCCTGTTCCTCCTTCTCAATCGCGCCGAAGGGGCAGACGTTCACGCACAGGCCGCAGCCGTTGCACTGATTTGGGTCAATGACGATGCGTCCCTCCCGCACGGAAATGGCGGGGCAGCCCAGCTTCATGCAGACTTTGCAGGCGCGGCACTTGTCCGTAATAACGCACAGGCCCGTGTAATGCACGGTCTTGAGCAGTGCGCACGGCCGCTGCGCAATGATGACGGACGGCTCGTCACGCTCAACCTCTGTTTTGACGACCTCCTCAAAGCGCTTTACGTCAAAGGGGTCGGCAATGACGATATGGTCAACGCCCACGGCGCGGCACAGCGCCTCCAAATCCACCTGCCTGGTCTTTTCGCCTCGGATGGTTCTTCCGGTGGTCGGATTATCCTGATGCCCCGTCATGCCGGTGATGGAGTTGTCCAGAATAATGACGGTGTTCGCGCCCTTGTTGTATACGATGTCGATAAGCCCGGTGATGCCGGAATGGATGAAGGTGGAATCGCCGATGACGGACACCAGACGGCGGTCAAAGTCCCTGCCCCGCGCCTTTGCCATGCCCAGCGCCGCGCTGACGGACGCACCCATGCAGATGGTGCTGTCAACGCTCTGAAGCGGCGCGGCGGCGCCCAGCGTATAGCAGCCGATGTCGCCGGACACGGTCAGCCCCAGCTTCTTCAGCACATAGAAGGCACCCCTGTGCGGGCAGCCCGCGCACATGACGGGCGGACGGCCGGGGATGGCCTCGATGGCCGTGTATTCGGCGCTGTCCTCGTTGAAAACGGCCTTGCGAATCATCTTGGGCGTGTATTCGCCAAGCATGGTGAAGCGCTCCTTGCCGATGACGCTCAGACCGAGGGCTTTGACGTACTCTTCGATAAACGGGTCAAGCTCCTCGATGACGAAAAGCCGCTCGCACTGCGCGGCGAAGGCTTTGATTTTTTGCTCGGGCAGCGGCCAGACCATGCCGAGCTTCAGGTAATTCACGCGGCTGCCCAGCGCTTCCCTGGCGTACAGATAGGCAATGCCCGATGTGATGACGCCGATTTTGCTGCCGTTGTCTTCGACCGTGTTGAGCGGCGTTTCCTCGGCAAGGCGCACCAGCTTTTTCGTCCGCTCCTCGACCGCGGCATGGCGGCGGATGGCGTTTGCGGGCATCATCACGTTCTTGGCGATGTTCTTTTCATAGGGCTTGAGCGGCGCTTCCTCCGGCGCTTCCATGCTTACAAGGCTCTGGGAGTGGGAAACGCGGGTGGACAGGCGCAGGAGGGCGGGCACGTCATATGCCTCGCTGATGTGAAACGCAGCCTTCGTCATCACGCGGCATTCCTCGGAGTCGGACGGCTCGAACATGGGCATTTTGGCAGCCTTGGCATAGTGCCGCGAATCCTGCTCGTTCTGGGATGAGTGCATGCCGGGGTCGTCCGCCACGCACAGCACCAGCCCGCCGTTCACGCCGATATAGCTTGCGGTGAACACGGGGTCTGCCATCACGTTCAAGCCGACGTGCTTGCAGCAGGACATGGCGCGGGCACCCGCCATGGATGCGCCGACGGCCACCTCCGCCGCCACCTTTTCATTGGGCGCCCATTCCACATACACGTCCTCATACTGCACCATGCTTTCGGTGATTTCCGTGCTGGGCGTGCCGGGATAGGACGATACCACGCGGACGCCCGCCTCATACGCGCCGCGTGCGACGGCGGCATTGCCGATGAGCAGCCTTTTTTCCATAACCAATATCACACTCTTTCGTTAATGATTGACCTGACGGGCGACCAGCCTTTCCCCGCAGTAAAGGCTGCGGAGGCGCGGCTTTTCGATTTTTCCGGTGGGGTTTCTCGGCACGCTTGCAAAGATGATTTTTCGCGGCCGCTTGTAGCGCGGAAGCCCCGTACAGAAGGCATTCAGCTCCGCTTCCGTTAAGGTGCGGCCTTCCCTCACCTCGACGATGGCGGCGGCGATTTCGCCCAGCCGCTCATCGGGCAGGCCGATGACCGCCACGTCCTTGACCGCCTCGTGCTGACGGATGAAGTTTTCAATCTGCACGGGATAGAGATTTTCGCCGCCCATGATGATGACGTCCTTCTTGCGGTCGACCAGATACAGGAAGCCGTCCTCATCCTCCACGGCCATGTCGCCGGTGGCCAGCCAGCCGTCGTGCAGAATCTCGTCCGTGGCCTTTGGGTCCTTGTAATAGCACTTCATGACGCCCGGCCCTTTGACGCAAAGCTCCCCCACCTCGCCGCGCACGACGGGCTCGCCGCGGTCGTCCACCACCTTGGTCTCCCAGCCGTATCCGGCGCGGCCGATGGCCCCCGCCTTTTCGATGTTTTCAACCCCCAGATGCACACAGCCGGGGCCGATGGATTCGCTCAGGCCGTAGTTCGTGTCGTACCGGTGGTTGGGAAAGAGCTTTTCCCAGCGCCTGATTAAGGACGGCGGCACGGGCTGCGCGCCGATGTGCATCAGCCGCCACTGCGAAAGCCGGTAATCGGAAAGCTTGACGGCGCCGCGGTCAACGGCGTCCAGAATATCCTGCGCCCACGGCACGAGCAGCCACACGATGGAGCAACGCTCATCCGACACGGCCTGCAAAATCCATTCCGGCCTGGTGCCCTTGAGGAGAACGGCCTTGCCGCCCGTCAGGAGGCTTCCGAACCAGTGCATCTTTGCACCCGTGTGATAGAGCGGCGGAATGCAGAGAAACACGTCCTCGTGCGTCTGCCCGTGGTGGTTCTGCTCTGTCCTCGCGGCGTGCATGAGCGCCCTGTGCGCGTGCAGGATGGCCTTGGGGAAGCCCGTTGTGCCGGAGGAATAGTAGATGGCCGCGTCGTCGTCTTCGCTCAGTTCAATCATCGGGTCGGCGGGAGAGCAGAGGAAAATCATGCGGTCATAGCCGTCCGCAAAGGTCGGGCAGTCCTCGCCCACATAGAACAGGTGCTTGACTTTCGGAATGCAATCGCAGATTTCCTCCATACGCCCGACAAATTCGGGGCCGAAGGCGAGCATGGAGCAGTCCGCCTTGTCCAGACAGTAACGGATTTCCTCGGCGGTATAGCGGTAGTTGAGCGGCACGGCGACCGCGCCCGCCTTCAGAATGCCGAAGTAGATGGGCAGCCATTCGATGGAGTTCATCAGCAGGATGGCGATTTTGTCGCCCTTCTTGCAGCCGCGGGTCATCAGGAAGTTGGCGAAGCGGCTGGACTTTTCGTCAAAGTCCCTCCAGCTCAGCTCCCTGCGGAAGGGCTGTCCCGGCTCCGGCTGCATCAGGGAATATTCGCGCCATGTGATGCGGCTTTCCGGCTCAAAGCGGGGGTTGATTTCGACCAGAGCGGTCTCATTCGGGTAGAGCTTTGCATTTTGTCTCAGGACGTCGGTAATCAGCATGGGGGTTCCTCCTTGCGGTGCAGAGGATACAAAAAGACCTCTGCATATTGTTTATGCAGAGGACGATAATTGCTTACCGCGGTACCACCTCTATTGTCGGCAGAGCCGGCCACTCCGGGTACGGCAGCGGACGCTGCGATACCTTTGCGCTGTGACGGGCGCGCCCGGCGCAGCCTACTAAGATGCTTGACCCGTTCGGTGCGCGACTCGCGGGATGTATTCGCGCTGTCCCTCTGACACTGCCTCGCACCAGGCGGCAGCTCTCTTCACGCAGAAAGGCACAGGCTACTTGTTCCCGGTCAACGTCTTTCTTTTTTTGGGATTATCCCGTGAAGGATAAAGCGGATGGCATCCGCATCCTTCATAGGCTACCTTATTATAATACCCCTTTTTGCCGTTCCGTCAAGTGCTTTTTCGGTATAATTTTTAACCATCCGCGCAGAGAAAGCAGCCAATCCGCTCGTTGTCTTTCCCGCCCTCGTGTGCTATAATACGTAGCAACAGGAAGGAAGAAGACGGAGGGACGGCGCATGGGCCTGTTTTTGCTGGTGCTGGAAATCGTGGGGACGGTGTCGTTTGCCGTGTCCGGCGCGCTGACGGGGCTGAAAAAGGACATGGACATTTTCGGCATTTCCATTCTGGGGCTGACCACGGCCGTCGGCGGGGGCATCATCCGCGATTTGCTGCTGGGCATCACCCCGCCCATGACCTTCCGAAACCCCGTCTATGCCCTGGCCGCCATTTTGACCTCCATCATCGTATTTCTGCCGCCCATCCGCAGGATGCTTCTGTCCAACAGCCGCTTAAACAGCCTGCTCCTTCGGGTGACGGACTCTCTGGGGCTGGCGGTGTTCACGGTCAACGGCATTCAGGTGGCGTTCAACATGGAGCAGAACTATGATTTGTTCCTGCTGGTTTTCCTGGGCACGGTGACGGGCGTCGGCGGCGGCGTGATGCGCGACGTCATGGCGGGCGATAAGCCGTTTATTTTCGTCAAGCAGGTCTATGCCTGCGCCGCCATTGTCGGGGCGCTGCTCTGCGCGCTGCTGTGGAAGCCCTTCGGCTCGACCTGCGCCATGCTGTCGGGGCTTGCCGCCATTTTCGTCATCCGCCTGCTGTCCGCGCATTACCGCTGGAGCCTGCCGAAGGCGCGGATAGATCATTCCAATCAATAGAAAGCGCCTGCCCGCCGCCATGACAAGCGGGCAGGGCATCCGAATCAAACCATGACCCAAAGAGGCTGAAAAATGCCTCTTTTTTGATAAAATCATGTGTTTTTTGCCGATTTTCGCCGTTTCAGCCTTTACAGAAAAGGACGGTTGTGGTATACTTCCGCATAGGGCGCAAATTGACCCGCTGGGGCAAAGCGCGTCCTGAAGGACGGGAAGGAGTGTGCTGCGCGTGTACGCAGAGGAGCTGCTGGCACTGTTTAAGCGCATCGCTCCGGAGCAGCTGAACGAAATCGGCCGCAGGGCGCTGGTGCTGACGGGCATCGAAAATATGCAGCCTGTCGGACGGCGGGCGCTGTCGGCGCGGCTGCATCTGTCCGAGCGCGAGGTGCGGGCAGTGGCAACGTCGCTGAAGGACCAGGGCCTGCTGCACCTGGACGCGGCGGGTATGCAGCTCACGGAGCAGGCGCGGGACGTGCTGTCCGGCGCACGCGATTTGAGCCGCGCCATGTTCGGTTTAAGCGAGCTGGAACGCGCCCTTGCCGAGCGCCTTCACGTAAAGCACGTCATCGTGGTGTCCGGCGATGCGGACAGGGAGCATCAGGTGCTGCGGGACGTCGGTCGGGCAGCGGCGCACAGGATAAAGCAGGTGCTGCAAAGCGGCATGACGCTGGCCGTCGGCGGCGGCGGCACCATGCTGGAGGTGGCGCACGGCATGACCTCCAGCGTCCCCCTCAACATCATGGTCGTTCCCGCACGCGGCGGCATGGGCTCGTCCGTGGAGACGCAGGCAAGCGTGGTCGCCGCGGAGCTTGCAAGGCATGTCGGCGGGCATTATCGGGTGATGCACCTGCCGGACAGCGTGGACGAGGCGACGCTGCGCGAAATGTGCAAGCAGAAGGAACTGCGCGAGACCATCGAGCTGCTTCAGCGGGCGGACATCGTGGCGCACGGCATCGGCAGGGTTGACCAGATGGCCAAGCAGCGCGGGCTGTCGCAGTTTGAATGCGACAGGCTGCTCAAACAGGGCGCTGCCGGGGAAGCCTTCGGCGACTTTTTTGACAGCGAGGGGCGCACCGTGATGCAGATGAGTACCGTCAGCGCGGAGCTGACGCGGCTTCAGAAAAACCCCGTCATGCTGGCCGTGGCCGCCGGCACAAGAAAGGCGGCCGCCATCATCGCCTGCATCCGGCACGAGGAAAGCTACGATTCTCTCATCACGGACGAGGGTGCGGCCAATGAGATACTGAAGCTGCTGGAGGCTGAACAGAAGGGCTGATTGTACGGGCCGTCAGGCTCTGCAATATACATTTTTATGCGTTCCAATCCCATCATCAATTATTTTAAAGGAGTGGCTGACAAATGAACAAGAAGACCATCGAAGATGTCAACGTAACCGGCAAGCGCGTCCTTGTGCGCGTGGACTTCAACGTTCCCATGGACGGCAGCAAAATCACCGACGAAAACCGCATCCTCGGCGCTCTGCCCACCATCAACTATCTGGTGAAGAACGGCGCAAAGGTCATCCTGTGCAGTCACATGGGCCGCCCGAAGGGTGAATTCAACATGAAGTATTCGCTTGCGCCCGTGGCGAAGCGCCTGTCCGAGCTGCTGGGGCAGGAAGTGAAGATGGCCAAGGACGTCGTGGGCGAGGACGCCAAGGCGCTGGCCGCTTCCCTGAAGGACGGCGAGGTCATGCTGCTGGAGAACCTCCGCTTCCACAAGGAAGAGGAAAAGAACGACCCCGAATTTGCGAAAGAGCTGGCTTCCATGGCCGAACTGTACGTCAACGACGCGTTCGGCACGGCGCACCGCGCTCATGCCTCCACCGAGGGCGTGACCCACTATCTGCCCGCCGTCTGCGGCTACCTGATTGAAAAAGAGCTGCGCATCATGGGCGACGCGCTGGAAAACCCGCAGCGTCCGTTCCTGGCCATTCTGGGCGGCGCGAAGGTCTCCGACAAAATCGGCGTCATCAATAACCTGCTGGACAAGGTGGATGTGCTGATTATCGGCGGCGGCATGGCGTACACCTTCCAGAAGGCGATGGGCGGTCACATCGGCAACAGCCTGTGCGAGGACGACAAGCTGGATTTGGCGAAGGAGCTGCTCGCCCGCGCCGCCTACAAGGGCAAGCGCATCGTGCTGCCCGTGGACAACGAGGCCGGCAATGCCTTCAAGAACGACTGCCTGCACATCACCGTGCATTCTCAGGAGATTCCGGACGGCTTTGAGGGCATGGACATCGGCCCCGTGACCCGCGAAATGTTCGTCAACGAAATCAAGCGCGCCCACACCATCATCTGGAACGGGCCGATGGGTGTGTTTGAATTCCCGACCTTTGCCGCCGGCACCCGTGCCGTCGCAGAGGCCGTTGCTAACAACCCCGGCATCACCATCATCGGCGGCGGCGACAGTGCGGCGGCCGTGCAGACCTTGGGCTATGCCGACAAGGTGACCCATGTGTCCACCGGCGGCGGCGCGTCCCTCGAATTCCTGGAGGGCAAGGAGCTGCCCGGCGTTGCGGCGCTGAACGATAAGGAATAATCAAGCAAAGGCAAGGCGCATGGGCGGCACTGAGAAGTGTCGCCCGTGTATGCATGAAAAAAAGGAGGCATTCTTATGCGCACGCCCATTATCGCCGGCAACTGGAAGATGAATAAAACGCCGAAGGCTGCCAAGGCTCTGATTGAGGAATTAAAGCCGCTGGTCAAGGATACCAGGACCACCGTTGTTGTCTGCGTCCCCGCCGTGGATATCGCACCCGTCGCGCAGGCGGCCCGCGGCAGCGGCATCAAGGTCGGCGCTCAGAACGTGCATTTCAAGGAAAGCGGCGCGTATACGGGCGAGCTGTCCGCCGAAATGCTCAGGGAAGCGGGCGCTTCCTACGTCATCATCGGCCACTCCGAGCGCCGTCAGTATTTCGGCGAGACGGACGAGACCGTGAACCTCCGCGTGAAGGCGGCGGTTGCGGGCGGCCTCATCCCGATTATCTGCGTGGGCGAAAACAAGGCGCAGCGCGAGGCGAATTACACCAACGCGCTGGTGGAATATCAGACCCTGATCGCTTTGGAGGGCCTGACCAACGCGCAGATTAAGAAGGTCATCATCGCTTACGAGCCCGTCTGGGCCATCGGCACGGGGCTGACCGCGACGGACGAGCAGGCGAATGAAACCATCGGCGTCATCCGCAGGGCCATCGCCCGCAAGTACGGCAAGGGCGTGGCCAATGCCGTGCGCATTCAGTACGGCGGCAGCATGAACCCCAAGAACGTCAAGGGACTCATGGCGCAGGAGGAAATCGACGGCGGGCTCATCGGCGGCGCGTCCTTAAAGGCCGAGGACTTCAGCAAGGTCGTCAATTTTGACAAGGAGTAAAAAACATATGTCTCAAATCACTGCTCTGATCATCATGGATGGCTTCGGTATCAACAAGGAAACCAGAGGCAACGCCATTAAAGCGCAGGGCACGCCCAATCTGGACAGGCTGACGGCGCGCTTCCCGCATACGCAGCTTGGCGCAAGCGGCATGGATGTGGGTCTGCCGGACGGACAGATGGGCAACAGCGAGGTCGGCCACCTGAACATCGGCGCGGGGCGCATCGTGTATCAGGAGCTGACCCGCATCACCAAGGACATTCAGGACGGCGAATTTTTCAAAAAGAAGCCGCTCATTGACGCGATGGACAAGGTGAAGGAAAACGGCGGCTCCCTTCATCTGATGGGTCTTCTGTCGGACGGCGGCGTCCACAGCCACAACACGCATCTGTATGCGCTGGTTGAAATGGCGAAAATGCGCGGCCTCAAAAAGGTCTATGTGCATTGCATGCTGGACGGGCGCGATGTGCCGCCGACCAGCGGCAGGATGTACGTGCAGCAGCTGGAGGACAAGCTCAAAGAAATCGGCGTGGGCGAAATTGCCAGCATCCAGGGGCGCTATTTCGGCATGGACCGCGACAACATCTGGGAGCGCGTGGAGCTGGGCTACAATGCCATCGCCTTGGGCGAGGGCGTGGAGGAGACTGACCCCGTGCAGGCGGTCGAGAACAGCTATCAAAACAACGTCACGGACGAGTTCATGAAGCCCACCGTCATCATGAAGGACGGAAAGCCCGTGACGACCGTGCAGCAGGGCGACAGCATCGTCTTCTTCAACTTCCGCCCCGACCGTGCGCGCCAGCTCACCCGCACCTTCATCATGCCGGATTTCAAGGGCTTTGTGCGCAAGCGCGGCTTTATCCCCGTCCAGTTCGTCTCCATGACCCAGTATGACGAGACCTTCACCGGCCTCTCCGTGGTCAATCCCCCCGAAACGCTGACGAACACGCTGGGCGAATACCTTTCCAGGCTGGGCAAGACGCAGCTTCGCATCGCGGAAACGCAGAAGTACGCCCACGTCACCTTCTTCTTCAACGGCGGCGTGGAAGCGCCCAACCCGAACGAGGACCGCGTGCTGATTGAGTCCAGCAAGGTCGCCACCTTCGACATGAAGCCCGAAATGAGCGCCCCCGAAGTGACCGCCAGGGCCAGGGAGCTCATCGACAGCGGCAGATATGACGTGATGATTCTGAATTTCGCCAACTGCGACATGGTCGGTCATACGGGCGTGATGGCAGCGGCGGAAAAGGCCGTGGAAGAGGTGGACAGGGACGTCGGCATTCTGGTGGACGAGATTTTGAAGCTCGGCGGCCGCGCCTTTGTGACGGCTGACCACGGCAACGCCGACCAGATGATTGACTATAAGACCGGCGAGCCCTTCACCGCGCACACCACCAACCCCGTGCCCTTCATCGCCTGCGATGAGGCGCTGGTCGGAAAGAGCTTGCGCAGCGGCGGCCGTCTGGCGGACATCGCCCCCACCATGCTCGATGCGATGGCGCTGCCCGTTCCGGCGGAAATGACCGGCAAGAGCCTGATTATCCGGTAAAAAAACCGTATGGCTGCAGCGGGGCGGCGCGCCGTCCTGCTGCATTCCGTTAAAGGAGCTTTTCCTTGATTGTATCGTACTGCAAAAAGTGCAAACTGGAGAGCGCGGGCAAGGTCTGCCCGTCCTGCGGGAAGAAGGCCGCGGCCGCGTCCGTTCGGGACGTCTGGCGCACGGTGCGCGTGCCCGCGGCGGACGGCGCCGCGTGGCGCAGTCTCATCGGCGCGCTGCTGCTGTGCACCGTGCTGCTGGGGCTGCTCGTGCTGGGCGCGGAGCGGCTGATGAACACGGCCGCGCACTTTCGGCAGGTGTACGGCTCGCTGCTGACCATGGTGCTGCTCATGCCGCTGATCGGCCTTTTGGTCGGCGCGGCGGCGCTGCTTTTGCAGGGGCGCGAGGAAATCCGCTATTCGCTGGACACGACGGGCGCGCACACGCAGACGTGGCACCGCTTTTCGCACATCCGCTCGTGGGCGCGCCTGCAGGGGACGAGCAGCGCGGACGCGGTGGAGGCCGCGGACGGCACGCGCTTTGTTCTGTCCGATGAGCGCCACATCCTCTGGCAGGACGTGAACGAAATCAAGTATTCCCCCGCCTTCGGCACCATCCGCCTGTACCATACGCCGCACCTGGCGCCGCTGACCCTGCGCATTCCGCCGGACGAATACGAAACGGCGGAGCTGATAGTCAAGAAATACGCAAAGCTGAAGGACTGACAGAAGACGGGACTGATAACAGCCCCGCCTTTTTAATTACATATATAATAGGAATAATTACACCGTCTGATAATACAATCCATCTTTTGTGCAATACCAGAGCAGCAGACCGTGCCGGAAATAGGGGATGCGGGTCTGCAAATCCCATTCGGGGTAGAGCTTTTTGACAATCAGCGTATCGCCCGTCAGAAAGGCGACAAAGGAAATGTAATGCTCGCGCCGCATCTCGTGCGCGGACGACACGAACCACTCGTTTTCAATCGCCTCGACGGTCAGCCCTTCGTCCCCCTCGGCCTTTTTCGCCGCGATGGGCGCAAGCTTCTTGCCGCAGCAGGTCACATCGGCCTCCTCGGTGGTAAAGAGCAGATTGCCGCAGTCCCCGCACACATAAAATTTGAGCTTTTTCAGGTTGCCGTTGCTGCGGTCGTTTTTGTCGATGCCGCCGTTCAGCAGCGATTGTACGTCCGTTTGCAGCGACGCGGCCAGCGCGGGCAGCAGGGAAATGTCCGGCGCGCCGCAGCCGCGCTCCCACTTGGACACCGCCTTGTCGGACACGCCGATTTTCTCCGCCAGCGCCGCCTGCGTCAGGCTCTGCTTCTGCCGCAGCGTGCGAATCAGCTCGCCGGTCTTGATTTGGTCCATCCCAATCACCTCCGCCCCTATCATAGGCGAAAACGGGGAATTTTGCAATCAACGCTCCGTAGAGCCCGTTTTTCGCGCCTGATAACAGACCTCGGTCTGCTTGATATGGCGCAGCACGAGAATCAAAAGGTTACATTGTAATTATCGACCGTGCAACCGCTTGCATTGCTTTGAAATCGTTTTGAAACAGAACCGTAAAGATTGTAAAACCTGATTTCGGCGCGGGAAACCGTATAAATTCGGCATAAAGTTTTGGAGGGAAACCCGCATGTTGCGGCAAAAGGGAAAAGGCGGCGCGGACGGTGATGCAGGAAAATCTTCGCAAAAGGGCGGCGCTCCGCTGAAAAACCGCACGAAAATGGGGCTTTTCCGCCGTTTCCGCCCCCAATCACGGCATTTTTTGCAAGAACATCCGCCGATTGTTCGGCAAACATTGGTTCCGTTTATATCCTTTTTTGCCGTGTGCCGGATGAAAAAACCACCTGTAAAAAGGCATCTGAACCGAAAAAATATTCATTTTTTTGCATAAATTTTCTTTGTAAACTTATTTTGAAGACGCTTTGGTTACGCTTTGGTTACGCTCGGTGACAGATAGACGTGTTTTGTAACCGATTTTTGACGTTATACTGTCTGCGGTTAAAAGATTTTAACTGTGTAATCTGAATGTAACCAATATGGAACGGCTCTCACCCTTCGCCGGAAGGCGCTTTGCCCTGTATAATTGCGCAATATAAGGTCATATAACGTTTTTTCATAGTGATATAAGCGTTTTTTGGGGGGGGGGGGGTACTGTCTGCGCTGCCTTTTTTCGCTTTCGGAGCGGCCGAAAAAAGTTGCTGTTTTTTGAAAAAAAACTTTTGAAAAGCCTCGAAATGTAACCTGCGGCGTAACCTTCGCCTGCTATAATAAACCCGTAAGCTGCAAAAACAACACGGGAGACCGTGAGAACTGTCAGGAGGAAACCATTATGAAGAACACCATGAAGCTGCTGGCTGTCATCATGACCGTCGTTTTGACCCTCTCTCTGATGCCCGCCGCCATGATGGAAGAGGCCGAGGTGTCCGCGGAGGCCGTCCCTCAGGCTGAAGAAGTCGTTCTGAAGGAAGACGTCCCCGAAGTCCCCGCCGGGGAAAAGGCCGAGGAAAAGCCCGAAGAAAAGGCTGAGGAAGCCGTCGAAGCCCCCGCCGAGGAAATCGAAGCCGAGGAAATCGAAGCCGAGGAAATCGAAGTCGAGGAAATCGAAGTCGAGGAAGCTATCGAGGAAATCGCCGAGGAAGCCCCCGAAGCCGCGGACGAGACCCCCGTGGCCGAGGAAATCGAAGCCGAGGAAATCGAAGCCGAAGAAATCCCCGAAGCCGCGGACGAGACCCCCGTGGTCGAGGAAATCGAAGCTGAGGAAACCGCCGTGGACGAAGAGCCTGCCGAAGAAGCCGCCGAAGAATCCAAGTTCGTCATCATCTATGACGCGGCTGAGGACGGGTCGGGCATCGCCGTGCTGAATGTCAGCGACCACATCGCCATCTACCGTGAGGTCGGCAGCTCCTACTACATCAGCTACCTGAACAACACCTGCTTCGGCTACCTGCGCAAGGGCGACCTTTCCAGGATGACCGACTACTGCTATATTGAAGAAACCCCCGCCGCGGAAGAAGCCGCTGAGGAAGTCGCGGAAGAGCCCGTGAAGGAAGCCGCCGCGGAAGCCGTTGAAATCATCACCGAAGCGGACCTGCCCGCCAACGCCAGGCTCATGGCCGTCATCGAGGACGCGCTGAACGCCGAGCGCTCCGTCTCCGTGTACGCCGCCTATGACGGCGACACCCTCTCCTTCGGCGACACCGTCACCCTCATCGCCGTCCTGCACGGCTACGAGAACACCACCGTCGCCATCCAGTGGCAGTCCAGCGCGGACAATGCCGGCTGGTCGGACATTGCCGGCGCGAACGCCTCCACCTACACCTTCACCATCACCGAGAGCAACTACCGCTCCTTCTGGCGTGTGGCCGTCACCGTCAACGGCGTCATCGTAGCCGATGAGCTGGTCGCACAAGCTGATGCGGAGCAGGCCGAATAAATAGGAAAGAAAATATCGACAAAAGGCCGAAGCTCCTTAAATAAGGCTCGACTTTTTGTCATTTCTGTGTTATGCTTTGACTGTAAATGTTACTTTGCACCCACCAAACAGCCGGTCAAACTGTAACCTTGCCGAACGGCATACGGCCTGCTGTCAGCGGCGAAAGCCGGATAAGGAAACTCCAAGCATTTCAAGGGGGAGGAAATCTTCAATGAAAACCAAGCTCAATAAGCTCCTCGCGCTGGTGATGTGCCTCGTCATGCTCATCAGCTGCACGCCTCTGGACGCGCTGGCAGCCGTTATGCCCGTCAACGGCGAGACGGAGTACAGCAGCGGCATTTCTCTGGCCAGCATAGTGACGCCGCCGGATGCGACGGCGACCTACGTCTTCATGAACGGCGATACGGAGTTCGCCCGCCAGATTCTGAAGGACGGCGAAAAGCTCAACAACCCCGGCACGCCGACTGCGGACAGCGCGAACAAGGAATTCGTCGGCTGGTTTGACGAAAGCGGAAAACAGCTTACCTTCCCCATCACCGCGTCCGTTGGCAGCACCTCTTCTACCATCAACGTCAACGCCCGCTTCGCGGACGTGTACTTCGTGTTCTTCACCAACGAGAAGGGCGAAGTCATGGTCACGAAGAAGGGCACGAATGGCGAGACGATTTCGACGGATGGCGTTACCTACCCCGTCGGCAATGAGCAGTCCATCGTCGGCTGGAAGGACGCGAGCGGCAACACCGTTACCTCCGTCACGCTGACCGATCACGATGTCACCCTTACTGCCATCGTCGAGAACGGCCACTGGATTACCTATGATTCACAGGACGGCACCTATGTCCAGCCCGCGTTCGTAAAGGGCAATGACAAGACCACCGCCCCCACTGCCCCCTCTCGCCCCGGCTATACCTTCGAACACTGGTCGGAGAACGTCGGCGGCGAGGCCTTCACCTTTGGAAACACCCTCACCACGGCGCTGACGCTTTACGCCGTCTGGACGCCGAAAACCAGCACTCAGTATACCGTCATCCACTGGCAGGAGAACGCCAACGATGACGACTATTCCTTTGCGGAACCCGAAACCAAGTATGGCACCACCGGCGCGCAGACCAGCGCGACGGCGAAGAGCTATACCGGCTTCACGCTGAACACGGATGATAAGCCGCTCGTTCAGGAAACCATCGCGGGCGACGGCTCGACGATCGTGAATGTATACTATAAGCGCGACGTTTATAAGATTGAATTCCTTAGGCGCGAGAATCATAGCCATACGTATGATAGGCGGGAACGTATTAATCGTTACTATATATACTATGGTGGTTGCTATCCTGAGGAGGGCAGCAGGACGCCGACTTGCGGAAAGAACGAGGGCTATAATTGGAATGTAGTTCATACCATCACCGCCAAGTGGGATGAGAATGTAACCAGTCAGTGGCCGAAAAATATCAATGGCACGACGGATTGGCGTACGTCTCAAAGCGGCAATACTTATCAGGTCAGCATTGACAGAATGCCGCGTGCGAACAAGTCGTTCTATGACCCCTACACCAGCGCAGGTGAAACGAGTGAAACGGAAACGGCTTACTATTATGTGGAGAGCCTTCCGGGAGGCGCCTCTGACACGACTTATAATGGAAAGAACTATTATCTCCATCATAGCGATACCTCCGGCGGCAGCGGCTTTAACGTAACCAGTGATGACCAGTACGAAATCACCGGCTTCACCTTTGCGGGTGGTACGGCGATTGGCGCTCATTACGACGGAGCCAAATTCTACTATACGCGCAACTCCTACAACATCATTTATATCAACAATGGTGTGCAGGATAAGGTAGTTTCGAAGCTCTACGAGGAGAGCATTGAGGATGCGGGTTCCTATGAACCTGCGAGACCGTCCACGCTTCCCGATACGTTCACGTTCGGCGGCTGGTATGTCGACCCGACGGTAAAGCAGGCGTATGATTTCACCGGCAAGACCATGCCTGCGCAGAACATCACCGTTTACGCCAAGTGGAACGAGCCGACTGTCAGCGGAAAGGCGTATGTTACGATCGATGGTGCCGACGACGGCACGGTGCTTGATAATGTCACGTACGGCGGCACGATTACCAGCCAGCTGAATGAACTTCAGGCAACGATCATGGATGGCAAGACCGGCTATACGTGGCGCGGCTGGCGTACCGGCCCGGACGGCACCGGCGAGCCCTTCAACGTTGACACCAAGATTTACAGCAACATCACCCTCTACCCCTACTACACCAAGGACGGCACCTTCTCCGTTACCTACGTATCCGGCAAGAACGACGTAACGGCTCCGACGGATTCCAAGAAGTACGCGGAAGACAGCTATGCCGACCTCATGGCCACGGGCAAGCTGGTCTCGGACGACGGTCAGTACTTCCTCGGCTGGACGGACGGCCAGAATACCTACCAGCCCCGCGACAAGTACCAGATCAAGAGCGAGCTGGCGACCGCCAACGAAATCAAACTGACCGCCGTGTGGGGCGATCGTCCCGCGACTGTCTCCCTGACCTATAAGGCCAACGGCGGCAAGGGAGCCGATCGGAAGATTGACTCCATCGCCAACAACGACACCGTTACCACCATCGAAAACCCCTTCACCCGCGATGGCTATACCTTCAAGGGCTGGGATACCAACCCCAAGGGCGAAGGCTCCATCGCAGCGGGCACGGATGTGCAGGTGGACAACAACGGCGAAGGCGATAACATCCTCTACGCCATCTGGACGGCGAACACCGACACCAAGTACACCGTCGAGTTCTACTATCAGAACACGGACGGCACTTACATGCTCAAACACAGTGACGAGCGCAAGGGCACCACGGACACGACCGTTTCCGTAACCGACGACGATACGGCGCCTAAGGAAAGCGGCCAGTACGTGTTCGAAGAGGATAACGAGAACAACGTGCTGTCCGGCACGGTCGCAGGTGCGGGCACGCTGGTGCTGAAGCTGTACTTCAAGCTCAACACCGCTGGCTTCACCATCCATCATTATCTGAAGGGCACCACGGTCAAGGTCGCAGACGATGATACCGGCACCCTGACCATCGGCGACACCCTGACGGCGAGCGAGAGCAAAGCCCTGTATAAGGACTACGCAAACGCTTCTGTGGACAGCTATGACCCCGAGAAGACCATCACGATCGCGGCGGACGAAACAAAGAACGTCATCACGGTCTATTACACCGTGCCCCTGACCATCACCGCTGCGAATGCATCCAAGACCTATGACGGCACGCCGCTCACCCAGCCCGACTTTACGATTGATGGTCTGGTCAACGGCGACACGAAGGACAACTTTACCCTCTCCATGACGGCGGAATCCACCATCACCGATGCGGGCACCACCCAGAACGTGATTGATAAAGCCACCGTCAAATACAAGAACGGCAGCATTCCTTCCTATTATAATGTAGCTTATAAAGAAGGCAAGCTGACGATCAAGCCGGTCGAGACGGAAATCACCGTCACCGCAAACAGCGCCGAAAAGACCTACGACGGCACGGCGCTGACGGACAATGGCTACACCTACACCGAGGGCGTGCTGGCGACCGGCGACGTTCTGACGGCGGTTGTCGAAGGCAGCGCCACGAACGTGGGCGACGAAGGCAAGAACGTCGTTACGAGCTACAAGGTCATGCGCGGCGAAACCGACGTGACCAAGAACTACACCTTCACCGAGAGCGAGAATGGCGAACTGAAAGTTACCGCACGCGACGTAACCTTCACGGGCGAAAGCGATACCCTCACCTACACCGGCAGCATGCAGAGCATTACCGGTATCGAGCAGAGCGGGCTTGTGGATGGGCATACCTACGAGAGCCTGACCTACGAGGCGAAGGGTCAGAACGTTGGCAGCTACGACGGCGCGTTCAGCGGCGACGTGGTTATTAAGGATGCCCAGGGCAACGACGTAACGAAGAACTACAACGTCAAGAAGCAGCCCGGCAAGCTGACCATCACCAACGCGAGCTTCGCCGTGACCTTCACGGGCGAAAGCGCCGAGAAGGTGTACAACGGCAAGGAGCAGTCCATCACCGGCATCACGGTTGATGGTCTGAAGACTGGTCACAAGTTTGAAGGTCTGTCCTACGTAGCCAAGGGCACGGACAAGGGCGAGTACGAAGGCGCGTTCACCGGCACGGTGACGATTCTTGACGAGAACAACGTGGACGTGACCGAGAACTACGCCATCACCAAGACCCCCGGCAAGCTGACGATTACCGCGATTGCGACAGAGATCACCATCACGGCGAACAGCGCCGACAAGACCTACGACGGCACGGCGCTGACGGACAGCGGCTACACCTACACGGAGAACGTGCTGGTGGAGGGCGACGTTCTGACCGCGGTTGTCGAGGGCAGCGCCACGAACGTGGGCGACGAAGGCAAGAACGTCGTTACGAGCTACAAGGTCATGCGCGGCGAGGAGGACGTGACAGGCAACTACACGTTCGGCGAGAGCGTTGACGGCAAGCTGACGATCAACCCGCGCAAGGTAACGCTGACCTCCGAGACGGCGAGCAAGGAATACGACGGCACACCGCTGACGAAGCCGGTTGTCGCCGTGACCGACGACGGCTTTGTGACGGGCGAGGTGTCCGACATCAGGGCGACCGGCAGCGTGACGTATGTGGACGATGGCACGGTTGAGAATACCATCGAATACACGAAGAACGCGAGCTTCAAGGAAGCCAACTACGACATCGACGAGCAGCCCGGCACGCTGACCATCACGGCGAAGGCGGCGAAGATCACCATCACGGCAAACAGCGCCAGCAAGACCTACGACGGCACGGCGCTGACGGACAGCGACTTCACCTACACGGAGAACGTGCTGGTGGAGGGCGACGTTCTGACCGCGGTTGTCGAGGGCAGCGCCACGAACGTGGGCGACGAAGGCAAGAACGTCGTTAAGAGCTACAAGGTCATGCGCAACGGCGAGGACGTGACGGGCAACTACACCTTCACGGACAGCGTTGACGGCAAGCTGACGATTAACAAGCGTCCCGTGAAGCTGGTGTCCGCTGATGATGAGAAGGAATACGACGGCACACCGCTGACGAACGATACCGTGACCGACACAGTGGATGACGAGTACCTAGGCTTTGTGAAGGGCGAGGGCGCGAGTTACAACGTGACCGGCAGCCAGACGAATGTCGGCGAAAGTGAAAACACCTTCACCTATAAGCTGAACGAAGGCACGAAGGAAGGAAACTATGACATCAGCACCGTGTTCGGCAAACTGACCGTCACGGCGAAGGCGGCGAAGATCACCATCACCGCGAACAGCAATAGCAAGACCTACGACGGCACGGAGCTGACGGACGACGGGTTCACCTACACGGAGAACGTGCTGGTGGAGGGCGACGTTCTGACCGCGGTTGTCGAGGGCAGCCAGACGGACGTCGGCAGCAGCGACAACGTGGTTAAGAGCTACAAGGTCATGCGCGGCGACGCGGACGTGACCAAGAACTACACCTTCACCGAGAGCGGGAAGGGCACGCTGAAGGTAACGCCGGCTGCAATCGAGCTGACGGCGGGCAGCGCCAACAAGGCTTACGACGGCACGCCGCTGACCAACGACGAGTACACGATCACCAAGGGCGCGTTTGTGGGCGAAGAGGGTCTTGCCGCCGTGACGATCGTTGGCAGCCAGACGCTTGTCGGCAACAGCGCCAACACCATCACCGGCCACACTCTGAAGGAAGGCACGCTTTCCCAGAACTACGCCATCACCTACCAGCCCGGCGAGCTGAAGGTCACTCAGAACGAGAAGGCCATCATCATCACCGCGAACAGCCACACGTGGGAGTACGACGGCCAGCCGCATTCGGACGGCGGCTACACCGTGGAATACGACGGCCAGACGTACACCGTGAGCGCGGGAAAGACCGCGACGCTGCCGACCGGCGACGTCGTGAAGGCGACGATCACCAAGACGGTGACGAACGTCAGCGACAGCGCGGCGGACAACAACACCATTGACGAGCTGACCATCGTGAACGCCGCAGACGCGGACACGAAGGGACAGTACGCAACCGTTACCCTCATCCCCGGCACGCTGACGATTACCAAGCGCGGTCTGGACGAGAAGAACCCTGTGAAGATCGTGGCTGAGGCGAACACCGTGGAGTACGACGGCAAGGCGCACGGCGCGAAGCTGAACGCTGAGGGCGAAATCGAGCTTGGCACGAGCTACACCACCGTCCGTCTGGTGGATGGCCACTATGTGGACGAAGCGACGCTGGACATCACCGGCAGCCAGACGAATGTGGGCGTGTACGAGAACGAGCTGAAGCCTGCCGTGAAGGCGGGCGCGGCGCGCATCGTCATCCGCGACGCGAAGGGCAGCGACGTGACGGACAACTACGAGCTGACGCTTGAAAACGCCACTCTGACGATCACGGGCGACAAGCTCATCCCGGACAAGAAGGCCGAGGATGAGGACATCGAGAGCAACTACAAGCTGGGCGATAAGATCGAATTCACCATCACGGTGAAGAACGTGAGCATCTACGAGGTGAAGGACGTCGTCGTGACCGACGCGAACGCCGAAATTCAGGCGGGCGCGGGCTACACCGTGAGCGAAGACAAGCACACGGC
>CAVDRM010000003.1:0-137114 GCA_963611355.1 Anaerovibrio sp.
ATGGTTCCGATGTTAACATGCGGCTTCGTCCGCTCGTAATGTTGCTTAGCCATTGAAATATCCTCCTTCAAGTGATTCCGCGAAGGGAATCCTGTGTTCTGATGAATATGGTTTTACTTTTTGCCTACGACCTTCTCCGCCACGCTGCGGGGCACTTCCTCATAGTGGTCAAACTGCATGGTGAACATGCCGCGCCCCTGCGTCCGGCTGCGCAGGTCTGTCGCATAGCCGAACATTTCGCTGAGGGGAACATAGCAGTGGACGGTCTGCTCGCCAAGGCGCGTCTCGAAGCTCTCGATGCGGCCGCGGCGGGAGTTGATGTCGCCCACGACGTCGCCCAGATACTGATCCGGCACGACGACCTCCACCTTCATGGCAGGCTCAAGCAGCACCTCGTCCGCCTTGGGCAGCGCTTCCTTGAAGGCCATGGAGCCCGCAATTTTGAACGCCATTTCGGAGGAGTCGACCTCGTGATAGCTGCCGTCGATGACTGTGGCACGGAAGTCTACCACCTCGAAGCCGCCCAGCGCGCCGGATTCGGCCGCCTCGCGGATGCCCGCGTCAATCGGGGGAATAAATTCCTTGGGGATGACGCCGCCCACGATGCGGTTGACGAATTCATACCCGGCGCCCGGCTCGCGGGGCTCAATCTCGATGACGCAGTGACCGTACTGGCCGTGGCCGCCGGTCTGACGCACAAAGCGCGCCTCGGCGGTGGCCTTTTTGCGGATGGTCTCCTTGTAAGCGACCTGGGGACGGCCGACGGTCGCCTCGACATGGAATTCGCGCATCATGCGGTCCACAATGATTTCCAGATGCAGCTCGCCCATGCCGGCGATGATGGTCTGACCGGTCTGCTGGTCGGTGTAGGTTTTGAAGGTCGGGTCTTCCTCAGCCAGGCGGCTGAGCGCCAGCGCCATCTTGTCCTGACCGGCCTTGGTCTTGGGCTCGATGGCGACCTGAATGACGGGTTCGGGGAAGACCATGTTTTCAAGCACGATGGGGTGCTTGTCATCGCAGAGCGTGTCGCCGGTCGTCGTATCCTTGAAGCCGACAGCCGCGGCGATTTCGCCGGAGTACACGCAGTCGATGTCCTCGCGGTGATTGGCGTGCATTCTCAGAATGCGGCCGAAACGCTCGCGCTTTCTCTTGTTGACATTGTAGGCATAGCCGCCCGCCTCCATGTGGCCGGAGTACACGCGGAAGAACGCCAGCTTGCCCACGAAGGGGTCAACGGCAATCTTGAAGGCAAGCGCCGCAAAGGGCGCATTGTCGTCCGCGGGACGCTCGACCTCCTCCTCGGTGTCGGGGTCAATGCCCTTGACGGGAGGAATGTCCACGGGAGAGGGGAGGTATGCGATGACAGCATCCAGCAGCGGCTGCACGCCCTTGTTGCGGTAGGATGTGCCGCAGAGCACGGGGTTCAGCTTGCCGGCAATGGTCTGCTCGCGCAGGGAGGCGACGATTTCCTGTTCGGTCAGTTCTTCGCCGGAGAAATACTTCTCCATCAGCTCATCGTTGCCCTCGGCAGCAGCCTCAATCATGGTCTCGCGGGCCTTCTGCGCCTCCTCCAGCATATCGGCGGGGATTTCCTCCTCGCGGATATCCTTGCCCTCGTCGTCGTAGTAGACCTCGGCCTTCATGCGCACCAGGTCAATGATGCCGCGGAAGGTGGCTTCTGCGCCGATGGGGAGCTGAATCGGGACGGCGTTGGCGGACAGACGGGTCTTCATCATGTCCACGACGCGGTAGAAGTTCGCGCCCATGATGTCCATTTTATTGACATAGGCGATGCGGGGAACGTGATACTTGGTGGCCTGACGCCAGACCGTTTCGCTCTGAGGCTCAACGCCGCCCTTGGCGCAGAACACCGCGACGGCGCCGTCCAGAACGCGCAGAGAACGCTCGACCTCGACCGTGAAGTCAACGTGACCGGGGGTGTCGATCAGATTGATGCGATAGCCCTTCCACTCGCAGGTGGTGGCGGCGGAGGTAATGGTGATGCCGCGCTCCTGCTCCTCTTCCATCCAGTCCATCGTGGCGGCGCCTTCATGCACCTCACCCAGCTTATGCACACGGCCTGTATAGAACAGAATACGTTCGGACGTGGTGGTCTTGCCGGCATCGATGTGCGCCATGATGCCGATGTTGCGTACCTTATTAAGGGGATGACTCCTTGGCATAGAAACTGCGTTCTCCTATTCTGTGAAGGGGAAGCCCTTCCGATTTGCGCTCCCAGAGCGCGTATGCCGACCGTCGGCTTACCAGCGATAGTGCGCGAACGCCTTGTTCGCCTCGGCCATACGGTGCATTTCTTCCTTGCGCTTGACGGCGTTGCCGGTGTTGTTGGCGGCGTCCATCAGCTCGGCTGCGAGGCGCTCGGCCATCGTCTTCTCACCGCGGTTGCGGCTGAAATCGACAATCCAGCGCAGACCCAGGGTCTGACGGCGCTCCGGACGGATTTCGACAGGGACCTGATAGGTCGCGCCGCCGACACGGCGGGCCTTGACCTCCAGCTGCGGCATGACGTTGTTCAGCGCAGCCTGGAACACTTCGCCGGCTTCCTTGCCGGTCTTTTCCTTAATCATTTCAAAGGCGCTGTAGCAAACCTGCTGGGCAGTGCCGCGCTTGCCGTCGAGCATGATCTGGTTGATCAGCTTGGTGACGACGACGGTCCCGTAAACAGGATCCGGCAGCACCTCGCGCTTGGGGATAAATCCACGACGGGGCATATTGTTCCCTCCTCAAATGTGACCGTTTTTCCCGATTTTTTCATGACGCGGCGCTCGGCCGTCCACAGCGAGTCAGCATCTCGCCGTTCCGAAATTTATGCGGTGCGGGGCGTGGTCGTCAGGCGGCTCTCTGTCCCCCGGCCTTCGTTCCAGTCGGTCGGGGCGAACCGCCGCGCACGTCTTGGCAGCGGCAGCGGCGCGGGTTCTGAAAAAGGATGGAAGCCGGCCTTACTTCTTGGGGCGTTTTGCGCCGTAGAGCGAACGACCCTGGTTGCGCTTGGCGACGCCGGCGGTATCAAGCGCGCCGCGGATGATGTGGTAACGGACGCCGGGCAGGTCGCGAACGCGGCCGCCGCGGATGAGCACAACGCTGTGCTCCTGCAGGTTATGACCAATACCGGGAATGTAGCAAGTACCTTCGATTTGATTGGTCAGACGAATCCTGGCAATTTTGCGCAGAGCGGAATTCGGCTTCTTGGGCGTCGTGGTCTTGACGCTCAGGCAGACGCCGCGCTTCTGCGGGCAACCCTGCAGGATGGGCGCAGTTGATTTGTTGACAACCTTTTCCCTTCCCTTGCGGATCAACTGATTGATCGTGGGCATGGAAGCACCTCCTGAATAATACTCGGAGCCTTGTTCAAGGTCTCCTCCTATAACATCCCCGCAACCCTCGGAGATATATAGTCGAAAATGAATGAGATTCCTGCCGGATTCGGCACATAAGCGCCGAATTGTTTACACAGGAACATAACTGCCTGCGCATAATACAGACAACCATACCATAATACCACCCGTTTCACGAATTGTCAACGAATTTTCCGCCTGTTTCGCCCGCTTTTCCGATGAAATTTTCGCGTTGATTCCGGCATGTATGATTTGGTATAGCCGAGTGTCCGTTTTTTTCTCCAAGCTCCGATGAGAGCGGGCTTTTGCGGCCGGATAAAACGGGAGGCGGGATGCGCGGCGCCGAGGCGGAAATCAGCGCAGAGCGCGGGGCCCTTCGTTTTCTCTCCCCCTCTTTTCGGGATAATCTCCCGCCGTTTTCCGTTTCTTCCTGATGGATGCCTGTCTGCCCGCACCCCGCCGCCCAAAATAATATTCAAAAGTTCTGCTTTCCCCCTTGACATTCCTGCCATTCTGTTGTATTATCTCACATGAACAGTTGTTCATTTGAAAGTATGAAAGGATGTGGAACTGTGCAGGAGAATGACCTGAAGCTCCAGACGGGGCAGCCAAGCCCGAACGTGCAGGGCGGCCAAGACAGCGACTATATGTTCGCCCAAGCCGATACCCTGCGGCAGATTGAGGAACAGATGCCGGACGAGGATGTGCTGTACGACGTCTGCGAGCTGTTCCGTCTGTTCGGCGACTCGACGCGCATCCGCATTCTGTGCGTGCTGTTTGAGAGCGAGCTGTGCGTGTACGACATTGCCCGTTTCCTGTCCATGTCGCAGTCCGCCGTTTCGCACCAGCTTCAGGCGCTCCGCAGCGCGAAGCTGATTCGGGCGCGGCGCGAGGGCAAGGCGGTGTTTTACTCCCTGGCGGACGACCATGTGCGCTCCATCATCGAAAAGGGTCTTGAGCACGTCACGGAGGCATAACCATTCATAAAATAGGAGGCATATCATCATGTCCTGCGAATCCTGCGACCATGAGCATCTCCATGAGCACGAACACCACCATGCGCACGGCCACGAGCATGAGCACAGCCACGGCTGCTGCGGCTGCGGGCATTGCTGCGGCCATGAGGAGGGCGGGGAGAAAAACCGCACGGTCATGGTCATTCGGCTCTGCGTCAGCGCGGCGCTGCTGCTTTCGGCGCGGTTCATCCCGATGGCGGAATGGCTTTCCGCTGCGCTCTACCTTGCGGCCTATCTCATCATCGGCTGTGACGTCGTCATCCGCTGCGTCAAAAACCTTTTGCACGGCGATTTCTTCGATGAAAACCTGCTGATGACCATCGCCTCCGCCGGCGCGCTGTGCGTCGGCAGCCACACCGAAGGCGTGGCCGTCATGCTGCTGTACCAGCTGGGCGAAATGCTTCAGGACATGGCCGTGGACGCCTCCCGCGAGCGCATCGAGGCGCTGACCGAGCTGCGGCCGGACGATGCGCATCTGGTGCGCGGGGATGAGACCGTCACGGTCGGGCCGGACGAGGTGAAGGTCGGCGATGTCATCGAGGTGCGCCCCGGCGAGCGCGTCCCGCTGGACGGCGTCGTGGAGATTGGCGTTTCTTCCTTAAATACCTCCGCGCTGACGGGCGAAAGCCTGCCGCGGGACGTGCAAAAGGGCGATGAAGTGCTGAGCGGCTCCGTCAACCTCACGGGCGTCCTGCGCCTGACTGTCACGCACGAGGCGCACGACTCCGCTGCCCAGCGCATCCTGTCGCTGGTGGAGGAATCCGCCGACAAGAAGGCGCGGACGGAGCGCTTCATCACCCGTTTTTCCCGCATTTACACGCCCGTTGTGGTCTGCGCAGCCCTTTTGCTGGCCGTGCTGCCGCCGCTGATTCTGCGTCAGCCCTTTGCGGAATATGTCTACCGCGCCCTGACCTTTTTGGTTATCTCCTGCCCCTGCGCGCTGGTCATTTCCGTGCCGCTGTCCTTCTTCGGGGGCATCGGCTGCGCGAGCAAGAAGGGCATCCTCGTCAAGGGCGGCAACTACATGGAGGCGCTTGCCAACGCGCAGGTCATTGCCTTTGACAAGACCGGCACGCTGACCACGGGCCAGTTGTCCGTCACCGCCGTTCACCCGACCGCCGTGAGCGAGGCCGAGGTGCTGGCCTGCGCCGCGCAGTGCGAGCAGTTCAGCACCCACCCCATCGCCAAGGCGATTCTGGCGGAATACAAGGGCGAGCTCTCCAAGCCCGACGATGTGCAGGAGCTGGCCGGACGCGGCATCAGCGCCGTCGTAAACGGCAGGAGGGTGCTGTGCGGCAACCTGCGGCTCATGGAGGAAAACGGCATTCAGGGCGCGCACAGGTGTCACCTGGGCGGAACGGAAATCCATGTGGCGGTGGAAGGCGCGTATGCCGGCCACATCCTTTTGACGGACAGACCCAAGGCGGGCAGCGCAGAGGCTCTGCGCGAGCTGAAGGCCGAGGGCGTCCGCACGCTGGTCATGCTGACGGGCGACTCTCAGGAGGCTGCGCGCAAGGCGGCGGACACGCTGCCGCTGGACGAAATCCACGCGGGGCTCCTGCCGCAGGACAAGCTGAGCCAGGTCGAAAAGCTCCTGAGCCGCCGCGAGGGGAAGGGCACGCTCCTGTATGTGGGCGACGGCGTGAACGACGCGCCCGTCCTCAAGCGGGCGGACGCAGGCGTTGCGATGGGCGCTCTGGGCGCGGACGCGGCCATTGAAGCGGCGGACGTCGTGCTGATGGACGACGACCCGCGGAAGCTGCCGCTGGCGATTCGCATTGCGCGGCGGACGCTCAAAATCGCACGGGAGAACATCATCTTCTCCCTCGGCGTCAAGCTGCTGGTGCTGGCGCTGGGCGCGTTCGGCGTCGCCACCATGTGGGCGGCCGTGTTCGCCGATGTGGGCGTGTGCCTGCTGGCGGTGCTGAACGCGGCGAGAACGATGAAGATTTCATGAAGATTGAAATGCATATCGGATGGCGGGGAGGCTGTTTTCTGCGCGGCAGGGAGCGCCTCCCCGCGCCCTTTATCCGAAACATCAGCCATGCGATTCCCCGTTTTCCTTCTTGCCGTCCCATGCCGTTTCTTTGCGCCTGTGCATCGAAGCGGCGTTTTTGTGTTCGGAAAAGCGGCGTTCCGTGCGGTTAAAGGCGTTTCACTTCGGCTTGTCTCCGCTTCATCCGGATTTTTTCGTGATTTCTTTTTCATTCGAGCAAACGTCCCGCCCTCGAAGCTACGATAGGACAGCATCCGAAAAAGCGCCCCGAAAGCCTTGCAAATCAACGATGCCCGTCCGTCAAACGTCCGGCGGATGACGGTCAGCTGACCGCCGTTTGTCCGTCCAATGTCCGCCGCCCGACCGTCAAATGTCCGCATAGGTAAGTATAGTATAGGTTAGATCAGGAGAGTGCAGGAGAGTGCAGGTCAGCTAAGAAAAGGAGAGAGAGAATAGCGTTCGGCTTATCCTCTCCCTCTTTTTTTATCTTTTTGATCATCCCGGCAGAAAGCCTTTACGCGCCGCCCTTTGCCAGCAGCTCGGCCGCCAGCCGTTTCGCCGTCCGCATCGCGGTCGGCACGGGCAGGGCGTTCATCTCGTCCAGGGTATAAAAATCGCCCTGCATGCCTTCGGGGACCGCGCCGACCTCCGCGTGGCGGATGCGCATCTGCCAGACGCGGTGGGTGAAGACGTGGCGGGCTTCGCCCAAATCGCGCAAAAAGGCTGCCTGCAGCCCGCTCCCCTGCAGGGCGGCCTGCGGCTCGTCCTCGGTCAGGAAGAAGACGTAGAGGCCGTTTAAGAGGCGCTCGCGGCGTTTGGTGAGATAGATTTTTCCCCGGTTGGTCAGCAGCAGGACATTCAGAAAAATCTCCTTCGGCGGCGCCTTCACGGGCAGGACGGGCAGCAGCTCCGCATCCCCCTCCCCTGCGGCATCGCAGAAGGCCGTCAGCGGGCAGCGCTCGCAGTCCGGCGTGCCCGGCGTGCAGACGGTCGCGCCGATGTCCATGAGCGCCTGATTGAATTCCCCGCAGCGCGTGTTCGGCATGGCGCTCTGCGCCAGCGCCTTCAGCTTTCGCTTGGCCGAGGGCGCGGAGGCGTCCTCCCGCAGCCCGTACACGCGGCTCAAGACCCGTGTCAGGTTGCCGTCCATCGCGGGCGCGGGCACGTCAAAGGCGATGGACGCAACGGCCGCCGCCGTATAATCGCCCACGCCGGGCAGGGTGCGGAGCGTCTCGACATCATGCGGAAATTCGCCGTCAAAAGCTTCAGCGACCGTGCGGGCGGCCTTTAAAAGATTCCGCGCCCGCGAATAGTAGCCGAGCCCCTCCCACGCTTTCAGCACGTCCTTTTCGTCCGCCGCCGCCAGCGCATGGACATCGGGGAACTGCGCCAGAAAGCGCGTATAATAGGTGCCGACCGTCTCCGTCCGCGTCTGCTGGAGCATGATTTCGCTCAGCCACACCCTGTACGGATCATGCGTGCCGCGGAACGGCAGCGCCCGCCGGTTGGCGTCGTACCAAAGAAGCAGCGTTTCCGCCAGGGAAGCCATTCTCTTTCCCCCCTCTCATCCGCCCTATTATACCCATATTCGGCATAAATGAAAAGGCTGACATTTCCTTAAATTGAAAAACAAGCGAAAATGAAAGAAAATTGAAGAAATTATTGCTGTATTTCGAAAATATTTGAATTATTTTCAAAAATCAATGCTTTAACGCCGAATTTCGGACTTTCTTCAGTTGTACTGTTTTCGTATTTGTCGTATACTACACAAGGATGATTTAGCACTCATCATCAATGAGTGCTAACAATAATCCAAGGAGGAAAGAATGATGAAAGTAAAGCCTTTGGGTGACCGTGTTGTCATCAAAAATGTTGAAACCGAAGAAACCACCAAGTCCGGCATCGTGCTGCCCGGCTCTGCCAAGGAAAAGCCCCAGATGGCGGAGGTTTTAGCCGTCGGTCCCGGCGGTCTGGTGGACGGCAAGGAAGTCAAGATGCAGGTTTCCGTCGGCCAGAAGGTTATTTATTCCAAGTACGCCGGCACGGAAGTCAAGCTGGACGGCGAGGAGCTGATTCTCGTCCGTCAGAGCGACATTTTGGCCGTTGTGGAATAACCGAGAAATTTTGAAGGAGTGACTTGAATTATGGCAAAGCAGATTAAATACGGCGAGGAAGCCCGCAAAGCGCTGAAGAAGGGCATTGATTCCGTCGCCGATACCGTGAAAATCACCTTGGGTCCCAAGGGCCGCAATGTCGTGCTGGACAAGAAGTACGGCGCTCCCCTCATCACCAATGACGGCGTGACCATCGCCAAGGAAATCGACCTGGAAGACCCCTTTGAGAACATGGGCGCTCAGCTCATCAGGGAAGTCTCCACCAAGACGAACGACGTTGCCGGCGACGGCACCACCACCGCCACGCTTTTGGCTCAGGCCATCGTCCGCGAAGGTCTGCGCAATCTGGCCGCCGGCGCGAACCCGATGGTCTTAAAGCGCGGCATCGAGGTCGCTACGGATGCGGCCGTCGAGGGCCTGAAGGAAATCTCCCGCCCCATCAACGGCAAGCAGGCCATCGCACAGGTCGCCTCCATTTCCGCGGGCGATGAAGCCATCGGCCAGCTCGTTTCCGATGCCATGGAAAAGGTCGGCAAGGACGGCGTTATCACGGTCGAGGAATCCAAAACCATGAAGACCGAGCTGACCACCGTCGAGGGCATGCAGTTTGACCGCGGCTATGCCTCCGCCTACATGGTCACCGACTCCGATAAGATGGTTGCCGAGCTGGACAGCCCGATGATTCTCATCACCGATAAGAAGATTTCCAACATCCAGGAAGTCCTGCCGGTGCTGGAGCAGGTCGTGCAGAGCGGCAAGAAGCTGCTCATCATCGCCGAGGACGTTGAGGGCGAAGCGCTGGCCACGCTGGTGCTGAACAAGCTGCGCGGCACGTTCACCTGCGTTGCCGTCAAGGCGCCGGGCTTCGGCGACCGCCGCAAGGAAATGCTGCAGGATATCGCCATCCTGACCGGCGGCACGGTCATCAGCTCCGAAGTCGGCATCGAGCTGAAGGACGCCACCATCGACATGCTGGGCACCGCCCGTCAGGTCAAGGTGGACAAGGAAAACACCACCATCGTCGAGGGTGCCGGCAAGAAGGCCGACATCGAGGCGCGTGTGCAGCAGATTCGCGCTCAGATCGCCGAAACCAAGAGCGATTATGACCGTGAAAAGCTGCAGGAGCGTCTGGCGAAACTGGCCGGCGGTGTAGCCGTCATCCAGGTCGGCGCGGCGACCGAGGTCGAAATGAAGGAACGCAAGCTGCGCATCGAGGACGCGCTGGCGGCGACCCGTGCGGCTGTCGAAGAGGGCATCGTCCCCGGCGGCGGCGTGGCGCTTCTGAACGTCATGACCAAGGTGCAGCAGCAGCTGAACAAGTATGCGGGCGACGCCAAGACCGGCGTGTCCATCGTCCTGCGCGCCATGGAAGAGCCGCTGCGTCAGATTGCGCTGAACGCGGGCATTGACGGCGCCGTCATCATTGAAAACATCCGCCGCAGCCGCAAGCAGGGCTATGGCTACGATGCCCTCAAGGGCGAATATGTGGACATGATTGAGCGCGGCATCATCGACCCGACCAAGGTCACCCGCTCCGCGCTGCAGAACGCCGCGTCCGTCGCCGCGATGGTGCTGACCACCGAGAGCCTCGTGACCGACATCCCCGCGCCCGAACCCGCTGCTCCCGCCGGCGGCAACCCCGGCATGGGCGGCATGTACTAAGCAGCGCCAAGCCCTGAAACAGCTTGATGTTCGGGGCGGGTCAGAGCGGATGTACGTTAAGACCTGCGTCCAAACATCAGGCGCATCATAGAATCATCAAAACCGCCGGCGTGGCCGGCGGTTTTGCTTCCCATCGGCGCTTGACAGGCATTTTCGCCAGCAAAAGACAGCCTCATCTCTGCGGCAAGGCTGACAAAAAGGTTCTTCACGTTTTCTTAGGGAATGATAAGCCTGAAATATTTCATGGCTTCGCCATGATGGATACGGCAGCGAAGGATATATCGATGCGCTGATACAGGCAGAATTTTTTGTCTGTATAAGTCCCGTTATCTTCTCTCAGCAAGCATCCATGCCTTAGCAGAGAACTGCCGCTTCATGCTTGGCAGGCTTTTATGCATTCCTTTTCCCTGACTTTCCGTGAAGAACCGAAAAAGTTCTCCGCTGTCCTGATGCTGGTGCTGATTCTGACCGCTCTGATTCTCCCCGTGTGCGCGGCGGAAACCGCCGACACGCATGAGACAGGCGTTTCCGCCGAGAGCATTTCCGCCAGCCGGAGGCCGCGTTTTACAATGTCGGCACCACGGTCGACGTGGTGCAAAAGGCCGCGCAGATGGAGGCTCTCCATGCGTAAGCCCTTTCAGGTCTACATTCTGGCGGCGTACGGGACCAAGGAGGAAATCCTGCAAAAGAGAAGCCTTCGGGAATACCGCTGTTCTCAGGCCAGCCCTGCGCGGGTCATCGGCAGGCTGCGGGCCAAGCAGCGGAACCCGCACGAATCAAGCGATTCGGCATCGGCACGGCAAGGGACATATCAGCCGCAGCAGGCGGATTTGTCCCCTGCCTTCTTTTTTTTCTTTTCATTTTCGTTTCGTTCGGGTATAATAGAAGCGAAGGGATTCTCTGAACGAGCGGAGGTAGGGCGGATGGAAAAGCGCGGGCTGGCGCTGTTTGACTTTGACGGGACGCTGATACGGCTGGACAGCATCGTGCGCTATGTGTTCTTTGCCGTGCGGAAGGGGAAGATTCTCCCGCCTGAATTTTTCCGCGCCTGTCTTGCGCCGCTTCAATGCGCGCTTGGGCGCATCACGCAGGAGGAAGCCAAAACGAGGGCGATTGCCTTTTCCCTGCGGATGGAGCGGGCGGAGCGCGACAGCTTCAACCAATCCTTCGCCCAATACCTGTACGGCAAGTGCTTCCGGGAGGGACTTGATGAAATCGAGCGGTGCAGGGAGCAGGGGCTGACCGTCCTCATCGTGTCCGCGTCCACGGAAAATTATATGCGCTTTGTCGCCCCGCTGCTGCACGCGGACGCGCTGCTTTGCACCCCCGTGTCCGAAGACGGGCGGGTGCTGACTAACTGCCGGGGAGAGGAAAAGGTGCGCAGGGTGCGCACCTATTTAAAGGAGAACGGCTGGGAGGCGGACGCCTCTTCCACCCGTGCCTACGGCGACACGGCGGGCGACTATCCCATGCTGACCGCCTTCGGGCGGGGCTTTATGGTCAATCCCGGCCGGGCGCTCAAAAAAAAGGCCGCGGGTCTTATGGACGAGCGGCATTGGAAATGAGGCTTTTATGCAATACGATGCTTTCATCATCGGCGCGGGTCCTGCCGGATGCGCGGCGGCGCTGACGCTTCGCAGCCGCGGGCTGAGCGTGCTGGCGGCGTATACGGACGGCGGGGCGCTGGCAAAGGCGCATCTGGTGAACAATTATCCGGGGCTTCGCGGGCGGACGGGCGATGACATGGTGCGCCTGTTCCGCGAGGAGGCAAAAGACGCGGGCGCGGAGCTGCGTCAGGCGCGGGTGACGCTGGTGCTGCCGATGGGCAGGGCATTTTCCGCCGCCGTGGACAATGACATCGTGTCCGTGCGTGCGGTGGTGCTGGCCTGCGGCGCGGCGCGTGCCAAGCCCCTGAAGGGCGAGGATGCGCTGCTGGGGCGCGGGGTGTCCTATTGCGCCACCTGCGACGGGATGCTGTACCGCGGCAAAAGCGTCGTCGTGGTCGGCGCGGACGCCCATGCCGTTCAAGAGGCAAACTTCCTTGCGACGCTGGCGCGGGTGA
Source organism: Anaerovibrio sp. (assembly GCA_963611355.1). Taxonomy (GTDB): domain Bacteria; phylum Bacillota; class Clostridia; order Christensenellales; family Aristaeellaceae; genus CAVDRM01. The sequence continues at coordinate 12,207 of CAVDRM010000003.1, forward strand.
CCTATATTCCCGAACGGGCGCACGATTGGAGCGGGCTGAGCAATGATATCCGTATCCTCAGAGAAAAGCCCGTGGCGGTGCTGGGCAGCGCTCAGGCAGACGGGCTGCGGACGGACAAGCAGGACGTCCCCGCGGACGGTGTGTTCATCCTGCGTCCCGCCGTTGCGCCCGCGCAGCTCATCAAGGGACTGAAAACAGAAGGCGGCGCGGTCCTGCATGACGCGCAGATGCGCACCGAGATTCCCCGTGTCTATGTCGCGGGCGATGCCGCCGGTCTTCCGCATCAGGCGGCCAAGGCCGTCGGCGAGGGCAACATCGCCGCGCTGACGCTGGCGAATGAATTGGAGCGCCCAAAATAAACAGTCAAAGCCTTATATTGTTGATGAATGCGCGGCAAACGCTCCGCGCTCATATCCATGGTTGTCAAACGGGCGCAATCTATGCTACAATGGGAGCGCAGCGCACCGCACATGACCCGAAAGCGAAGGAGGACAAGACCATGCTGGAATTTAAATTTGATACGCAGCTTCTCATTGAAGGCAAAAATCTGGACGAGGACCAAATCAACGAGTACATCCGCACCCAAATCAAGGGCGACTGCCTGCTGGCCGTGGGCGATGACGAGCTGATCAAAATCCATTACCACACCAACGAGCCGTGGCAGGTGCTGGAATACTGCGCCTCGCTGGGCGATATCTACGACATCGTGGTCGAGAACATGGAGCGGCAGGAGAACGGGCTGCAGGGATAACGGATTTTTTCCGACAGCAGGAGGGAGCTTTGACGGACAAAGCTCCCTCCTGTTTTTTATATCGAGCCCAGCGCCAGGCCCAGCGCGGCAGACAGCAGGATGGTCTTGGGGACGCTCCACTTGGCGAAGTACAGCACGATGAAGGAGATGATGCCGATGAGGATGGCCTGCCACGAAACGCCGAACAGCGCACCCGCGTAATTGGTGGCGGCCAAATCGATGATAACGGCGGCAATCATGCCGATGCACACGGGGCGGATGCCGTACAGCGCGTTCTTGAGCAGGCGGCTTTCCTTGAATTTCCTGAGGAACACGGCCGCCACCATGCACACCGTCAGGGTCGGCGCCAGCACGCCGAGGCTTGCGCACAGAGCGCCCGCCATGCCCGCCACCCGCGTGCCGGCAAAGGTCGCGCAGTTTAAGCCCAGCGGCCCCGGCGTCATCTCCGCGATGGCGACGATGTCGCTGACCTCGGTCGCCGTCATCCAGCCGTGGCCAATCATTTCCTGATTGATGAGGGGAATCATGGACATCCCGCCGAAGCTGGTAAAGCCGATGAGCAGGAAGGACACAAACAGCTCAAGATAGACCATGGCGTGTTTTCACCTCCATTGCAAGCAGCCCCGCCAGCGCACCCAGCACCACGACCAGCACATTGCTCAGCCCCGTAAACAGGCACAGCGCCGCCGCGCCCAGCGCGATGACCCAGCACGGCCAATCCTTGAGGGCTGTCTTGGCGAGCTTGAGCAGGGCGCAGATGATGATAGGCACCACAGCCGCCCGAACGCCCATCATGGCGCGGGCGATGTATACATTTTCATGCACTAAATTATAGATAAATGTAACGACATACATCACCAGAATCGGCGGGATGCTGATGCCCGCCAGTGCCGCCAGCGCACCCCAGTAGCCCCCCGTGTGGTAGCCGAAAAGCGTGCTGGCATTGCCGACCATCAGCCCCGGCACGCTGCGCCCGACGGAGGTGAAATCCAGCAGCTCCTCATCGGTTATCCAGCCTTTTTTCTCCACGTATTCCTTCTGAATCTGCGCCACGATGCTCCAGCCGCCGCCGAAGGTGAAGCAGCCGAATTTGAGGAACGTCAGGAAAATATCCCTGACGCGCCCCTTTTGCCTGGTTTTGTCCAGTGTCCCCTGCGTCATGCTTTCAACTCCTTCTTTCAAAATAAAAAAACAGTATGCGTCCGTGCGGATAAGGCGCCTTCATGTTCCCGGCGTTTTTCCTGCCGGTCATGCGTTCGCCGCTTTCCCGTCTTGCCAACAAAAAAATTTTTTGCTACAATCACCGGCAGAAGCATCGGTATGGGGAGGGCGGCAGCATGCGGTCGTTTGCGTTTGACGAGGTCACGGTCATGGATATGATGGCGGCGCGGGAGCGCCGTGCGGAGCGCCAGCAGACGCTTTTGCTGTCCGGCCGCCCGCTCATCTGCCTGACCATGAACATCCCAGGCCCCGTGAAGGTCACGCCCCGCGTCGCCGTTGCCTTTGCGGAGGGGAAGCGGCTCATCGGGGCGGCTTTTCCCAATGCCCGTCCCTGCGGGGAGATTGCTGAAAAGACCGGCCTTGAGGCGTACTATTCGGCGGACGGCGATGCCGCCGATATGAAGCGCGCGCTCTGCGCCATAGAGGATGAAACGCCCTTGGGACGGCTGTTTGACATCGATGTGCTGCGGGCGGACGGCGAAAAAATTTCCAGAGAAGCGCTCGGCCTGCCCCCGCGCACCTGTTTTTTGTGCGGCCGTCCCGCCTTTGTCTGCGCCCGCAGCCGCGCCCATTCGGTCGGGGACATGACGGACGAAATCAATCGCCGCATCACCGCATTTTATCGGGAGCGGACGGTTCGCCGCCTGTCCGCCGCCGCCGTTTCCGCCCTGATAGAGGAAGCTCGCACAACGCCGAAGCCCGGCCTTGTGGATGAGCGCAACATCGGCTCGCACCCCGACATGAGCCTTCCCCTGCTCATCAAAAGCGCCCGTGCGCTGGAAAATTACTTTACAGAATGCGCGTCCCTGGGCTTTGATGAAAGCCCCGCGCAGGTATTTCCTCTGCTTCAAAAGGCCGGCCTCCGGGCGGAGCATACGATGCTGACCGCCACGGGAAACATCAACACCCACAAGGGCGCGATTTTTTCGCTCGGCCTGCTCTGCGCGGCGCAGGCGCACCACGCGGCGGGCTTTGACATGTCGCCTGAGACCGTCTGCCAAACGGCGGGCTGCATTGCCCGTCCCGCGGCGGAACAGTATTTTGCCGCGCTCACGTTCCCGCGCACCTTTGGGGAGCGCCTGTATGCGGAAAAGGGTGTCCGCGGCATCCGCGGCGAGGCGGCGGACGGCTTCCCTGCGCTGCTGTCCGTCCTGCCCGCATTTTCGGCGGAGTGCAGGGTCATGCCCCGCATGGAGGCGGGCGTCCGTGCCCTGATTCGCCTGATGTCCCGCCTTCAGGATACCACCCTTGTCAAGCGCGGCGGCGAAGCGGCGGCAGAGCGGGTTCGGGCGGAAGCCAAGCGCATCGAATCAGCGGGCTTTCCGCAGCGGGACATGCTTGCGCTGGACGATGCCATGATAGCCGAAAACCTCACCTGCGGCGGCTGCGCCGACCTGCTGGCCTGCTTATACTTTCTTACATCTGTGCCAGCTTGGAACGAATGATTTCCAGAAAATCCTCCATAAAACGGGTAAAGTATAAATCCTTTCGGTAGCACAGGTACAGATGCCTTTCATAGCCGAGGTCGCGGATGGGGTAGCAATGCACCTGCGCCCGCACCTGAGGCGACTGGGCGACATACACATACGGGCAGAGCATAACCGCCCGCGCACTGGCCGCCACGAGCTTGGCCAGCTCTAAGGAATTGCTTTCCAGTAGCACCTTGGGCTTCATGCCGTTGACCTGAAAGAGATGGTCCTGAATGGCGCGGATGCTGTGGCCGTGCCGAAGCGTCACGAATGCCTCGTTCGCCGCCTCGGTGATGTCGATAGTCGCCCCGTCCGGCAGACGCTTGGCAATGTCCGTATCCGCATCCGCCATCAGGACGATGACCTCGTTTTCCAGCAGAATATAGTTCAGCTCCTTGTGCTTTGCGTTGGTTGTGATGAGCGCCAAATCGCACACCCCCTCGCACAGAAGCTTCTCCAAGGTATCCGAGCCGTGCTCGTGCAGCTCGATGCGCACATACGGATATTTTTGCGTAAAGTCCGGTATCACCTGCGGCAGAAGCTGCATCCCGCGCTGGACGGAAAAGCCCAGCCGCATCCTGCCGTGCGACTCTTTTTTGATTTCTTCGATTTCATTGAGCAGGTTCGTATCGATGCTCATGACCTCGCGGGCGGCCTTCACGAACATCTGCCCCGCGTAGGTCAGCGACATGGGCGAGGTGTCCCGATTAAAAATCGGCGTTCCCAGCTGCTCCTCCGCCTGCCGGATGGTCTGGCTCAGCGACGGCTGGGAGATGTAGAGCTGCTTCGCCGCCTCCGTCATGCTGCCTGCGCGGAGCACCGCCAGCACATACTGCGCGTGCTTGAAATTCATTCCCTCGCTTCCTCCCTTCCATAACTTTTAATTTATAACCTCCATAAGAAACAATGTAATTGACTTATGTGCAGGGAGAGTTTATCATATGTTCATACAGAATGCAAGATGTGGGCGAAAATTATTTATTTTCAACACAGTTTGCGTTCGTATCGTTACAAAAGTGCCGGAAGGCACACACAAACCATCAGCCAAGGAGGTTTTCCCTATGAAGAAACTGGTATGCCTCACCCTGGCGCTCGTCATGCTGATGAGCGTCGCCATCCTGCCCTCCGCCTCCGCCGAGGAAGAATGGAAATTTGAACGCAAGATCGAGCTTGTCTGCCCGTGGGGTCTCGGCGGCGGCGCCGACTCCACCCTGCGCCCGATGGCGAATCTGCTCCAGCAGAAGCTGGGCGTGGCCGTGGAAGTCCGCAACGAAGCCGGCGCGGGCGGCGTGACCGGCATCGAGTACACCTATAAGCAGCCCGCCGACGGCTACACCTTCATGCTGGGCACCCAGTCCCTGTTCATTCAGGACATGCTGGGCAACACCTCGATGGACTTTAAGACCGAGATGGAATGCATCGACGTCCTCGTTCACTCCATCAACCTGCTGGCCGGCTCCAGAATCCAGCTTGAAAAGTACGGCATCACCAACTTCACCGAGCTGAAGGCCTATGCCGCCGAGCATCCCTATGAGCTGAACGTCGGCATGCTGACCGCCACGGGCGTGGACGGCATGTGCTTCGAAATCGCCACCGAGGGTCTGGCGCTGAATCTGGTGCAGTACGGCGGCGGCGCCGAGATCAACGCTGACCTGGCGGGCGGCCACTGCGACCTGGGCGTCGGCGGCTACGACGACATGAGCGGCCTCATCGAGTCCGGCGACATCGTCCCGCTGCTGGTGTTCTGCGAGCATCGTCTCTCCATCTTCCCGGACTGCGAATGCACCGCCGATGTAGGCATCGACTCCTACGCAGGCCCCTGGCGCGGCATCTTTGCGAAGAAGGGCACCCCGCAGGGCGCTATCGATGCGCTGGTCGCCGCCATCGAAGAATGCCGTCAGGACCCCTCCTGGCAGGAATTCATCCACAATGCCGCCTATGACGAGCGCACCGTGCCCACCCCCGGCGAAGAGCTGAAGACCTTTGTCTGGAATGAATACAAGGATTTGCGCGACTACATGGTCGAGCAGGAGACCCTGGAAAAGGACTATGACGACCTGAAGTAAATCGCTGTTCCTCTTTGAACATGGGGAAGGAGACATGCTCTTCTTCCCTATTTTAGAAGGCATTTCCGCTAATTCTGCGTTAAAAATATGCATCTGTTTTTCACGGAATGTCTAAAAAACAAAAAGGGAGTTGAGAAGCCTTGTTTGAGCTGTTTGCCAACATCATCATGCTGGTATTCATGGTATTCGCCTTCTTCACTCATGTGTTGGAGGCGAATATCCCGAAGAAATACGCGGCAAACCCCTACAACCTGATGCCGGACGTCTGGCCGAAGGTCATCATCGGCCTCATCGTGCTGTGCCTCATCATCAACATCATCAAAATCATCCGCAAGAACAAAGGAAACCCCGAATTCACCCTGAGCGCGTTTGCGAAAAACAGCCTGGCCTTCTTCAAGAGCAAGATGTTCCTGGGCATGCTGATTCTGGCGGGCGCCGCCCTGTTGATTGAAACGCTGGGCTTCGTCGTCACCACCTTCCTCATCCTGTTCCTCTACGGCATGCTGCTGGGCGAAAAGAAAATCGTCCGCCTGCTGATTATTTCCGTGGTGGTTTCGCTCGCACTGCACATTATCTTCAGCGGCCTGCTGGACGTGACGCTGCCCCGCGGCACGATTCCGTTCCTGCGCAACTTCGCGCTGTGGCTTGAAAATCTTGTTTAAAGAGGAGGCGAGTTAAAACATGGATTTCGGTCAAATGTTGCTTTCCGGCGTTCAAGCCGTATTCGGCGGCGGCCAGTTTATCATGGTTTTGCTGGCCATCGTTCTGGGCACAGTCTTCGGCGCTCTGCCCGGCGTCAGCGCGACAATGGCTGTTGCGCTCGGTCTTACCTTCACCTACACGATGGCGCCTGTTCCGGCGGTCGTCTTCCTGGTCGCCATTTACTGCTCCGCCATCACCGGCGGCTGCATTACCGCCATTCTGTTCAAGATTCCCGGTGTTCCCTCGTCTGCGCCGACCACCTTTGACGGCTACCCGATGGCGCAGAAGGGACAGGCGGGCAAGGCCATCGGCGTGGCGCTGTTCTGCTCCGCCATCGGCGGCCTGTTCTCCGCCATCGTCATGTTCGCCATGAGCACCCCGCTGTCCAAGGCGGCGCTGGCCTTCGGCCAGGGCGACCTCTTCGCCGTCACCTTCCTGGGGCTGTCCATCCTGACCGTGCTGGACACCAAGCACATCCTGACCACCATCATCTCCGGTCTCCTGGGTCTGCTGCTTGCCTGCATCGGCCAGGACCCGATGGCGGGCGTTGCCCGTCTGACCTTCGGCAACCGCCAGCTGCTGGCGGGCATTGAAATGATTCCCGTGCTGATCGGTCTCTTCGCCGTGAGCGAGGTGCTCAAGCAGACCAACGAAAAGAAGCGCCTCTCCGCCGAGGAAGGCATCAACAAGGGCCGCGTGAACACCAAGATGCCCTCCCTCAAGGAAATGTGGAGCATCCGCTGGGTCATGCTGCGCTGCGCCATCGTCGGCACCATCATCGGCATCCTGCCCGGCGCGGGCGCGACCATCGCTTCCTTCATGTGCTACGCGATGGAGAACAAGCTCTCCAAATATCCCGAAAAGTTCGGCACAGGCATCATCGACGGCATCGCGGCCGGCGAGACTGCCAACAACGCGGCGACCGGCGGCACGATGGTTCCCCTGCTGACGCTGGGCATCCCCGGCGGCAACGCGGCGGCCGTTATGATGTCCGCCCTGGCGCTCAAGGGCGTGCAGATGGGTCCGCTGCTGCTGACCAACCAGCCCGAATTCCTCTCCGCGACCTTCGTCACCATGATTGTCACCAACATCCTGATGGTCGTCGTGGCCATCGGCATTGCGAAAATCTTCGCGCAGATTCTGTCCATTCCCTACAGCTACCTGGGCCCCATCATCCTTATGCTGGCGACCATAGGCGCATACTCCGAGGGCAGTGCCGTGGGCGTTCAGGTCATGGTGCTGGCCGGCATCATGGGCATTGTCGTCAAGTATATGCACCTGAACAGTGCGGCCATCGTGCTGGGTCTGGTGCTGGGCGGCATGTGCGAGGAGCATTTCAGCCGTGCGTACCTCATGAACCGCGCCAATGTGGGCGCAGCCCTGTTCGGAACGCCCATCGCAGCGGTGGTCATGACGGCCTGCATCCTGATGCTCCTGAGCCCCGTGTTCATGCCCCTGCTCAAAAAGCTCTTTGCCAAGAAAAAGCAGGCCTGACAATTTTCAATCAACTGTCTCGGGGCGCTGACGGGAGGCCGGATACGGTCTCCCGCGGCGTCCCCTTCTCAAAAGCGGATATTTGCTGTGAGCAACAAGCGGAGGAGACTATGACAATCGATAAAAGTGCCGTCGCCGGCACGCTGGAAAGCAGCGACGCGCAAATCACCGTAGAGCCGGGCGCGGACGGCCTTCAGCTTGACATCACCTCCAGCGTCATGAATCAGTACGGGCGGCAGATAAAGGCGGCCGTGCTGGAAACGCTGGAAAGGCTTGAGGTCAAAAGCGGCCATGTCACGGTCGTGGACAAGGGGGCGCTGGACTGCACCCTGAAGGCGCGGGTGGAATGCGCGGTCTTCCGTTCCTGCGGCAGGAGCGACAAGGATATTCCGTGGGGAGGTGCTGTCAAATGATTCCTCGCCCAAAGCCGGAGCGCTTCCGTCTGCGCCGCACCATGATGTTCATGAACGCGCAGAAGCCAGGCCTCATCAAAGACGCTTACATTTACGGCGTGGACTCCATCATGCTGGACCTGGAGGACGCTGTTGCCGAAAACCAGAAGGACGCGGCGCGCTTCAGCCTCTATCATGCCCTCAAGACCATTGATTACGGCGATACCGAGGTCATCGTGCGCATCAACGGCCTGGACACCCCGCACTGGCAGGAGGACATCCGCGTGTGCGTGGCGGGCGGGGCGGACGGCATCCGCATTGCCAAATGCGAAAGCGCGCAGGACGTCAAAGCCGTCGAGGAATATACGGAGAAGGCCGAGCGGGAGTTCGGCGCGGAAATCGGCCGGACGCTGCTCATGGCGGCGCTCGAAAGTCCCAAGGGCATCATGAACGCATACGAAATCTGCACGGCCAGCGACCGTCTCTTCGGCGTGGCTATTTCCGGCGGCGACTTCCGCCGCTGCATGCAGACCAAGCCCACCGCGGACGGCGTCGACATGCTCTTTGCCCGCGGCCAGATGCTGCTGGCAGCCCGCGCCGCCGGCGTGCAGTGCTTTGACACCGTGTTCACCGATTTGGACGACAACGAGGGCTTCCTGAACGAGGTGCGCCAGAACAAGGCCATGGGCTTTGACGGCAAGAGCCTCATCAACCCCAAGCAAATCCGCCCCGTTCACGAGATATTTGCCCCGACCGAAAAGGAAGTGCTGCAGGCCGAAATGTGGGTCAGCGCCTTCCGTGAGGCGCAGCAGAAAGGCATCGGCGTCTTCACCGTGAACGGCAAAATGGTGGACCTTGCCTTTATTCCCGGCGCTGAGCGCACCCTTCGCCTCGCCAAGGCGTATGGTATGTATGAGGGGGATTTGGTATGAAAAACGCAGTCGGACGGGACATCCCCGAATTCCTTCTCACCAACGGGCGTGAGGTCTATCAGGGCAAGAACTGCATGGACGGCCAATATATGCAGAAGGCCGCCCCGCGCACCCGCCGCTGTGAAAAGCCGCAGGAGAGCAAAATCGTTTCCTCCCTTGCGGACGCGCTCCGTCAGTGCGGCGCAAAGAGCGGCATGACCTTTTCCTTCCAGCACCATCTGCGCAACGGCGACTTCGTGGTCAATATGGTCATGAAGGCCGCCATCGAGGAGCTGGGCTTGGATAACCTGACCATCGCCGCGACTTCCCTGGGCGAGGCGCACGACCCCGTGGCCGAATACATCGAGCAGGGCAAAATCGTCGGCATCCAGACCAGCGGCATCCGCGGCAAAATCGGCGAGGTCGTTTCCGCAGGAAAGCTGAAGACCCCCGCCGTCATCCGCAGTCACGGCGGCCGTCCCCGCGCCATCGAAGCGGGCGAGGTGCATATCGACATCGCCTTCATCGCCGCCCCGACCAGCGACTGCATGGGCAACTGCCGCGGCATCGGCGGCAAGAGCAACTGCGGCTCGATGGGCTACGCCATGACCGATGCCCGCTATGCCGACCATGTGGTGGTCGTCACGGACTGCTTGGTAGACTTTCCCAATATGCCCGCTTCCATTGAGGCCATTGACGTGGACGCGGTGGTCGAGGTGGAGTCCATCGGCAACCCGAAGAAAATCGCCAGCGCCGCCGCCCGCATCAGCCAGAATCCGCGTGATCTGATGATGGCGGAGAACGTGGCGCGCATCATCGCCGCAACGCCCTACTTTAAAGAGGGCTTCTCCTTCCAGACCGGCGTGGGCGGACCCTCCCTGGCAGCCAACCTCTTCCTTGAAAAGTACATGGACGAGCGCGGCATCAAAATGGGCTGGGCTATCGGCGGCATCTGCAAACCGATGGTCGACCTGCTGCAAAAAGGCAAGGTCGGCAAGGTCATCGACGTGCAGGATTTTGACCTGGACGCGGTGAATAGCATTCATCAGACCCCGAACCACTTTGAAATGAGCGCCAGCCAGTACGCCAACCCCGCCAACAAGGGCGCGTTCGTCAACAAGCTGGACTTCGTGGTGCTGGCGGCGCTGGAAATCGACACGGGCTTTAACGTGAACGTTCTGACCGGCTCGGACGGCGTTCTGCGCGGCGCGCCCGGCGGACACCCCGACGCGGCGGCGGGCAGCAAGTGCTGCATCATCGTGACCCCGCTCATCCGCGGCCGCATGGCGACCGTTTGTGAGCATGTCGTCACCGTGACCACGCCGGGCGACTGTGTGGACGTGCTGGTGACGGACTACGGCATCGCCGTCAACCCCCTGCGCCCAGACCTCATTCGGTGTCTGGATGAGGCGCATATCCCCCATGTCCCGATTGAAGCGCTTCAGAAAAAGGCGTACAGTCTGGTCGGCACGCCGGATGACCTCGAATGGGAGGACAGGGTCGTCGCCGTCCTGGAGGCACGGGACGGAACGATTTTGGATGTCGTTCGGAAAATCAAGCCGCTTCAGCTGTAATGCCGCTTAACGCCTGAGCACAGGATAAGAAAGGAGCGTCCGCCGTGAGCTATACCGTTGCTGCGATTTCGGATAAGCGCGGCTATGCCGCGGCGGACGCCCTGCTTTTAAAAAGCGGCCTCAGGCGGGATGCGCTGGCGGATTACACCTGCGGCGTATTTGATGATGACTTTACGCTTTGCGCCACGGGCAGCAGCTATCAGAATACCCTGCGCTGTCTGGCCGTGGACGATGCCCACAGGGGCGAGGGGCTGATGAACCTGGTCATCAGCCATTTGTGTGAAATGCAGGCAGCGCGTGGATGCACGCGCCTCTTTTTGTATACCAAGCCCGCCTCGGCGGTCTTTTTTCGGGAGCTGGGCTTTTACGAAATCGCCCGCACGACGGATGTGGCGTTCTTGGAAAACAGGAAAAACGGCTTTTCGGACTGGCTGAAAACGCTCTCGATAGCTTCTGCGCCCAGGGACAGAACCGCCTGCGTGGTCATGAACGCCAATCCCTTCACGAAGGGGCACCGCTTTTTGCTGGAAAACGCCTGCGCCGCTGCGGACGCCGTGCATGTGTTCGTTTTAAGCGAACGCTTCGGCCCTATCTCGCCGGAAATCCGCAAACAGCTGGTGGCGCTCGGCACGGCGGATTTGCCGAAGGTCATTCTGCACGACAGCGGGCCTTACATCATTTCCTCGGCGACCTTCCCCAGCTATTTTCTCAAACAGGAGCAGCAGGTTTCCAGGGTACACGCAGCACTGGACGCGGCGGTCTTTGTGCGCATCGCGCTGTCCATGAACATCGGCGTCCGCTTTGCGGGCGAGGAGCCGTTCAGCCGGGTGACGGCGCTGTACAACGCGGTCATGGCGGACGCCCTGCCCAAGGCGGGCATTGCATTTCACACCGTGCCGCGCCTTACGCTGAACGGCCGCGCTGTCAGCGCCAGCGATGTCCGTCAGTCCATCCACGACGGAAACATGGACGCAGCCCATGCCCTTCTCCCCGAAACCAGCTGGCGCTTCCTGACCGGCCCGGAAGGGCAGGACACCGTGAATGCCATTCAAAGGGAAACGCAGCTCATTCACCACTAATGCTCTTTTCAGCCAAACGTATCCATCAGTCTCAGGAGGTGCATCATGCTCAAGCTATATGATTCCGGCGTGTATCTGCTGAACGGGCGGCAGATAGCCGAAACCGATGTGGAGGCCGCCCGCCTGTCCGGTCAGCCCGTCAGCAGGGAGGAGGCCGAACGCGGCACGATTGCCTACGGCATTTTGAATCGCCATAACCAAAGCGGCGATATGCAGCAGCTCCGGCTTCGCTTTGACAGCCTGACCAGCCACGACATCACCTATGTCGGCATCATTCAGACCGCCCGCGCCAGCGGCATGACGCGCTTTCCCCTGCCCTATGTGCTGACCAACTGCCACAACAGCCTCTGCGCCGTCGGCGGCACCATCAATCAGGACGACCATGTGTTTGCCCTGTCTGCCGCCCGCAAATACGGCGGTATCTATGTGCCGCCGAATCTGGCTGTCATCCACACCTTTAACCGAGAGATGATGGCGGGCTGCGGCAGGATGATTTTGGGCAGCGATTCGCACACCCGCTACGGCGCATTGGGCACTTTGGCCGTCGGCGAGGGCGGCGGCGAGCTGGCGAAGCAGCTTGTCGGGCGCACCTACGATATGGCGCGTCCGCAGGTCGTCTGCATCTATGTGACGGGCGCGCCGCGTCCCGGCGTCGGCCCGCATGATGTGGCGCTGGCCATCTGTGGCGCCGTTTATGCAGGTGGTTATGTCAAAAACAAGGTGATGGAGTTTGTCGGTCCCGGCATTGCCGAGCTGCCCGTCGAGTTCCGCAACGGCATTGACGTCATGACCACGGAGACCACCTGCTGGTCGTCCGTGTGGGAGACGGATGAAAGCGTCCGAGAATATCTGGCGCTGCACGGCAGGGAGGACGACTATCATCCCCTCGCCCCCGCGCCCGTCGCCTATTATGACGGCTGCGTTTATGTTGACTTGGCTAAAATCGAGTGCATGATTGCCCTGCCCATGCATCCGAGCCTGTCCATGCCCATCCGAACGCTGCTGGAAAATCCGAAGGACATCCTGCACGACTGCCAGGAGCGGGTGAACGCGCAGATAAACGGCGCGAAAATCGACCTCCTGCATAAAGTCCGTGACGGCGGCGTGTATGTGGAGCAGGCGGTCATTGCGGGCTGCTCCGGCGGCATGTTTGACAACCTCTGCGCCGCGGCGGACATCCTGCGCGGGCATTCCGTCGGGAACGGCGAATTCAGCCTGAGCGTCTATCCGGATAGCATGCCCTCCTATCTGGAGCTGATGAAAAACGGCGTGCTGGGCGATTTGGCAGGCACCGGCGCAATCGTCCGCGAATGCTTCTGCGGCCCGTGCTTCGGCGCAGGCGACACCCCCGCCAACGGCGAGCTTTCCATCCGCCACACAACGCGCAATTTCCCGAACCGCGAGGGCTCAAAGCCGGGCGAGGGGCAGTTGAGTTGCGTTGCGCTGATGGACGCCCGCTCCATTGCGGCGACTGCCCGAAACGGCGGACGCCTGACGCCCGCAGCCGATTTGGACGTTTCTTACCGCAGCTATCGGCACACCTTTGACAAAAGCGTCTATGACAAGCGCGTGTTTTTCGGCTTCGGTCACGCCGATGCGGATGCTCCGCTTGTCTTCGGCCCGAATATTCGGGATTGGCCGTCCATGCCCGCCCTAAGCGGCGACCTTCTCATGAAGGTTTGCAGCTTTATCACCGACCCAGTCACCACCACGGACGAGCTGATTCCCTCCGGCGAGACCTCCTCCTACCGCTCCAATCCGGAGCGTCTGAGCGAATTTGCCCTCTCCAGAAAGGATCCCGCCTATGTCGGCCGTGCCAAGGCTGTCAGGGCGCTGGAGCAAAAGAGGCTTTCGGGCGTATTGCCGGACGAGGTTGCCCGCGTTTACGAGGTGCTTCGCCCCCTTGTGCCCGTTGACCCGCTCGAGACGAACATCGGCTCGGTCATTTTCGCCAACAAGCCCGGCGACGGCTCCGCCCGCGAGCAGGCGGCAAGCTGTCAGCGCGTGCTGGGCGGGTGCGCGAATCTGGCCAAGGAGTACGCCACGAAGCGCTACCGCTCCAACTGCATCAACTGGGGCATGGTGCCGTTTACGGTGGACGAGGCCGATGTTTTTTCCCTGAACGACTGGATTTTTATCCCCGGCGTTCGTCAATCCATCTCAGAGGGCGCGTCCTCCATGACGGCGTATGCCGTCTCCGAGTGCGGCGCAGCCCGGCCGTTCATCGTCCGCATCGGTGCGTTAACGCCCGAAGAACGCCGAATTTTAGCGGACGGCTGCCTCATCAATCATTACAAGCAGGAGGGACAAGCCCTATGACCGCATCCGAAGCCTTTCATATCGCCGTGCCGCGCAGCCCGGCCGTCCTGTGTCTTTTGCATGACGGGGACACGGAGCTGATTGCCGTTGACTGGTTTACATGGCTGAATTTAACGCATCAGCCCATGCTCAGCTATGCCATGCAGCGCTCCGCCCGCTATGGTCTTGAATTAAAAAGCGGGGACGAGCTTTATTTGGCCTTCCCGTCCGCAAAAGAGACCGCGCTGTTCAAATCGGGCGTCTGTGCCTCGCCCGATGCCCTGCAGGACGGCAGCGGCAAAACGCCCGCCGTCCGTCTGTGCGGCTCTGTGCTTGTGCCGTCCGGCAGCGAAATCGTGCTTCGATGCACCCTGTCCCGCGCCTACAACTTCCCCTTCAAAAAGGTGCGCATCTTCAACTGCAATTTTGAAGAGGCCGTGGAGCTGAAGCAGGAGGCATAAAGTAAAAGAGGCGGAAACCCTTTCCGCTTGAACCAGTCTCTTTGCGGGGCAGATAAAAGCGGCATGGCGTATGACCATGCCGCTTCAGTCTGTCGAACAAGTCCGCGGACATTCTGGGGGATGCATGAAGGGGCCGCAGCCCCTTCATTTTTGATCGTATCGACCGGCTTTGCCGGTCGGACGGGGCGATTTTTCGGAGCGTCAGCGCAGAAAAAGCATTTCCGCAGCCTTGCCATGCAGGATGAATGGCTTCAGCCTGCATGGAGCGTGTCAAAAACGCAGTTCTTTGACACGCAGAAGCGGCATGGCGTATGACCATGCCGCTTGCCGTACAACCAGGCCGTTATTTTACCTGTTCGGCCCAAGTGCCATTTCTGAAAACAGGCTCGCTTGTCCCGTCGGCGCGGTAGCCGGTGATGTTCAAATCCTCCGAGCCGACCATAAAGTCCACATGGATGACGGAATCATTGACGCCGAGGGCGCGGATTTCCTCGTCCGATTTATCGAGGAAGCCCTCAATAACCTCAGGAAAGCCGTGCCCGACGGCGACATGGCAGCAGGCGTTTTCATCAAACAGGGTATTATAAAAAAGCAGGCCGGAGCGATTGATGGGCGATTCCTTCGGCACAAGCGCCACCTCGCCCAGCATGGACGCGCCCGCATCCACCGCGAACATCTTTCGGAGCGCCTCCTCCCCCTCCTCCGCATGACAGCCGCAGACCTTGCCGTCCTTAAAGTCCACGCTGAAATTGCGGATGAGCTGACCGGAATAGCTGAGCGGCTTCGTCGCCACCAGGCGTCCCTCGCACTGTCCGGCCAGCGGGCTGGTGAAGACCTCCTCCGTGGGCATATTGGGAATATAGAAGACGTGATTCAGATGATTGACGTCCCGTGCGCCGCTCCACTTGGCGCCGGGAATCAGGCTGACAAAAAAGTCCGTGCCGTTGACACTCTCATAGTGCAGGCGGGTGAACTGCTGCGCATTGAGCCATTGGGCGTGTTCCTCCATCGAACGAGTGTGCTGTTCCCACAGTTCAACCGGATCCTCATCCGCCTTGTTCAGCCGCACGCAGGCAAAAATCGCGTCCCACAGGCGGCTGACAGCCTCCTGCGCATCCAAATCGGGGAAGACCTTCTGCGCCCACTTCGGGGAAGCTGCGGCGACAATCAGCCACTGATGCTTGCCGTCAATGGCGTCGCGGTACTTTTTCAGCACCTGCCCCCGCGTCTTTCGCACATAAGAAAGCACGTCCGGCGAAACGCCGTTCAGCGCATCGGGGTCATCCGATTCGATGAAGATACGCGCCGGCAAATCGTCCACCATCTGCTTGGACTGTGCCTCCTGCCACGGCAGCACCTCGCCCAGCACCTCTTTGTCGGCGTTCAGGTAGTTGATTTTGTCCGTTTCGTTGCAGAGCCAGCGCGTTTCGACCAGCTTTGCGCCGGCCTTATATGCCTCCTTCATCACGGCGCAGGCCAGCGGCATCTGGTCAATGCCGACCATCAGCAGCACCTTCTGGCCGGGCTGCACATTCGCGCCTGTCTTCACGATAAGCCGCGCATAGCGTTCCAAATCATGCGGGGAAGGAATCATGGTATCAGCCTCCGTTTTGTCATGTATTTTGCCGCCTCGTCAAGCATCCAAAAGGGCATGTTCGGTCCCTGCCGAATTGTGCGGCGATACTTTAAAAAGGGCTGCCGAAGCCGCCCTTTTCATTGACCCCAAGATGCCGCTGTCCCCTATAAATTCACCCGCTATGTATAAGCAGGCCGGTACCCTGCGCGGTCATTTGCCGTCCCCTGGCACGTCCAAAAACGCGGGGGCATGACAGCCGAACCTAAATTCGACCCGGGTTCCGTTTCATGAAATGTGGGGAAAAATAGAAGACTGGCGCACATCCCAGGAAGCCCTGTAATCATAGTATATGCGCTTTCCAGCATCTTGTCAACCCAATTTATCTGGTTACCATTTTCGCCCTATTCAACGATTTTCGCCGGCCATTTTGTCCCGCACGGAAAATATCGGAAAGGGCGGGTATTTTTTCAAAAAAAGGGCTTGCGTTCTTCGCCGAAAATATGGTATACTAACGCTTGTGTGAAACGGACGGTCCGCTGTCGGCATACGCATGGCGGTCTTCGTGACCGGCGTGTACCAGCCGCACATGAACGTCTATGAGGGAAGGAGGAAATTGACAATGAGTGAAATCATCCGTTCAATCGAAGCTGCTCAGCTCCGTACCGATCTGCCCGCGTTCCGCGTCGGCGACACCGTCCGCGTGTTCGTCAAGGTCGTCGAGGGCAGCCGCGAGCGTCTTCAGGCGTTCGAGGGTGTTGTGATTGCAAAGCGCAACGGCTCCAGCCGTGAGACCTTCACCGTCCGCCGTGTTTCTTACGGCATCGGCGTGGAGCGCACGTTCCCGCTGCATTCCCCGCGTGTGGATCATATCGAAATCATCCGCCGCGGCAAGGTTCGCCGCGCCAAGCTGTACTATCTGCGCGGTCTTCAGGGCAAGGCCGCCAAGATCAAGGAAGCCGGCCGCCGGTAATCGGCAACGAACGATCAAAAGGAAGCTCGAAGTTTCGGGCTTCCTTTTTGCTTTGCGGCCGTGCTACAGTTCCAAAATAACGACCTCATTGCCCAGCTCCCTGACAGCGCCTATCAGCGCGGGCGCGGAAAGCCAGACCGTCGCATCGTTCTGATTGGGGTGAACGCCGATTCGGTCGCGCCGCGCTATTTTTGCATCGAACACGACCGTCACCTCATGCCGTTCGTCATTCAGCACACCAAAGGGCGAAACGCAGCCCGCCGTCACGCCTAAGTATTTTTGCAGGCGCTCTGCCGAGGCAAAGCTCAGCTTGCCCGCGCCCAGCCTTTCGCCCAGCTCCTTCAGGCGGACAGCCGTGCCGTCGTCCGCCGTGATTAAAAAATGGCGCTTGCCCTTGACGTCCCGAACAAAGAGGTTCTTGCATATCGTGCCGAGTTTGTTGAGACCCAGCCTTTCCATCTCCTCCATGGTATAAACCGGCTCATGCTCCGTCACCGCATAGGGAATGCCCTGCGCCCGTAAAAAATCAAAAACTGCCTGCTTCACCGTGCTGTCAGCCCTTTCCGCCGTTGCTTAACGCAGGAGATTATACCGCATTTGCGCATCCGCTTCAATCATCTATGTAAAATAAAGGGTTTTGGCGCGTTTGACCTACGGATTTTCTTGACACCGTTGCAATTCTGTAATACAATAGAAACAACTGAACATGGCTTTATGCGCGTTTTGCAAAAAAATGCGCTTTCAGGAAGGAGGGAAGGGCATGACATCTGCCCTGAAATCAATGATGAAACGGGTGCTGCCGGTGCTTGCGCTGCTTTGTTTGCTTTTCTGCGCGGCGTTGGCGGAGGATGCGCCCGTCGAGGCGACCATAACGCTGACTCCCTCATCAATGGCCGTGCCGTCCGATGCGGAATACTCCATCCGCGTCGCCAATCTATCCGGCGAGGATATGACGAGCGCGGTCACGCTGTATGACCCGGTGGGCAAGGTCGTCGCCGGCTTTGGGGACGGCGGCAGCGCCATCCTAAAGAGCGAGGAATACCGCACCGTGACCGGACAGGTCAGTGTCACGCAGAAGCAGCTGGACGAGGGCGAGGTGAGCTTCACCCTGCGCTATAAGGACACGGACGGCAGCGACCGGCAGCTTGCCATCTCTGCGCCCGTGACCTACACGGGCGAAAGGGCGGAGTTGGAGGTATCCCGAACGCTGTCGCCGGAGGTCGTGCGCCAGAATGCGACCGCAACGGTCATTTACGAGCTGTACAACGCGGGCACGGTGAATCTGACGAACATCAAGGTCGTTGAAAACATCGCCTCCAAGTCCCCGCAGACGATTGCCTCCCTGAAGGTGGGCGAAAAGAAAACGCTGACCTTCACCGCCAAGATGCAGACCAAGGACTTAATCAGCACCGCCAAAATCACCTACAAGGCCGCGGGGGCAAGCAAGAGCAGCACCATGCAGCTCGACCAGCTGACCATTCCCGTCGCCGTGAAGGGCTTAAAGGTATCGCTCGGCGCGAGCAGTAATTCCGTGAACATCGGCGACACCATCGTGCTGACCCTGACGGCGGAAAACAACGGCAATATTTCCTACACGGACGTGACCGTCACGGACGAAAAGCTCGGCACGGTGTTTGAGGGGCTGTCCATCCCCGCCGGAAGCGTGATCACCAAGGAAAAGGAAGTCACCGTGCTGGAGCCGACGCGCTACACCTTCACGCTCACGCTCAATGACAACACGGGCATGACCAACACCATCACCACGGACGGCGTGCCTGTCAGCGCGTATGACCCCGATAAGGAGCTGAAGCTCACCCTGCTTCTGACCGCCGACAAGGAGACCGTGGAGAGCCTGCCCGCCGATGTGCGCATGACCATTCAGGTCAGCAACGTCAGCAGCGTGGACTGCACCAAAATCCAAATCAAGCACGGCGAGACCTCCATCTGCACCATTGCCTCCCTGAAGGCCGGCGAAAGCACGACCATCAAGCGTGATTTTTCCATTTCTCAGTCCGGCAAGTTCCGCTTTACGGCGACTGCCAAGGATAGCATCGGCAATTCCGTCAGCTTTGATTCCAACACCCTGTCGATTGCCTATGCCGCGCCGACCGCCACGCCGACCCAAGTTCCCGAAATCACGGTCGCGCCGCTGGTGACGGTTGCGCCCGCCTCCTACAACGATGTGGATGATTCCCTGCGCGTTACGCGCAACACGCTGTACACGGCGGCCTTTGTGCTGGGCGGCGCGTTTGCCCTCTGCGCCCTGCTTTACATCGCCAGCGCCATTGTCCGCGCCGGAAAACGGCATCAGTCCAATCAGGCGTATGACCATTTGGAGCTGGCCGAACGCCGCGACTTTACCGAGCCTGCCGAGGAAAAAACCGCGCCCTCGCAGCAGGATGAAGGCGTTGAAAACCGCGGGCAGGAGGACGAGGACATCGTCATGCCGCACGAGAAGCTGCTGCGCGAATGGGAAGAGCAGGACGAGGAGCCGATGTTTGACATTCCCGACCCTGTGCCGCCAGAGCAGCTCATCCGCCCCGAAGGAGCCGATATGCCAGCCGCCGCGCCGGAGACGGAACGCCCCGCCGATGCGCCCGATGCCGATGAGCAGGGCGGCTACCGCATAAGCCGCGCCGAGGATGAGCCGCGGCCCGATGCCGAGCAGCCCGCGCCGGAGGCAGAGCCCGAAAAGCCGCGCCGCCGCCGCGCCGTCAAGAAAAAGGCCGAACAGCAGGACGAGGAATAACAGGAATCGAATGTCCGAAAAACCGTTCTTAGTTTGCCCAAAGCACCCTTTTCTTTCCAGAAGACGCACTATGGAAGATATCGTAAGACGAATACCGAAAGCTCCGGCCTGCCGAACATTGGGCAGACCGGAGCTCTTTTGATCATTGTATCATCATTACAGAATATACTTCTTCATATCCAGCGCCTTGGTGTCCTTGAGGTGGTCGCGGACATACTGCGCGGTGATGGACAGGTACACATCCGGCATATCGCCGCCGCCCGCATTGAAGGACACATCCTCCAGCAGCTCCTCAAACACGGCGTGGAGGCGGCGTGCGCCGAGGTCCTCGCCGACCTCGTTCTGAAGCAGCGCAATATGCGCCACCTCATGCAGCGCATCCTCCTCAAAGGTCAGATGCACACGGTCGACCTCCAGCAGCGCGGCATACTGGCGGGTGAGCGCGTTGTCCGTCTTGGTCAGGATATTGACAAAGTCCTCCTCGGAGAGGGATTTGAGCATCACATGGACGGGGAAGCGCCCCTGCAATTCCGGAATCAGATCCGTGACCTTCGCCACATGGAACGCGCCGGCGGCGATAAAGAGCATGTAATCCGTGCGCACAGGGCCGTACTTGGTGTTGACCGTGCTGCCCTCCACGATGGGCAGAATATCGCGCTGAACGCCCTCGCGGGACACATCGGGGCCGCTCCCGCTGCCGCCGCGTCCGGCTATCTTGTCAATCTCGTCTAAAAAGACGATGCCGCTCTGCTCCGTGCGGCGCACGGCCTCCTCTTTGACGGCGTCCTCATCAATCAGCTTATCGGACTCCTCGGCAATGAGGATTTCCCTCGCCTCGCGCACCTTCACACGGCGCATTTTGGTCTTTTTCGGCATCATGCCGCCCATCATGTCGCCCAAGGAAATGGACGCGCCGCCCACCTCCAGCTGCGGCATATTTTCCTCGACCTCAATTTCCAGCTCCTGCTCCTCCAGTTCACCGCGCCGGAGCTGCTCCCGCAGGGAATCCTTGCGCAGAGCCAGCTTTTCTTTTTCCTCGGTGCTCTGCTGCGGCTCCTCCTGCTTGCGGCCAAGCAGGAAATCCAGCGGGTTCTGCTGCTTCTTGACCGTCCCCGTCAAAAGCGTCAGCAGCCTGTCCTCGGCAATGACCTGCGCACGGGTCTTCACCCGCGCCGCATATTCGTCATGCACCATGCGCACGGCGTTTTCGGTCAAATCGCGGATGATGGATTCAACATCGCGGCCGACATAGCCGACCTCGGTGAATTTGGTCGCCTCCACCTTGATAAACGGCGCGTTGACCAGCTTGGCCAGACGGCGGGCGATTTCCGTCTTACCCACGCCCGTCGGTCCTATCATCAGAATGTTCTTGGGGGTGATTTCATTGCGAAGCTCTTCGGGAAGCTGCGCCCGGCGGTAGCGGTTGCGCAGCGCAATGGCCACGGCGCGTTTGGCATCGCTCTGGCCGATGATGTAGCGGTCAAGCTCGCGCACGACCTCATGCGGTGATAACTCTTTCATACAATGTCTCCTTACACATCCTCAACGATGATATGCTCGTTGGTGAACACGCAGATGGACGCGGCTATCTCCAGCGCTTTTCGGGCGATTTCGTGCGCGGAAAGCTCCGTGTTCTGCACAAGGGCGCGGGCGGCTGCCAGGGCATAATTGCCGCCTGATCCGATGGCCGCCACGCCGTCATCCGGGTCAATGACCTCGCCCGTGCCGGACAAAATCAGCATGCCCGTCTTATCCGCCACAATCATCATGGCCTCCAGCTGGCGCATGCCCTTGTCGCTGCGCCAGTCCTGCGCCAGCATGACGGCGGCGCGCTCCAGGTTGCCGCCGCACTGCGTCAGCTTCTCCTCAAAGCGGTCGCAGAGGGTGAAGGCGTCCGCCACCGTTCCGGCAAAGCCCGTGACCACCTGCCCGTTGAAGATACGGCGCACCTTGTGCGCGGTCGTTTTGAAAATGGTGTTCTGTCCCATCGTGACCTGTCCGTCTCCGGCGATGGCAATCTGCCCGCCCCGATTGACGGCACAAATGGTCGTTCCCATGAGGTTGCCCATAAATTGCATAAGTCCTTTCTTTTGAATAGAGATGGGCGTTAAAGCCCTTCGCTTTGCGCTTTGTTTCTTCAAAGGTTCTTTTCCGCTTTGATTTGCTCAATCGTCTCCAGCGCTCTTTGGGCGATAGCGAGATAGCGCTCCTGCTTATTGCGGACGCGCCGGTCGAGCGGCTCGATGATGCCGAAGGTGACATTCATGGGCTGGAAGGAGCGGTTTTGGCGCGATACATACGCGCCGAGCGCACCGATGGCCGTGCAGTCCGGAAAGCTGACGGGCGAAAGCCCCTCGTGCAGCCGCGCCGCGTTCAGGCCGCAGACCAGCCCGCCGGACGCGCTCTCCACATAGCCCTCCACGCCCGTCATCTGCCCCGCAAAGAACAAGGTCTCGCGGCTCAGGCACTGGTAGCGGTCGTTCAAAAAGCCCGGCGAATGCAGGAAGGTGTTGCGGTGCATCACGCCGTAGCGGGCAAATTCCGCGTTCTCCAAGCCCGGAATCAGGCCAAAGACGCGCTTTTGTTCGGGAAATTTGAGCCGCGTCTGGAAGCCGACCAGATTATAGAGCGAATCCGCCGCATCGTCCTGCCGAAGCTGCAGGACGGCAAAGGGCATTTTGCCCGTATGCGGGTCAGCCAGGCCGACCGGCTTCATCGGCCCGAAGGCCGGCACCATGCGGCCGCGCCTGGCCATCGTTTCAATGGGCATGCAGCCCTCAAACACCCGCGTTTCCTCAAAGCCGTGAACGGGTGCCGTCTCTGCGGCGATGAGCGCATCGACAAAGCGGTTGTATTCCGCCTCGTTCATCGGGCAGTTCAGGTAATCATCGCCCCTGCCGTAGCGAGAGGCGCGGAACACCTTGTCCATGTTGAGCGAATCGCGGGTGACGATGGGCGCGGCGGCATCGTAAAAGCTGAGGGTCGAAACTTCGGGAATGGCCTTGATGCTTTCCGCCAGCGCGTCGCTCGTCAGCGGGCCGGAGGCCACGATGGCCAGCCCTTCCTTGGGGATGTCCGTTGCCTCACGGCTCACCACGGTGCAGAGCGGATGCTCCATGAGGGTCTTCGTAATCGCGCCGGAAAAGCGCTCCCTGTCCACGGCCAGCGCACCGCCCGCGGGGACACGCGCCGCATCCGCTGCCCGCATGATGAGCGAATCCAGCGCCCGCATTTCCTCCTTCAGAAGGCCGACCGCGTTTTCCAGTCTGTCCGACCTGAGAGAGTTAGAGCAGACCAGCTCCGCAAACAGCGGGCTTTTGTGCGCGGGGCTCATTTGATGCGGCTTCATTTCCATGAGCGTGACGGGCACGCCGCGCTTTACGCATTGCCATGCCGCCTCGCAGCCGGCCAGCCCCGCGCCGATGACGGTGACGCTCATTCGCCCTGCTCCTCCTCATTGTCACTGACCTTCACCTTATGCCGGCAGGCCTCATTGGCGCAGATGTGCCATTCCTCGCCCTTTTTGGTGTGCTTGACGGTCATGTAGCTGCCGCACTTTTCGCACTTTTCCTTAGCGGGCATATCCCACGATACGAAATCGCATTCCGGATAATGCTCGCAGCCGTAAAACTTTCGGTTCTTGCGGGAGTTCTTTTCCAGCAGCCGTCCGCCGCACTTGGGGCAGGCGGCGTCAATGTAATGCAGCACGGGCTTGGTATTGTGGCATTCGGGGAAGTTCGGGCAGGCCAGAAAGCGGCCGAAGCGCCCCATTTTGTAAACCATCATCGCCCCGCACTTATCGCACTGCACATCGCTGACCTCGTCCTTCAGCTCCACCTTTTCAATGTCCGCCTCGGCCTTGTCCAGCATTTCCTTAAAGGGTGGATAGAAGCGACGCAGCACCTCACGCCAGTCCGTATCCTTCTCCTCGACCTCGTCCAGCTCGTCCTCCATTTCCGCGGTAAATTCCGTATCCACGATGGGCGCAAAGTATTCGACCATCATGCGGTTTATCATCTGTCCAAGCTCCGTAGGATAGAGACGCTTGCTCTCGCGCATGACATAGCCGCGGGCGATGATGGTGGTGATGGTCGGCGCATAGGTGGACGGGCGGCCGATTCCCTTTTCCTCCAGTGTCTTCACCAGCGACGCCTCCGTAAAGCGGGCGGGCGGCTGGGTGAAATGCTGCTCGCTCTCGACCCCCTCCAGCAGAACAGGATCGCCCTCTTTGAAGGCGGGCAGGGTGGTCTCGGCGGCCTCCTGCGTCTCGTCCTGCCCCTCCTCATACAGGGAGGTAAAGCCCGCAAAGCGCTTCTTTTCGCCGTTAAAGCGAAGCAGCAAGCCGCCGCCGGTCACATCCATCTGCATGGTGTCGTACAGGGCGGGCTTCATCTGGCTGGCTACAAAGCGCGACCAAATCAGGCGGTAAAGCTGGAACTGCTCTCTGGTCAGGGAGGCCTTGATGCTGTCCGGCGTGCGGGCAACCGAGGTCGGGCGAATGGCCTCGTGCGCGTCCTGCGCGTTCTTGCGCCCTTTATAGATGTTCGGCGTTTCGGGCAGATACTCCGTGCCGTACTGTTCGGGAATAAAGGCGCGGACGGCGGTCAGGGCTTCATCGCTCACGCGGACGGAGTCTGTGCGGATATAGGTGACAAGGCCCTGCGTCCCCTCGCCCTCCAAGTCAATGCCCTCATAAAGCTGCTGAACGACCTGCATGGTGCGCATGGTGGTGAAATTGAGCTTTCGTCCCGCCTCCTGCTGCAAAGAAGAGGTGGTAAAGGGCGGCGCGGGGGTCTTTTTCTTTTCGCCCATTTTGATTTGGGAAACGGCAAAGTGCGCGTTCTCCACGCGGCGGACGGCAGCCTTTGCTTCATCCTCATTGGCAATTTCCGCCTTCTTGCCGTCCAGCTGGGAGAGCTTCAGGCGGAAGGTGGTCTTGCGCCCGCGGGCGGCGGGCATCATGGCGGAGGCCGTCACCGTCCAAAATTCTTCGGGAATAAACTCCTCGATTTCCTGCTCTCTGTCCACGACGAGCCTTGTCGCCACGGACTGCACACGGCCGGCACTCAGACCCTTTTTGACCTTTGCCCACAGGAGGGGGCTGATTTTATACCCCACGAGCCTGTCCAGCGCACGGCGCGCCTGCTGCGCGTCCACCCGCCCCATGTCGATTTTACGCGGGCTGCTCAGCGCCTGCTTGACCGCCTTCTGGGTGATTTCATGGAACTCGATGCGGCAGGCGGAGTCCAAGTCCATGTCCAGCGTCTGCGCCAGGTGCCACGAAATTGCCTCTCCCTCGCGGTCAGGGTCTGTCGCCAGCAGAATTTTGGAAGCAGCCTTTGCCTCTTTGCGTATCTTCGCCAAAATCTTGCCGCGACCGTGAATGGTGATATACTTCATTTCAAAGTCATTGTCCACATCCACGCCGAGCTGGGATTTGGGCAGGTCGCGCACATGGCCCTGCGATGCCTCCACCTTGTAGCCGCGCCCTAAAAATTTCGCAATGGTCCTCGCCTTGGCGGGCGATTCGACGATGACCAGTTTGGTTTTCTGAGCCATTGTAAAAGCTCCTCCTCTTATGGATGCAAGCAGAGCGCATAAGCGCGTCCCGCCCGCTTTTCGATTTTTCCCTCCAGCTCCAGCATGGAAAGCGCGGAGGACAGGTCGGCCGGAGTCATGCCGGTTTCCGCCGAAAGCTCCTCAAAGGTCTTTTCCTCGCGCCGAAGCGCTCTGAGAACTGGGTCGTCCGCAGCTTCGGCTGCATCGGCGGCAGGCGCCGCCTGTCCTTTTGACGGAATCTTCAGCTCATCCAGGATGTCCTTGGCCTCGGTCGCCATCAATGCGCCCTGCTTTAAGAGCAGCAGCGGCAGCTCGCTGCCCGGCGCATCCACATTGCCCGGCAGGGCGAACACCGGAATGCCCTGATTGAGGGCATGGTTGACGGTGCTGTTCGTGCCGCTCTTCAAAGTCGCCTCCACCAGCAGGAGCGCGTCCGACAGCCCGCTGATGATGCGGTTTCTGTGCGGAAAATGGAACGGAAGCGGCGCGGTTTCCGGCGCGTATTCGGTAACGAGCGCGCCGCCTGAGCGGATGATGTTCTCCGCCAGTGTCGCATTTTCGGGCGGGTAGGTCGTTTCAAGGCCGCAGCCCAAAACCGCCACGGTCCTGCCGCCGCCAGCCAAAGCGCCCTGATGCGCCGCCGTATCAATGCCCCGCGCCAGCCCGCTCACCACCGTCACGCCCGACATCGCCAAGTCCTTGGCGATGGAAAACGCCTGAGAGCGGCCATATCGCGTATCATGCCGTGAGCCTACGATGGCGACCGCCGGTCCCGTCGGCAGTTCGCCACGATAATAGAGCAGCTCCGGCGCGTCATCCAAAGGCAGGAGCCTGAATGGATAATCCGCCTCGCCCCGTGCCGTGACGCGGGCATTTAATCGGGAAAGCCGCCGCGCAATGCCGAGCAGCCCGTTCTCCTTGGCGCTTTGCAGCGCCGCATACGCCTTGCCGCCCACGAGCGGACGGGCTGCGGAGGAAAAGCCGGCATACGCCTTCTGCGCGCTGCCGTAATAGGCAATCAGCGCCGTGCGCCCCTTCGGGGTCAGCATATCCGCCGAGGACAGCCACATGAGCGCCAGCGTTTCGAGGGAATAATCCATCGTCAGCGCCCCCAATACTTGTTATCCAGCGTGCGGTACTGCACCGCCTCTAAAATGTGCGCGGGCCGGATGTCCCGTTCGCCCGCCAAATCCGCTATCGTCCGCGCCACCTTAATGACGCGGGTATAGCCGCGCATGGACAGGGCAAAGCGCTCCACGGCGCGTGTCAGGATGTCCCGGCTGTCCTTCGGAAGCGGGATGCGCTCCTTGACCGCCGCGCCCTCCGCCTGAGCGTTGCAGGCGATGTCCGTCCCCGCAAAGCGCTCATGCTGCAGGCGTCGCGCCGCCTGAACGCGCTGCCGGACGGCCGCGGAGCTTTCGCTGTCGCCCGCCCGATTGATTTCATCCGCGCCCACCGCGTCCATTTCGACCTGAAGGTCTATCCTGTCCAAAAGCGGGCCGGAAATGCGCTCCAGATATTTCTTGATTTCGTGCTGGTTGCACCGGCAGGCTCTGACTCTGCTGCCCAGATACCCGCAGGGGCAGGGGTTCATGGACGCGACCAGCATACATTGCGCCTGATAGCGCGTCCGCGCCTTGACGCGGGCGATGGTCACGAACCCGTCCTCCAACGGCTGACGGAGCGCCTCCAATGCATTGCGCTGATACTCCGGCAGTTCATCCAGGAACAATACGCCGCCGTGCGCCAAAGAGACCTCGCCCGGACGCGCATCCGTGCCGCCGCCCACCAGCGCGGGCAGGGAGGCGGAATGGTGCGGCGTTCTGAAGGGGCGCTCGGTGACAAGCCCCTGACCGGCGCTCATCAGCCCCGCCACGGAATGAATGCGCGTGACCTCAAACGCCTCCTGCGCCGTCATTTCGGGCAGTATGCCCGGCAGACATCGCGCCAGCATGGTTTTGCCGCTGCCGGGCGCGCCGACCATGAGCAGGTTATGCCCGCCTGCCGCGGCGATTTCCAGAGCGCGGCGGGCGCCCTGCTGCCCCTTCACATCCTTCAGGTCATAGGCGCACGGGCCGTGAATGGTCTTTAATTCCTCAAAGCCGGTGATTTCCTGACACAAAAGCGGCTCCGTGCCGTTTAAGTGGCGGACGGCCTGAAGCAGCGTCCGCGCCGCGTAAATGCGCATTCCCTCCACGCAGGAGACCTCGGCGGCATTGCCGCTTGGCAGAAGGACGCTTTGAATGCCCTGCTCCCGCGCCGCCAGCACCATCGGCAGCGCCCCGCGCACGGGTGATAATGTGCCGTCTAAGGAAAGCTCGCCGAAGATGAGCGTATCAAAAAGCCCATCATCCGGCATCTGTCCCGTGGCCGCCAGCATGGACAGGGCGATGGGCAGGTCAAACGCCGCGCCCTCTTTTTTGATGTCCGCCGGAGCCAAGTTGATGGTCACGCGCCCCGTCGGACACAAAAAGCCGCTGTTTTTCATGGCGGAGAACACGCGGTCGCGGCTTTCGCGCACGGCGGCGTCGGGAAGGCCGACCAGAGAAAACGCGAACGCGCCGCCGCTGACATCCGTCTCCACCTGCACGCGAACGCCCTCCACGCCGCTTAACGCGCAGCACATGGCTTTGGACAGCATGATGCATCTCCTCTCTTTCCTGTTCTCTCTTCTCTGCGCAAAAACCGCTTGGTCGATTAATAGTACAGATTGCCGAACCAGTTCATGAAGTCAAGCCAGCGCGTATCTGTCAGCGTGCCGCTGGCATAGGGGTAGAAGCCGATGAAGAGCAGCGCCGTCAGCCCGATATAGATGGAAAGCCCGATGAGCGACAGCCTGTCCGCCTGCCGTTCATGGGCAGGGAAGCGGGCGCAAAGGTATTCCTGAAGCCGTTCAAGCACATAGGCCGTGCAGAGGATGATGAACGGGACGGAGGGGAAGTAGTGATAGATGTAGGTGCCGCGCGGCACGAGCATCCACGGAAGGAACTGCGCCAAGAAGCAGACGGAAAGGAGGGCGGGGCGCACGTCTCTCTCCCCCTTGGGCGCAAGCACGAAGCATTTTTCTTCATACCCGCCGCGCAGGGCAGGGTACGCCTGATGCCGCGCAAAGGCATACAGGACAAGGAGCAGGCACGCAAAGCCCGTCCACCACACGGCAGGGTTGCCGAAGGCCAGAATGGTGCAGGCATAGCCCGCCGGCTCATAGGCGTCCGCCGCATAATACATGGGACGGATGGAGAAGGGCCATTCGTACCACGGCGAATAATAGGGATGGTCCATGCCCAGACCCGGCGTGGAGTGGTAGCCCAGCATCCCCCCGACCTCGCCCGTCTCAAAGTATGTGCCGACGGCGGCCCGAATGACGCGCTTGACGGTCACGCCGCCCTCATAGGCAAAATACGGAATGTAGGACAGGTAATAGATGATAAGCGGGACGGCGACAAAGAAGAGAAGGCAGCTTGAAACGGTGAGAAGAAGCCTTTTTGTCCCCTGCTCCGCCGCGGTTTTCGCCCGCTCGTCCCGCTCCTTTTCGGGGATTTTTCCTGCCTCCCCGACTGCCCGCGCACGGCGGTATACGCCGAAAAAGAACAGGATGGCCAGCCCCACGCCCGCATAGCAGCCCGTCCACTTGCTGGCGACGGAAAGTCCCATGAACAGGCCGGACAGCGCCAGCGGGATGAGCGTTTTCCAAAGCTGCTTGCCGAAGAAATCCTCAAAGAACCAGCGGAGCATGAAGTAAACGTCCCAGATGATGAACAGCACCACGAAGCTGTCGATGGTCGCCAGCCTCGTCTGCGTAAAGTGCATGCAGTCAAGCGCCAGCAGCGACACGGAAAGCACCGCGTAGCGCCGCTTTTTGAAGAGCAGCCGCCCCATCAGGTACATCCCCGGCAGCATCAGCACGCCGCACAGCGTCCCCGCAAAGCGCCAGCCGAAGGGGGTCATGCCGAACACGGCAATGCACCAGCTCATGATGACCTTGCCCAGCGGCGGGTGCGATGTCTCATAGGTGCGCAGCCCGTGCAGATGCTCATACGCCGTCCGCGCATGGTAAATTTCGTCAAAGTACATGCTGTTGTACCAGCCGGGCTCTCCGTCCAAGGTGTCCTGCTCGTCATACAGGGCGGAAACATCTTTTCCGAAGCTGTCCGAAACGCCCTCTATGGGCAGGACTTGGCCGTCCGCATCGCGGAACAGCACCTCAAACAGCGTCAGACCGATGCGGTCGGCGGTCAAGCGCACATAGCGCCCCTTCAGCCTGCGGGAATCGCCGGAGGCATAGGACTTCACATACTTCCATTGGAACAGAGAGCCTATTTTCATTTCGGCTGTGTATTCACTCCAATGCTCGCCGTCCTCGGAGACCTCCACGGTAAAGTCGCTGTCATAGGAGTGTATGCCGCCGTAGTAAAGCATTCGGAAATCTTCGAGGTTCTCGCCCAAATCAAAGACCACCTGCTCGTCCGGCTCCTCAAAGACATAGAAGGTCTGCGGCGCTTTGGTGCTGCCCAGATGGAAGAAGGAGACGGCGGCATACAGGAGCATCACCGCACCCAAAATCAGCCAGTCCTTTTTGTCCGTCCGATGGGTTTTCAGCCAGTCCGCCTGTTCATCGGAGAGCGCGGATGGCTTGTGCAGCCGATTTTCCTTTCCCTGCTCGAACGCTGCTTTCGCGGGCAGCGTTCTTCCGTCGCTCAGGGCGATATAGATTCCCGCCATGCACGACAGGACGTTCAGCGCGGCGGACAGGTATTCAAGCCCCGCCATATCGCTTTCAATGCCGTACAGCTGCGCGGAAAGATGGCCGGAAGCCCCGCCGATGCGGATGTTTCTGTCCAGCACGCAGCCGACATTCAGAAAAGCCGAAAGGGAAACCAGCACGGCCAGATAGAGAAGCCGCGCATCCTTTTCCAGCGCATAGGACAACAGCAGCAGGATGACAGCGGGGAAAAGATAGCGCTCGTGCATCATCGTGCCGGTGTTAAAGAGCAGCAGCAGCAGCAGCGCGCCGAAGAAGGGCAGACGCTTCATTCCGCCCTGAAGTGCATACGCCGCGCAGCAAAAGAGGACGCACAGAACGATAAGCACGGCGGAAAGAACGGTATAGGAAGGCGTAAAGACAGCCCCGCACACGGCGGTCAGCGCGCCGGCCGCCATCAGCCCGACAGACAAAAGCCGACGCTCTCTGCCGCCGCCCGCACGCAGGTAGGCAAGCGCGGCGGGCAGGGTCAGCATTGCGCCGAGTGCGCAGGCTAAAAGCCGCGGCACGGCGCTTGCGGCGGACGCCCAGTTTTCGCCGAACAAAAAATACAGGTTGCAGGCATTGACCGCAGCATAGGCATAGGACTGCATGGTGCTTGCGTATAATTCAAACAGCCACTTGACCCCGCCCTTTCCGATGCAGAAGGGAAGGGCGACGGCGGTGCAAAGCGCAGCCGTCAGCAAAAGCCCGTACAGCACATCCCGAAGGAGCTTTTTCTGATTTTCTCTTTCCCTGAAAACGCTCAGCAGGAGGGCGAACAGCCCCAGCGGGCCGAACATCAGCGCCTGCGGCTTCATCAGCACGGAAAGCATATAGGACGGCAGGGCATAACGCCATTTCCCGTCCAAGGCAAACAGCACCGTCAGCAGCAGGAACAGCGTCATCACGCCGTCCGACTGCCCCCAGCCCGCGCCCGCCAGCAGCATCAGCGGGTTCAGGAGGTACAGCGCGCCCAGCGCGAGCGGCAGCAGCCCCTGCTTTTCGCGCCGCGCTCTGCGCATCAGGAGATACGCACCGAGAAGGTCGGCCAAAATGGACGGGCATTTGACCAGAAACTCCGTCGCGCCCGTTTGAAACAGCCTGCCCAGCGCCCCGCACACCCACAGCACCAGCAGATATCCGGGCGGATAATCGCAGAAATAGCCGTCCGCATAGAAGCCGGCCGGTCCTTTCTCCGCCATGCGGTTGGCCCACGCGGTGAAGCAGCCGATATCCACATCATAGCCGCTGACGTTGAGCGCCGTCAGCACCCGCACAAGCAGCGCCAGCATGAACAGCAGCGCGGCAATCAGCCCATATTGCTTGCCGCCGATAACGACCCCGCGGCGGGATAAAGCAAACATAACGCCGCAGAGCGCAAGGAAGAAAAGAGCGCAGAGCAGCAGCCGTGCCGTGCCCGTGCCTTCGGTGCCGTCCTCCTCATCATCGTCATAGACAGCGGATGAGGTCTTGAATAAATCGCTTGCGCGGTAGCCGTCCGGCACCTCGGAGACCTCGGTCAGACTCACATCGTCAAACCAAGCCTCGCCCGCCGCCTCACCGGAATAACCGCCCAAGCGCATGAACACGGTCATCTCGCGCTGCTTCGGCCCCGTGCGACCGTAAAGCGTGACCTCCTCCCAGCTGCCGAAGGTATCATAGACGCAGTCGGAAAACACATAGATGCCCTCAACGGACAGGTTCGCGCCCATGCCGCCCTCGCAGCTCGCCTTGATGTACCCGTGCAGCAGGTACAGGCTGTCGGGCTTGACGGAGACCGTCTGCGCAAAGCGGGCGTCATTTTCCTCGATATTTTTGATGTAGGCGGAATGGCCGTCCGCATCCATGTCATCGCCGACGCCGAATTTTGTCACGCCCTGCGCGTCCGAATACGCATCGGTGTACCATCCTGTCGGCAGCCCGTCCGCGTCCAGCTCGTCAAAGCTGCTGTTTTGCAGCAGATTTTCTCCCGTGACGTTTTCCTGCGTTTTCGGCAGGAAAATCAGGCACAAAACGACCGCCGCCACCGCCAAGGCGATGATGATATACCGGCGTTTTTTCATAAAATTCATACACGCTCCTAAAATGCGTTTTTCATGAGCCGCAGCCCCGCATCGCTTTCCTCCAGCACATCATAGCGGACGGCGTCTGCGGGATGCTCCTTCAGATAGGCGCGGGCGGCGCTCTTTATCCGCGTCCGCTTGCGCTTGTCCACGCGCATCGCGCCCTCGCCCAAGTGCGGCGCGCTCTTGACCTCCACGAACACGAGCGTTTCTCCGTCCCGCATGATGAGGTCTATCTCCCCGTTCGCGGCGCGGTAACGGCTGCGCTCCACGGTCATCCCCAGCCCGCGCAGATACGCTGCGGCGCGGCGCTCGGCCATCAGCCCCCTGAGCCCCGAAAAAAGCCCGCCCTGTTTGCCCGTATCCGTCATACGTCCACGAAATGCCCGATAAACGAGCGTCTGTGCGCCGGACACGCGCCAAGTGTTTTCAGCGCCCTGATATGCTCCGCCGTGCCGTAGCCCTTGTGTTTTGCAAAACCGTAGTCCGGATACAGCCTGTCCAGCTCCTCCATCTGACGGTCCCTCGTCACCTTGGCGACGATGCTCGCGGCGGCAACGGAATAGCACAGCGCATCGCCGTGGACAATGCCGCGCTCCTCACCCTTCAGCCCCAGCCCGCTGAGCGCGTCAATCAAAAACAGCTCGGCGGGGACATGCTCTGCGGCGCGGCGCATGGCGTTCTTCGTGGCGTTCAGGATGTTGATTGCATCGATTTCTTCGGGGTCTGCCTGCCCGACGCCGACATACAGTGCCGTGCGCATGATTTCATCAAACACCTTGTCCCGCCGGGAGGCGGAGAGCTTTTTGCTGTCGTCCACCCATTCAAGCAGCGGGGACGGCGGCATCATGACGCAGGCCGCGACCACATTGCCGCACAAAGGCCCGCGCCCCGCTTCGTCCATGCCCGCAAAGGCAATACCCTGCGCCCAGAGCGGCGCGTCAGTCTGCATGAGCAGCGCCAGCCGCTCCTGTCTGTTCGTCCTCATGGGTTCTTGCCTCCGCCTCTGTTTGTTGTTTGAAGGGCTGCGGCGCGCTTTCCAGCGTCACGCGCCCTAACTTTCCCGCACGAAATTCATCCAGCACCACCGAGCAGGCGCGTTCCTCATCCGGCACGCCGCCGCGCATCAGGAAGCCGCGCCCCGTGCAGACCGCGTGCAGAAGCGGCTCTCCGCGCAAAGAGGCGTCTGGAATCCTGAACCGCGCCTGCGTGTTTTCGGCGTTCATGTCCATCATATCGTCTAAAAGCGACATTGCCAGCATTTTGGTATCCTGAATTTCATCGCGGACGGCGGCGATGTAGGACAGCCGGAGCGCGGCCTTTTGGTCGTCCAGACGCGGCCACAGAAGGCCGGGCGTATCCAGAATTTCCAGATACGGCGAAATGCGCACCCACTGGTTGGCGCGGGTCACGCCCGGCATATCGCCCGCCTTGGCAATCGGCGAGCCGTGCAGCCGGTTGATGAGCGTGGATTTGCCCACATTCGGCACGCCCACCGTCATCGCACGCACCACCTTGCTGATGCCGCGCTGCTTCGCCCTGTCCACTGTTTCCCGCGCAGCGCCCTCGATGAGCCGAAGGGCGGTCTTCGCCTGCCTGTTCACATCGATGGCCGCGCAAGTCAGCCCCAGCGAGCGGAAATAGGCGAGCCATTTTTCCGTCTGCTTCGGGTCGGCCAAATCCGCCTTCTGCAAAATCAGCACGCACTGTTTATGGCGTGTCAGGCTGATTAAATCGGGGTTTCGGCTGGCTCGCGGGAGCCGCGCATCGCACAGCTCGACCACCACATCCACCCGTGAAAGCTGCTCCTTCAGCAGCCGTTTCGCCTTGGCCATATGGCCGGGATACCAGTTAATGTCCATACGCTCCGTCCAATTTCCATTTTTTGGATTATAAGGAAGAAAACGAGTTCTCTTTAAGTAATATCACTTCTGACGAAAAAAGGCAAGAGCGAATTTTATTGTTTACAAATTGTCTGTTTTTTCTTCCGGCTGCTTTTATTTGGAAAAAACTAAACTGAAAGGTTGACTTTTGTACTTTTGCATGCTATACTGAAATTCCAAAATCAGTATGGATTTTTCTGAGTCACCAAGCTCATTTTTCGCCATACACGCTCTGTGCGTGTGTGGCGATTTTATTTTTTAAGGAGGCATTGTTATGACAAACGCAGTATTAAACTCAATCAAAGAACGCAGGAGTGTCCGAGCGTATAAGCCTGATACTGTTCCGACAGAGCTGCTCGACGCAGTCCTTGAGGCGGGAACTTACGCGCCGACCGGCGGAGGACGGCAGTCGCCAACAATCATCGCTGTCACATCGGAAAAGTACCGCAAAGAAATCGCCGAGTTAAACGCCGGCGTGATGGGTAAGGACACTGACCCGTATTACGGAGCGCCTGTCATCGTTCTTGTGCTGGCAGAGGGGACGGCAAGCACCTTTGTTGAGGACGGAAGCTGCGTACTTGAAAACATGATGCTCGCCGCAGCATCGCTGGGGCTCGGCTCCGTGTGGGTACACAGAGAGCGGGAGATATTTGACAGCGAAAGGGGTAAAGCCCTTCTTAGCGAATGGGGACTTCCCGAAACGCTGCGCGGTGTAGGCAGCATCGCACTCGGATACCCTGCCAAAGCAGCAGGTGAAGCGGCCCAAAGAAAGGACAATTATATCGTTCGGGTGTAATTTAAAAAAACAGCGATACAAAAACAGTCCGCATGGCGTTGGCTGCTGCCATGGATACAGCAGGCGTTTTGCCCGGCGGAACGTTCTGTATATGCACAATGCACGTTTTTCTTTCCGAACCCGTTATATCGTTCGTCCATAATAAGATCGAAGCGGGTCGCTAATCTCCGAATACGAGTTCGGACAAATCCCGAACGGTGGGAAGGTAAAATTCGCACTCGGCTTTCATATAGCGGACGATTTTATCCACCTGATGCGCCCAGCCCGCCGCCGCAAAGGGGACGCCGCAGGCATCGGCCATCTCCTTGCCGGGCTTCAGGTCGTCCACCATGAGAAGCCGGTCGGGCTTCAGCGACAGCTCCCGCATGATTTCCCGAAGCGGCCACGGCGCGGGCTTGCGCTTGTCCGGCGGCATTTCCCAGCCGAAGACGATTTCCGGCAGCGGCAGGCCGTTTTCCCGATAATCGCGCAGGATGTTTTCCCTGAACGAGTGCGATACCACGCAGATATGCCCGCCCTCTTTCCGAAAGCGGGTCAGCAAATCCCGCATCCCGTCATACGCCTTGGGGACATGGTCGGTCACATAGTCGCACCATTGCTTTTGCTGCGCGTCGGTCTCCTCTTTGGTGAAATGCAGAACATTCTCGCAATATTCCGAAAATCCGGGGTCAAAATTAAACAGAAAATAATCGTCCAAGGTCAGATGCACATTCGGGCGCAGAACCCGCAGCGAGTCCGCAAACGGCGGATAGTGGATGTCGGCCGTGCTGTTGACCACCGTATCGTCATGATCCAAAACAAGACACTGAAAACGCATAAAATGACAGTTCCTTTCTGTAATGAGCAAAGTAAAGCGGGGCGCAAAGCAAACTTGTATTCGCTTCTGCCGCTATTGGCTTTTTCTCAGCTTCGCCATGAAAAATCCCTCGTATTCCTCGGTCGGCCGGACACAGACGCAGCCTTTGACAGCGGTCGGCAGAAGAGGAAGACCGCTCGGCGGGTCAATGGGCACAAGCTCGGCTCTGCGGCTCTTCAGCGCCGTGCGGACGACCTCCTCATTTTCCGCCTGCAGGATGGAGCAGGTCGAATAGACCATCTCGCCGCCCGCCTTTAAAATCGTCAGTGCCTTTTGCAGGAGCGCTTTTTGAAGCGCCGCGGAATTTTTGACGAGCGCCTGCGAAAATGCCCGTGTCGTCGCCGGCAGGGAAAAAAGCAGCGTCCCGCTGCCGGAGCATGGCGCGTCCAGCAGGATTTGGTCGAAGCGGAAAAAGTCCGCTAATTTCCGTGCGTCCTGCACCATGACATTCGCCCGTGCGCCTTGCACGGCCAAGTTATGGCGCAGCCTGTCGGCGCGGATCTTGTCGATTTCACAGGCTGTGATTTGGGCTCGATTGCACGTCAGCGCGGCCAGCTGCGTTGTCTTGGAGCCGGGCGCGGCGGCCATATCCAAAATGTCCGCCTTTTCTCTCGGTGCAAGCGCCAAGGGCGGCAGCATGGAGGACAGCCCCTGCAGATAGATTTCGCCGTTTCCGTACATCGGCAGCGCCCGCACTGCCCGCTCGTCCGCATCCGTCAGAAGAAAAGCGTCTGCATAAAACGGTGCTTTTTTCCAGCCGATGCCCGCGCCTGTCAGCGCGTTTCCGACGGCCTCCGCCGTCGTTTTTAAGGCGTTGGCACGCAGGGTCGTCCGGCGTGTCCCGCTCATGCCGCCGAAAATATCGTTTGTCAGCGCTTCGCCGTACTGCCGGTTCAGCGCGTCCTTTAAAAATTGCTCGTCCATGTCATTTTTCCTCTTTTGTCGGGCGGATGGGCGTCTTGGGGACAAAGCCGGAAAAGGCCGTCCTGCCGGACGCGGAGGCAAGCGTCAGGTCGCCGCCGTAAGTGCGCATGGTTTCCCGCGCAATGGCAAGCCCCATGCCGCGCCCCGCGCCCTTGGTGGAAATGCCCGCTTCAAAAATACTGTCCCGAATGCTCTCCTGCACAGCCGGCCCGTTGTTTTCGACGCAGAAGGAAAAGGCATGCAAATCCTCTGCCAGAGAAATGATGATGCGCCCGTCCTTGACGCCCTCCAGCGCGTCCATGCTGTTATCGATGAGGTTGGACAGCACGCGGCACATTTCCCACGCGGGCATGGGCAGGCCTTCCCACGTCCCGGTGATGTTCGAGATCATCTGCAGCCCCTGCTTCTGCCCCTCCGTCAGCTTAGCGCGGAGCAGGGCATTAACGGGGGCGCACTTTGTCTTGAGCGCCTGAGAAACGGTTCGCATATCGCCGTACACGCGCTCGATATAGTCCAGCGCCTCATTCGGCTCGTTCATTTCAATCAGGCTGTATACGACCTGCCAATGGTTCAGAAAGTCGTGCCGCTGAGCGCGGAGGGCGTGATTGAAGTCGCTCATCTGCTCGACCGTTTCATTCAGCCCGCCCATTTTATGCGCCACGCGCACGGCGTTGACGCCCTCTTTAATATCCAACGCCGCGCCGCAGACCACGATGCAGACCAATACCATCAGCACGAGGCTGCCGATTGGCCCGTGCAGGGTATCCGCCTTCCCGTCCAGCAGCACATACAGCGCAAGCGCGACAGCCGCCATGATTTGCAGGCTGTTGATGACGATGGCGGTCAGCGCGGCCTTTCGCATATTCAAATGCTCCAGCGTCTGTGCCCTCATGACGTTTCCCTTCCCTCTATGGTGCAGCGCAGCGTTTGCAGCGCCCGCCGCTCCATGCGCGACACCTGCATCTGGCTGATGCCCATCCGTGCGGCGGTCTCGCGCTGGGAGAGGCGCTTGGAAAAACGAAGCTGCAAAAGCGTCCCCTCATTCTCGGACAGCACGGCAAGCGCCGATTGTAAATCGCTCCTGCTTTCAAACCGCTCAAACGCATCATCCGAAAAGCCCAGCGTGTCGGCGGGCAGGCGGCCGTCCGCATCGGGCGCATCCAGGGAGGATACAGCGGTGCTTTCAAGGACGGTCAAAATTTCCAGCACCTGAAAAACCGTCCATGACAGCGCCTGCGCCAATTCCTTGGCGCTCGGCTCACGGCGAAGCGTATCGGTCAGCGCGGCACGGCATTTTTTGAGTATCTGCGCCTGCTCCTGCATCCGCCTCGGCGTGCGCAAAACACTGCCCTTGTCGCGCAGATAATTGCGCACCGTTCCCGTGATGGTGGGGGTCGCATAGGTGGTGAAGCGAAGATTGCGGGTCATATCAAACCCGCGCAGCGCAGCCACCAGCGCCATGGAAGCCACCTGATATAAATCCTCATAATCGACGCCGCGTCCGGAAAAGCGCCGGGCAATCAAAGCGCACAGCGGAAGACAGACGTCCACGGCCTCATTCAGCGCCTCGTCCGTCCTCAGTTCCGCATATCGGCACGCAAGCGCGTGCATTTTTTCAGCATCCATGCGCCTGTGCGGGCAGCAGCATATGAACGCCGCTCACGCCGCCCTCATCCCGTGCTAAACGGACCTCCTTAACCAGTGTCCCGATAATCA
Organism: Anaerovibrio sp.; assembly: GCA_963611355.1. Taxonomy (GTDB): domain Bacteria; phylum Bacillota; class Clostridia; order Christensenellales; family Aristaeellaceae; genus CAVDRM01. The sequence goes on from CAVDRM010000003.1 coordinate 50,461, forward strand.
GTCCCGCGATATCCGCATCGGCCGTCTCGTCATCCTGCTTTTCCGCACAGCGCTCCGCCGTGAGCGATACATGGATGCCGTTTTGGTCCGCCTTGCATTCCAGCGTCAAATGGCTGACGCAGTAGGGCTGATGCATGAGCAGTTCCGCACTTTCATCCAAGGCAGTCTTCAGGTCATCCATCACATCCAGGGGCAAATCAAACACAGCGCCCACGCCGCTGACTGCCATGCGAAGCACCAGCGTCCATTCGGCTTTTGCGGGAACGGTCATGGTCATTTTGTTCATTGCTTTTTTACCACCTTCATGTTGTCAAGGCTGAGCACCGTCATGAGCGTCGCCCGCGTGTCCTCCGCATCGCAGCACCAGAGCCGCTTTGGGGCAAGGAGGGTGATGCCCTCATCCGGTATGTTCAAATAAACGGGCACATTGCCGCGCATCCGCTCCAAGGTTTCCTCGACCTCCGGCATTTCGCTGCGCCTGATGCGCAGGTACAGCTTGACCGGCGCGTCCTTCGCCCGCTGCGCATCCGTGCGCGTGTCCTTTTGATCCGGCGCGGCGGGCAGCGGCTCAATGATGTCCGCCAGCAGCTTGATGTCCTCCTCGCCGGATACGGACAGCTTTCCGGAGACCAGCACGGCGCGGTCGCTGCCCAGTTCCCGCCCGTACACCTCATACACGCGGGGGAAGAGCAGGCATTCCACCTGCCCCGTCAGATCTTCCAGCGTCATAAAGCCCATCAGAGCGCCCTTTTTGGTCGCCTTCTGATGGCATTCCGTAATCAGCCCGCCCATCTGCACGCTCCTTCCGTCCTCGGACAGCCCGTGGTCCTCCCGCTCGGACAGCTCGGCAAGGTAGGCAGTGTTCACTTTGAGCGATGCCATGGTCTCCTTATATTCGTCCAAGGGGTGGCCGCTGCAATATACGCCCGTCATTTCCTTCTCCTGCCGGAGCAAATCCAAATGCCGGTATTCGGGCAGAGCCGGATAGGTTTCCTGCATATCCATGTTCTGCGCGGGCTGGCCCAAGTCAAACAGGGACATCTGTCCGGCGACATTCTGTCTGCGGATATCCGCCTGTGCGTCCAGCGCCTTTTCATAAACGGCATAGACCTGTGTGCGCTTGGCGTCCAAATGGTCAAAGCAGCCGGCCTTGATGAGCGATTCCACGGCGCGCTTGTTGACATCCTCGCCCCCCATGCGGCGGCAGAAGTCAAAGATATTCTTGAATGCACCGCGCCGCGCACGGTCCTGCACGATGGCGTCCACGCAGGCAGCGCCGACATTTTTCACCCCGCCCATGCCGAAACGGATGGCGGGCGCGCCCTTTTCATCATATTCCACGGTGAAGCGCCTGTCGGAAAAATTGATGTGCGGGGGCAGGACGGGAATGCCGCGGGAGCGGCAGTAATTGATGTAACCTGAAATTTTTCCCGCGTTGCCCGTGACGGAATTGAGCATCGCCGCCATGAATTCCGCCGGATAATGGCGCTTGAGCCATGCAGTCCAGACAGCGACCAGGGCATACGCCGCCGCATGGGATTTGTTGAAAGCATAGGAGGCAAAGGATGTCATTTCATCAAAAATTTTTTCGGCGACCTCGGCGGGAACGCCGTTCTTCACCGCGCCCTTCACGTTCATTTCCTCAGAGCCGTACACAAAATACCGGCGCTCCTTGGCCATGACGTCCTTTTTCTTTTTGGCCATAGCGCGGCGCACCAAATCGCTGCGCCCGTAGGAGTAGCCCGCCAAATCGCGCACAATCTGCATGACCTGCTCCTGATAGACCATGCAGCCGTAGGTGACCTCCAAAATGGGCTTGAGCAGCGGGGTGGCGTATTCCACGGTTTCGGGATGCTGCTTGCCCTTGATGTAGCGCGGGATGGACTCCATCGGGCCGGGGCGGTAGAGGGAAATGGCAGCGATGATGTCCTCGAAATTCTGCGGCCGCATATTCGATAGAAACGAGCGCATCCCGCCGCCTTCCAGCTGGAACACGCCGTCCGTGTCGCCGTCCGAAATCATGCGGTACACGGCCTCATCGTCCAGCGGGATTTTCAGATAATTGATGTCGATACCCCGCTTTTTGAGCAGATCCAGCGTATCCCGAATGACCGTCAGCGTACGCAGTCCCAGGAAGTCCATCTTGAGCAGCCCTAATTTTTCAATGATGCCCATCGGGTACTGCGTGGTGACCACATCGTCATTCATTTGCAGCGGCACATAATGCGTGACCGGCTCATTTGTAATCAATACGCCGGCCGCGTGGGTGCTGGCGTGGCGGGGCAGACCCTCCAGAGACAGCGACGTCTGATACAGCCGACGCGCCCGCTCATCGCCCTCGACCATCGCCTTTAAATCATGGCTGACCTCCAGCGCCTTGTCCAGCGTCATGCCCAAGTCCATCGGGACGGCCTTGGCGACCCTGTCCACCTCCGCATAGGGATAGCCCAAAACGCGTCCCACATCACGCAGAACGGCACGGGCGGCCATTGTTCCGAAGGTGATAATCTGGCTGACATGATCCTGCCCGTAGCGCCGCGCCACATAATCAATGACCTCCTGACGGCGCTCATAGCAAAAGTCCACATCGATATCCGGCATGGTGACGCGCTCAGGATTCAGGAAGCGCTCAAACAGAAGGTTGAATTTCAGCGGGTCAAGCTGGGTGATGTCCAGACAGTACGCCACGATGCTGCCCGCGCCGCTGCCGCGGCCTGGGCCGACCATGATGCCGTGCGACCGCGCATAGTGGATAAAATCCCAGACAATTAAAAAATAGTCCACATAGCCCATCTGAATGATGGTATTCAGCTCATACTGAAGCCGCTCGCGGGCGCGGGCGTCATCCGCCCGATAGTGCTCGGCAAAGCCCTCGTCACAGAGGCGCCGCAGCATCCGCTCGGCGGTTTCGTCTGTTTCGATGGGGAAGCGCGGCAGATGGATGGTGTGAAAATCAAAGTCGAGCCGGCAGCGCATGGCAATCTCGTGGGAGCGCTCCACCGCATCCTCATGGCCGGGGAAGAGCGCCTTCATCTGCTCCTCGCTCTTGACGTACAATTCCCGCGTCTCCAGCCGCATCCGCTTGTCATCCTCCAGCGTTTTGCCGGTTTGGATGCACATCAGCACCTCCTGCGCATCGGCATCGTCCTGCGTCAGGTAGTGGCAGTCGTTTGTGGCGACCAGCGGAACGCCGGTTTTTCGGCTCATCTCCATCAGCCGCGGCAGCACGGTCTTTTCCTCCCGCAGCCCGTGATCCATGATTTCGATGAAATAATTGTTTGGGCCCATGATGTCCCGCATCATGGAAACATAGTCCTCGGCCTCTTTGAAGCGGCCGTCCGACAGCAGCTTCGGCAAATCGCCCGACAAGCAGGCGGACAGCGCAATCAGCCCCTCGTGATGGTCTCTGAGAAGCTGATAATCAATGCGCGGTTTATAATAAAAGCCCTCCGTGAACGCAAGGCTGTCCATGTACATCAGATTTTTATAGCCCTGCTCGTTTTCGCACAGAAGAATTAGGTGGCTCGTTGTGTCCCGCGTCTGCCTGTCGAAACGGTTGGGGCAGATGTACACCTCGCAGCCGATGACGGGATGCAGTCCCGCATCCTTCATCGCCGTATAAAACTCCACCGCGCCGTACAGCACGCCGTGGTCCGTCACCGCGCAGGCATCCTGTCCCAGCGCCTTGAGGCGCGGTATCAACCGCTTGATGCGGCACGCGCCGTCCAGCAGACTGTATTCCGTGTGCAAATGTAAATGGGCAAACGCCATGCCGCTTCCTCCCTTGCAGATGCTTCAATCCAAGGATAGTATATCAGAAAACCGAAGGACTGTAAACGAATAATCGAGCGGAGGGCGCAGGGAATGATTGCATCGGGCCGCGTTTGTATGCTATAATCGGGAATCATCACGTTGTGTAACGGGATTTTTGCGGCTGAAAGGAGCATTCTTATGCCGAATATTTACATGGTCTTTCCGGGCGGGAGGCGCAAGGCGCTGACCCTGAGCTATGACGACGGCGTGGAGCAGGATGCCCGGCTGATGGACATCATGGCAAAGCACGGACTGAAGGGGACGTTTAATCTGAACAGCGGGCTGTTCGCACCGGAGGGAGCGAAATATCCGGCGGGGCAGATTCATCGCCGCATGAGTCGGAGCGAGGCCGTGCGCTTGTACGCCGAGTCCGGTCAGGAGGTCGCCCTGCACTGCTATGCGCACGGCGATTTAACCATGCAGCTTGCCGGCGCGTCCGTTCGGGAAGTCATTCGGGACAAGGAAGAGCTGGAAAAGCTGTTCGGGCGCATCATTCGCGGCATGGCCTACCCCTACGGCCCTGTCACGGATGAGGTGGCGCGGGCGCTGCCCGCCTGCGGCGTCGCCTATGCCCGCATGACCGTCTCCACCGGCCATTTTGAATTGCCGCAGGACTGGCTGCATTTGGCGGCGACCTGCCATCACGACAGCCCGCAGCTTATGACGCTTGCGAAAAAAATGGCCGAGGAAGCACCAACCAACCGCCCGTGGCTGTTCTATCTGTGGGGGCACAGCTATGAGTTTGAAGCGCACGACAACTGGCGCGTCATCGAGGATTTCGCCGCGTACCTCGGCGGGCGGGACGACATCTGGTACGCCACGAACATTGAGGTGCATGACTATGTGGAGGCATGGCGGCATATGCAGTCCTCGGCGGACGGCAGGCGCATTCTGAATCTGTCCTGCCAAACCATGTATGTGCGGCTGGATGATAAAATTCATACGATTCCTTCAGGCGAAGAAATCGTTCTTGAATAGGATTTTTCGATAAATGATCGTATAAACAACAGGGTATCGGCAATGCCGATACCCTGTTATATTCTGTATGTCAGATGTCGTCCTTTCCCTCAAACCTTCTGCACCATGTATATTTGGACACGGCGCTGCGGCACGCTTCGGGGACGGCCCAGGCGAGCAGCTCGGCGATATAGGGCGGGAGGACGCGGTCGTATTTGACCTCTAAGACGGTGTAGTCGTGATCAAAGGGCGAAATGGTGGGCAGATAGGGGTTGAAAATGTCGATGCTGCCAAGGCCGGTATGCAGCCCCTTATCAAAGGTGATGCGGACGGTTTCGGCGGGGTGCAGATACGCCTCGCGGGTATAGTCCACGATGACCACGGGATGCAAAAGGCGCGTGCGCATTTCCCGATACACGTCTTTAAGCAGGCCGGAGGCCGTATTTTCCAGCCCGCTGGGGTCGCAGGCGATGATTTGGTCGGCCAGCTCCCGCGGGATTTTGACCGAGCGTTTGGAAATCAATGCGCCGTACTTGCTCTTGCACTCCATGAAAATTTCACGGTCGGAGTAGTTGTAAATGCGCATCCGATATTTCTGGCGCTCGTAAACGCCGCTCAGCTTCTCGTACAGCGCATCGTCAAACGCCGTATCAAAGTACAGGGAGCGGATATGGTATTCGCCGCCGTGCTTTTTTGCGTTCGGGTCTAAGGAAAGAATCGGCGTAAGGTTTCGGCGCAGCACATCCACCTGCCACGGCATCAACAGATATTTAAGCTCGTGCCTCAGCGGGATGCCCATCGTCAGGCCCCCGTTTCGGTCTGGCAGGCCACCAGCGTTGCATCATGCACGCCTTCAATGTCCAGCATATGGCCGACCAAGTCCGCCCGCCTGTCCAAGCGCACCTCATAGGTGGTTTCGCCGCCGGCGCGGGTCACGGTCTTGGAGCGCATACGGAAGAAGCGGACGCTGCGGCGAAGCTCGGCCTCAATGTCGGGCTGAGCGTACTCGTCATAGTGAAGCACCAGGAGATAGCTGTTGGGCTGGCGGAAATGCAGAAAGGACAGCGCCAGCAGAATGACGGAAATGCCGATGACCACGACCAGCGCAATCAGATACTGCTCCGCGCCGAGCAGGATGCCCATCGTGATGGCCCAGAACATATAGGCAGTGTCCAGCGGCTCTTTGACGGCCGTTCTGAAGCGGACGATGGAAAGCGCACCGACCATGCCCATGGACAGCGCCACATTCGAGCCGATGGCCATGACCACGGGCGCGGTGACGAGCGTCAGCATAATCAGGGTTAAGGAAAAGGTCGGGCTGAACAGAACGCCGCGATAGGTCTTTTTATAGACCAGCGCGATGATGATGCCGACCAGCAGACCGGCCAGCAGCGCCACCGCAACGCTGAGCGGCGTGAAATTGGCCAGCTGATTCGCAAAAAAATCAGAAATGCCGGTATTGGAAGCGATGTCCTTCGCCGAGATGTTTTCCATGTGCCCGTCCTCCTCGTTTGTCATGCAGTCATACATATTATACTGAAAATTACGGTTTCGTCAATGAAGCAATTGTAAAATCAGCCGTTCGCCGAAAAATGACGGATGAGGGTCTCTATGCCTCAGCACCGTCCGCTTATCCGGCTGCCGGTCAGATATTCTCAAAGAACGCTTCCCCGTCCTCATTGCGTAAAATGCCCATTTCGTCAAAGGAAAGGCGGGTGGGCTTGGACTTCATGTACTTTAATATCTCATCCATGCGGACGCTCTCGGTGAAGCTCATCAGCGTGAAGGCTACGCCGTGCTTATGGGCACGTCCCGTGCGGCCGATGCGGTGCAGGTAATATTCATTTTCCTGCGGCAGGTCGTAGTTGACGACCGCCTCCACATCATCCACGTCAATGCCGCGGGCGGCCACGTCCGTGCAGACGAGAATGGGAAATTTGCCGCGCTTGTACGCCTGCATGATCTGGTTGCGCTTTTTCTGCGGCACATCGCCGTGCAGGGTCTCCGAATCGTAGCCCGCCTTTTGCAGGGCGCTGTTCAGGCGCTCCGCCATGAACTTGGTGTTCACGAATATCATCACGCGCCCGTACACATCCGCGTCCAGCAGATACAAAAGCCTGTCCATCTTGTCGTCCCGCGTGACGGGGATGATATACTGCCGGATGTCGGGTCTGTTTTCCCTGGTTGCCTGAATGGTGATCTGCACCGGCTCGTGCTGATATTTCCACGAAATGGTCATGACATCCTGATTGGTGGTGGCGGAAAACATGACGAGCTGACGCGTGTTCGGGGTTTTTTCGATGATTCGGCACACGTCCTTGACAAAGCCCATCTTGAGCATCTCGTCCGCCTCGTCAATGACCATCGTGTGCACGGCATCCAAGCGGACATTGCCGCGTTCCAAATGGTCGAGCATCCGTCCCGGCGTGGCGACGATGATTTGCGGGCGCTTTCGAAGCTGGTCAAGCTGGCGCATGATGGGCTGCCCGCCGTACAGCACGGCGACCTTGACCTCCCTGATGTAGTACGCCAGCTTTTTCAGCTCATCGCCTATCTGAACCGCCAATTCGCGGGTGGGCGCCAAGACCAGCTCCTGAATGCGCGTATCCTTCAGGCTCATATATTCCAGCATGGGAATGCCGAAGGCGCAGGTTTTGCCCGTGCCGGTGGGCGCAAGGGCGATGATGTCGTTTCCCTGCATCATGACGGGAATGGTTTCCTTCTGGATGGGGGTCGCCTCGGTAAAGCCCATCCGCGCAATGGCGCGCATGACATCATCCGAAATATCCATGCCCTCAAAGCCCGTGTGCGGGAGCGGCTGACTGCGCAGCTCCTCCAAGCCCGGTTCCGGCGGGGCGGCCGTCTCTTCCCCATCAAGCGGCGACGGCTCTTTCTTTTTTTTCTTGCGCGGCCTTGACCTTTTTTTCTTGGGGGCAGCTATGCCGTCCGTGTTTGCCGATGCGGACGGCTGCTCCGCTTCTTCTTTGACTGCATCACGCGCTTCGAGCAGCTGATTTTGCCGCTCGGTCGTTTTTTCCTGTACTGCCTCGTTGTTCATGTCCGCCAAAGCCGGTTTCCTTTCTGCGAGCCCTGCCCGCATCCGTCCTCAAAAAAATCGTTACAAATAAATATTATACCAGTGCGGCCGCCGATTGTCAAAAGCCCGTTTTACGGCGTTTGGAGAGGACGGAGAATGCGGCCAGGCAGATGATGACGGAAAGCAGCGACCCTGCGGCCGTGGCAAGACCCATCGGCAGCAGCGTCTGCGGGAAGAGACGGGAAGTCAGGTACACGCCCGGTACGCGCATCAGCACGATTGCCGTGATGTTGTGCAAAAAGGACAGGCCGGACTTTCCGACTGCACAGAAATACCCGCTGAAGCTGAAGTGAATGCCCGCAAACAGGCAATCCCAGATATAGCCGCGCAGATACTGCCCGCCGGCGGGGATGACGTCCGCGTCCGCGGTGAACAGCCCGACCGCGGGCTCGGCGATGAACTGCATCAAAATCGAAATTGCCAGCCCGAAGCCTGCCGCCGTCAGCACGGCATAGCGAAGGGTTTGCACCGCACGCTCCGGCTTGCCCGCGCCGATGCACTGCGCGCCCAGCGCGGAGACGGTGGACAGCATGGACGAGGGGACGAGAAACAGGAAACTGATGATTTTTTCCACAATGCCGACAGCCGCCGCGTCCGTCAGCCCGCGCTGATTGGCGATGACGGTAATGACGATGAAGGCGATTTGAATCAGCCCGTCCTGCATGGCAATGGGCACGCCGATTGTAAGGAGCTGTCCCATGGCGGCCTTCTGCGGCTTAAAGTCCGCCTTGCCGAGCGGGATGCCGATTTTGCGCTTTATGATTACGAGCAGCGCGACCGCCACGCTGATTGCCTGAGCAAGCGTCGTCCCCAGCGCCGCCCCGGCGGGGCCTAAATGCAGCGCACCCATGAAGAGATAATCCAGCGCGATATTGGCCGCGCACGCCACGGCGATAAAATACATGGGGCTTTTGCTGTCGCCCATGCCGCGGAAAACGGAGCTGATGATGTTGTAGGCTGTAATAAACGGAATGCCGATAAAGCAGATGGCCAGATACTGCGCCGTGCCGTCCGCGGCCTCGGCAGGCGTGGACATGACGCTCACGATGGAGCGGACAAAGACCAGCAGGACGAGCGTCAGGACGACCGAGAGCGCCATGAAGAGCGTCACCGTGTTGCCGATGGCCAGCGCCGCCTTCTTTTTCTGCCCGCCGCCGATGGCCTGCCCGATGGACACGGTGGAGCCCATCGCCAGCCCGACCAGCATGACGGTGAGCATATGCATCACCTGGCTGCCGACAGAGACCGCCGTCGTCCCCGCAACGCCCTCATACTGGCCGATGATGAACAAATCCGCCATGCCGTAGAGCGTCTGCAAAAAATACGACAGCAGATACGGCAGGGAAAACCGCAGGATGCTCTTGAAGACACTGCCGTCGGTGACGCTTTTTTCCATATCGGAAAACGACCTTCTTTCGAATAAAATGGCGGGGAGTGACGAATGATTATCGGTAAAATAACGCGGAGGGCGGGGGCAAAAGCCGTCTTTCGCTCGTTTCTCACCGTCCCGCTCATGCTGTCTCTCCTCAAGACTTGTTTTATTTTATGCGTCATGCCGCTGCGTGTCAACCAAAAATACAGCGGGAAGATATTCCGGTCATTTTTTTGTAAAAAGCATTGATAACGCCGTCACAATAAACGCTCTGACGATTCGATGATGTTCGGGGCTGCTTCGGACGGCTGTGCCCGGCAAAGCGCAAACAGCACCACGCAGCAGGCTTTCTGCTGTGTCGGCTGCCCAAAATTTTGCCCGATGCGCGTTTTTTGTCCCGCTGGGTCTTTTCACGCCCGCCAAAGTGTGCTATAATAAACTTCGTGTGCAGGGTGACAAGAGCCGTGCGGACACCGCCGGCTGTTCTCACCCCACACAATCTATTCTGAACGGATAGGAGGAACTTATCCATGCAATACTCCCGCGAAGTGGAAGAAATGGTTTGCGTGATGAAGGGGCCCAAGCACGGCCCTGCCCCCATCCCCGAAGAGGGCAAATGGATTCAGGCCAAGGAAATCAAGGATATTTCCGGCTATACTCACGGCGTGGGCTGGTGCGCACCGCAGCAGGGCGCGTGCAAGCTGAGCCTGAACGTGAAGAACGGCGTCATCGAGGAAGCGCTGGTGGAAACCATCGGCTGCTCCGGCATGACCCATTCCGCTGCCATGGCCTCCGAGATCCTGCCCGGCAAGACCATTCTGGAAGCGCTGAATACCGACCTCGTCTGCGACGCTATCAACACCGCCATGCGCGAGCTGTTCCTCCAGATTGTCTACGGCCGCACCCAGTCCGCCTTCTCGGATGACGGTTTGGTCATCGGCGCCGGCATGGAGGACTTGGGCAAGGGTCTGCGCTCCATGATCGGCACCATGTACGGCACCAAGGCGAAGGGCACACGCTACCTCGAAATGACCGAGGGCTATGTTCTGAAGATGGCGCTGGACAAGGACGACCAGGTCTGCGGCTATCAGTTCCTGAGCTTAGGCAAGATGATGGATGCCATCAAGAAGGGCATGAGTCCCAACGAAGCCTACGAAAAGAACATCGGCACCTATGGCCGCTTTAAGGCCGAAGACGGCGCGGTCAAGTGGATCGACCCGCGCAAAGAGTAAGAGGAGGTGCGAGAAACAATGGCTCTGTTTGAAGGTTATGAACGCCGTATGCCCCAGCTCCAGCCCGTGCTTGAAAAGTATGGCTTCAAGGATTTTGACGAGCTGAAGGCTTACAACAATTCCAAGGGAGTGGATGCCTACAAGATCGTGGAAGGCATTCAGCCCATCTGCTTTGAAAACGCGAAGTGGGCGTATGAATTGGGCGCTGCCATCGCGCTGAAGAAGGGCGTCAGGACAGCTGCCGAAGCCTCCAAGTGCATCGGCGAGGGCTTGCAGGCCTTCTGCATCCCCGGCTCTGTGGCCGACCAGCGTCAGGTTGGTCTCGGACACGGCAATCTGGGCGCGATGCTGCTGGATGAAAAGACCGAGTGCTTTGCTTTCCTGGCCGGCCACGAATCCTTCGCCGCCGCCGAGGGCGCAATCGGCATTGCCCGCAACGCCAACAAGGTGCGCAAGACGCCCCTGCGCGTCATCCTGAACGGCCTTGGCAAGGATGCCGCCATGATTATCTCCCGCATCAACGGCTTCACCTATGTCCAGACCAAGTATGATTACCTTTCCGCGGATGTGAAGGAAGACCATGCGCTGACCATCGTCAACGAGACCGCCTATTCCGCCGGCGAGCGCGCCAAGGTGCGCTGCTACGGTGCGGATGATGTGCGCGAGGGCGTGGCCATCATGTGGCATGAGGGCGTGGATGTGTCCATCACCGGCAATTCCACCAATCCCACCCGCTTCCAGCACCCCGTGGCCGGCACTTATAAGAAGGAATGCTGGGAAGCCGGCAAGAAGTATTTCTCCGTGGCCTCCGGCGGCGGCACCGGCCGCACCCTGCATCCGGACAACATGGCTGCAGGCCCCGCCTCCTACGGCATGACCGACACGATGGGCCGCATGCACTCCGACGCGCAGTTCGCAGGCTCCTCCTCCGTGCCCGCGCACGTGGAAATGATGGGCTTAATCGGCATGGGCAACAATCCCATGGTCGGCGCGACGGTCGCTGTCGCGGTCGCCGTCGAAGAAGCGCAGAAATAATCCCATGTTCAAAAATCCCCTTGCGGTGCCGAATATCCGCGAGGGGATTTTTTTACCGTGAAGGATGCCGGACTGCGCCGAACGTATTGTCAGCAGCGGCACGGCGTGATACAATACAAGCGGTATTCCGTGATTTTGTCCGCAGGGCGGACGCGATGCTTTGGAGGGATTGTATGAGCATTTTTCAGGCTGCGCTGCTGGGCATTGTGCAGGGACTGGCGGAATTTCTGCCCATTTCCTCCAGCGGGCATCTGATGCTGCTGGAGCAGGTCCTGTCCATGCAGATTGATGAAAACGCGCTGATGCTGGTGACGGTGCTGCTGCATGTGGGCACGCTCTTCGCCGTGGCGGTCGTTTTCTGGAGCGACTGGATGGACATCCTCAGAAATCTGTTTCATTCCAAGACGCTGCTTCTTTTAATCATCGCCTCCATGCCCGCGCTGGCCGTGAAGCTCGTCTTGGGTGATTTGTTTGACCGCTTAAACGCGGGCGGGCTGCTGGGCGTGTTTTTCATCGTCACGGCGGCGCTCTTGTGGCTGGCGGAGCGCATGAGCGCGCAGGGCCGCCATGCGCCGAAGGAGGGCGTGGTCAATTATCAGCACGCTTTGGTGATGGGCGGATGTCAGGCCGTCGGAATGCTGACCGGCATCAGCCGCAGCGGTTCGACCATCCTGGGCGGCGTGGCGACGGGGCTGCCGCGTTATACGGCGGCAAAATTCAGCTTTCTGATGAGCGCTCCCGCCATTCTGGGCGGACTTCTGGTCGAGGGGCACGATGCGGTGAAGGCGGGCGCGATGAGCTATCTTAGCGACAATATCCTGCCCATCGCGGTGGGCGTTGTATGTGCGGGCGTGTGCGGGTATCTCGCCATCCGTTATATGCTGAAGCTCATCAACCGCATTTCCTTTAACTGGTTTTCGCTGTATATGCTTTTGCTCGGCATTGCCACGCTGATTATGCAGATTATGGGCGTCGGTTCGCTGCGGCCCGTGGGGATGTAAGCATGGAGCGGAAGAAGGAAAAACCGTCCCGCGCCGTGCCGCCCGTTTCACAGGAAACGGTGGATGCGCTGAGCCGGACGCGGACGATGGAAGAGTTTCTGTCAGTCGCGCAGGCGCATCGGGTGGACTGGAACGCCATGCCGGATGAATGGCTGGACGCGGTGGCGCAGGGCGATGTCACCGATTTGATTTTTCGGCTGAAGCATAAGCCGAAAGGCGGTCAGAAATAGTCTTTTCAGAGTGTGAGAATATCATGAGGCGTTTGGGGTTGCTTGATTGGTTTTTGCTGATACTCTTGCTGATTCTGCCCCTGTCTGCTCACGCAGCCGGCAAGCTGGCGGGCTTTTATGTATCTTCTCAAGAAGCAGCTGAAGCAGGGAAGCTTCCTGCGGATGCCGTTGCCTGGTACAAAACAGGCTTCAAATACTATCTTTTCCTGTCCGGAGCGGCCGATGCAGACCAAATGCGCGTGTACTTTACGGGCGTTTCGGACATCACGCTGGACGGGCAAAGCCTTTCAAACGGCGATGCTTTTTCCTTCACGCCCGATACGACCGTCAAGCTGCGGGCGGCCGGCAAGGTATACACCATCGAAGTCATGCAGGGCGCACAGATTCCCGCGCTGTATATTCAAACCGAATCCGGCTCGCTCAAAACCATTGAGGCGTCCAAGGCAAACAAAGAAAAGGGCGAACTGCTGGCCGTCGATGAAAACGGGAATACGGTGTATGACGGGGCGCTGGCGCACATCAAAATCCGCGGCAATATGTCCACCCGCTTCAGCAAGAAAAGCTATACCGTCAAATTGGAAAAAAGCACGAATATGTTCGGCTTCGGCAAGGCGAAAAAATGGGTGCTTATCGGCAATGCCCGTGACAAGTCCCTCCTGCGCAACCAAATCACATACAGCATGGCGCGGTATGTCGGCCTTCCCTGCACGCCGGACTGCAGGCAGGTTGACCTTTACATAAACCGAGAGTACCGCGGAACCTATCTGTTTTCGGACAAGGTGCAGATTTCCAAGGCGAACATCGATATTTTTGACTTGGAAGAAGCCACGGAGGAGCTGAACGAACAGGCGCTGTCCGCTTATTCCGCTGTCGGGCCGGGGCTTCCCACCATCGGGCAATATAAGGCATATGCCATTCCGAACATCCCCGATGACATCACGGGCGGCTATCTGGTGGAATATGAAAGCTATTCCTCCCGCTACAAGGAAGAGCTGTGCGCCTATTATACGACGCAAAAGAAGGTCATTGTGGTCAAAGACCCCGACATCGTGTCCGCCGAGCAGGCGGAATATATCTTCGGCTTCATGCAGGGCTTTGAAAACGCCATCTTTGCGGATAACGGCATCGACCCCTATACGGGCAAACATTACAGCGACTATGTGGATATGGATTCGCTGGTCAAGAAATTCATGATTGAGGAAGTCAGCAAGAATTATGACGGCAATTCCTCCAGCCAGTATTTCTTTAAGCCTGCCGACAGCGTGAGCGAAAAGGCGTTCTGCGGTCCCGTCTGGGACTATGACTCCGCCTACGGCAGCTACGGAAAATCCGAAAACGCCGCCGTGCTGTCCCCGAAGGGGCTTCAGCAGACAAAGGCTTCCGGCAACACCTATTGGTGGCCGAGGCTGTATCAAAAAGCCGATTTCCGCGCCGCCGTCTCCGATGCGTGGGACAATGCGTTCGCGCCTGCCATTCGGATATTGCTGGGACAGGAAACGGACGAGAGCGGCACGCTCTTATCCATCGGGCAATATGCCGCACAGCTTCGCGCCAGCGCGGATATGAACTTCATCCGCTGGCCGATGAAGCAGGGCAGCGCCAATTTTGCCAGCACAGGCAAGACCTACGATGCCAATATCGCCTTCCTGACGAACTTCATCGCCAAGCGATATGCGTTTTTGCAAAACGAGTGGGGAAAGCAATAAGCGGCAGGCGGTGCAATCGAAATGTCTGCTTCTCATCCCGTTGTTCTTTTCGTGTATTTCAATTGACAGGGCATAGCGCGCCGTCGTATAATCACCCCATCAACTTTGGAAGGGAGTGTCTTTCATGACCATGCGTATGACGCGCAGCCGGATTTGCCTGACCTCCCTGTGTGCTTCTGTGCTTCAGGCGGCGCGTTATTATTTTAGCGCGTCGTTTTTTTACTTTGATGCGTATGACTACCGCAGCCAAAGCCCTGCCTGAAATGAAGCAAGCTCAAGCTGATGTTTTCCGTCAGTTCAAACAAGCGGCTCCTTTCAAGCAGGAAGCCGCTTTTTTGATACATCATTTTTATTTTTGAGGAGGAAATTACGATGAAGAAGCTGATTCTGTCGGTTCTGTGCCTGATGCTCTGTTTGGCCGCCGCTGTTTATCCCGCCGCTGCGGAAGAAAAGACTTATAAAGTCGGCGTGTGCCAGCTTGTGCAGCACACCGCGCTGGACGCCGCAACGCAGGGCTTCGTGGATACGCTTGAAGGTCTGCTGGGCGACAAGGTGAGCATTGAGGTGCAGAACGCCTCCGGCGACTCCGCCACCTGCATCACCATCGTCAATAACCTGCTGGCCAAGGATGTTGACCTGATTATGGCCAACGCCACCGCCGCTTTGCAGGCCGCTTCCGCCGCGACCGGCGACGTGCCGATTTTGGGCACATCCGTGACCGACTACGCCACCGCGCTGGACATCAGCGATTGGACGGGCACGACCGGCTTCAACGTCTCCGGCACGTCCGACCTGGCTCCGCTGGACGGGCAGGCGAAAATCGTGAAGGAGCTGTTCCCGGATGCCAAGACAATCGGCCTCTTCTACTGCTCCGCCGAGGCCAATTCCGCCTACCAAATCAACGTCATCAAGGGCTATCTGACGGATATGGGCTATGAGTGCAGGGAATTTGCTTTCACGGACAGCAATGACGTCTCCTCCGTCGCCGAGAGCGCCTGCGCCTCCTGCGATGTGCTGTACATTCCCACCGACAACACCGCCGCCTCCTGCACCGAGGCCATCCGCAATGTGATTGAAGTCGCCAAAACCCCCGTTGTCGCCGGCGAGGAAGGCATCTGCAGCGGCTGCGGCGTGGCGACCCTGTCCATCAGCTACTATGACATCGGCGTGGAAACCGGCAAGATGGCGTATGAGATTCTCGTGAACGGCGCGGATGTCAGCACCATGCCCGTGGCCTTTGCCCCCGCCTTCACCAAGGAATACAACAAAGAGCTGTGCGAGCTGCTCGGCATCACCGTTCCCGATGATTACAAGGCAATCGGAGAATAATCATTGAATCATGCGGCGGGAGGAGGCTTGACGCCTTTCTCCCGCTATCGTGCGCATGAACAAAATCAACTTGGAGGAACATGACATGGACGTATCGCAGCTGCTGAACGGTATGCCCGGCGCCGTCGCGCAGGGGCTGATTTGGGGCATCATGGCCATCGGGGTTTTCCTGACGTACAAGGTGCTGGACTTGGCCGACCTCACCGTGGACGGCAGCATGGCAACGGGCGGCGCTGTCTGCGTGATGCTCATGCTGAACGGCGCACCGCTGTGGCTGGCGATGGTCTGTGCCGTGCTGTGCGGCGCATTGACCGGCCTGGCGACCGGCGTTTTTCACACGGCGATGGGCATTCCCGCCATCCTGTCGGGCATTTTGACGCAGCTTTCGCTGTACTCCATTAACCTATGGATTATGGAGTTCAAGTCCAACCGCGGCATCAGCGTGACCAAGTACGATTTGCTGGTGAGCGCCCGCCATGTGAAGGAATTGTCCCTGCGCAACCCGATTTTTGTAACCCTCATCATTTTAGCCGTGCTGATTGCCGTTCTGTACTGGTTTTTCGGAACGGAAAAGGGCTGCGCACTCCGCGCAACGGGCGCGAACGAGGCTATGGCGCGGGCGCAGGGCATCAACACCGGCAGCGCCAAGGTGCTGGGGCTGATGATTTCCAATGCCATCGTCGCCCTCGCCTCCGCGCTGTTTTCACAGTATCAGGGTTCTGTGGATGTCAACATGGGACGCGGCGCCATCGTCATCGGTCTGGCGGCGGTCATCATCAGCGAGGTCGTCTTCGGTAAGCTGTTCCGCAACTTTGCCTTAAAGCTCATCGGTGTGGCGCTGGGCGCGGTCATTTATTATATCGTGCTGCAAATCGTCCTGTGGCTGGGGCTTAACACGAATCTGCTGAAGCTCCTGTCCGCATTGGTCGTTGCGCTGTTCCTGGCTGTCCCGTTCTGGAAGGAAAAATTGGGCGGAAAGGCAGGCAAAACACATGCTTGAATTAGTTCATGTCTCGAAAACATTCCATCCGCACACGGTCAATGCGCGTGTTGCACTGAATAACCTGTCCATGACGCTGAAGGACGGCGAATTTGTCACCGTCATCGGCGGCAACGGCGCGGGCAAATCCACGGTGATGAACGCCGTGGCGGGCGTCTGGCCGATTGATTCCGGCAAAATCATGCTGGACGGCCACGACCTGACCAACCTGCCGGAGCATAAGCGCGCCGGATTTTTAGGCCGCGTGTTCCAAGACCCCATGACCGGCACGGCAGGGTCGATGCAGATTGAGGAGAACATGGCGCTGGCGGCGCGGCGCGGGGAAAAGCGCACGCTTCGCATCGGCATCACCGCCAAGGAGCGCGAGGAATACCGCGAGCGCCTGCGCGAGCTGGGGCTGGGGCTGGAGGAGCGCATGACCTCCAAAGTCGGCCTTCTGTCCGGCGGCCAAAGGCAGGCGCTGACGCTCCTGATGGCAACGCTGAAAAAGCCGAAGCTCCTCCTGCTGGACGAGCATACCGCAGCCCTTGACCCGCGCACGGCGGAAAAGGTGCTGCATCTGTCCGATAAGCTCATCCGTGAAAACGGGCTCACCACCATGATGGTCACGCACAATATGCGCGACGCCATTGCTTACGGCAGCCGTCTCATCATGCTCAATGAGGGCAAAATCGTCTTGGATATCAGCGGCGAAGAAAAAAAGCATCTCACCGTGCCGATGCTGCTGGAAAAATTCGCCGAAACCGGCGGGGAGGCCTTGGCCAGCGACCGGATGCTTTTGGCATAAATGGTGCTTTTCCCGATAAAATAAATATTGAATTTTTCTTCGCTTTATGGGATAATTTCCGCGGTCAGGTTCGTTCTATGAACGAGGCATGACCGCTTCGGAAGACAGATATGCAAACTTTCCGAAGAAAAAAGGCAATTTGCCTGACAAGGAGGAAACATTCCATGAAAAAGCTGCTTTCTGTGATTCTTGCGCTGATGATGCTGCTGACCGCCGTTTCCGCGCTGGCTGATACCGTGGAAACCGCCAACGAGGACGGCACAGTGACCATGACCACCGATGAGGGCGTGACCTTCACCTACAGTAAGGAAGACTTTGAAGTCAACATTGACGAGAACGGCCGCATCGACGGCAAGTATCTTGAAGAGACCCCCGAAGCCGTCGGCTTCACCATCGAAGTCCTGAAGGGCACCGATGCGGAAACCTATATGACGGAACTCGCAGCCTCCTACGGCACGGAAGTGACCGGCGGCGCCGCCTTTGACGAGGATGAGACGGTCGAATGGCTCAGCACGGAGTATGCCGATGTGGGCGAGACCTACACCGCCACAATCACCGTTTATGCCCGCGGCTTTGAGGGCGGCTGCTATGTGGTGACGGTTTACAACTACTACGAGAACGATTTGGGCGCCGATGCCGAAGCCTCCGATGAAGATGAAGAGCTTGGCAGCTTCGTGGTGCTGGAAAAGCTGCTGGACAGCCTGAGCTTCGCCAAGTAATCGATACGGAAACATCCCCTATCGGGTAAAACGCAAAAATTCGATTGACGAGCAATCAATCGAAATCAAGACCATTGAAAAAGGTCGAAGGGCTTCTGTCCTTCGGCCTTTTGCATGGAAAGAAGCGAAGGCAACACCGATTCCGTGCTTTTGAACTCGTTGCCGCCGACCATCCCGAATATACCATTGCGTCACGGCGACATTTTTGCTATAATTACATCTTGTGCAGTGATTTTTCAGCATTTGAGGAGGGATTTTATGCCGACGACGCATTTTGATAAAGAATCCATTAAGCAGTCCATCATCGGGAAGCTGCAGCGGTATAACGGAAAGACCCTGCAGGACGCGACCGACCAGCAGATTTATTTTGCCATCGCCTCCACCGTGCGTGACCAAATCATGCAGAAGTGGGTGGAGTACAAGGAAAAGGACAAGAATTATCAGGGCAAGCGTTTATATTATCTTTCCGTTGAATTTTTGACGGGGCGCAGCCTGCAGTGCAATGCGCTCAACCTGTGCAGCACCCGCGAATATGACGAGGCAATGGCGGAGCTGGGCATTGATTGGCGCAAGGTGGTGCGGGAAGAGCCCGAGCCCGGCCTCGGCAACGGCGGTTTGGGGCGTCTGGCGGCCTGCTTTCTGGATTCTCTGGCCTCCCTTGACCTGCCCGCGATGGGCTGCACCATCCGCTATGAGTTGGGTCTGTTCCGTCAGCGGCTGATAAGCGGCCAACAGGTGGAGGTTCCGGACAACTGGATGGAAAACGGCAACGTCTGGGAGGTTGCCGCGATGGAAGACGCCTGTGAGGTGCATTACGGCGGCTGGGTCGAGGAAAAGCAGGAAAACGGTCGCATGACCTTTGTCCTGCATGACTATCACACCGTGCAGGCCATCCCCTACGATATGCCTGTCGCCGGCTATGAATGCGAAACAGTCAACACGCTCAGGATGTGGCGGGCCAAGTCGCCCAAAACGATGGATTTCACCTCCTTCTCCAACGGCGATTATATCCGCGCCATGCAGGAGGAGGAGCTGGCCGCCGTCATCAGCAAGGTGCTGTACCCGGACGACAACCATTACGAGGGCAAAGAGCTGCGCTTAAAGCAGCAGTACTTCTTCACCAGCGCGACGCTGCAATACGCCGTCAAGGACTTCAAGCGCCGCTTCGGGCGCAATTTCCGCCTCATGCCGGACAAGCTGACCATCCATATCAACGATACGCATCCTGCGCTGGCCATTCCCGAAATGATGCGGCTTTTGATGGATGAGGAAAGACTGGGCTGGGACGAGGCGAGCGCCATCGTGCAGCGCACCTTTGCCTACACCAACCACACCGTTCTCTCCGAGGCGCTGGAGCGCTGGCCGGAGGAAATGATGCGCAAGCTCCTGCCGCGCATTTACATGATTCTGCAGGAAATCAACCGCCGCGTGTGTGCGCGTCTGGCTAACTTCTATCATAACGGCTGCGACCCGCGCATTGCGGGCATGGCCGTTACCGCCTATGACATGGTGCATATGGCGAACCTGTGCGTATCCATGTGCTATTCCGTCAACGGCGTGAGCCGTCTCCACGGTGAAATCCTCAAAAACGAGACCTTCCATGACTATTATGAGGTCATGCCCGAAAAATTCAGCGCCATCACTAACGGCATTACGCACAGGCGCTGGCTGATGGTCTGCAACCCCGGCTTGCGCGACCTTATCTGCGACGCCATCGGCGATGGCTGGAAGCACGAGCCGGAGCGCTTGGAGGAGCTGATGAAGTTCCGCGACAGCGAGGACTTCCGCAGGCAGTTTGCCGCCATTAAGCGCCGCAACAAGGAGAACTTCAGCAATGTGCTGTTCGCCCGCCAGAAGATGACCGTTGACCCGGACTTCATGTTTGACGTGCAGGCCAAGCGGCTGCATGAATATAAGCGGCAGGTGCTCAACGCCCTGCACATTCTCGTTCTGTACAACCGCATCATGGACGACCCGAATTTCGTCATGGCCCCGCGTGTGTTCGTATTCGGCGCGAAGGCCAGCCCCGCCTACCATATGGCGAAGCAAATCATCCGCATGATTCTGGCCATCAGCAAGCTGATTGACCAAAGTCCGCGGGCGCGGCAGATGCTGCGCGTCGTCTTTCTGGAAAACTATGACGTGTCCGGCGCGGAGGCGCTGATGCCCGCCGCCGACCTGTCCGAGCAGCTTTCCACTGCGGGCAAGGAAGCCTCCGGCACGGGCAACATGAAGTTCATGATGAACGGCGCGGTCACCATCGGCACGATGGACGGCGCGAATATAGAGATCGCCGACCGCGTGGGCATGGACAATATCTACATCTTCGGTATGCGCACCGATACCGTGCGCAGCTTGACCAGCGAGGGCAGCTATCAGCCCATGCACATCTATGAGACGAACGCCGAGCTTCGCCGGGCGCTGACGCAAATCATTGACGGCACGCTCTTCCCCGACAATGCGGGCGCGGTGCAGGACATCTATCACAACCTCCTGTTCTCCGACCCCTATTATGTCCTCAAGGACTTCGGCTCGTATTCGATGGCGCAGCGCCGCGTGGAAAAGGACTACTGCGACAAGGACAAGTGGCTGCGCATGACCATCACCAACACCGCCAAGTCCGGCGTCTTCTCTTCGGACAGGACCATCAGGGAATACAATGAAAAAATCTGGCATCTGAAATAAAAAATTCATGCTTTGCAAATGGAAGCCCGTTTGTGCGGACTTCCATTTGCACATCCATTTTGTATTCATTGAAGGAACAACGATGCTGAGAGTATCTGATATTGCCCTGCCGCTGCATGAAAGCGATGCATTTGCCTTTCAAAAGGCGCTGAAAAAGCTGCGGGTACAGCCTTCGCAGGCCGCTTCCTTCCGCATTTCCAAGCGCAGTGTGGACGCACGCGATAAAAGCAACGTTCATTTTGTCGTTTCTGTGGACGTCGCCCTGAAGGGGGACGAGGGCGCGGTACTGAAGCGCCTGAAGGCGGGTGCGGCAACCGCCGTGCAGCCCGTCAGGGGCTTGACGGTTCTGCCTGCTTCAAAGCGGCCGGAGCACCCGCCCGTGGTGGTGGGTTTAGGGCCGGGCGGTCTGTTTGCGGCGCTGTATCTGGCAAGGGCGGGCTTGTGCCCCATCGTGCTGGAGCGGGGCGAAAGCGTGGACAGGCGTGCCAGAACCGTTCGGCTCTTTCAAAATGAGCGCATCTTGGATGAAAACAGCAACATCCAGTTCGGCGAGGGAGGCGCGGGCGCGTTTTCGGACGGCAAGCTGACCACGGGCATCAAAAGCCCGCTCTGCCGCGTCGTCTTAAAAGAATTGGCCGAGCATGGCGCGCCGGAGGACATCCTCGTCCTGGCGCGGCCGCACATCGGCACGGACAGACTGCCGCTGGTCGTCAAGGCCATTCGGGAAGAAATCGCTGCCTTGGGAGGGGACGTACATTTTAACGCCCGCATGACGGGCATCCGTACGGACAAAGGCCGTTTAACACACGTCATGTACGAGGATGCGGACGGTGCGCATACGCTCAGGACGGACTCCCTTCTGCCTGCCATCGGCCACAGCGCCGCCGATACGCAGCGCATTCTGTACGAGGCGGGACTGGTTATCGCGCAGAAGCCGTTCTCTCTGGGTCTGCGCATCGAGCATCGGCAGAGCATGGTCAATCGGGCGCAGTACGGACGCTTTGCGGAAGACGGGGTGCTGCCTGCCGCCGAATATCACCTTTCGGCAAAGCTCAGGGACGGGCGCGGGGCGTACACCTTCTGTATGTGTCCGGGCGGTCAGGTCGTGGCTGCGGCGAGCAAGGCGGGAGGCGTATGCGTCAACGGCATGAGCCCTTATGCCCGCGATGGCGAAAACGCCAATGCCGCTCTGCTTGTGGACGTGCTGCCGGAGGATTTCGGCGACGAGCATCCGCTGGCTGGCTTTGTGTTCCAGCGGATGCTGGAAAAACGCGCCTTTGCGCTGGGCGGCGAAGACTATTCCGCGCCCGCGCAGCGCTTGGAGGACTTCCTGGCGGGTCGTGCCTCCGTGCGCTTGGGCGAGGTCGCGCCCACCTATCGCCCCTCCGTAACGCTGTGCGATTTGAACGCGCTCTTTCCCGCGCCCTTTGCGGATGACCTCAAAGAAGGCATTCGAAGGCTGGACGGGCGGATGCGTGGCTTTGCCCATCCCGACGCCGTGCTGACCGCAGTGGAAACGCGCTCCTCCTGCCCTGTCCGCATCCTGCGGAATGACCGTTTTCAAGCCTCCGTGCGCGGCATTTTTCCCGTCGGCGAGGGCGCCGGCTATGCGGGCGGCATTATGTCCGCAGCCGTGGACGGCCTGCGGTGTGCTGAGAGCGCGGCTCGATTTTTAAGCGAACAAATATTTTAAGTTTTTTGCAGGGATTTTAAATTTTTGTGTCGAATATATCAAAGTTACTATTTTTGCAGTGCATTGACTGTTGACGCATGATGGCAGTTTTCCTTGCGGAAGCGGCCAATCCGGAGGAGTGCATGGATAGAGTCCCTTATGAACCGAACGGGCAGCCCCCGCAGTGGACGCAAACGCCGCAGCAGCCGCCGACCGCGCAGCAAAGCGGCAGCGTCCCGCCGCCGGCTCAGTTGGATCCTTCCGTTTATCAAACGCCCTATCAAGCCCCGCAGCAGGGCTATCAGCAGCCTTCTCAAGCCCCGCTCTACGGGACACAGGAGTCCTTCCAGGCCCCAAACGGATACATGCCGAGCCCTGCGCAGCCTATGCAGGAGCAGGCGGGCGGTCCTTACCGGCAGCAGGGCATTATGCCGGAGGAAATATCAGACTCCAAAAAGGGCTATCGAACGCCGAAAACAGGCTTCCCGACCCAACAGAAGAAAAAGCGCTCCCGCGCCCCATACATCATTATTTCCCTGCTGGTGCTGCTCTTCGGCGGCTATGCCGTTATCCGCATGTCAGCGCCGGGCGAGGCCATGTACGGGCAGGTCGGCGGCGCGACCCTGTCCTCCCGCTATACGGGCGATGCCCTGCTTGTGCGCAACGAAACGGTGTACACGCAGGAGAGCGCCTCCCAGATTGAATATCTGGTCGAGGAGGGGCAGACGGTCCAGCGCAGCACCCCCACCTGCACGGTGTACACCTCCGGCTTCAACGCCAAGGAGTTGACCACCCTGCAAAAATACCGCGACCAGATCAAGGAATACCACAAGACCTTAATCAGCGAGAACAGCAGCGGCAAGGACACCAAGCTGACCACCTTGGACACACAGGTGCGCGATTTGGCAAAGGAAACGCGGCAGCTCATCCACGGCGCACGCGGCAGTCTCATTAACCAAGAAACACTGCTGACACAGGCGCTGCAGGCGAGGCAGACGTACTTAAAGCAGAAATACCCCGACGACCAGAAGCTCTCCCGCCTGTATGACGATGAAAACACCCAGCTTCAGCGCATTTCCTCTTGGACGAAGCAGTACGCCGCCGCCTCGGACGGCATCGTCAGCTTCTATACGGACGGCTACGAAGAAGCCTTGAACATGAACACCTACGCGGATTTTACGCCCGCCGAGGTGCGCAGCATGTATAACGGCCATATTCCCGCCAATTCCGCCTCCTCCTCCCGCAATACCGTGTCCATCTACCGTCTGGTTAAAAATGACGGCTGGGCAGTGCTGATGCTCTGCTCCGATACGGACTGGACGCCCGTCACGGGACGCACCTATAAGCTGCTCATCGAGAGCTTTGAAAACACGGTGGTGGATGCGACGGTCGAATCCTTCACCCGCTCCGGCGGCGAGCTGCTCGTCCGCCTGACCGTGATCGATGCGGACGTCAAGAACATCCTGTATATCCGCTCCTGCCAGGTGCAGCTTGGTGAAAACGTGGACAGCCTGACCGTGCCCACCCGCGCCCTGTACAGCCAGTACGGGCAGGTCGGCGTAGTCATCGTGGATGAAATGGGCAACAACTACTGGACCCCCGTGACCGTCATTTCCACGGAAGGCGATGTCAGCCATATCGTGCCGAACAATGCGGGGTATCTGTATGAAGGGATGACCGTAAAGCTCTTTTAAGAGGACAGCCGTTTCCGATGGTTACATTTTCAACGGCCAGACGCGCATCGCTTTGTTCAGAAAGGAAGATAAAACCATGCCGGACGAAGATGCTCTTGCGGGGAATGTCCAAAAAATCCGCACGGTGCTGGAAAAAGAAAGCGCGCCGTGGGGACGAACGCCGAAGCTGATTGCCGTGACCAAAACGGCGGCCGTGGAGCGCATTTTGCCTCTCAGCGCCCTGGGCGTTCAGGATATCGCGGAAAACAGAGTGCAGGTTTTGCAGGAAAAACTGCCCTTTTTGGAAGGAAAATTTCAATTCCACATGATAGGGCGGTTGCAAACCAACAAAGTTAAATATATAATAAGAGAGGTTTGCCTGATTCATTCTCTGGACAGGGCGGAGCTGGCGCAGGAGATTGACCGTCAGGCGGGCAGGAACGGGCTGGTGATGCCCGTGCTCCTTCAGGTCAACGTATCCGGCGAAAAGCAAAAGGCCGGTGTCGCGCCGGAAGAGCTGCCGAATTTTTTGACATTCTGCGAGGCGCTGCCCAACCTCAGCGTTCGAGGCTTAATGACCATCCTGCCGCTGAACGCGGCGGAGGATGACCTGCTTCACTGGTTTACGGAAACGCGGCGCTGCCTTGAGCGGCTGCGGGATACGTCCCGCTTTCCCGAACGGCTCACCGAGCTTTCCATGGGCATGTCAAATGATTATGCTTTAGCCGCACGCGCAGGCGCGACAATGGTGCGCGTTGGACGCGCATTATTTTCCACTTGAGGAGGTACTTCATGGCTCTGGGCAATTTCTTTAAGCAGACCAAGAATAAAATGACCGGTTTGATGGACCGTTTCTTTTATGCCGATTCCGCGCAGCGGGATGCGCGGGAGGAGGATGAGGAAGCGCAGCAGCCCGAAGCGCCGTATGCGCAGCAGCCCTATCAGCAGATGAATTATCAGCAGCCCTATCAGCCGCAGTATCAGCAGACGGCTTATCAGCAGCCCCTCCCGTCCCGTCAGGCGGATGCTTTTGACCCGTTTTTCGGTCAGCAGAGCGCGCAGCAGCCCCGGCAGTATGCTCCCTATCAGCAGCCGCAGATGAATTATCAGCAACAGCCCTATCAGCCGCAGTATCAACAGCAGGCGCAGCCGCTGTACACCCAGTTTTCCGCGCAGCAGCCCCAGCAGCCGCGCAACCGCCGGATGCAGCAGCACATGAACAGGGAGGAAAATGTCGTTCCCTTCCCCGGCCAGTATCAACAGGAGCAGCCCCAGCAGCCGCAGGCCCCGCTGCAGATGCAGCAGCCGCAGACGGCTGAAAAGGCGCTGAACATGCGTATCATGAATGTGCGCGGCATCAATGAATGCCGCAGCGCCATCGCCCTGCTCCGCGCAGGGGACGCGCTCATCGTGGTCATGGACAGCGTGTCCGACCCCGCCGAGATGCGCCGCTATGTGGACACCCTGTCCGGCGCTTGCTTCTCCCTGTCTGCCACCATCACCAAGGTCTCGCGCTATGGCGCATACCTGCTTGCCCCCGGCATCATCAATGTGTTTGCGGACCAGATTACCAGCCAGATGAACGGTGCGCCGCGCCCGGCCCAGCCCCAGCAGCCGCGCTACAATGCGCCGCAGCAAAGCGGCTATCAGCCGCAGGGCTTCGGCCGCTATCAGCCGCAGTATCAGGCGCAGGATTACCGGCCGCAGGGGTATCAGCAGCCGCAATATCAGGCACAGCCGCGTCAGGACGCCCAGGGCTTTGCCCGGCGCAGTCCGGCGCCGGAAGTGCAGAGCGCGGCCTTCTTCGCCCAGCGTCCGCAGAATGAGCCGGAAACGCCCCCTTTTGAGGCACAGCCGGCGGGCAGCGGCTACGCGCCGGACAGGGTCGACTATGCCGCAGATCAGGAAAATATGGCCGAGGCGGAGTAATCGGCATAAGGAGTTAAGCCATGATAGCCATTATTCGGAAAATCATTCAGGTGTACGCCCTGCTGAATTTCGTTTGGGCGCTGCTTTCCTTGGCCGATACGCCGCAGAACCGCTGGACGGTGCTGCTGGAAAGAATTGTCGAGCCGGCTGTCCGCACGGGGCGCTCCATCGCCGCCAAGGTGCTGAAGGGCCGTCGCATGCCGTTTGATATCGGCCCGCTGTCCGGTGTTCTTTTAACCCTGTTGGTTCTCTTTGTGTTCAATATCATTTTCTCTTAATCTTCTCGTCCGGAAAGGAGCTGTTCCCCTATGGCCATCACTGTGAGTATGATCGAGGAAAAGGAATTTAAGACCAAGATGCGCGGCTATGACCCCGTGGAGGTCGATGAATTCCTGGATGAAATCTGCGACGAAATGGAAGCCATGCAGAACGAAATCGTTTCTCTGCAAAGCCGTCTGGCGCAGAGCGGCTCCCGCGTGTTCAGCCAGCCCGCCGCGGTCAGCGTTCCCTCTGCCGCCGTGCCCGCGCCCGCCGCGGTCGTGGAAGAAAAAAAGCCCGCGCAGGACTTTTCCGAGGAGGCAGCCCGCCTGCTGCGCAGCGCCCAGAAGGTGTATGACAACACCGTGGCCGAGGCGAAGGCGGAGGCGGAACGCATCATCAGCGAGGCCAAGGGCTCTGTGGCCGATGAAAATCAGGACTTGGAGAAGGAGCGCGAATTGCTGGAAAGCGAACTGCGCGACCTTCGCAAGGCCGCGCAGGAATACCGCGAGAAGTTTTCCGCGCTTGTTCAGGAGCAGCAGTCTGCGCTGGAACACGCAAAAGAACTGTTTGACTGATTCGGAAACATAAAGCGTGTCCGCGCCGGAAGCTGTTCCGCATATTTCGGACGCGCTTTTTGTTATCATTTGATTGATTGGGAGGTTATTTCCTTGGATGATCCGATTGGCCGATGGCCGCTGATGCTTGGTCTTGCCGTGTGTGTCTTTCTGTGCCGGCTTCTTTCCGAGGCGCTCCGAAGCGCCAATGAAGTCGCTTTGCGCGAAAAGAACGACGCTTCTCTGAACGCCCTGCTTGATGCGCCGGACGGCGCGGTGTATGCGCTGGCGCTCGTCCGCACCTTCTGCCTGCTTTGGCTTGCCGTTTTGGTCTGCCGGCAATTTGCGCAAACGGCGGGTCAGGCGCTCCTGTGCGCGCTCATTTTGACGCCGCTCAGCCAAATTCTCCTGCATCTGACGCCCGCCTTCATCGGCGAAAAGAACGCGGAAAAGCTCGTTCCCGCCCTGTGCGGCTTCTATCACGGCATCAGCCGCCTGTTGAAGCCCTTCATTTTCATCAATGAACGGCTGGCTCGGCTGCTCAGCGCCTCCAAGGAAGCGCAGCATGAGGAGGTCACGGAGCGGGATATTCGGGCGATGGTGGACATCAGCGAGGAAAGCGGCAATATCGAGGGCGATGAGCGCGACATGATTGAGAACGTCTTCGACTTCGGCGACATGATCGCGGCGGATTGCATGGTGCATCGCACCGACATGACAGCCATCTGGGTCGGCGATGATGAAAAGACCATCACGAAAACCATCGAGGAAACCGGCCTTTCCCGTTTTCCCATCTATGACGAGGACATTGATGATTTAATCGGCATCCTCTTTGCCCGCGATTTTCTGCTGAATTCCGCCAAGGATGCCGACCGAAAAAAGCCTCTGCGCGACCTGCTGCGCGAGCCGTACTTTGTGCCGGAAACCGTCAAGGCGGATATCCTGCTTCGCAATATGCAGCACGCCAAGACGCATATGGCCATCGTGGTGGATGAATACGGCGGGGTCAGCGGGCTGGTGACGATGGAGGATCTGTTAGAAGAAATCGTCGGCGATATCTTTGATGAATACGACACGGACGAGGAGACCGAAATTAAGCAGCTGTCCGCCAATGTGTTTCGCATCAGCGGCGCAGCCACGCTGGAAAGCATCAACGAAGCGCTGGACATTGCTTTGCCCGAAAGCGAAGATTATGACACCTTGGGCGGCCTTTTCCTCAGCCGCTTCACCGAAATTCCGGAGGACGGCACCACGCCCGAAACGGACATCTATGTCACCCCGACCTTGGAAAAACCGGAAAATGAACCCTGCGATATGCTCCATATCAAGGTGGAGAAGTTAGAGGATCGCCGCGTTGACCATGCCTTGGTCACAAAGCAGCGCTATGCCCCGCCGACGGAGGAAGAGGAGAAGACGGAGGAATAATGCCCCAAAAAAGGGCTGGCTGTTCAGAGTTTTGTTTTCCTCCAATAATTCATAGTTGAGTATGAATCTGTGGATATTTGAGGGATGCTTATTCGAACTTCAATAGGTTGATTGCAATGAGCTAAAATTTCGGATACAAAAGCAAATCGGCAGGGAAAGTGTTGCTAAATAGAGAACATATTTGCAAATATATACGCATATCTTCAGGAAAAAAGGATCAGCTTATGCTCACCACACAGCCCCGCAATGCAGACTATGGAGCAGCCAAGGAAGCTCAAATGGCTTCTTGGCTTGGAGGTACACAGTGATATTTGTTTTAGGTTTTTTAAACCGCAGGGAATAGACATATGCCAAAGGCACCATTCGGGTGAGTTTTGGAAGAGATAATATGGTGGAAGATGCAGAAGCTGTTGCAAAAGCTATTGAGAATATCTACTGTTGCGCACAAACAATTTCTCCATAGTTTATGTTCAAGGCTGATTTACAAAAGTTTGAAGAAGGCATGAGCATGGAGAAAAAATTTACCTGCAAAATCATCCGTAGCGACCGAAAGTCGTATGTGTTGGAGGTCAAGAAAGACACGCTGATTGTCCGTGCCCCGCTCGCAGCGACAGACAAACAGGTTAATCTGTTTGTTCTGCAAAACAAGGAATGGATTGAAAAGCACCTTGAAATGGCCGCGCAGAAACAGCAGGAAAAAACGGACGTTGAGCCGCTCACGATGGATGAACTGCTGGAGCTGGCGAACAAACTGATGCAAATCATCCCTGAACGGGTGCAATATTATGCTGCGAAAATCGGTGTGACTTACGGGAAAATCACCATCCGCAACCAGCGCTCGCGCTGGGGTAGCTGCTCATCAAAGGGCAATCTGAATTTTAACTGCCTTCTTGCCCTCACCCCTCCGGAGGTTATCGACAGCATGGTCGTGCATGAGCTGTGCCATCGCAAGGAAATGAATCATTCGGAGCGGTTTTATGCGGAGGTGCTGCGCGTGTATCCCGACTATTGGAAGTGGAGCAAATGGCTCAAGGAAAACGGCGGGAAACTGATGAGGAGAATGGAAAAATAAAAAATCAACGGTAAACTGCCATATTGCATATGGAAAAAAGGAGGTCTCCCCATGAGCAGCTACAAGATCAGAAAAACAATCGGTGACTCCTCTTGGTTTCGGCATGATCGCTTTGGTATGTTTATCCACTGGGGACTGTATGCGCTGCCCGCCCGTCACGAGTGGGTAAAGGAAAACGAGAAAATTTCAGAAGCGAAATACGACAAGTATTTCGAGCATTTTGACCCCGATTTGTATGACCCGCGGGAATGGGCGCGTCAGGCGAAAAACGCCGGCATGAAATACGCCGTGCTGACCACCAAGCACCACGAGGGTTTCTGTATGTGGGACACGCAGTACACGGACTACAAATGCACCAACACCCCTGCCAAGCGCGATTTGGTGCGGGAATATGTGGATGCTTTCCGTGCGGAAGGGCTACATATCGGCTTTTACTATTCTTTGCTGGACTGGCATCATCCTGATTTTACCATCGATATCAAGCATCCGCGCCAAAATGACCCCGATGCCTATGCGCAAAATCAGGGACGCGATATGCGCAAATATGCCGAATATATGCGCAATCAGGTGACGGAGCTTTTGACCAACTACGGGAAAATCAATATTCTGTGGTTTGATTTTTCCTATCCGAACGACCATGGCACGGACGATAAAAGCTGGATGAAGGGCAAAGGAAAGGATGACTGGGAAGCAGAAAAACTGATAGCGCTGGCCAGAAGCCTGCAGCCTGACATTTTGATTGACAACCGTGCCGGTATCGAGCAGGATCTCTGGACACCCGAACAATTCCAACCAACCGAATGGATGCGCCATCCGCAAACCGGCGAGCTGGTCACATGGGAAACCTGCCAGACCTTTTCGGGAAGCTGGGGCTATCACCGAGACGAACAGACATGGAAAAATCCCGAAATGTTGATTCGTATGCTGGTGAACAGCGTGTCGCTGGGCGGGAATCTTTTGATGAATGTAGGACCCACCG
Source organism: Anaerovibrio sp. (assembly GCA_963611355.1). Taxonomy (GTDB): domain Bacteria; phylum Bacillota; class Clostridia; order Christensenellales; family Aristaeellaceae; genus CAVDRM01. The sequence continues at coordinate 80,989 of CAVDRM010000003.1, forward strand.
CAAGAGGATATTTTGACGCTCGTGCCGAGGCTGCATTAAAGGTTTATGCGGATTGGATGAAGTATAATTCCTGCGCCATTTACGGCTGCACGATGGCCATGCCTGAATTTACCGCTCCGGCTGACTGCCGCCTGACGCAGAGCGAAGACGGGAAACGGCTCTATATCCATCTGTTCGCTTACCCCTTTGCACACCTCATTCTAAAGGGCCTTGCCGGAAAAATCGAATACGTACAGTTCCTTCATGATGGCAGTGAAGTGCTGTTCAGCGACGGTAAGGTGCAACATTATGGCGAATGCTTGTCGGACGATGAAAATCAAACGGTGCTTTATCTGCCCGCGATTAAGCCGAATGTACTTGTTCCGGTTATTGAGATGTTTTTGAAATGAGGAATATCTGGTTTAAATCGTCTGGAATGGGCTTGCCGCTTATGCAGACAAACCCATTAATTTCCTGCCAAATTCAGCTTTATTGACCGTTTTTAACAATGTATAAATCTGAACCGCCGATGAAAAAGCAGATATGCTTCACCATCGGCGATTTCGTCATGATACCATATTTTCAAGCCGGAAAGGAATATGATTATTGGTCCGACAGCTCATCAAAGTACCGCTCAATCAGGCGCCCGGCGCTGCCCTGCACGGCCAAGGCCGTCAGCTCTCGGCGGTCATAGGAAATGTCAAATAAGCGCCCGCGCGGATAATAGCGGAACTGATGCAGCTCTTGGCGGAGGCATTGGTCAAAATAATCGTCCGCCCAAGCAAAATCGCCCTGAAAAACAACCATTTCCTGATTGTACGCAAGGGACAAATTCTGAAGCGCCACGGCGAAGCAGTGCGCAAGATAGGCCGTGACCTGCCGCGCCCGCGCATCGCCCTGCCCGGAGCGCTCAAAAAGCGTTTGGAAGGTGAACGCCTCGCAAGCCTTCTTATCCTCGCCGAGCGCCTGCATTTTCCGACGCACACGGTTGAGACTGACCATGCTTTCCAAGCAGCCGCGCTTGCCGCAGCCGCACACCACATCATCCGTATCACAGATAATCATGTGGCCGATTTCGCCAATCAGCGAATCCCGCCCGTTCTGCACATGCCCCTTGTCCATGAGGCAGGCCGACACGCCCCAGGTGGTAAAAAACGTCATCAGCCGATGCCGGGCATATTCGGGATGCTCAATCAGCAGGGCGCGTCCGGCGGCCTTGCCCGCATTGTCCACATAGTATTCCAAGCCGCCGCCCAGCAGGGCGCGCAGCTTCTGCCCCATGTCCACCTCTGTCCCCCAGCCCGGCGCCTGTGAATTGTAGCGCAGGAGCTTCGTTTTTATATCCACCGTGCCGGGCACTGTCACGGCGACTCCGTACAGAAGGTCAAAGGATAACCGATGCCGATTTAAATAGTCCTCCGCCATGGTTTTGATTTCCGCCAGCGCATCATCCAGATGCTCATTCAGCCTGTGCGGATGCTCCTCCAAGTCCTGCAAGCCGCCCACCAAGTCGCTCAGCGCCAGCGTAATCGTTTCAGGCCACAGGTTGACGCAGAGAATTGTTCTTTGGTCGGCAAAGCGAAACAGCTCCGGCTTTTTGCCGCCCGCCTTGGTGCTTGCGCCGAGCCCCACAGAGCTGATGATGCCATTCTGCTTCAGATGCTGCAAAAAGCGCATGACAGTCGGCCTGCTGATGCCCGTGATGCGGCTGATTTCGGCAGCCGTCAACGGTCGGCCGGAGCGGATGACCCTGAGCATCACCTGCCGATTGTGTACCTTGGCATCGCCCGGCATGGCCACCTGCCCCGGCGCAGCCTCCTGCTTCATGTCATTTCTCCTTTGCCTTTATCTGCTCTGCATACCATCTGCCGGAATCCTTGAGGATGCGGCGCCCGGTCGCGTAATCGACATAGGCGAGGCCGAAGCGGTCGCCATAGCCGTTCGCCCACTCAAAATTATCGAGCAGGCTCCAATGCAGATACCCTGAAATCGGGATGCCGCTGTCCAGGCTGCGTTTTAATTCCGTGAGGTAGCGGGTCAAAAAGTCAATGCGGTCGATGTCGTGCACCTGCCCGTCCAGATAAATCTTGTCCGTGCAGCTCAGGCCGTTCTCCGTAATGATAATGGGCAGCCCGTAGCGCTTGTGGAAGTGGCGCGGCGCATAGTACATTATCTCCGGCGTAATCGGCCAGCCGATGGCCGTGCGCGGATAGCCCGCCGGGAAGGGAATCATCTGTCCCTGCGCATCGGTCACAGCGCCGTTATAGACGTTCAGGCCGATAAAGTCCGGCTTCTCCATGCCGTCCCAGTCGCTGTCCGGCCGGCTCTCCCAGAATTTGCGAAGGATGTCGGGCGCATCGTCCCATGCACGCGGGAAAAAGATCCTGTCCAGGAAAATATTGTGCGTAAAGCCCCATACGCCGGCGTTGTCGCCGTTTAAGTCAAAGGTCGCCCGATACGCGGCGTCCTCCGCCTCCCGGCTGTCCGTGTTCGGATAGCAGACGCGCCCGCAGGTCACCGTGCCGATGCGGAGCGGCACATCCGAGGCAGCCCGCAGCGCCTTGACCGCCGCGCTGTGCGCCAGCGTCAGGTGATGCATGATAAGCGCGATGCGCTCATCCTCCAAGTGCAGCCCCGGCGCATGCTCGCCCGTGTAATAGCCCAAAACCGCCACGCACTCCGGCTCGTTGATGGGCATATAGCAGCGGACGCGCCCGCTGAAATGCCTGCCGATATATGCCGCATAGCGGTCAAAGGCTTCCACCGTTTCTCTGTTTTCCCAGCCTCCCTTTTCCTGCAGAGCAGAGGGCAAATCCCAGTGATACAGCGTCACCCACGGCTCGATGCCGTTTGCCAGCAGGGTGTCCACCATGCGGTCATAAAAGGCGATGCCCTTTGCATTGACCGCGCCCATGCCGTTTGGAAAGATGCGCGGCCAGCTCAGGGAAAAGCGATGCACGGTCACGCCCATTTCCTTCATCAGCGCAACGTCCTCATCGAACTTATGGTAAGAATCACAGGCGACGTCGCCCGTGTCGTTATTTTGGATGTGCCCCCCGGCATGGCAGAAGTCATCCCAGATGCTCGCGCCCTTGCCGTCCTCGTTCCATGCGCCCTCCACCTGATAGGAGGCATACGCCGTGCCGAGCATAAAATCCTTCGGGAAATGAATCATGCGCTCTTATCCTTTCTTAAACGGTCACTTCGACCTGATAGTCTTTTTTGTTCTGCTGAAGCGGTACGACCGTCCCCTGCACGTTTTTCCCGTCCACGGTCATGCTCTTTGCGCCCGTCCGCCGGACGGTGATGTGATAATCCGCGCCGCGATAGGTGCGTTTCGCCGTGAAGCCGTCCATCGAAGCGGGCAGGCAGGGCGCGACGGACAGCCCGTTCAGGGTCGGGCGGATGCCCAAAATGTATTGGCTGATATTCACAAACGTCCATGCCGCCGTGCCGGTCAGCCAGCTGTTCTTGGCCTCGCCCTCCGAGAAGGACGCACGGGCGGCAACGGTCTGCGCATAGCAGTACGGCTCGCTGCGGCGCACCTCACATTCATCCTCCTGATAGGCGGGGCAGATGCGCCGATACAAATCAAATGCGTTGTCGCCGTTGCCCAGCACCGCCTCCGCAATGCTGACCCACGGGTTGTTGTGGCAGAAGACCGAGCCGTTTTCCTTGTATCCCGGCGGGTAGCTGGTGATTTCACCCAGCTCCTCATGATAGACCGTGTAGCAGGGGCTGAGCAGCTCCACGCCGTAGCGTCCCAGCAGACGGGCGCGCACGGAATCCAGCGCCTTCCGCGCCAGACCGTTTTGCACGCCCACGCCCGCCATCACGCAGAAGCCCTGCGGCTCGATGAATATCTTGCCCTCCTCGCATTCGCTGCTGCCCACCTTGTGCCCGAAGGCGTCATAGGCGCGCAAAAACCATTCGCCATCCCAGCCGAAGCGCTCGATGGTCTCCGCCATGTCGGCGGCGGCTCTGCGCATTTCGTCCGCTTCCCCGTCCAAGCCCTTCAGCCCGCAGAGGTCGGCGTATTCCTGCGCGTACTTCACAAACATGCCGGCGATGAACACGCTTTCCGCCACCGCGCCCTCGCTCGGCCCCGTGGTCTGGAAAATTTCGCCCGGCTCGGACGAAAAGCAGTTGAGGTTAAGGCAGTCATTCCAGTCCGCACGGCCTATCAGCGGCAGCCCGTGCGGGCCCAAATGCGTCATGGTAAACCGAACGCTGCGCCGCAAATGCTCCATCAAAGGCTTTTCGCTGCCCGCCTGATTGTCAAACGGAACAGGAGCGTCCAATACAGACCAATCGCCCGTTTCGGCGATGTAGGCATAGGTGCAGGCGACGAGCCACAAAGGGTCGTCATTAAACCCGCTGCCGATGTCGTTGTTGCCGCGCTTGGTCAGCGGCTGATACTGGTGATAGGTCGCGCCGCTCTCCCACTGGATGGAGGCGATATCGATGATGCGTTCCCTCGCCCGCTCCGGTATCATATGGACAAAGCCGAGCAAATCCTGACAGCTGTCGCGGAAGCCCATGCCGCGCCCCGTGCCGCTTTCAAAGTAGCTGGCGGAGCGGCTCATGTTGAAGGTGACCATGCACTGGTACTGGTTCCAGATGTTGACCATGCGGTCCATTCTTTCATCCGCGCTGCGCACCTGACAGCGGCTCAAAAGCGCGTCCCAGTGGCGCTTCAGCTCTTCAAGCGCCAAATCAACCTGCTTTTCGTCCGCAAACCGTGCAAGCGTGCGCTTCGCCGCATCCTTGCGGATAACATTCGGCGCGATGAATTTCCTGTCCCGCTCGTTTTCGCCGTAGCCCAAGGTGAAAATCAGCGTTTTTTGCTCATTGGGCTGCAGATGCACATCCACGCCCAGCGCGGCGATGGGCGACCAGCTGTGCGCCTCGCTGCCCGTATGCCGCTCGTTTTGGATGACGGCAGGCAGGCGCCACTCCCCCATCTGCCCCAAAAAGGCTTCCCGCGATGTATCAAAGCCGCTAATCGGCGCGTTCACGCCGTAATAGGCGTAGTGACGGCGGCGTTCACGGTATTCGGTCTTGTGGTAAACCGTGCTGCCCTCCACCTCCACCTCGGCGATGTTCAGATTGCGCTGGAAGTTGGTGGTATCGTCCACGGCATTCCACAGGCACCATTCGACCGCGCCCGTCACGCGCACATCCTTGGGGGCTGCGCCGTTGTTTGTCAGCGTCAGCTTATGCACCTCGCAGGTCTCGTTTTGCGGCACAAAGCAGGTGAGCGATGCACAAAGCGCATCCCTGCTGCTTTCAAAAACCGTGTAGCCCAGCCCGTGACGGCAGGAATAGCTGTCCAATTCCGTATCGCAGGGATGATAGGCGGGGCTCCATGCCGCCTGCCCGCGCTCCCTGATATAATAGAAGCGCCCGCCGATGTCCGCGGGAACGCCGTTATAGCGGTAGCGCAGGATGCGCATCAGCTTGGCGTCCCGATAAAAGCAGTACCCGCCGCCGGTATTGCTGATAAGCCCGAAAAAGTCCTGATTGCCCAGATAATTAATCCACGGAAGGGGCGTGAACGGGGTGGTAATCACATATTCCCTCCGCGCATCGTCAAAATGTCCGTACCGCATGTGTATCTTCCTTTCGCGCACAGGCGCAGCATTCTGTTTTGCCGCTCTGTCTCTCTGTTCCGTTCGCCTTTTTTCTGCATTCATCGGCAGAAGCCTTTCCTATTGTATATCAAAGCAGCGCAAAAATCAATCGGGCGGACGGGATGCAAAAAATCTTTTCCATCAGTTATTGAATTTTGTATAACGGCTTGCTATAATAGAAGCGAATGAGGCGCATCAGCGTCCGAAAAAATGTAGGAGGAACAACCATGAAAAAGTTTCTGGCTCTGGTTCTGGTTCTGCTGCTTGCTATCCCGACGGCATTTGCGGCTGAAAAGATCGCTTTGGTGACCGACGTCGGCACCATCGACGACGAGTCCTTCAACCAGGCTTGCTGGCAGGCTGTCGAAGCCTACGGAAAAGCCAATAACGTGGAATACACCTACTATCAGCCCACCGCTGACAGCACCGATGCCCGCCTGCTGTCCATCGACCAGGCCGTGTCCGAGGGCGCGACCGTCCTCGTCATGCCCGGCTACCTGTTCGGCGAAGCGCTTATCTCCGCGCAGGAGGATTATCCCCAGGTGAAGTTCCTGGCCATCGACGTCGGCTCCGGCGACCTGACCCATGACTATGTCACCTACTATGAGCCCAAGAGCAACGCCGTGTGCGTGACCTTCGCCGAGGAGCAGGCCGGTTATCTGGCAGGCTACGCGGCTGTCAAGGCCGGCTACACCAAGCTCGGCTTCCTGGGCGGCATGGCTGTTCCCGCCGTTATCCGCTATGGCTACGGCTTCGTGCAGGGCGCTGATGACGCGGCTGCCGAAATGGGCGTGAACATCGAAATCAACTACACCTACGGCGGCCAGTTCTTCGGCGATGCCAGCATCACCGCCAAGATGGAAGGCTGGTACGGCGCCGGCACCGAAGTCGTCTTCGCCTGCGGCGGCGGCATCTACACCTCTGCCGTGGAAGCGGCCAACCTGCACGGCGGCAAGGTCATCGGCGTTGACGTTGACCAGAGCTACATCGACCCCTGCATCATCACCTCTGCCATGAAGGGCCTGCAGAACGTCACCGAGACCATCCTGACCGACTACTTCGCCGGCAACTGGGACAACTACGGCGGTCAGTTCAAGACGTACTCTCTGGCCGAGGGCGACTATGTCGGCCTCCCCACCGCCGAAGACTCCTGGAAGCTGAACGGCTTCACCGTGGAAGAATACGAAGCCGTGAAGCAGAAAGTCATGGACGGCGAAATCACCATCGACAATTCCTCTGACGACGCCGTGAAGCCCACCGTTACCGAGCACACCGCCGTCAACTACATCGCATAAGCGATTTCGTAAACAAAGCACAGCGCCCTGTTCCGCCAATGCGGGACAGGGCGCTTGCGTGTCAAAAAACCACGTTTTTGGCACGCAGAAGCGTTAAGTCGCTTTTTTATTGGCCTGAATCAGCTGCCCCATCTCCAAGCGAACTTCATGGCGTTCCACATCCTCATTGGAGTATTCGCAGGCGTTGAAGCCCATGAGCGTCAAGCCCTGCGAGAGGTAGAAGCGAATCGCGCCGAGGTTGCAGCTCTGCGTTTCCAAAATCAGCGCTCGGCAGCCCATCGACCGTGCCAGCGTTTTGGCCTTGCACATCAGCAGCGAGCCGTACCCGCGGCGGCGGCAGCCCTCAAAGACGAGCAAATTCGTGATGCGCAGGCGGTTGTTCCATTCTTCCTTCGTGACCTCCATGATGCCCGCCAAAGCGCCCTCGTTATGCATCAGGCCGAACGCCCGCGGGTCGTCCCAATGCGGGGCGTAGAGCTTATCCGTGAAATGCCGATGCTCCCGCGGAATGCCCTTCACCTCAAAGGTCGCCGCAAAGCCCATCTGGGTCGGGAATACGCGGACATCATAGTATCCCGCCGTATCGTAGTCAAAATGAAGCGTATACCCTTCGTACTGCTTTCGGGGCAGCTCGATAATCTGCATAGAGTCAGCGTCTCCTAAAAGAAAAAAATGATGAATGAGCTATTTTGTCCAGCAGCGCCTGTTCATCCAGCACCGGAATATTCAGGCTCTGCGCCTTGGCCAGCTTGCTGCCCGCATTTTCGCCTGCCACAACAAACGCCGTTTTTTTGCTGACGCTGCCCGCCGCGATGCCGCCATTGTCCCGAATAAGCTGCTCCGCCTGTGCGCGGGACAGGGTGGGCAGTATGCCCGTCACAACAACGGTCAGCCCCCGCAGCGCACCGCCCTCCGCCTTTTTGACTGCCTGCGGCTGAACGCCGGCGCTCAGAAGGCGGGCAATCATCTCCTGATTTTCGGGATAGGAAAAGAAATCCAGGATGGACTGCGCCACAATATCGCCGATATCGTCAATGGCCGCCAGCTCCTTTTCGTCGGCGTGCATGAGCGCGTCCAGCGTGCCGAAATGCTGCGCCAAGTCCCGCGCCGTGCGCTTTCCCACATTCGGAATGCCGACCGCCAAAAGGAAGCTGTCCAGCGTGCAGGCCTTGCTCTTTTGAAGCGCATCCAGCAGATTCTGCGCCCGCTTTTCCTTGAAGCCGTCCAGCGTTAAAAGCTGTTCCTTGGTCAAACGGTACAGGTCATCAGGGTCGCGCACGTTCAGGCGGTCATAAAAAACATCCGCCGTTTTTTCGGAAAAGGTGTCGATGTCCATTGCGTCGCGGGAGGCGAAGTGCTTGAGGCGCATCACCGCCTGCGGCTTGCAGGAAACGCGGTTCAGGCAGTAAATGTTCGCGCCGCGCTCGGTCAATGTTCCCCCGCAGGCCGGACATTTGTCGGGCGGCAGGATGTCCTCCCCCGGCGCGTCATCGTCCACACAGCCCATGATTTCGGGAATCACGTCGTTGGAGCGGCGAATCCAGACCTCTTTGCCGAGCTTGAGCTTTTTGCGCGCGATGTCGCCCATATTATTGAGCGTTGCCTTCTGCACGGTCACGCCCGCAAAGTCAACAGGCGCAACGTGCGCCAGCGGCGTGAGCTTGCCGGTGCGCCCCAGCTCCCACGTCACGCTTTCCAGAACGGTCGTGTTCTCCTCGGCGGCGAACTTGAAGGCCACGGCCCAGCGCGGGAATTTGTCCGTATAGCCCATCATGTCCCGCGTCCTCTGGTCGCGCACCTTGACCACCGCGCCGTCAATCAAAAAATCCAGGTTCGGCCTGTCCCGCTCAATGGCGCGGATAGCGCTCAGCACGCCCTCGCGGGTATTCTCCGTGCGGAAATACGGGCTGACAGGGAAGCCCTGCGCCCGCAAAAAATCAATCATGCCCTCCTGCGAATGGTAGGACGGATTTTGAATCGTGCCGATTTGATAAAAGAACGCCGACAGATGGCGGGAAGCGGTCACGGCAGGGTCTAAATTGCGCAGCGCTCCGGCTGCGGCATTGCGGGCGTTTTTCAGCGGCTCATCCGCCGTTTCGTTGTATTTGCGGAGGGCGGACAGGCGCATGATGCACTCGCCCTGCACCTCCATCAGCCCCTGATACGGAATGCGGAGCGGTACGCCCTGCACGGTTCGCGCCTGCGGCAGAATCGCCTCGCCCGTTTCTCCGTTGCCGCGGGTCGCCGCCTGCACCAGCAGCCCGTTTTCGTAGGTCAGATTCAGCGTCAGCCCGTCAAACTTATACTCGATGCCGTAAGAAAGCGGCGGCAGGGCTGCATCCTGCGAATGGAGCTTTTCCACACGGTCAAACCATGCGTTCAGCTCGCCCTCGCTCTGCGCCTTGTCCATGCTCCACAGGCGCGTGATGTGTCGGTGCTGCTCAAAGCCCGTGAGCGGCGCGCCGCCGACACGATGCGTCGGGGAATCGGGAAGCCGAACGCCCGTCTCCTTTTCCATTTGAAGCAGCCGGTCATACAGCCTGTCCCATTCGGCATCCGAAATCATCGGCTCGGACAGCGTGTAATAAGCATATGCCGTCTCGTTCAAACGGTTCACCAATGCGCGCATCTCGTCCATTGTCTTTCATCCTTACTTAAACGCAATCACGCCAAAGCATGTATTCTTTTGCGCATCCATTCTTATCAAAACGGATACAAAGCCGTCTCCTGTTACGGCCGGAAATTGACATGGAAACCATCGCTTCGGACGCTCCAAGCAGCGAAGTTGGGGGAAGGGCATCGCGCTGCATGCATCTCCGAAGAAATCCCGGCAGCTTACCTGTCACTCGTCGATTTTCACAATCGGCGCAATCGCCAAAGAAAATTCCTTGCTGCCGTAGGCCGTAAAGAAAATGGTGATTCTCGCATCGCCGCCGCTGCCTGTCAGCTTTTCCACCGTGCCCTCGCCGAATTTCCTGTGCAGGACATGGTCGCCCGGCTTAAACAGCGTCTGCACGGCGCTTTTTGCAAACTGTCCGGCGGGCGATGCGGCGAAGCCCTTGCTGACGCCGGGAATACCCAAGGGATTCTGCCCCATGCCAGGCGTTCCGAAGGACAGGGAACGGGCGGGGCGCTTCTGCGTTTCCCGATTCAGCCGCTCGCGCTGCGGCGCAAAGGACCGGCGCTCTGCCTGTGCCCATTCATCGTCAATCAGACGGGAGGGAATCTCCTTCAGGAAGCAGGACGGCGAGTTGCGGGTGATTTGATTGAAAATCGTCCGCTGCCGCGCATAGGACATGAACAGGTGCCTGCGGGCGCGGGTGATGCCCACATAGCAAAGCCTCCGCTCCTCTTCAAAGCGGCTTTCCTCATTGACGGCGCGGGCGCTGGGGAAGACGTTTTCCTCCATGCCAGCCATGAAGACGGCGTCATATTCAAGCCCCTTGGCGGAATGCAGGGTCATCAGGGTCACATACTGCGGCGCGTCCTCTTGATTGTCCAGGTCCGTCACCAAGGCAACGTTTTCCAAATAGGCCTCCAAGGTCTTTTCAGCGGACTTTTGCTCAAACTCCTTCGCCGCGCCGATAAATTCCATCAGGTTTTCAATGCGCGTCCTGTTTTCCTCGCTGTCCTCGTTTTCAAGCTGCTTGAGCAGGCCGACCTCATTCAGGACATGCTGCACATATTCGCTGAGCGGCATGGTGCCTTTTTTCGCCATCAGGCGATAGATAAGCACGGCAAAATCGCTCACGCAGCGGCGCGGACGGGAGGTAAGCGCCGCCGGCGGGTCAGCCAGCAGGGAGAACATCGGCACATCCTGCCGTGCCGCCTCCTGCTCCAACAGATGCACGGTGGAATCGCCGATGGAGCGCTTGGGGACATTGATGATGCGCTTGAGCGAAACCGTATCCGACGGGTTGACTAAAATGCGCAGGTACGCCAGCGCATCCTTGATTTCGCGTCGGTCATAGAAGCGCGTGCCGCCGAACACGCGGTACGGAATGCCCGCCCGCATGAACATTTCTTCAATGACGCGGCTCTGCGCGTGCATTCTGTACAGCACGGCCATCTGTGCATAAGGCAGCCCGTCCGTGTGCAGGCGCCTGATGCGCTCGCAGATCCACGCCGCCTCCTCACGCTCATCGCCCGCGCTGTACAGGCGGATTTTGTCGCCCTCGCCGTCCTCCGTCCACAAGATTTTTTCCTTGCGGCCCGTGTTGTGGGCAATCACTTGGTTGGCCGCGTCCAGAATATTGGCGGTGGAGCGGTAATTCTGCTCCAGCTTAATGACGCAGGCATCCGGAAAGTCCTTTTCAAATTCCAGAATGTTGCGGATGTCCGCGCCGCGCCAGCCGTAAATGGACTGGTCGTCGTCGCCCACTACGCAGAGGTTGCGGCTTTCCTCCGTCAACAGGCGCACAAACTGATACTGCGCCATATTCGTATCCTGATACTCGTCCACATGGACATACAAAAACTTGCCGCGGTAATAGTCCAGCACCGGCGGATGATCCAAAAAAAGCTGAAGCGTCTTGAGCAGCAAATCGTCAAAATCGAGCGCATTCGCGCTCTTTAAGCGCTGCTCGTACATCGCATAAATATCATGCACCTGCTGGGCGCGGAAATTCCGCTCGGAGGAAGCAAACCACTCATCGGGATTCAGCATATGATTTTTGGCATCCGAAATGCGGCTGCGCACCTCCCGCGGGGTCATGGACTTATCGTCAATGTTCAGCGTCCGCAGGACATCCCGAATGACGCGGGTCTGGTCGTCATCGTCATAGATGGTAAACGACCGCTGATAGCCGATTTTTTCAATATCGCGCCGCAGCATCCGAACGCACACGGAATGGAACGTCCCCAGCCACATATCCCCGGCGGCCGCGCCCACCAGCTTTTCCACGCGCTCGCGCATTTCCCGCGCCGCCTTATTGGTGAAGGTCAGCGCCAAAATCTGATAGGGCGGCACGCCCCTGCTTAAAATATTGGCGATTCGGTAGGTCAGCGTGCGGGTCTTTCCGCTGCCCGCGCCCGCCAGAATCAATACGGGACCGGAGATGGTTTCAGCGGCCTTCCGCTGCATGGGGTTCAATGCTTGCAAATTCATTCTGTTTCCTCTTTAAGCTGCAGGGCTGTATCCTGCAAATTTGTATAACCTGCCGCGAATTGACGGACGAAGTGAAGACAGCGCCGTGCATTGGCAGCGGAAATTTTGAAAAAGGCCGATGCATGAAAATCGGAAAACGCCGAAATTTCGGCATCAAAAATAAAGCAAAGCGGCCCGAAGGCAGACTGAGCCATGCGCCGGCATGTCAAGGTCATTTTTCCGGCTGCTTTTCCTGCTTGGACAGCGCCGCTTGATATCCGCCCGCGCCCCACACCAGAGAACGATTGACGCGGCTGATGGTGGCCTTGCTCGCGCCCGTCTGCTCGCAGATTTGGTCATAGGTCAGCCCCTTTTTCAGCAGCCCCGCCACCTCATAGCGCTGCGCCATGCTGCGGATTTCCTGAATGGTGCATAAATCCGTCAGAAAGCCTTTCAGTTCTTCCTCCGTCCGCAAGGACAGAATGGCATCGACCAACCGTTCGCCCTGCTCATCAAACAATTCCATGACCACACCCGTCTTTCCGTCCTGAGTGCGCGGCCGGCGCACGCGCTGTTTTTCTCAGAATGATTATAGCACAAAACGCCTCAAAAATAAAGTGCGGCGTTTCATCATTCCGCTCTCAAAGCATGGATGAAGGCATCGCCTTTGCCTGCGGGCGCTGTACCGTCCCCGCAAAAAAATCGGCACATCGCCCGTGCTTTGGACAATGTGCCGATTTGAGCGATTGGATTAGGCTTCAGCGGGGGTCGCTTCGCTTTCCACCGTCACGCTCTGGTCCTGCATTTCCTTTTCGGCAATCAGGTCTTCGATGGTTTCCTTGGTGCGCATGAGGTCCTCGACCGACATGGTTTCAAAGCCGGCGGCGGGAGACTTAACCTTGACGCCGTGACGGCGCAGGAAGTCGTCCACCTTTTCCTCGTTGTGCTTATAGGCGCAGAAGCCGAGAGCGCTCACGCCCACACCAATCAGAATACCCTTGACCAGCGGATTGTTGATGACCATTTTGAAATCCTCCTTAGTTTTCATACCCTTTTCGGGCTTTTATGCCTTGTGCGCCATCATTTCCATGCCCCGCCTGAATATGCTGCCCGCAAACGATAGCTCGCTTTCGCTGCCCGCCAGCGGCGTCAGCGTGAGCCTGTCCTTGGCACGGCGGATAAGGTACGGCTGCTCCCGCGGGGCGCGGGGAATCAGATGACGACCGAAGGTAATGATCCACGCCAGCAGGCTGGCGCGGACAGCGCCCGGCTTGCCGACGGAATTGATGAGATAAACGACCGACATGACCTCAGGGTCAAAGCTGCCGCGCACATGAAGCTCCTGATAGCCATGCTCCACCACGGCTGCGAGCGTCGCGCCTGTGGACAGCCAGCGGCTGAAGGTGGTCAGGGGGGAGCCGGTGACGGTCAGCGCACCGTCCAAACCGATGCACAGCAGCGCCAAATACCCGCTCGGCGCCATTGAAAAGCCCTTTTCCTCGGAATGACGGATGTGCAGAAGGCCAGCGTCTGTCCGTGCGGCATAGGCCGCGCCGATGCGCACCAAAAGCTGTTCCTCGGAAATCACGTTCGGGTCGTATTCGCACAGCAGGGTGCGGATGCGCGGGTTATATCGGCAATTCAGTACACCGGAAATGCGCAGAAACGGCGCAACAGACGAGACCGGTGCTTCAAGCTGCAAGCGGATGCGTCCGCGGATGGCGGACAGCACCTCCAAATGGGTCGCTCCCTGTTCGCTGTGCATTAGCCCCTCCCGTCTCCGGGCTTCATGAACATCAGCCGCAGAGAATTAGCAACCACCAGAATGGTGGAGGAATTGTGCAAAAGCGCGCTCATCATCACGGAAATGCCGCTTGCCGCGCCCAATATCAGGCCAACGGTGTTGATGGCGATGACCAAGGCGAAGTTCTGATGGACGATGCGCATGGTCGAACGGGAAAGCCGCCGCAGGGCGGGAATGACCATCGGGTCGTCGCGGTTGATGATGATGTCGCTGGTCTCCATCGCAATGTCCGTGGACTTGCTGCCCATCGAGATGCCCACATCGGCATAGGCCAGCGCGGGCGCGTCGTTGATGCCGTCGCCCACCATGACCACGCCGTTGCCCTGCACCTGCATTTTAAGGACGACCTCAGCCTTCTGCTCCGGCAGGAGCTGAGCTCGGTAGCCGTCTGCGCCGACCTGCTCCGCCACTGTCCGTGCCTGGGATTCCATATCGCCCGTAAGCAATTCAATATCGCCCACGCCGTCATATCGCAGACTGTTGATGGCACGGCGCACATTTTCACGCGGGCTGTCCATCGCATACAGCACGGCGACGATTTCCCTGTCAAGGCCGACATAAGTGGGAATAGCGCCCTTTCCATCCGGCAGGCGTGAGATCGCCTTCACGCCGTTTTCCTGCATATATTTGAGGTTGCCCACGCGCACGGTCTTTCCGACGGCCAGTGTGCGGCTGCCGCGGGAGACCTCGGTCACGACATCATCGTGCGCCTTCGGCTCTGCACCGATTTCGCGCCCGTAGCGCAGGATAGCGCCCGCCAGCGGATGCGTGCTGGTCTCCTCGGCTGCCATTGCATAGGACAGCACCTCGCGCTCGGTCATGCCCTCCTTGAAGGTCGTCATGGAGACGATGTGCGGCCTGCCCTCGGTGATGGTGCCGGTCTTGTCCAGCAAAACGGTGTTGGCGCTGCTCATCTGCTCGATGAATGTGCCGCCCTTAATCAAAACGCCCTGCTTGACCGCCGTATTGATGGCGGCGGAGAAAGCCGTTGCGGTGGAAAGCTTGATGCCGCAGGAATAATCGATGACCAGCATCTTGAGCGCCTTCTGGGGATTTTTCGTCACCAGCCACACGGACAGGCAGAGAAGAAAATTCAGCGGCACAAGATAGTTGGAAAATTTATCCGCATAGCGCTGGATGGGGGCTTTTTTGAGTTCGCTGGCCTCCACCATGCCCACGATGCGGGAAATGACCGTCTGGTCGCCCACCTTGGCGGCCTGAACATGGATGTTCCCGCTCTTGACGACCGTTCCCGCAAAGACTTCGCTGCCCTCGCGCTTTTCAACGGGGACAAACTCGCCCGTGATGGGGCTTTGGTCCACCACCGCCGCGCCGGACACGACACGGCCGTCTACGGAGATTTTTTCACCCGTATGGACGGCAATCAGGTCGCCTTCGCTGACTTGGTTCATCGGCATACGCTCCAGTTTCCCGTCCGGCATAATCTTCCATGCCTCGCCCTCATCGGCGGAGAGCATTTTTTTGATGGAGGAGCGGGTGCGCTCGATGGTGTAGGAGGTCATCAGCTCCGCCATGTCGGACAGCGCCAAAATCATCAGCGCCGAATGCGCATTGCCCAGGAGCAGGCTGGCGACAATGGAGGTGACGGTCAGAAAGTCCGCGTTCGGGCGCAGGTCGTGCTTTAAGCCCTCCCATGCGCTCTTGGCCATCGGAGCGGAAAGGCTGAGGCTCGCAATGGCCTCCAGAGAGGTGAAGTTGGCCAGCGCGCCCCCGATGAGCGGCGCGGGCAAAACCGTGTTGCCCAGCACCAAAGCGCCCGCATTGACCGCCAAGCGCTTGACAAGCCGTTTGGTCGTCATGGGCGCTTCCTGTGTTTCCTCGCCCTTCTGCGAATGCTGCGCCCGCAGCGCCGCCATGCCGTGCCGCGCCAAGACCAAATCCACCCGCTCGCACAGTTCGGATGAATCGAGCCGGTTTTTGTCATATTGAAGAAGAAGACCGCTCGTGCATGGCGTGACCCGTGCGGAGGTGACGCCGGCAATGCCGGCCAGCTCCGCGGCGATGTCGCGGCTCTCGTCCTGCAAATATTCCAGCCCCTGTGCTTTCAGACGAAGCCGCCCCGGCAGGCTGTGCATGACGCGGCCTTTCATAAAATCCTCTTGATGTTCTTTTCTGAGCATTGTTATCCTTCTTTTTGTCCGGTTTGTCCCTGCGGGAGACG
This sequence comes from Anaerovibrio sp., assembly GCA_963611355.1. Classification (GTDB taxonomy): domain Bacteria; phylum Bacillota; class Clostridia; order Christensenellales; family Aristaeellaceae; genus CAVDRM01. The sequence goes on from CAVDRM010000003.1 coordinate 96,968, forward strand.
CAGGACGAGCCGATTGCGGACAAGCTCCCGCAGCTCCTTTTCATCGGCATTCTGCCAAGCAATCTCCTGCGAAATACGGATGCCCTCGTCTGCCACGATGTCCACCCAGCGCAAAATGGCGCGGCTGTCCGTCATGTCGGGGTCATACAAAATCAGCACCGTGCCGATGCGCGGGTTGATGTCCGCGCTCGTCACGCCGGGCAAAAGCTCCAGCACGTCCCGAATGTAGTGCAGATAAGGCAGCGCTTCCTTGGGCAGCAGCCGATATGTGCCGAAGCTGATGCGCAGCCGCCCCGGCAGATCACATTCCACACGCGGGCGCAGACACAGGCGCAGCAATTTTTCTTCCAAAAACTTATTCATGATTCTGCGCTCCGAACAGTCTGGATGCCCACCAAAGCAGGGTCATCGCGCCCGGCATGGCCCAGCCGCTCTTCATTTTGCTGCGCAGCGCCGCCAAGGTCAGCGCGGCCGCCGCCAAGGTCGATGCATCCAGCACGCCGTTTGTCGCGTCCAGAATACCGGCATTGACAGCGCCGAACAGCGTTTGCACCCCTTCAAATGCCTTGCTGGCGGGCTGCCGCCTGACGCTTTCATCCAGCCCCATCAGCTTGATGACCGCGCCGAGCACGACAGCTCCCTGCACTGCTTTTTCGTCATAGCAGATCAGCACTGAGCCCGTGCGCGGCTCAACGGCAACCGAGCGGATTACGCCCGTGCCTTCAAGCCGGCTCTTCATCTGCTCAGCCTGCTCCAGGTTTGCGGAAACGGCGGGGACATTCAGGCGCAGCCGCCCCGGAAGGCTGGAGCGCACCTCGGCCACGCCGCGAAAGGAGGGGAGCTTCATCACATTGTGCTCCTGCTTTTTCGGCAGCGTCAGCACAGCGCCTGCGGCCAGCGCCGCCCACCAGATGCCGTTCATTTTGTCATTCCCTCCTCGTGATGTTAACAGCTCGGCATGGCATTGCAAAAGTTAGCACAGCAAAACTTTACAATATCCGTATGGGTAAAAAATAAGGCAAAGAGTTTCTTTACCGTTCTTCTTTACCGCTTCAAATTATACCATTTTGCCTGATGCTTGTCAAGAAAGACGCGGCCTTGAAACGCCGCTTTCAAGGCATTTGGCCGTTGACTTTCCCCGCATTTCCCGATATACTGAATATGATGCGGGCATTGCCCGACTTTTTGAGGAAAGGTTTTGTTAATTTGTTTTCCCGTGCTGCGCGTTCCGTTGGCAATCGACTGGTCTCATCATTCAAATCTCTCAAAACAAAAAATTGTTGGATGCAGGTGCTGGGGAGCGCCGTCTTGGCGTTCGGTTTAAGCAACATCCATGCCTTTTCCGGCGTGACGGAGGGCGGCGTGCTGGGACTGACGCTGCTGCTCCGCCATTTAATCGGGCTGTCGCCCGCCGTCAGCAATTTTATCCTGACGGCGCTGTGCTATCTGCTGGGCTGGCGGACGCTGGGACGGGATTTCATCGCCTATTCCGCCATTTCCTGCATCGGTTATTCTGTTTTTTACGCCCTGTTTGAACAATTCGCGCCGATTTTTCCCGCGCTGTGCGCATCCCCCCTTTGGGCGGCGCTGACAGGAGCGCTGTTTGTGGGCGTCGGGGTCGGGCTGTGTGTGCGCTACGGAGGTGCGCCCGGCGGCGATGATGCGCTGGCGATGAGTCTGTCCAGCATCACAAAATTAGACATTCAGTGGATTTATTTGGGCAGCGACCTCATCGTGCTGGCGCTGTCCACCATCTATATTCCGCTCAAAACGCTCATTTTTTCGCTCATGACGGTCATTCTGTCGGGTCAAATCATCGGTCTTGTGCAAAGGATGGATGCAAAGGCCATTCTGACGCGGTTTCACCTGTGACATTTGAGGCGGAAAAACGCGGTTTTGGAGCGCAGTTTCTTTTCAGCATCCCTGCTGCATGATAAAATACAATCAGCAAATGGGTCTTATCGTTTGAAAGGAGGAAAGGACGCTTGGAAACTGTTTTCAGCTTTATTGCAGCCAATCTGCCGGCGGTTTTATGTCTGCTGGTCGGCGTGGCGCTGGTGACGGTCGAGGTTTTCCTGCCAGGCTTTGGGCTGCCCGGCATTTCCGGCCTGATGCTGCTGACGGCGGCTGTCGTGCTGACATGGCTGTCCTTCGGCGCATTGGCAGGGCTTTTGATGCTGCTTGTCATGCTGGTGCTGTGCGGCATTGCCCTATCTGTCTCCATCCGCTCGGCCATGCACGGCCGCTTGTCCCGCTCACCTCTCATTCTCAGCGATGACGAGGAGAATGACAAAAAGCCGGACGAAACCTTAATCGGGCGTGAGGGTGTCACCGCCACCCTCCTTCGCCCCGCCGGAATCGCCGTGTTTGACGGCGTGCGCCTGAGCGTTGTCACCCGCGGGGACTTCATCGAAAAGGATGTTCCCGTGCGCATCGTGAAAGAAGACGGCACGCAAATTGTCGTCGAAACCATCCAATCAAATGAGGAGGTATAAAGCATGAGCGTTCTTGCTGTCATCCTGCCGGTTTTGGTCATTCTGCTGATTATCATTGTAACGATTTACGTTCCCTTCGGGCTGTGGATAAACGCCCGCGCTTCCGGCGCTCCCGTCAGAATGCTGTCGCTCATCGGCATGCGTTTCCGCCGCATTTCGCCGCAGAAAATCGTCGGCGCGTACATTCAGGCGCGGAAGGCCGGCCTGGATATCACCACGGACATGCTGGAAACGCACTACCTTTCCGGCGGCAACGTCGAGCGGGTGACCAACGCGCTGATTTCCGCCAAGCAAGCGGGCATCAACCTCCCTTTCAGCACTGCCCGCGCCATTGACTTGGCGGGCCGCGACGTGCTTCAGGCCGTCAAAATGAGCGTCGTCCCCAAGGTCATCGAGACCCCGCCCATCTCCGCCATCGCCAAGGACGGCATCGAGCTTCGCGCCAAGGCGCGTGTGACCGTGCGCACCAACATTGACCGTCTGGTGGGCGGCGCCGGCGAGGAGACCATCATCGCCCGTGTCGGCGAGGGCATCGTCACCACCATCGGTTCTTCAAAGTCGCACGAGGACGTGCTGGAAAACCCCGACCTCATCAGCCAGACCGTGCTGGGCAAGGGCTTAGACGCGGGCACGGCGTATGAAATTTTGTCCATTGACATTGCGGATGTGGACGTCGGTCGCAATATCGGCGCTCAGCTTCAGATGGATCAGGCGGAGGCAGACCGCCGCATCGCGCAGGCCAAGGCCGAGGAGCGCCGTGCGATGGCTGTCGCCCATGAGCAGGAAATGAAGGCCGCCGTGCAGGAGATGCGCGCCAAGGTGGTCGAGGCCGAGGCGCAGGTGCCGCTGGCAATGGCCGAGGCGCTCCGAAGCGGCAAGCTCGGCGTGATGGACTATTATCAGCTTAAAAACCTGAGTGCGGACACCGATATGCGCTCCGGCATTGCCAAGGCCGCCGTGCCGTCTGCCGTGCCGCATGAGCCGAACGGAAAAAAATAAGGCAGCACCGCACAAATGAGGGGCACGATAAATCGTGAATTTTGTGTCAGATACGATTGCAAAAATCGATGGTTTACTGGATGTAAATCGAGATTTTTGCAAGAAGTAGATGGCGCAAAAGGCACATTTTTGCGAGTCGCCGAATTGTGCGGTGATGCCATAACAAAAGACTGTTGAAGGAGGCGATGCGCGCATGGCGGAGGCTTTTGCGGAGTTTCTTTTACAAATCGCCTTGATCATCGGAATCATCAGCTTCATCAGCAAAGCGAGCAGGAAAAAGGCTGCGAAAAAGCGCCCTCCCGTCCGCCAAACGCCCAAAGCGCAGCCGACCCAAACGGGAAAGGTCGAGGAACAATCGGCGGACGGCTGGGAGGATGAGCGCGCCTTTTCGGGGCATCGCGGAAGATTGGGCGAGCTGCACCCGACCGAACGAAGCACCCTGTCCTTTGAGCAGACGGCGGCGCAGATAGGCAACGAGGGCGAGGATGCCTGCCATGCCTATATGCTGAACGACAGCGCTTTGCCCCTCTGCCCCGATGAGAAAGCGGAAACAGCATTCGCGCCCGGCGATGTGCAAAGCGAGCTGGTGCGCGGGGTCATCATGGCGGAAATTTTGAAGCGTCCCACAGTGCGCCTGTATGTGCGGAGGTTAGAATGAGCGACATCAAGGTGCTGATTGCGGATGATGAAGCCGGAATGCGGCTTATCTTGCGCAAGCGCATCGAAAAAACGGCCGGCTTCTGCGTGGTCGGCGAGGCGGAAACGGGCAGAGAGACCCTCGCCCTATACGACCGCCTGCGCCCCGATGTTGTCTTTCTGGATGTGGATATGCCGGAGCGCACGGGCGTGGAATGTGCCCGAATGATTCAGGACAGAGACCCTGCCTGCATCCTCATTTTCGCCACCGCGCATGAGGAATACATGGGGGATGCGTTCGAGGTCTATGCGTTTGACTATCTGGTGAAACCGTTCAAGCTGGAGCGTCTGGACAGGACACTGGCTCGTGTGAAGGAAATCAGGGACAAGCAGCGGGCGGCGGAGATGCCAAAGCCCGCCATTGTCCGCAATGCGGCCGGACGGCTGATGCTCAAGCACCGAGACGGCGTGTCCTTTCTTTCCATGAACGATATCGTCCTCATTCAGCGGGAGGACAGAGCCACCGTTCTCTATGCGGCGGGCGGCAGGCGCTATGTGGCCGGAGAGACCCTGTCCGAGACCGAAGCGCGGCTCGATCCGGACGTGTTTTTCCGCTGCCACAAGAGCTATATCATCAACCTCTCCCGCATCAGGGATATTTCGCCCTACGGCCGCTGGACATACATCGTCCGGCTTGACGGCACCGACCATGACGCCCTCATTACGTACGAAAAGTATGAGGAATTGGAGAGGATGTTCTCTTGAAAATTGGACGCCAAAAGCCTTCTTTGTGAACCGCATACAACGCCCGCCATTTTCAGGTCGGCTTTGGCTGCCGAATTTTCTGTGCTCGGATTCCCCGCCGATTCATGTTTCACCTCATAAATGTTGCATGGCAAATCTTGCTTGACAGCAGTTTACGCAGTATTATTGCGCAGATGCCGCGGAGGTGATTCAATGGATATTTTCAGAAAGCTTGCATAGCTTTTGCGCCGACATCACTGCTCTTGCTGCCCTCCATAGTGTAAACATACAAACACCGCATCGAACGGCGTGCTGCCGTTCGATGCGGTCTCTTTTTGATGAAGCTTACTGCGGCTCGGCGGGACGTTCGCCGAAGAGCTCGGTCATCGTCTGATTGGAGAGGTTGAAAGCGTCCTTGATAAAGCCCCAGAGGTAGTAGTGGCGTCGATTGATGGTGTCGCGCATACGGTTGACACGGGTGTTCCAGTAGCGCAGAGAGCCGTCCACGGTGGTGGAGGAATCGGAGTTCAGCTCCTTATCGGTCTGCGGCGCCCAGAATTCAAAGTGCATCCGCATTTCCGGCTCCAACATGTTATACATCTCCGTGAGCTGCTCCTGCATGACCTCCTTGGTCAGGGTATTGTAGACATAGGCCAGACGCTCCAGGAATTTCCGCTTCATCTCGTCATTCTCAAGGAGCTTCAGAAAGATGGTGTTGTCAATCAGCTTATCGCCCATGCCCTTGGCCTTGGTATAGGACTTGGGACTGTCAAAGGAGCTTTTGAACATCCCGTAATCTAAGTCGAAAATCAGCCATTTCCACTTCTGCCCCTCGCCCGGCAGCTTATAGAACATGGTATTGCCGATGTCGGAGTTGCCGAAGAACATTTCGATGGCAAGGTAGTCATAGTAGCTGTCCACATCCACCCTGTCGAGGATATACTGCAAATCCGCCTCATTCTTGCCCGGCGACAGGGTCTTGATGGTCTTGATCATTTCCTTCCACTCTTTGTTCGAGCCCTGCTGCACCGAGCCGCTGGCGCGAAGAATGGTGATTTGGTCGGCCTCGTCCATATCCAGCCCTTCCCACTGGGCTATCATATACCTGTCCTTGCGCTCACGCAGGTTATAGTGGCCGTAATACTGGCCGTTGATGTATACGATGACAGGCCGCCACGCCTGATGGATGATGTCCGTATCCAGCTTGTCAATCAGCTTGGACTGGAAGCCGTCCGCCATGCGCGTCCACACGCCGTCATTGCCGCTGTTTCTTAAAACAAAGGACTTGTAATAGGTGAAGGGTCTGTCCTCAAAGAGGGCAGTTTCAAAATATTTTTCGCCATACTGCGCCTGTGCGCGGAACTTCATGGATTTCTGCGGCAGGTCAAGGCTGTAGTCGCCGGACAGGGCAAATTTCACGCCCTGAGAAATATCCGTTTCGCTCTCGCCGTTCAGGTCAAAAATCTCCACATAGCCGGGGCGAGCGATTTTTCCGTACTGGCGGTAGATGGTATTTTTGTACGGGCGCTTGCTCTTATCGACATTCGGTCCGCTCACGAACATACCCGTTTCCTCGTTCCACAATTCGTCCGGGTCGCAGACGACGGAAACAACGGGCAGGGTAAAGTAGGTGTTCATGATGTAGCTGGCGGTGATGGTCTGCGAGGGCTGCAGCCCGCTCTTGAACGCCCGTGCGCGGATGACCCCTGTGGTGTTGATGAGCAGCGGCCCTGTATAAACGGTGCTGTTGTTTATTGTGGGGATAGAGCCGTCCACCGTGTAGCGCACCTCGCAGCCCTCCGGCACGGTGATTTCCACCGTGACCGAGCCCTTATACATACCGCCCGCCACGGAGAAGGAAGGATCCTGAGCAAAGCCCGCAAAGCCGACGCCGTTTGCCTGCCCAGGCGTGGGCGCGTCATAATAAAAAAAGCCGTCCTTCCCCAAGGTGCGGCCATAGGTGATGTCCGTTCGCATGGGCGGCAGATACAGCCTGTCCAGCACCTGACCCGATGCATCGCTGAGCGTGACAATCTCTCCGCCCGCCCGCTTGACCGCAAACGATGCGTGCAGGCTGTTTCCGTCCGTTCCGGCGGTCGCCGATTTATCCAGCCTGATGACCTTATATTCACCCGCACGGATGGTCGTGCCGACGGGAAACTGCCATTTGTGCGGCCAGTTGATGTTATCGCTCAGGCCGAACAGGGACAAATCCACGGTCTGGTCGGAGGAATTGTAGATTTCCACCCAGTCGCAGGCTTTCTCACCGGACGCGGGCGCAATTTGGCTTGCCGAGGCCATCACCTCGGTGATGTAAACGCCCGTGTAGTTCTTCTGCCGAAGGTAGGCATCGGCTGCTGCGGCTCCCGCATCGTTGTTGGGCTTCTGCGGGGTCGCCAAGGTATAGACCTTCCATTCGCCCGTGTCGGGGTCGCGCCCGTAGGACATATCCTTCTGCATGGTCGGCACGGTCACGCGGTCAACCAGCTCGCCTGCTTTGGTGGTCAGCACGATGGTCTCGCCCTGTGCCTTGATGCTGAAATTCGTATGCGGGATGCCGGTGTTCGCCTCCAGCTTATCCTTTTTGGAGCAGAAGACGATGTAATACTGGCCGGGGGCGATAACCGTCCCCTCCGGGAAAAACCATTTGAGCGGCTTCTGCTCATCATCACTCAGCGCCAGATTGTCCAGGCGGATGGTTTCCGTGCCCGCGTTGTACAGTTCAATCCAGTCGGACAGGTCGCCGTCCTCATCGGTCAGTCCGCTGCGGGGCGCGGCCATGACCTCGTTAATCATCAGCGTGTTGGCTGCCACGACATAGTTGGACAGGTATTCGACATGGCCGTCAAAGGTGTTTTCATAGCCGGGGGAATAGTCTTCCGTCACCTGATATGTGCCGTCCGCCTGGAGCGCATAACTTTCGTCGGCATTCAGGGTGGGCACGGTTACCTGGTCCACGGCGATGCCGGAGGAATCAAAGAGATAGACGGCGCAGCCGTAAGACGAGAGCTTGAACTTGGCATGCAGCGTTTTTCCCGCTACGGCGCTGTTGGTCTTGTCACAGAAGACGATGATGCGCTCATCCGCCTCCAGCGTCATGTCGGGAAACAAAAAGAGGATTTTATCGTTGCGCTCGGAAAGACCCACATTTTTTAAGGAAATGGAGTGGTCGGTGGAATTCCAAATTTCCACCCAGTCGCCGAATGCGCCGTTTTCGTCCGGCAGGGCGGATTTGTTGGACGACATCACCTCGCTGATGCGAAGGCCTGTCGCGGCGGAATGGGTCGCATTCTCCTCGGACGCATTGATGGCCACGGTCACAGGAGACTTCGGAAAAATCAAAATCAATAAAAGAAGCACAGCCGCCAAACCGACCAGCAGCGGCAGACGCTTGTCCATCTTATTATAATGCGGATTGGAACGCCTTGAACCTGCCATGGAAGCTCCTTTCAGTCCTCCGTCCCCAAAGACGGAGCAAAAAGAAAAATACAATCCTCGTTCAAAAATCGTCATTGCTGACCGCCTTAGTATAGCATAGATTTTTGAAACGGAAAAGAGCCGATTCAGACCCTGAGAAAAAATTTACGAATATAATGAAAAAGGAGTGCCGGCATATCGACACTCCCAAGCGCTTGCCTAAAGCATTATTCGGCTTCCTCCGAATCTTCCATGACGCTCTTTAAGCCCGCAACCGTCTCCACCGGAAGGGAGAACAGCACGGTGTGCGCGGGCGTATGGATGCCGGCCTTTTCCATGATGGCGTGCATGACCTGCGCCTTGTCGCGCTGGTTGACGACAATCAGCGTCATGGTTTTTTCCGGCGCCAGAGGGACGCCGAAGAAGCTCTGCCCGTTTTCGCTCACATTGCCGCGGGCATGCACCACCGTGCCGCCGCCGGCGCCCGCCGCCCACGCCGCGTCCATGACAGCATTCGAGCTGCCGCGTTCGGAAATCGCCACAATCAGAGCGCACGGGAACGTCCGTTTTTCATCCATATCTTTCACCTCATCGAAGATGTAGTTCTGATTTTCCATCAGGGTTTTCAGGCTGCTGGCGCCGCCCACCGCATCCACGGGGACGGTCAGGGCAATGCCGTGTCCGGGCATATCCAAGCCCAGCTGGGAAACGGCCTGCCGCAGGATGCGGGCAGCGCGTTTCCTATCTGTCATGAAAAACTTGAGGGTCTTTTCCGTGCGCTCCAGCCCAAGCAGATTCAGCAGCTTCTGGCCGGCTGTGCCGCGGCAGGGGATGCTGTACGCGGCGGTGATGCCTTCGCCGTTCAGAAAGTGGGTGTACGCCTCATCATCGTCGCGCTGGACGATCAGAATTACAAAGGAAATGGCGTTCATTGGATGCCTCCTGTTACAATTCGATGATTTCTTCGGGCTGTGCCTGCGTGACGCTTTCGGCTTTCCTGTGCTTGAATTTGAACACGATGCCCAGGATCTGGATGGCAATCAGCGGGGTCATGGCGACCATCGCCACCACGCCGAAGGCATCCACGGCGATATTGCCGCCCACGGCTTCGCAGGCGCCCATGGCCAGCGGCAGAAGGAAGGTCGCCGTCATCGGGCCGGAGGCTACGCCGCCGGAGTCAAAGGCGATGGCGGTGAACACAGGCGGGGAAAAAATCATGAGCAGCATGCTGAGGGCATAGCCGGGGATGAGCAGATACATCAGCGGCAGCCCCGTCAGCACGCGCAGCATGGACAGGCCGACGGAAACGGCCACGCCCACGGACAGGCTCAGGCTTAACGCCTTCTTCGGGATAGCGCCCGCCGTCAGCTCATAGACCTGTTGGTTCAGCACATGGACGGCCGGCTCCGCCGAGACGACAAACCAGCCGATGACCATGCCAATGGGGATGAGCAGCCATTTCAGCTCCGAAGCGCCCAGCAGCTTGCCGATGTAGTTGCCGACCGGCATGAAGCCGACATTGACGCCCAGCAGGAACATGACCAGTCCCACATAGGTGTAAACGAGACCGACGCAGATGGTGAACACCGTTCTGCCGTTCAAGTGCAGGGAAAAAGTCTGGAAAACGATGAAGAAGATGATGATGGGTGCGAGCGCCAGCCCGACGTCCTTCAAGTATTCGGGAAGCGCCGTCCAGAACGCCTGAAACAGTTCCACGGAGTCCTCCGCATCCACCAGCACGATGGCGGACGTCGTACCCTCTTCGGGTCTGAAAATCATGCCCAGCAGCATGACCGCCAGAATCGGGCCGATAGAGGAAAGAGCGACCAAGCCGAAGCTGTCGTTCTCGGCGTTCTTGTCACTGCGGATGGCGCAGGCGCCGACGCCCATCGCCAGAATGAAGGGAACGGTCATCGGGCCGGTCGTCACGCCGCCGGAGTCAAAGGCGACGGCCAGAAAATTCCGCGGGACAAAAGCAGAAAGCAGAAAAACCACCGCATAGGACACAAGCAGCAGCAGCGACAGCTTGATTTTCAGCAGTATGCGCAGCATGGCCAGCAAAAGGAAGATGCCCACGCCAACGGCAACAGCCAAAATCAGCACCATATCGGGGACGCCCGGCACCTGCCTGGCCAAGACAGCCAAGTCCGGCTCGGAGATGGTGATGAAGGCGCCGACCAGAAAGCTCAGCAGCAGCACCAGCCACAGCTTGCCGGAGCGCGTCAGCGCCGTGCCGACATTTTCGCCGATTGGGGTCATCGCCTGCTCCGTACCCATCGAGAACAGGCTCATGCCCGCAATCAGCAGCGCTGCGCCGAAAATAAAGGCAATCAAATCGCTGCTGGGAACGGGCACCAGAAAGAAGCATAGAATCAGAACGATGAACGTGATGGGCAGGACGCTTTTCAGCGACTCACGCCACTTTTCCCGCAGGACGCTGTGCATATGCATGACCTGCAGTTTTTCCCTGAAACTCAATTTCTTTTTTTGCTGCAATGCGCGGCCACCTTTCTTTTTATGATCCGGTCGTCAAAAAATTTTGACATCCTCTCAAATGAAGCTCCGCTGACGCAGGCGTTCATTTGGCTGGCGAAACGGTCTGTCGTAAAGCAGCGCCGCCGAATTGTGCGGTGATGCCTCAATACCATCCGATTAAAGAGCCCAAGGCGGATAATACCATCAGCCCCGCCAAAGCAAAGCAGATGACCCGCACGGCGATTTTCTTTTTATCGGCCTTCTTTGTCGTGTTCGTCATGTCAGTTTTCCCCTTCCTTGTATGCTTCAATGGCGCGGGAAAGCTGGTCGGGGCAGGAGGTCGTCCCCCTGCACGGAACACCGCGCAAAAGATTCTTCACCTCGTCTGCATCCCGTCCGATGACCATCCGCGCCAATCCCTCCGTGTTGCCGGGGCAGCCCCGGTGGAAGGCGCAATAGGTGATTTTATTGTCCGCGCCGATTTCAAGGTCAATCTGGGTGGAACACGTTCCCTTGGTCTTGTACTCAAACATGGCTCTTATCTCCTTGTGATGTATTTTGCTCATACCAGTCCTGCCTGAGAATGCTCCACAGGCGGACATCGCGGTATACTCCCTTATTGCGCACACGCTCCCGAAGGATACCCTCTTCGTGCATGCCGGCCTTCTGCATGACCCTGCCGGAGGCCGGATTGTCCAGCTCGTGCATGGCCTCGACCCTGTTCAGCGCCAGCGTATCAAAGGCAAAGTGCAAGACCTCTTTCAGCGCCTCCGTCGCCAGCCCCTGATTCCAGTAGGCCCGCCCAAGGCTGTAGCCCACCTCGGCGCTTTGAAAATCCGTGTTCACCCATGTAAAACCGATGGTGCCGATGACGCGATGCTGTTCTTTCAGTTCTATGGCGAAGGTGGCGGGCATACCCAGCCTGTACTGCCGCCTCGCCGCCCGAATGCAGGAGCGGGTCTCGCCGATGCTCTTGTGCGCCGTCCACAGCACATGCCGCGCAACCTCCTCATCCGAGGCGTAGGCATAGACATCCCGCGTGTCACGGCCGGTCAGCTTCCGCAAAATCAGACGCTCGGTCTTCAAAACAGGCAGGGCGGAAAATACGGCGCGATAGGACTGCATTTTCTCAATTCTCCGAAAAGAACAAAATTTTGCTATTCCTGCCGGACAAAAAACAGTTTTTTCAACGTTTTATGGTTGCCGGAGGATTAAGGCTTTGCGCGCAAAGCATGATCTGCCAAAAGGATGCCCAGAGCGGTTTTCTGGTCAAACAGCTCGCCCTTTTCCACCAGCTCCACCGCCTTGGCCAGCGGGATGCGCGTCAGGCGCAGAAACTCATCCGGATCGGTGTGCGCCGGATGCTGCGTCAGCCCTGTTGCCAGATAAATGGCGATGCGTTCGGTGCAGAAGCCCGGCGTCGTGACGACATTGGACAAAAGCCGCCAATGCTCGGCGTTCAGGCCGGTTTCCTCCTCCAATTCACGTTTGGCGCAGGCCAAGGGGTCTTCATCAAAGCCGTCCTTTTTTCCGGCGGGAATTTCCCACAGCATTTCGTCAATGGCGATGCGGTGCTGCCGCACCAAGGTGATGCAGCCGTCATCATCCAGCGCAACGACGGCCGCCGCGCCGACATGCCTGACGACCTCGCGTGTCGCCGTCTTCCCGTTGGGCAAAAGCACCTGCCAGCGCTCCAAATGCACGACCTTGCCGTCAAAAATGGTTTCGCCGCTCACATAAGTTTCCCGAAGCTGAGTATCATCCAAGGCTGCCGCCTCCCCGTCACATCATCAAGGCCGTTCGTGCGCAGGGCACAAGGAAGCCTTAACCTATCAACTATTCGACAGGGACGATGCAAAATCCTGCCGTCGGTGGCGTTTATTTTGCGCTTATTTCTTGTAAATTTCGCACGGCATGCGAAATTATTTCCTAATTATGTTGACGAAATGCGCATTCCGTAATAAAATTGAAATAACCTTGCGGGTTTTTGATCCGCACCGCCGGTCTTGAAGGAGGCTGTACCGATGAAACAATTCCGGAAAATCCTGCTCATGCTTGTGCTTTTTGCCCTGTGCACTGCACTGCCCGCATCCCTCTGTGCCCGTGCCGAGGGAACGTTTGACATGAGCTATGTCACATTTGAGCTGAGCTATGCGGACGAAAACGGCGACATCTGCACCGTGTACCCCGTGCCCGTTTCCTATGACGGCTATGACGGGTGCTGGTGGGTCAGCGTTCCCGAAGAGGCGCTCTCCGGCGGGCTGACGCTCTCAATCTCCGATGACATCGGCACGATTGCCTCATTCAGTCCCGCCAGCGGGGATGTGCTGTATCCGACGGATGCGGGGTCGACCTTGACGGAAACCGTGCCCACGCTCATTCAATGCTATGATGCGAACGGGCATCCTGTTTATACCATTTCGCTCTATGTTTCCACGGTGACGGACGAGCCGGAAGCGCCGCAGGACACAACGGCCGCCATCGAACCGCAGACCGTGACCGTCTATTTCAGAACGCTGGACAGCGGCGATATGATGGACGTTGCCTCCGCGCAGGAAGTCACGGTGGAGGCGGGTACGCATCCCGTGACCGCCGAGCCGACCGACCTGATGGACGGCTATGAGCCGACCGGCGACAGCGTCCAGTATGTCACGGTGGATGAACTGGGTGCAAATCCCTATGAAATCACCTTCTACTACACCTATGTAGGCGAGCAGTCCGCGGGCGAGGATGTATGGGTCACCGTGCATTATACGGATGAGAGCGGCAATCCCGTCGCCGCAGATGATTCGGTTTACTGCGCCTTCGGCCAGACCACGGATGTTTATGCGAACCCCGCTGACCTTGCGGACGGCTATGAACCAATCAGCGCGTCCGTGCAGCAGGTCACGGTCACGGAGAACGGCGCATTCCCCGCCGAAGTGACTTTCTATTATCGATATGTTCCCGAAGAAACGGAGGCTCCCGTGACGGCTGAGCCCGCGCCGAAAATCGCCTTTGTGACAGTTCTTTATGTGGATGAAGAAAGCGATGCCGAGCTTGCCGATGAGGTCTTCACCGTTCAGGAGGGCATGACCTACCTTTCGCCGAATGAAAACTATCTGGAAGACGGATATACGTTTGTTGATGCGTCTCCCGTTTCCGTGTATGTGGATGAAAACGGCACGGCTTCACCGGAGGTCGTCACCTTCTATATGCGGCGGCAGCAGGCGGAAACGGCAGCGCCGCAGCCTGTCGGCGCAACGGTCGCCGTGTACTATATCGCCCCTGCCGAAAACCGCCAGGTCGCCTCTATAACCTATCAGGATTGCGCCGAGGGTGAAAACCTTGTCTATGCCGCGCCCGTTGATTTGGAGAGCGGCTATGACCAGATGGATGCTTCGCCCGTGACCGTTGTCCTGAGCGCGGACGGTACGCTTTCTCCCGGCACGGTGGTCTTCTACTATCAAAAGAGCGAGGAAGAGCAGACCACGCAGGGCGATGACGGCAAGACCGACACGCAGACGGAAACAGAAAAAGTGACCGAGCCGGAAAACACAGGCGATGCCTATACGTCTGTTTCCATGAACGACTGGGGGTATCCCCGCGCCAATGATGTGAATTTCCGCTCGACCCCCGAGATGGAGGACGGCAATGTCATCGGCAAGGTCGATAAGAGCGACCTTGTTCAGATTTTCGCCCTGCTGACCGCCGCCGACGGCACGGAATGGTATCAGGTTTCCGTGAACGGACAGACGGGCTACCTGAAGGGCAGCTTTGTCCGCGTGCTCACCGAGGAGGAAGAAAACGCGCTGTTCGGCACAACCGAGCCCGCGCCCGATGCCTCCACAAACACGCCCGCCGTTGTAACGGCCGCGCCGACCGAGGTGCCGGACGGCGTTGTCATTGACATTTGGGGCGAAGTCAGCTCCAAGTCCGTTAATTTCCGCTCCTCCCGCAAGGCGAGCGGCTCGAACAAAATCAAGTCCCTATCCCGCGGCACGATGGTCTGGGTGTACGATGTCAGCACGGTGGATGATACGCGCTGGTATTCCGTGCGCGTAAACGGCAGGGACGGCTATATCGTTGCGGATTACGTCACCTTATATGACGAAGCGCAGTCCGAGGCATATCAGGCTTCCCTGCCTACGCCGATGCCCACGCAGACCGCCATCCCCACCGATACGCCCGCGCCCACCCGCGTACCGACGGCGACTCCGACCGCTACGCCCACGTTCACCCCGTTCACGGCGACCAATACACCCACGCCCACCATCGCGGCGACCGATGTTCCTGCCGCCTATGTCGGCTATGCGCTGACCACCGCCCGCGCCGCCGTGCGCTCCGGCATCAGCCAGATGGACGATACCATCATCGAAACCGTTGAGCAGAACACCCTGGTGCTGATTTCCGCGCAGACCTACGTCTCCGGCGCCTGCTGGGACTCCGTCAGAGTCCTTTCCTCCGGCAGCACGGGCTTTATGGAGGATGCGCGTCTGCGCCGCATCAACAGCGAGGAGGCGAAATATTACCTTGACCTGCTCGCGCCTTCCGGCACGAACACGCCGACCCCTTCCGTGACGGAAACGCCCTTCCAGGGCTACGCACGGACACTGGGCGACAATGTCCCCATGCGCATTTACATGGATACCAACGCCCGCATTTTGCGTTTGCTTGATTACGACACCCCCGTGTATGTCTTTGACCAGCAGACAGTGAACGGCGAGGCCTGGTGCGAGGTGCAGTACGGCTCCACCTACGGCTACATCCGCCGCGATATGCTGCGGCAAATGGAGGGCTGGGAGGTCACGGAGTACTTGGAGTCCCTCTCCACCCCGACCCCCACGCCGGAAACGACCGTCATCACGGGCGAGACGGAATCCAGCTACGGCTATGTCAGCAGCAACCGCGTCAACCTGCGCAAGTCCGCCACCAAATCCTCCGAATCCTTGCGCCTCATGAGCAAGTACGATTTCGGCCTTGTGCTGGGCGAAACGGCAAACAGCGAGGGGCTTTGGTACAATGTATTGATTAACGGACAGGAGGGTTATGTTCTGTCCGACTACTTCAAGGTGCTGAGCCTGAACGAGCTGAGCAGCTTCCTGCTCAGCGAGGAATACAGAACGGCCTCCGGCCAAGACAGCAGCGTGACCAATGTGACCGCCCAGCCCATTCAATCCGTCGAGGACTACAATCAGGGCGTATGGACTAACCCCGCGCTGAACGCGACCTATGAGCCGTTCAACCCCTACGCGACCGCCACGCCCGACCCTGCCGACGTGGTGACGGCCACGCCGTCGCCTACGCCGTCCGCGACCCCGACGCCCACCATTTCGCCCATCTCCGTTACCACGCCTGCGCCCAATTCAACGGGCGGCAGCTTCCCGACTGCGCTGGTCGTGTTTGTCGTCATCATGCTGCTGGCGGCGGGCGGCGCATATGCCTATTCCGTCTATCGCCGCAACCAGCGCCGTCAGGCAGCGCTTCGTGCGCAGCAGGCACGGCGGGCGCAGCAGATGCAGATGAATCCGCAGCAGAACCGCACCTATCCGGCGAACGCGGCGCGTCCGAACGGCAATCAGCAGCGCGCTGCGGGCAGCCCATCGCAAAACGGCGGCTTCTTCTCTCAGATGACCCAGCGCTATAACCCCAACAGCACGCAGCAGGGAGGAAACGCCTACCGGCCGACTGTTTCCCAGGAGACCGGCACATATTTTAAGCGCTCCTCTCAGCAGCCGGTTCAGCAGCAGACGCAGAACGCATGGCAGCAGACCCCCACGCGTTATCAGCCGACCCTGACCGACAACGGCGCCTATCCGTCATCGCAGGACCAAAGCGGCTATGCGCGTCCGCAGACCCAGCAGACGCTCCGCCATACGCCCGTTGAGCCGTCGAATAATCCCTACACGCAGTCCAGGCAGGCGGTAAGCTCCGCTTCGCCAGCCGCATCAGCGGCTCATGCGGCGACCGATGCAGAGGCATCCGGCACAGCGGCAGCAGCGAACAAAGCAGCACAAGCCGCCACGACCCGCCGCCGCCGTACGGAGCGGTATCATCACGACGATGCATAACACAAACGCACTGAAGGATGGCTCGGTCGTCCTTCAGTACGTATCAAAAAGGATGAAGGCAACCATGCGGAAATCAGTCGTTTGGACGCTCATGTGCTGTCTGCTGACCTTCTCTTTCCCTGCATATGCGGAAAACACAGCCCCGTGGACGACGCTTTCCCCGTCCGATTTGGCGGTGCTGACAGAGGCGGGCGAGGAAATCATCGCGCCCGAATACGATGTGCCGGACTATGTGGAATGGCTGTTGGACGTTGCCCGCGCAGAGCTTGGCTATACCGAGCAGCGCGGCAACATTACCAAGTACGGCATTTGGGCGGGCGACCCCGCCGCCGAATGGTGCGCCGAATACCTGTGCTGGTGCGTGCATCAGGTAGATGAACAGCACGGAACGCAGCTGCTGGCCACCGTGTATCCCAAATATTCCAGCCGCAATGTCGGTATGCGCTGGTTTCTGAAGGAGGGACGGTATATCGCCCGCCGCGGCACAGTGGCGAATTACGGCAGCCAATGGTACATCGGCTCGGAAGAGACGATGGAAAAAAACAGCTATATCCCGCAGCCCGGCGATTGGATGTTTTTTTCCTCCGGTTCGAACGGCGACACGACCCATGTGGCGATGGTGGAATTCTGCACAAGGCTTTCGGACGGCAGCGTATATGTCCATGTGCTGGAAGGCAATAAGCCGGATAAGGTGCAGACGCATTCCTACCGCTTGGAAGAAGAAACGATATTGGGCTACGGCACGGTGTACGACTTGGCGGATATCGTCCTGCGTCAGGGACAGGAGGGGAAAAAGGTGACGGCGCTCCAGCAGCTTCTGTGTGCCATCGGGCTGCTGGATGCCTCCTATGTCTCCGGTACCTACGGCGCGGCGACCACCGAGGCCGTCAAGACCTTTCAGAAAATGCGGGGAAAGACCGCCACGGGCATCGCCAACCACCATACGCAGCTTGCCTTGCAGCAGTATGTCAAGGAATATTATTTAACGCATTCGGAATTTTGGGCCGTGGATGAATGAGCGAAATTTGTTTTTTGCAGGAATTTTATATCTTTGCGTCGAATAGCTTCTGTTGCACGATTCGCTCAACCGCAAAACGGAGGGAGAGATACCATGCCCGATATGCTTTTAGTGCTGGACCTTGACCATCTGGCCGCCCGAACAACGGCGCGAAAGCTGCGCTCGGCGCGTATCTGCTGCAAAATCGTACCGGAGGACACGGACGCGGCGCAAATTGCCGCGGAAGCGCCGCTCGGCCTGATTTTAGCCGGCGGCAGGAATGGCTGCTCCGCGCTCGACAAGGCGCTTTTATCCCTGCCGATGCCCGTATTGGCGCTGTCCGGCGCTGCTGGAAGGCTTTGCGAATGCTTGGGCGGTCAGGCGGAAGCGCCGCAGGCCGTTGATGCGCTGGCGGACATTCGGTATAAGGAATGCTCCCTCCTCATCGGCTTGGAGGACGGCCCGCGGATGCTGGGCAGCGTAAGCGCTTTGACCCTGGCGGCGGACGGGCTGACAATCGCCGAAACAGCGGACGGAATCGTGTACGCCTTTTCGGATGCAGCGGGAACGCGCCTGGGCATTCAGACGGACATTGAACCGAACGATCCGGACGGGATGCAGATTCTGATGAATTTCGCCCTGAATGTCTGCGGCTGCACCGAATGGTGGGACGAAGAGGCTTTTGTGAAGGGCACGGTGGACGAAATTCGAAAAGCCGTGCAGGACGGAACGGCCATCTGCGCCATGACGGGCGGGCTGAACAGCGGCGTGAGTGCGCTGCTGGCACACAAGGCGCTGGGCGGCAGGCTGCGCTGCGTGTTCGTGGACACGGGGCTTTTGCGCGATGGCGAGGCTGATGCGTTCATGACCTTCTATCAGGGCGAACGAGGCCTGAACATCACCCGCATCGATGCAAAGGAGCAGTTCCTGTCCGCGCTTCAGGGCGTGATTGACCCGACCGAAAAAAGGACAGTCATCGGCGGTCTGTTTCATCAAATTCTGTCTGCCGAGCAGGCGAAAACGGAGGGGCTGGCCGCCCTCATCAAGGGCACGAGTTATTCCGACGTCATGCAGAACAGCCATTCGGCGCAGGGGCAGTCCGCGCTGACGCTCATTGAGCCTGTGCATGACCTGTTTAAGGATGAAATTCGGAAAATCGGCGAATACTTGGGGCTGCCCACCGGCATCATTTCCTCTCAGCCCTTCCCCGGCAGCGGCTTGGCGCTGCGGATATTGGGCGAGGCAAACGAGAAGAATTTGCGCACGCTTCGTCGGGCAGACAGGATTTTCAGCGAAGAGATTGCAGCATCGCCGCAGAACAAGCGGCTGTGGCAGCATTTCGCCGTGTTAAGCCCCAATGCGATGGGGAACGGCGATGTCATCTGCCTGCGTGCCGTCCACGCGGCCGACGGAGCGCCGGCGCACGCCTCGCGCCTTCCATACGACCTTTTGGAGGCTGTTACCGACCGCATTTTGCGGGAATGCCCCGAAGTGCAGCGCGTGGTGTACGATTTAACGCCGTCTTCCCATTATGCCGGTATCGAATGGCAATAAAACCATCAGCGAAAGCATGATAAAGCAGGCTTTCATGCCGACCATATTTTTTGTTTTTTCTCTCTGTGCGGCCGTCGAACGCGCAGGAGGAAAGGAGTTCTATGCGCATCACCCATCCGCAGGCCACCTTTCAGGGCATTCCGCCGCAGGACATGTTTTTTGTCTCCAACGAACGGCAGGTGCAGCTCGGCTCAGGCTATGTCATCTCCAGCTTTCAGCGGGAGCTGTATCCGGAACGGCCGTTAAACCTCTATATCCAGATTGATTCCCAGCCCTCGGCGCGCAGCCTTCTGTTCGGGGCGCTGCTGGCGCGGGCGGAGGTCATCAGAGCGCAGACCCCCGCTATTCCCGCACGGCTGTACACCCAGCTCCCCGTGGAGGCGGAAGAGCTTCTGAGCTTTTATCAGCGCAGCGGGCTTGTTCTGGATGACGCGGAGGATATGTTCGGCTTTTCACCGGATTTGCTGGCGGACGGACGGACACCCATGGGGCTTCAATACGCCTCTGTTCCGCTGGAGGGGGATGCGCAGCAGGATGCGTTTCTTCGCAGGCTCAACGCCATGCGCATTGCGCCGATTCAGCGGGATCAGCTGACCCTGTGGCGGGAGCAGAGCAATTTTCTGGCCTTGGGCTTTTATCGCGGCGGACAGCCGGTGACGGAGCTGATGACCGTCGGCAACGGTGAACAGGCGATTCTGGTCGCCGTATACACCCGCTCGGAAAACCGTCGGCAGGGGCTGGCCACGGCGCTGATGGGGCTGGCGGGCAATGTCTTAAAGGAGCGCGGCGTGGAGCAGGTGTTTGCCAACATTTTCCGCCGCAATGCCCCGCAGGTCGCATTGATGAAAAAAATCAATGCGCAGTTTATCCGTACGGCCACCTTATTGCCGGGGATGGACATATAACGCAATCTGTTCGGGAGGATGGCGCTGTGCTGCACGGCTGGTTAATCGGCAACGGATTTATGAAAAGCGCGGCGTTTGAGCGGCTGTACGCGGCACTGGAAACGGCAGCCTCGGAACGCGGCGTTCTCCTGACAAGGCGGTTCAACGATGAATTTTGTCCTTTTTCGGGTGCGCCGCTTCAGGATGCACCCGATTTTGTGCTTTTCTGGGACAAGGATGTGCGCTTGGCGCGGCAAATGGAAAAGCAGGGGTTTCGGCTCTTTAACAGCGCGGAGAGCATCGCCCTGTGCGATGACAAGACGCTGACCTATCTGGCGCTTCAGGGCGCTGTCCCCATGCCGGACACGATTTTAGCGCCCCTGACCTTTACCGATTACGGCGCGGGCAGCTTTCTTGACAGGGTGGCGGAGCGCCTTTCCTATCCGTATGTCATGAAGGAGGGGCTTGGCTCGTTCGGGCAGCAGGTGTATCTCATCCGCGAAAAGGATGAGGCGCTGGCGCTGCTGAACCGCATCGGCGAAAAGCCCGTGCTGTTTCAGCAATTCATCCGTGAATCCGCCGGACGGGATGTGCGCGTGTATGTCGTGGGCGGGCGCTGTATTGCCTCCATGGAGCGGCATAGCCTGACAGGAGATTTTCGTGCGAATATCGGCGGCGGCGGAACGGCCTTTCTCCATGCCTTAAGCGCGGAGGAGGAGCAGCTGGCGCTTGTATGCGCCGAACGCCTGGGGCTGACCTTCGGCGGCGTGGATCTGCTCTTTTCCAAGCACGGGCCGCTGCTTTGCGAGGTCAATTCCAATGCGCATTTTGCCGCCCTGAGCGCCTTGACGGGCGCCAATCCGGCCGATGAGATTATTCGAGAGGTGAAGCGTCAATGCGCGGCGCACTGATTTACGAGCGCGGGAATATAGAGCGGAATCGGCGCTACATCGAGCTGTTTACTGCTGCGGCGGCGCGGCGCGGGGACTCGCTTTTGCTTCTGTGCACGGATGCAATATCCTTCGGCTTTCAAAACCGGCAGCCGTTCTTCCTGTGGAATGGCTCGGCGTGTCCGCTTGATTTCGCCGTCATGCGCTGTATTCGCCTGCTCCTGTCCGTCCATTTGGAGGGCATGGGCATTCCCGTTTTTAATCCCGCCAAGGTCAGCAGAATCTGCAATGACAAGCGCGAAACGGCGCGGCTTTTTTATCAAAAGAAGCTGCCGTTTGTCGATACGGCCTTTGCAAGTTCGTCCTGCATGACCCACCCCTTTTCTTATCCCGTGGTCGTTAAGGCGGCGGACGGCTGCGGCGGACGGCAGGTGTTTTTGTGCAGGAGCGCGGAGGAATATGCTTCGGCGATTGCCCGCATTGCCCCCTCTGCCGCCGTTGTCCAGCCGTTTGTAGAAACGGGCGGACGCGATGTACGGCTTTATATGCTGGGCGGACGTTTCCGCATAGGGATGGAGCGCTGCAGCGATTCGGGCGATTTCCGCAGCAATTTCGGCTTGAACGGCCATGCACGCCCCTGCGCGCCCGATGCGGCACTGATTGCCTTGGCAGAGCGCGCCATTGACGGCTTGAGCGCGGCGCTGGTCGGCGTGGATTTTCTGTTTGACCGGCAGGGTCATGTCTTCCTCAATGAAATCGAGGATGCCGTCGGCACAAGAATGCTGTATCAATATACGGACATTGACATTGTGGATGAATACATGGCATTGATTCATAATACAGTCATCAAAAAATAACGGATGCCGGCTTTCCGGCACCCGTCAGACTGTCGAAAAAGTCTGCAGACCTTCTTGGGGATGCATGAAGGGGCCGCAGCCCCTTCATTTTTAATCGTATCGACCGGCTTTGCCGGTCGTGCGGGGCGATTTTTCGGAGCGTCAGCGCAGAAAAATCATTTCCGCAGCCTTGCCATGCAGGATGAATGGCTTCATCCTGCATGGAGCGTGTCAAAAACGCAGTTTTTGGACACGCAGACGGATGCCGGCTTTCCGGCACCCGTTTTTTTACATGTGATTTCGGTTTGGGCCTGAAATGAAGTCTCCCGGTTCCGCCGGATACGGACACGGCACTCGCACGCGCTGTCCGGCAACGGACACGGTGGAAACCTCATTGCCCGTCTCATCGACCGTGATTTTCGATGCATTGAACGGCAGCCTGCCCTTGGGCGACAGAAGCTCCAATTCATCGCCCGCATAAAATCGGTTTTTCAGGGAAAGCAGCAGCTCGCCGTTTTCACAGCCCAGCACATCGGCGACATATTCCCGCGTCTGCATGAAGCCGGCCGCGCCGGAGGCAGGCTGCGGCGCGCCGAAGAAAAAGCCCGTGTTCGAGGCGCGATGGCTCGCTTTTTCAAGGTCTTCCCGCCATTTGGGCAGCATCGCCCGATAGCTTTCCTCTCCTTGCTTTTCCAAGACATCCAGCGCCCGCCGATAGCACGACACGACAGAGGCGACATAGTACGCCGTCTTCATCCGTCCCTCAATTTTGAGGGATGCAATCCCCGCCCGCTTCATTTCCGGCAGATGAGACAGCATATTCAGGTCATAAGCGGAAAAAAGGCTTGTGCCGCGCTCGTCTGCCTCCACCCGAATGACTTCATTTGGTCTCTTTTCCTCGACCACATGATAGCTCCAGCGGCACGGCTGCGCACACACGCCGTGATTGCCGCCGCGCCCCGTCATATGGTCGCTCAGCATACAGCGGCCGGAATAGGCCATGCACATCGCGCCATGCACAAACGCCTCTAATTCGACCTCTTTGGGCAGCGCCTCACGGATGCGCCGAATCCTGTCCAGCGACAGCTCCCGCGCCAAAACAATGCGCTTCGCCCCCATGCCGGCAAAGACCTCGGCGGCGGGGGTGTTCATCACATTCGCCTGTGTGCTGACATGGAGCATAAGCTTCGGCACACGCGCCCGCAGCAGAGAGAATGCGCCCAAATCGCTGACAATGGCGGCGTCAACGCCCGCCTCCCATGCCCTTTGCGCACAGGAAACCAGCCCGTTCAGTTCGTCATCGTACGGCAGGATATTGAGCGTCACATAAAACTTTTTGCTCTGCGCGTGGGCAAGGCGTACGGCCTCGCGCAGCTCGTCATCATCGAAATTTCCGGCAAAGGCGCGCAGACCATAGGCTTTCATGCCGCCGTAGACCGCGTCCGCACCAAAGCGCAAGGCGGCCTTCAGCTGGGACATCCCGCCCGCCGGAGCAAGCAGTTCCGTCATGTTAATTTCCATGTTCCTTGTCGTAGGCCTCCCACAAGGGCTGATAAATCTTCACCGCCTGCTGATGCTCTTCATAGGTGCGGCTGAAGTACAGCTCGTTGCCGGCCGGATCCTTGCTGCAGAAGTAGAGATATTCCTGACCCGCCGCCATATAGCTTTCATCGGGATACAGCGCCGCATAAACGGCCGCCGGAGACGGAGAGCAGATGGGGCCAAGCGGCAGCCCCTTGTAGCGGTAGGTGTTATAAAGGGAATCGACGGAGGTATCCGCAGCCGTCAGTGCCATGCGCCTGACCCCTGTCGCGTATTTGACGGTCACATCGCTGCCCAAGGTCATGTTTTTCTTGAGCCTGTTGTGGAAGACGGCGGAGACCTTGGCAAAGTCCGCGTTGACGGCCTCCTTTTCAATCATCGAGGCCAGTGTCATCACCTCGTCCATGCTCATATCAAGCTCTTCTGCCCGCGCAAAGTATTCATCCGTCCAGACAGAGCCGGTCTGCGACAGCAGCTTTTTGATGATGTCGCCCGCCGTGGCGTTCGTGTAAATTTCGTAGGTATTCGCAGCCAGATAGCCTTCCAGGACATAATAACGCTGATTGACATTCTTTGTGTTCAGCACGTCCTGAATATAATAATAGCTGCTGTAATTTTCGCCCGACTTACAGAGGGATAAAAACTCCGCCGTATCGGTCAGCGCGCCCTGCTCCGCCAGATAATCCGCAATGTCCGTCACCGTCCAGCCGGGAATGACGGTGATTGTGCGAACGATGGGTTTGCCGTCGCCCGTGGTCAGGGTGCTCAAAATGTCCTGCATACTCATGGAGCGGCTCAATGTATATTCGCCGGACTGTATTTTTTGCCCGTAGCCCAAAAAATCGGCATAGTATTTGAACACGGAGCGATTTCTGATAAGGTTCTGCGCCTCCAGATTGTTCGCAACCTTTGTCAGGCTGCTGCCGCTTGCGATTTCAAAAGTCACCGCGGAGGTGTCGTCTGCATCCACGGCGGCAAAAAAATGCCCGTCCACATAGTGATATGCGGACATGACGACCCCGAACACCGCCAGCAGAACGCACAGGGCAATCAGCACGGGGCGAAGAAGCTGCCAAACCCAGCTGTACCAAAACAGCCCGTACTCGCGTTCTCTGTGCAGCTCCTCGCGGGAAAGCTTCCTATCCGAACGGAAATTTTTCAAAATGACAGCCTCCGTTTATTTGGTGGGCACTTCAATCGGTACGCCCGCCTCTTGGGACAGGTAGGCGAACACATCCGCCAGCAGCCGCTGAAGGCGTACCTTGGAAAGAAGATATTCGCTCGTTTCCGGCGTTGCGTACAAAAGCGCGCTCATCTGCTGGAAGCGCTTCACATCCGTTTCGTCCATTTCGCGCCCCGCCACGGCGTACATTTGCAGCCGCGTTTGCAGCTTGTCAAACTCCTTGAGCAGCGCCGCGCTCGTCTCGTTCTCAAACGCATTTTCCCTGGCGCGGATAAAATCCGAGTATTCCTGACTTTCCCTGATGGCCTGCGCCACGCTCTTCGCCTGCTCCTTCACATTCATCAAAATCCCTCCGTCATTCAAACGAAACCGCGTCCCTGTTTCTTCCCGCCAGACACGGCAGGCATCGTCATTTTTTTGAGGCAGCACTGCCCAAATGAGCATGCGCTGTTTTTGCATGGCATGGTTCGATGCGCCGAAAACATCGGTCAATCATAAAAATTTTTGTACAAACCGCAGCCAGCGAGCAGTCACACAAAAATGATGCGGCAAATCAGCGTCAGCAGGGAATAGCTGCCGGCGCTTTACGTATAGCATAATAATGAAAAGCGGGTTTGTCAAGAAAAAAGTCGGCATACCGATAAACCATTTACGCATCAAAGCAGAGATGCTTCTTGCAGCAGAAAGCACCGCCGTTTATTGTTGATAAAGCAAAAATTTTGCTTATACCCGTTCAGATACCCAAAGCGAACATACCGATGATCGGGTGATATGGCTGTAAGCTCATGCCGTTGCTGCTCATCAACCGTTGTTTTATCAGCCGTATGCTTCTATCATGATAATCGATGCCATAGTGAGGTAAATCCGGTGTGCTTTGTGGTGCTCTTGGCTCGGTTTTGTAACCTCTGGTCGTTCTTAGACACTCGGAAGAGGCTGTCTCGCCTGATTTTTTTCCAATCATTTTGAGACAGCTTTTTTGTCTTCCGCGTTTGCTGTTTTCTGCGCGGGAGCCGCGTTTTTCAAAAGAAGGAAAAACGCAAGAACAGGTCGAATAATGGCTGACTAAGGCTATGCCGTCTTTTTTGCTGCCAAGTCATCCAGCATGACAGAGGGGGTTCGCACATGAAGCTGCTTTCCATCGCCATTCCCTGCTATCATTCGCAGGCGTATATGGCGCACGCCATCGAATCCTTGCTGCCGGGCGGCGAGGAGGTCGAAATTCTCATCGTGGACGACGGCTCAGGGGACGAAACTGCAGAAATCGCCGATGCCTATGCGGAGCGTTATCCGACCATCATCCGCGCCATTCATCAGGAAAACGCGGGGCACGGCGGGGCGGTCATGACGGGTCTTCGCAATGCAGCGGGGCTTTATTTTAAGGTAGTGGACAGCGACGACTGGGTGGACGCGGAGGCGTACCCGAAGGTGCTGGAGACCCTTCGGCAAAACGTGACCGAGCCGCTGGACATGCTGGTCAGCAATTATATTTACGACAAGCTCGGCGAAAAGCACAAGCACGTCGTGCGCTATCATCACGCCCTGCCAAGGGGAAAAATCTTCGGCTGGCAGGAGGTCAGGCGTTTCCAGAAATGGCAGTACCTGCTCATGCACGCCGTCATCTACCGCACCGGCCTTTTGCGGGAATGCGGGCTGGAGCTGCCCCTGCACACCTTCTATGTGGATGAACTGTATGTCTATAAGCCGCTCACGCACGTCAAGCGCATGCTGTATCTGGATGTGGATTTTTATCATTACTTCATCGGGCGGGATGACCAGTCCGTGCAGGAGGCGGTCCTGCTGCGCAGGATTGACCAATACCTGCTCGTCAATCGGCTGCTCGTCACCTGCACAGACCCCTTTCAGGATGAAAACAAGACGCGCAGGCGCTATATGCTGAATTACCTTGAAATCATCACCACCATTTCGTCCGTGATGCTCATCAAGAGCGGAACGGAGGAAAATTTGCAGAAGGTGCGGCAGCTGTGGGCATGGCTTCGGCAGGAGCATCCGAGGCTGTACAGGACGCTGCGCCGCCGCACAGCGGGCATCCTCATCCATCTGCCGGGCGGTCTGCGCCGCTTTGTGCTGACCGGAGGGTATGAGCTGAGCAGGAAAATTTTCGGATTCAACTAAATCATATGCAGGAGAACATCATGCGGTACGACTTACTGGTGGTCGGCGCGGGGCTGTTCGGCGCGGTGTTTGCGCACGAGGCGCACGAAGCGGGGCTTCGGGTGCTGGTCATGGACAGGCGCAGCCATGCGGGCGGCAACATTTATACGGAGGACGTCAGCGGCATCGCGGTCCATCGCTACGGCGCGCATATCTTCCATACGGACGATGGGGAGGTCTGGCAGTATGTGAGCCGCTTCGCCGTGTTCAACCGCTTCACCAATTCGCCCTTGGCGCGGTACGGGCGGGAGCTGTACAACCTTCCGTTCAACATGAACACATTCCGCCAGATGTGGGGCGTGATAAAGCCGGACGAGGCAAAGCGCATCATCGGGCGGCAGCGCAGCGAATGCACGAAGGCGCCTTCCAACTTGGAGGAACAGGCCATTTCGCTGGTCGGGCGGGACATTTACGAAAGGCTGATAAAGGGCTATACGGAAAAGCAGTGGGGCAAGCCCTGCACGGAGCTGCCCGCCTTCATCATCCGCCGGCTGCCCGTGCGCTTTGTGTACGACAACAACTACTTCAGCGACCGCTTTCAGGGCATTCCGGAGGACGGCTATACGGCCATGATGGAGCGCCTGCTTTCCGGCATCGAGGTGCGGCTGAAAACCGCTTATTCTCCCCAGGCGCATCGCGGGCTTGCCGAACATGTGCTGTATACAGGGCCTGTTGACGCTTATTTTAACTACCGCCTCGGCCATCTGGAATACCGCTCCCTTCGCTTTGACACAAAGGTGCTGGAGGGCACGGCGAATTTTCAGGGCAATGCCGTCATCAACGAGACGGGCGCCGATGTGCCGTATACGCGGGTCATCGAGCATAAGCACTTCGCCTGCCGCCCCGACATCCTGGAGATGCCGCGCACGGTCGTCACCTATGAATACCCCAAGCCATGGCAGCCGGGCGACGAGCCGTATTATCCCGTCAACGATGCGAAAAACAACGCCCTATACGCGCAGTATCAGGCGCTGGCCGCGCAGGAGGCGGGCGTTCTCTTCGGCGGGCGTTTGGGGCTTTACCGATATCTGGACATGGACGATACCGTCCGTCTGGCGCTGGACAGCGTGCGGGAATTCCTGAAAGACCGATAGCAATCAAAGCAATAAAAATTCCGCCTTCGGGTGATTATCCCCGGAGGCGGATTGCTGTTTTATGCTCTTTCCCATCGAAAACACCGTATAAGCGCATCGGGGAAATTCACAGCCAAAGCGCCTCCCGAAAAGGGAGGCGCGAAAGGAAACGGATTGTTCCCGCGTGTGCGGGAGAGAAAGACGCTTAGTAGTTGACCAGATTGTAGGTCTCGATGGCATCGTCGGCCAATTTGACCAGCTCATCCACCGCCGCTTCGGGGGTCAGCACGCCCTGGAACACCTTCTCGGTCACATCCTCCACATACTGGCGGACTTCGGGGAACACGCTCAGCAGGGAGCCCACGTATTCGGGGGAGGAGTCATGCAGCTGATCCAGCGCGGTCTGGAACTGGGGATACTTTTCGATGTTGGCCTTGAACGTGTCGGTTTCCTGCGCATGAACGTTGATGGGGAAGTAGCCGGTCATCGCGTTCCACTTGGCCTGATTTTCGGGGTTGACGCAGAACTTGATGAATTCAAACGCCGCGGCTTCCTTGGTTTCATCGCCGCTCTTAATCATCCACAGGGTGCCGCCGCCGGTGGAAACGCCGCCCTTGTCTTCCGCGTTCACATAGGGGAAGTACGCCGTGCCGACCTCAAAGCTGTCGCCCACATTGGCCAGAACGCCCGCAAGGTTGGCGGTGGAGGCCAGGAAGATGGCCGCATCGCCGGCCACGAACGCCGCACGAGCCGCGCTGGTGCCGCCGCGCTCGACGTAGTAGGTCGATTCGCTCTCGGAAATCTTTTTCCACATTTTGAAGATATCCAGCGCGGCGCCGTTTTCGCCGAACATCACCTTCGTGGCATAGCTTTCACGGCCGTTGCCGTTGTTGACGTATTCCTTCCCCATTTTGCCGACCCACTGCTCGAAGAACCAGCCGTAGTTGGAGAAGATGAAGCCGTACCGCTTGATGCTGCCGTCGTCGTTGCGGACGGTCAGCTTGTCGGCGATGGCCAGAATGCCGTCCACCGTGGTGGGCACTTCGGTGATGCCCGCTTCCTCGAAGGCGGTCTTGTTGTAGTACATCAGGGGCGTCGAGCAGTTGAAGGGCATGGAATTGATTTTGCCGTCCACCGTATAGTAGGCCAGCAGGTTGGGCTCGATAACGCTGGTGTCCCAGTTATCCTTGTCAATGTATTCCTGCACGGGGACGATCCAGCCGCTGTCAATGATGAAGCGGGTGCCGATTTCGTAGGAATGCACGATGTCGCAGGGAAGCTGGCTCATACCGGCCGCCTTGAGCTTGTTGATGGCGTCGTCATAATTGCCCTGATACTGTGCGTCCACAAAGATCTCGTCCTGAGATTTGTTGAAGTCGTCCACGATCTGCTTAATGCACTCGGCGTTGGTGCCCTCCAGCGAATACCAGAAGACGACCTTGGTCTTTTCCGCGGCGGATGCAACGCTTGCTGCGGACAGCAGCATCACAAGGCACAGGAGAACGGCTACGAGTTTCTTCATTGGTTGGAACCCTCCTTGTTTTTTTATGGAACGCCCAAAGCGGGGCGCTCGGAACAATGGAATTCAGCCCTTGACCGCACCGGCCATCAGGCCGTTGATCAGCTGCTTCTGCATGAATACGAAGATGGAGAGCGAGGGAATCAGCACCACAATGACGGCGCTCATCATCAGCGCGATGGATTCCGAATCGATATCGTACATCTGGGACACGCCGATTTGCACGGTGCGCACCCGGTCGGAATTGGTGACGAGCAGGGGCCAGAGGTACTGATTCCACTGCTGCAGGAACACATACGCGCCCAGCGCGCCCAGCGCGGGCCGCGCCAGAGGGATGACGATGGTGGCGAGGAAGCGCCAGTTGCTGCAGCCGTCCAGCTTGGCGGCCTCATGGAGTTCCTTCGCAAAGGTCAGGTAGTTTTGGCGCATCAGAAACACGCCCATCGCGCTGCAGCCGTAGGGCAGAATCAGCACATGATAGGTATCCAGCCATCCCCAGGAGGAAACGGTGAGGTAGTTGGCGATGATGGTGGCCTCCCACGGCACCATCATGGTCGCCAGAATGCACATGAATACAAAGTTGCGGCCTCTGAACTCCAGGAACGAGAAGGAAAAGGCTGCCATGGAGCAGGTTATCATCTGCAAAATGGTAACGGAGCCCGCCACGATGAAGGAATTGAGGATGTGGCGCGGAATCATCGTCTTGGTGAAGACCGACAGATAGCTGGAAAAATCCATGTGCGTGGGCCAGAAGCGGGAATACAATTCGTCCGCGGGCATCACGCTCATCATGAAGGTATAGAGCAGCGGAATCATGATGAGAAAGACAAACGGCAGGTTGAGCAGGATGGAGCCCAGCTTTTTCAGGATGTTTCTTTGGCGGCGGCTCAGGTGTATCGTCATCAGTAATGCACGCTCCTTTTTTCAGTGCTGAATTGCAGCAGCGTAATCACCATGATGATGACAAACAGCACGATGGAGCGCGCCGCCGCCGTGCCGAAGCGGAAGTTGCGGAAGGCGTCGAGGTATATGGAGTACACTATCAGATTGGTCTGCTCCTGCGGGCCGCCGGAGGTGAGCAGTTTGACCAGCGTAAAGGACTGGAAGGCGTTGATGATGTTGACGATGATTTGAAAAAACAGCGTCGGGCTCAGGCAGGGCAGAGTAATGTTCAGGAGCTTGTTCCAATAGCCCGCGCCGTCGATGGCCGCGCTCTCGTACAGCTCTTCGGGGATGTTGCGAAGCCCCGCACCGATGAAGATAAAGTTGATGCCGCTTGCCAGCCAGATCGACAGAATACAGATAACGGGGAACGTCCAGACAGGGTCGCTCAGCCAGTTGATGCTGACGCCCAGCAAATGGTTCAGCAGGCCGATGGACTTGTGCAAAATCATTTTAAAGCTCATTGCCGCCGCGGAGGAGGCGATGGCGATGGGCATGGCGAAAATGGCGGAGGCAAACGCCTTGCCGGGAAACTTGTTGACGGTGATCAGGCTGGTGCAAAGCCCCATCAGCAGGCCGCCGCTCGCCACGAAGAAGACGAACCGTACCGTGACCCAGATGCTGTTCCAGAATTCACGGCTGTATTTTCCGGCCAAGATGTCCACATAGTTCTTCAGCCCGTAAAATAGCTTGGCCTGCCCGAACTTATCGGTCAGAAACATGCTCAGATAGAGGGTCT
Source organism: Anaerovibrio sp. (assembly GCA_963611355.1). Lineage (GTDB taxonomy): Bacteria > Bacillota > Clostridia > Christensenellales > Aristaeellaceae > CAVDRM01. The sequence goes on from CAVDRM010000003.1 coordinate 128,115, forward strand.
TGAAGAAGGGGAAAAACAAAAATACGCCGAACACGCACATCGCCGGCAGCAGGAAAAGCCACGGCTCGATGATTTCGTAGAAGGTCTTTTTTCTGCGGCGCTGCGGCGCTTTACGAATGACTGCCGGTCGTAGTCTCATGCTGTCGTCTCCTTGCCTGTTTATCTCACGATTGGGTATGGAGGGGTAGCCGGTTCTATCGGGGTGATAGAATCAAAGAAAGTTAATTTGTATCTATCTGAAATTATTTTACCATATTTTTATCATGCTGTCAACCGTGTTTTCATATTTTTATGCATTCGGGCAAAAAATCACTCCAATCCGCCATGCCCGCGCCTTGACGATTCGGCAGGGCTGCGGGCTTTTCTTTGGCTTTTGCATACAAAAAAGGACGGAGGCTCCGCGAGTCTCCGCCCTGTCCGGTCAACGCATTTTGACGGCTTTCGCCCGGTTTCGCCGTTTTTCTTCAATAATGCAGCACGATGGCCGCGTCCTCCTGCTCCGTGCCGGAGGCGAGGAGGGTGACGGCCGTTTCTTCCCAGACGACGCTGAAATTGTCTTCCCTGACGGCAGCGCCGTCATTCCGAACGGAAAAGTCCAGCTCCGTCAGCTTTTCGCCGCCCTGATATAATGCCGCCCGGCAGTGCGTCTCGCCGTAGGGAAAGTCCGGCTCGCCCACCATGCAGACCGTCAGGCTGTACTGCCCGTCGGCGGAGGACGCGGTCAGCACCTTGGTTTCCGCATAGTCCGTCCGCCAGAGGATTGTGCCGACGGCCAGCCCCGTGACGAGCACCGCGGCGCACGCCAGGGCCAAAATGATTCGGCTGCTCTTTTTCATGCGCATTCTCCTTCCGCGCAGGAAACGCATCCCGTCATGCCCCGCGCACCCATATAACGCATGAAGGGCCTGTTTTCTTGCAAAAAAATCCGCACAAACGCAGGCGCATCCGTGCGGAAGAAGCATCACTTGATATCAGCCCTGCTGAATCCGTTGTTGTCCGCATACGCGGCGGCGGCGCTGCCCTCGGAGCAGTAGATGATGGGGTTGATGCCGTCAAAGGCGTCGTCCGCAATGCTCTTTACGGTATCGGGGATGTAGATGTAGACGAGGTTTGCACAGCCCGCAAAGGCGCGGCTGCCGATTTTGAGGACGGCATCGCCGAGGACGGCGGCTTCCGCCGCGCTGTTTTCAAAGGCGGAGGACTTGATTTGGGTGAGGCTCTCGGGCGTCTGCACAATGCCGCCCAAGGCGCGCACCGTCACCTCGCACCGAGCGACCGCCGTGCCGCCCACCTTGAGGGTGACGGTCGCCGTGCCCGCTTTTTTGGCGGTTATCAGCACGGAGGAGGCATTGCCGCTGACGGTGACGACCGTCCTGTCGCTGCTGGCCCACGTCACCGTGCCGGACTGCTTGGGGATGGTCAGCCGCGCCTTGCTGCCCTTTGCGCTGCTGCCCAGATTCAGCGTCCACGAAGAGGGCAGCGTCCTGAATTCGGCGTAGAAGGTCAAATCCTCGTCCTGCTCGCAGGAAAAGCTCACCTTCTGCGCCCTGTCGCTGAAATCGGCGTTCCTATGCCAGCCGACAAAGAACGTATTGTCCTTGGCTTCCATGACAGGCAGCGGCCGGGTCGCGCCCTGCCGATACCAGTATTTGGTGTATTGCTCGCCCGTGATGTCCAGCACCGTGTCGCCGTCCATGTAGGTCACGGTGCGGATGGGCATATAGCGGGCGTAGAAATACAGGTTCTTCAGCTCGTCTCCTGCCTTGTACTGATACAGGGAAAAATAGGCTTCGCCCGTGTAGCCCTGATTGAAGTACCAGCCGGAAAAGCCCTCCGTTTCGGTGTTTTCCATGCCGCGGAGCTGCACCTTCGGGTTGTTGGCGTTATATTTATCCGTGATATAGCCGCCCGCATCATCTCTGAGCAGCTTGAATTGGTCGGCATCCTTATCGTAGTAATAGTAATACACCAAATAGGCTTCTTCAAATTCGGGATACAGATAGAGCGGCCCTTCATGCTCGCTTTGATTCAGCTTTAAAAAGCCTTCATCGGACAAGTCCTCTTCCAAATGCCAGGCGGCCAGGAAGGTGGAGGAGGTGGAGATCCTTTTTAATGTCAGCAGTTTGTTTCTGCCCGGCGTGTAGGTCTGGTTCAGGTCGAAGGATTTTCCGTTATAGATGTAGTAAATTTTTTCCGGCGCGGCAAAGCGGGCATAAATCTGAAGGTCGCTCGTGCACTGCATCAGATAGCTTTTGGTGATTCGGTTGCCGCCTGCCGGCGCATCAAACCAGTCGACAAAATTTTTCCCATCCTGCTCCGCCAGCGCTTTGTCAACGGGCAGGTCGGGCAGCTCCTCACGGCAGAAGGTGTATTCGGGCAGGACGTTGCCGTCCCCGTCCTTCATCGGGTCGCCGTTTTCGTCACAGAGGGTGAGGGTGTATACGCCGCTGCATTTTGCAAATTCGGCATAGAAAGTCAAATCGTCCGCTTCCTCGTACTGCCAAAAACCGTTGATTTCGTCGTCGGACAAGTCCGCTTCCTTGTGCCAGCCGATGAAATGACAGCCGCTCACGGAAGCCTTCGGCAAATGGAAATACGCCTTGCTGCCGGGCGTGTAGGTATGATAGCCGGGATAATACCGCTGCTCCCCTTCGACATAATAGGTGATTGTTTTCGTTTCCGCCGCTGAAGCGCAGACTGCCGCCAGCAGCAGCAAAAGCAGCACAGTGAGCCCTGCCAGAGTTCTTCGTTTCATCGGTTTGACCCTCCGTTTTTTCATGATAAATGTGTTCACTGCTTACACAAGCGGAATGTTTTCAAACAGGTCGTTCTTTTCCGTGTCCGGGCCGACCGTGGTATAGGCCAGCCCGAACAGGTAGCAGCTCTTTTCGCTGTCCCTCGGCTCGACGCGGTACTGCTTGTTCTGCGGCTGGGAGGCGTGCAGGGTGTAGGCCTCCTCCGCCACCTCAAAGCCCGTGCGCCCGTTCTGGCTGAGCAGGGGCTTGTCCCAGTCCAGCTCGATTTGATTCTCCTTGTACAGATGGATGTACAGCTTCTTGACCTGCCATGCGCCGTATTCCTTGAAGGAGGCGGAAAACTTGCTCTCGTCCGCCGCGGACACAACGCAGCTCTGCGCGGCCTCTGCGCAGACCATGTGCGCGCCGTGACCGTATTCGCCCTTCACATCCTGCGTGACCAGCACCTCCGGCCTGTACCTGCGGATGAGGCCGGTCACATATTTGTGGACGTTGCTCTTGCCCTTCCACGCCTTATAGATGACGTCCGTCTTGCGCAGGGAGTACTTGTCCCAGAATTCGCCGATGTCGGGGTAGGTGCGCACGCCGCACAGCCACAGGCCGTTCAAAAGCTCCGTGCGCCGCCCCGGTGTGTTGCAGGTCATGTAGCAGACAATGACGTTCATCTGCCTTTCGCCCGCGTATTCGGGCAGCATCCCGCCCATGAAGAGAATCTCATCGTCCGGATGCGCCACCAGAATCATCAGGTCGGCCTTTTCCACGGCGGGCTGCCAGCGCTGCACCCAGGAGGGGACATCCCCCTCGGACAGGAGATACAGCTCGTTGACGGCCAGCTCGCACTTTTTATTCTCCGCATAGGTGATGCGGAAATGGGTCAGCCCGTCCAGGGCAAGGTACTCGTGCGCAAACTGCCCCTCGCCGCTCGCCACGACCTCCCAGCTTTTTCCGCTCGCCTTTTCGACCACCCACGGCCGCAGCGTGCCGCCGAAGCAAATGTACACGCCGTAGCAGGGCGTTTCGGTTTTGACCTCGATATACGGGCGGCGCTCCTTGTCGCTCGTCCAAATCTTCTCCACATCGCGGTCACAGGCCTTGTAGAGCGTCGCCTGCTTGGAGGAGGAGGTCAGGGAAGCTTCCTGCGTGATGTCGGCGGCCTCGTCCGCCAGAGCGGGCAGCGCCAGCGCAAACAGCAGAATCAGCATGGGGAAAACAGTTTTTTTCATGATGCATTGCCTCAGATGTTCGGATTATTCGTCATCTCTTACGATGAAGCCGCCGTAGAGAAATTCAAGCAGCGCCTCGCGGTTGGCCACAAAGTCAATCTGCTGGCACGAGCCGCCCGCGTAGGTGATGCCCTCATAGGTGCCCTTGATGGGGATGCGGAGCTGCTCGATGTCGTACTTTCGGGCGCTGTACGCAAGCCCAACGGCCTCCAGCAGGTCGGCTGCGGTCATATCCGTGAGCAGGGTGTTTTCAACGACCACATCCAGCAGCTCCAGCGCCTGCTCGTAGGAAATATCGCTCAGGCTGACGGCGATATTGGACAGCACGGCGCGGGCGCGGGAGGTGCGGCGGAAGTCGTTCGCCTCGCCGTCCACCACGGTGGAGGAGCGGATGCGCATGTAAATGACGGCCGCATAGCCCGTGAAGCGGTACGTTCCCGCGCCCTTTAGGGCAGGCTCCGTCCAGCTTGACTTATAGGCGTTCTTGGACTTGAGGCGGGTCGCCTCGCCCTCCGTCACGGTGATGTCCACGCCGCCCACGGCATCGATGATGTTTTTAATCATCGTCCAGTCCACAACGACATAGTGGTCGATCTTCACGCCGAAATGCGTGCCGAAAATGCCCATCAGCTTTTCGACCGCCTCCTGATTCGCGCCGTTGTGCGGCACATAGCGGGACAGGCGGTTAAAGTTGTTCTCGCTCTTTTGAATCAGCAAATCGCGGATAAAGGAGGTGAGCATCAGGCGGTTGGCGTATTCGTCCACCGTGACCAGCACAATGCCGTCCGTGTTGCCCAGATTCTTGGCGTTCGCATTCCAGGAATCCACGCACAGCAGCATATAATTATGCACGCCGCCGGGCGTATCGGGAATCTCATCCTCCGCCAGCAGCGGGACGGCCTTGGGGTTCTCGGCCGACGCCGCGCCAAAAAGCAGCATCAGCACAAGCAAGGCAGACAAAAACCGTTTCATGCTTCAGTCCTCCGTGATGGTTTGTTCCGGCGCCATTTTTTCAAGAACGACACCTGTCTCGGTCAAAATCTCAATCGAAAAGTCGTCCGGATAGCCCTGCTCGTACACCACGCGCCGAATGCCCGCGTTCACAATCATTTTAGCGCAGACGGAGCAGGGCTGGTGGGTGCAGTACAGGGTCGCTCCCTCAATGGAAACGCCCAGCTTCGCCGCCTGAATGATGGCGTTCTGCTCGGCGTGGATGGCATAGCAGGTCTCTGCGTGCGTGCCGGAGGGGATGTTCAGCTTTCGGCGCAGGCATTCTCCGCGCTCCTTGCAGGTTCTCATGCCCTGCGGCGCGCCGTTGTAGCCGGTGGTCATGATGCGCTTGTCCTTGACAATGACCGCGCCGATGCTGCGGTTGGGCGCATAGCAGCTTGACCAGCCCGAAATGACGTGCGCCAGCTCCATGAAGCGGCGGTCCCATTTGTCGAACGCCATGCGCTGACCTCCTTATGTTTCAGTCGTTGGGCGGGATGCAAAGGGAACAGAAGCGTGCTTACAGCGCTTCCATGAATGCGCGGAGCAGCCTTGCGCCCCTGTCTGCCGCCGCCGCCGCGTTGACCGCATACTCCTGTCCGTTGCCGTTTAACGTATCCGAAACGGCGCGGTAGGCGGCATAGGGCGTTTTGTTTTCATAGCAGACCTGCGCGATGGCGCCGCCCTCCATGTCGCAGGCAGCCGCGCCGAATGCGCCGCGCAGCGCGTGCTTTTCGTCCTGCGCCTCCATAAACCGGTCGCCGGTCGCGATGACGGCCGTCAGAAAATGCAGCCCCTGCTTTTGCGCCGCACGGAGCAGGGCTTCCTTCGCCTTTGCATCGCACGGAATATAAACGATGTTCGGGCCTGAAATCATCCCCGCCGGGTCGCCGAGGGCGGTCGTATCCACATCGTGCTGAACGGCGCTCTCCGCGATGACGATATCGCCGATATGCAGCCGCTCGTCCAAAGCGCCCGCAACGCCCAGATTCAGCACCAGGTCGGGGTGAAACAGGCAAATCATCGCCTGCGTACACATGGCGGCATGGACCTTGCCGATGCCCGACAGCGCCAGGACGGCCTCCCGCCCGTACAAACGCCCCCTGAAAAAATGCATATCGGCGACGGAGGTCTCCTGCGCATCTTCCATCCGTGCGCGCAGCGCGTCGATTTCGCAGGCCATCGCGCCGATTAAGCCGAGCAGCTTCATGACTGCCTCTCCTTCGTGCATCAAAAGTTTCGTGAAAATCCCCGCGCCCCGTCAGAACACCATCTCTTCGCTGCTCCCCCCGGCGCGGCGGTAGACGGCGAGGACGAGCAGGGTGAGCATGAGCAGGACGACGCTCAGCGCGGCGGCCATCGGCATATCGCGGCTCTTGAGCAGCTCGTCATGGACGAGATTGCCCCACAGGAGCGTGTTGGAGCCGCCCAAAATGTCGCTGATAAAAAACAGCCCGATGGACGGCAACAGCGTCAGCACGCAGCCCGCCAAAGCGGAGGGCAGCGTCATGCGGAAGGTCATCGTCCAGAACGCTCTGAAGGGCGATGCGCCCAGGTCCCGCGCCGCTTCGACAATGCCCCAGTCCATCCGCTCCAAGCCGGAATACACCGGCAGGATGATGAAGGGTATCATCGCATACACCATGCCGATTAAAACGGCGGTCTCGGTGTAGAGAATTTTGACGGGCTTTTGAATGACGCCCAGCGCCTTGAGGATTTGGTTCATCGGGCCGCTTGCGCCCAGGAGGATTTTCCAGCCGTACATGCGGATGAGCGCGTTCGTCCAGAAGGGCGCGATGATGAGCAGAAGCAGCCAGAGCCGCGCCCGCCCCCTTGAACGCGCCATGAAATAGGCGAACGGATAGCCAAGCAGCAGGGAAACGGCCGTCGTTGCAAGCGCCAGACGCAGGCTGTTCAGCATCGCCTTCCCGTACTGCGCGGAAAAAACACGCGCATAGTTTTCGAGCGTGAACTCCTGCACGGCGGTGAACGCATCGCCCTTTTTCATCAGGCTCAGGGCGATGATGTAAATCAGCCCCACGCCGACAAACAGCGCGGCCCAGAGCAGCATCGGCAGCGCCAGCAGCCCTTTTTGCCTGTTCATCACCACGCCTCCTCATCGGGGACGAGCGGCGCGAGCGAAACGTCCCACCAGACGCGCACCTGCTGCCCGCAGGAAAGCCCGCAGCCCCGCTCGGCCTGCCGCTGGGAGAGCAGCACCTGCCCGCTCGCCAGCTCGATTTCCGCCCGCTCCACGCCGCCTGCAAAGCGCAGCGACTTGAGGACGCCGGAGAGATACAAGTCGTCCGTATGCTCAGCCCCAAAGCGCAGCCGCTCCGTGCGCACGGTCAGGCAGACGGGGTCGCCCGTCTGAAAGCGGCCGTCCGCGACGCAGGGCAGGGTCAGCCCGTCCATCTCCATCAGCGACCGCGTTCCCTTCCGCGCCGTCAAAACGCCGCGCAAAAGATTGCTTTGGCCGACAAAGCGGGCGGAGAACATGGAGTTCGGCCGCTCATAGATGTCCTCCGGCGTGCCGACCTGCACAAAATGCCCCTCGTGCATCAGCGCCATGCGGTCGGACATATTCATGGCCTCTTCCTGGTCGTGCGTGATGTACACAAACGAAATGCCCAGGCGCTGCTGGATGGCCTTCAGCTCCGTCTGCATCTGCCGCCGCAGCTCCAAATCAAGCGCCCCCAGGGGCTCGTCCAGGAGCAGCAGCTCCGGTTCCAGCACCAGCGCCCGCGCAATCGCCACGCGCTGCCGCTGCCCGCCGGAAAGCTGGCCGGGCATCCGTTTGCCGAAGCCGGACAGCTGCATCATGGCAAGCATCTTATCCACCCGCGGCGCCAGGGCGGATTTTTTGACGCCCGCCATTTTGAGGCCGTAGGCGATGTTGTCAAACACATTCAGGTGCGGAAACAGCGCGTAGTTTTGAAACACCGTGTTCAGCTTCCGGCGCTCCGGCGGGTAAAAGGTGATATCCTCGCCGGACAAAAAGACGCGCCCGGCATCCGGCCTTTCCAGCCCTGCCATGACGCGCAGCGTGGTCGTTTTGCCGCAGCCTGACGGACCCAGCAGGGTAAAAAATTCGCCCTTGGCGACGTCCAGATTCAGCCCCTTCAACACCTGCGTTCCGTCAAAGGCCTTCCAAATGCTTTGCAGGCTGATGAGCGCTTCACTCATGCGCATTTCCTTCCTTTGCCGCGCCGTCCGCCGTCAGCTGGGCGTTCAGCGCCTCCAAATGGCTCTGCTCTTCATCGGCGATGCTCAAAAACGTCTGCGCGCAGGCATGGTTTTCGGCAAACTGTCCGGCAAAGCCGCGGTAGGTCTCCACCGCGTTTTTTTCCTGACGGGCGGCATAGCAAAGCAGCGCATGCTCGTCCCGAAACGCGCCGAGCCTGTACGCCTCCAGCAGCCCGCCGGAAAACAGAATGCGCGCACTTTCGGCGGACAGGCACAGCCCGCGCTCCGCATCGGGCGCTTCGCCGTCCTTCAGGGCGGTAAAGCGGCACAGGTGCTCCCGCTCGTCGGCCAGAATCTGCTCAATGCGCCCGCACAGCGCCGGCTCCCGAAACAGAAGGAGTGCGCGCTCGTACAGCCGCACGGCGCGCCGCTCCATTTCGGCGGCCAAATAAAACGCTTCGCCCGCCGTTTTAGCCTGGGTCATGTTATTGCGCCTGGGCGAGGAACTCGTTGAGCTGATGCACCAGCTCGTCCGCGTTCGCTCCGTGGGCGCGGCAGGCGTCCTCCAGCGATTCGGCCGTGGCGCAGGGGCAGCCCAGGCAGGTCATGCCGAATTCCATGAAAATGCGGGACGTGCCGCGATGCAGGTTCAGCACCTGCGCGATGGTCATTTCCTTGTTGACGGTGGTATCCATGTGGTCAAGCGCTCCTTTCGTCTTTTGAACGCCGGATATGCAGCGGTTCGTGGAAATTATACCGTATCGGGGGAAAAAAGTAAAGGAAAACGGAAAAATCCCGCGGGGATATTCAGAAGGCGGAAAGCGGGAAGGCACGGGGGGGAAGAA